>WVYX01000193.1:0-353 GCA_011772755.1 Gemmatimonadales bacterium
AGCCGCATTCGTCACAATTAGCACCGCGGCTCCGAGTTCCGCGAAGACCCGCACCGGCAGGGCGACGATGCCGGGAGCGTGCCCCTCGTACAGGTGAAACCGGCCGCTCTGCAGGACGACCGGCACGCCCTCCAGCTCACCTGCCACCAGCTCCCCAGCGTGGCCGTGCACGCCCGTCTCCGGGAACTCAGGGAGACTGGTAAAAGGAATACGCTGGGGCGCCCGCACCGCCTTCGTGAGTGCCCCGAGGCCCGACCCGAGGACGATGGCAACCCGGGGGCGGAACCCGCCCAGGCGCTCCGCCAGGGCGTCAGTGGTGGCGGTCAGGCGGTCGGGCGGTCGGCCCGTGACCA
>WVYX01000193.1:367-11989 GCA_011772755.1 Gemmatimonadales bacterium
GACCACCCGACCGCCAGGCCGCCCGAGCCGGCTGGAGCAATGGGAGAGAAACCGTCGTCATAGCAGCATTCCGGCCAGACTCGCGGACATGAACGCCGCCAGGTTCCCACCGATCATGGCCCTGATCCCCAGCTTGGAGAGATCGCCGCGACGCGGCGGCGCGATCCCCCCAATGCCGCCGATCTGGATGGCGATGGACGCGAAGTTCGCAAAGCCCAAGAGCGCGTAGGTGGCGATGATCGTGCCCCGCGGCGACAGGGTTGCCGTATCGAGGATGCCTGCCAGCTGCAAGTACGCGACGAACTCGTTCACCACTGTCTTGATCCCGATGAGGGACCCCACCGTTCCGGCATCCCCCCAGGGGACACCCATGAGCCAGGCCAAGGGAGAGAGGACCCAGCCGAATATCATCTCCAGGGACAGCTCGGGCTGGCCCAGGAGTCCGCCGAATGCACCCACACCGTAGTTGATGAGGTTGATGAGGGCGATGAACGCCAGCAGCATCGCGCCGACGTTGAGCGCGAGTTGGAGTCCCTGGGCTGCACCGCCCGCCGCAGCCTCAATCACGTTCGCTTCCTTCCTCTCCACCTTGAGCCCGAGCTTTCCTCGCGTGACCGGTTCCCCCACCTCCGGCTGGAGGATCTTCGAGATGAAGAGCGCCGCCGGGGCATTCATGACGCTGGCCGTCAGCAGATGTCCGGCGATATCGGGGAAGTAGGGAGACAGCATGCCCACGTAGGCCGCCATGACGCCGCCCGCAATAGTGGCGAAGCCTCCAACCATGACTGTGTTCAGCTCCGAGTAGGTCATGGTGCCTATGAACGGCTTGATCAGGAGCGGCGACTCGGTCTGCCCAACGAAGATGTTGCCCGCCACCGAGAGCGTTTCGGCGCCGGAGGTCCCCATGGTACGCTGCATCACCCACGCGATCCCCCGCACGACCCACTGCATCACGCCCAGGTAGTAGAGCACCGACATGAGCGACGAGAAGAAGATGATGGTGGGTAGCACCATGAACGCGAAGGACGCTCCGGTGTTCGCCCACATCTCCAGCGCTTCCACCGGCGAGCTCTCCGGCGGCGTTCTCGTGGGAACGCCAACGGGCACATTGTCACTCACGAGGTTGCCGAAGATGAAGGAGGCGCCGTCCCGAGTGAAATCGAGCAGACGAATGAAGACCTGGTTGGCGCCCGAGAACAGCGCGCGCCCCACGGCCGTCTTGAGCACGAGGACCCCGAAGAACACCTGGACCATCACCCCCATCCCCACCAGACGCCAGTTCACCCTCTGGCGGTTGGCGGAGATGAGCCAGGCAACGGCAATCATCGCTGCCATGCCGACGATGCCCATCAGCCGTTCCGGGAACGGCGTGTCGAGTCCCTCCCTGGCTTGTGCAAGCTGCTCGGCTGCATTCTGGATCAGCCACAGGCCGGTCATTGAATCTCCTGAAGCTCTCGGGTCACCATCGCGATCAGCCTGGCCTTCTCGGCCTCTGGCAGAAAGGCGCTCTCGCAGGAGTTGAGGATTACCCGATCCAGCTCTGCCCGGTCGAGCCCAAGCTCCCTGTGGGCCAGCCAATACTCGGCGCTCACGGTGGTGCGATCCATCAATCTGCTGTCCGTATTAAGGGTGACCGTCCCACCCAGGTCCAGGTAGCGACGCGCCGGATGCTCCGCGAGGTCCGACACCGCGCGGGTGTGGAGGTTGGAGGAAAGGCACACCTCTAGCGGGATGCCTTGCTTGAGCACCTGCTCCTCGAGATCGGGATCCTGGAACAATCGGGTGCCATGACCGATCCGCTGCGCGCCACAGATGTGAACAGCCTCGTGAATGGATTCGGGCCCGGCGGCCTCACCCGCGTGACAGGTACAGGCCAGACCGTTTCCATTGGCGTACTCAAATGCGCTCACATGATTTGCTGCCGGGTATCCCCGCTCGGAGCCGGCGAGATCGAACGCCACCACCCCGTCGTTCCCGTAGTCCACAGCGGCCCGGGCGAGATCATCGGTTACCGACGGTGGGAACGTGCGGAGCCCGCTTACGATTAGGCGCGCGATGGTGCCGGTTTCCGCCTCGCCCCGCTTGAGACCTGCCAGGGGCGCCTCGATAGCTTCCGTCAAGCTGAGGGCCGGCGTGTGCAGTGCCGGACAGTAGCGCGCTTCGACATACCGGACATTGTCCGCCGCGCAGTCGACGACGAACTCGTAAGCGATACGTTCCATCGCCTTCCGCGTCTGCATCACCGACACGGGGAACCGGTAGAGCTGCAGGTACTCCTCCAGATCGCGCACCTGGTTGGCGTACATCGCGTCCGCCAGGGCCTCGGGCGTCTCTGCCGGAAGCGTGACGCCTTGCTCCTGTGCGAGCTCCAGCATGGTGGTGGGACGGAGACAGCCGTCGAGATGCACGTGCAGCTCTGCCTTGGGGAGGCTGTCAAGCAGTTCCCGGGTGAGGGTCATGGAGTCGACGTACCCCGACGGCCGCGTCCAGCCCCGCGCACGACTCGAATGATGGTACCCGGGGCGACAGAGCCGGCTGGATTCACACGCCGACCCACCCCGTCCGTGACGTATGCGGATTCATCAGCGACCGCCGCCCCCAGCTCCGGGTCGAACTCGGCAACGGCGTCGCGGATCGTGCTGCCTGGCGGCACCGGCGTCGGCCGCTCGTTGACGAACACCGTGACCCACCCGCTCACCTTCGACCCTGGCGAGCGACCGCGGCTCGCACGGCTTCCGCCGCCTCCGGTGGAATGATCTGCCACGACGGAGTGAAGTACTCGTCACTCCGGACCACGGTCACGCTGCGCAGGAACTCGACGATCAAGTCTCTGATGTCCTCGCCACGATCGTAAACGACCGGCAGACCGGCGAGCATCTCGAATCCCCCACCGCCGCGCTGGCGGTAGCTGTTGAGGGCGAGGGTGAAGGTGTCGCTGGGCCGGACCAGCTCGCCCTGATACGTAAGCTGGCGGACACGCTGGCCCACGGGACGCGTCAAGTCGATCACGTATTCCACCCCGCTCACCATGTCGAAGTCGTAGCTCGGAATAGTCTCGTTGATGATGGGCTCGCCGGGGCGAAACGTGCGGAAATAAGCGGCGGAGCGTTCCAGATAGGCCCCGAGTGCGCTACCGTCGATTCTCACGGCCATCAGCGTGTTCTCGTAGGGATAGACCCCGGCCACATCCCGCAGTCGGACCTCGTTGGGACCGAACCTGGCCGCGGGATCGAACGCCGCGGTGGCCGAGAGGTCCGCATCGATTCGGTGACGCTGCACCTCATTGATGAAGTCGATGATGGGGGTGTCCTGCGCCCGGGCAAACCGGGCACTCCACTCACCCTCGACCGTGGCGAGGGGGAGATTCACCCAGTTCCGCACCGAAGCGTGGCGCTGCTCCAATCGCCGGGTGACCACTGGGTGGGGCGGGACCCCTGCCAAGGGAATCCGTTCTCCCTCGATCCTCACGACTCGATACCGCCCGTCCCGCTGCACCAGCCACACATGCGCCAGCGCCAGCCCCCGGGCCCATGGCGGAGGCTGCATGAAGTGCACCCCTTCGATCGTGACATCCTTTACCGTCCGATGCGTGTGGCCCACCACCACCAGATGCGGCTTGACCGGCAGGGCCGTCAGGTAGGGGGCGACGTTCTCGGCGCCCACGCCGGTGGTGTCGTATGACGACGGCTCGCCCATGCCGCTGTGCATCACGACGACGCGCAGATCCACGCCGGCGGAATCCATGTCCCGCAGCACGCCTTCTGCCTGGGGCACAATCCGCCTCACCATGACGCGATCGGCGAGCCGGCCTCGATTCCACACCATGGTGCCGGGGGTCGTGAAACCCGTCACCCCAACGCGCACTCCCCGGTGCACCACGGCGTAGCCTGGAAAGACCAGCGTGTCCCGCGGCAGGCGGAAGACGTTCCCGCTGACGAAGGGAAACGCGGCGGAGGCCGTGGCCAGGGCGAACACCTCCAGACCGAAGTCGAAGTCGTGGTTACCCGGGGTGGCGACGTCGTAGCCCACGGCATTAAGCGCATCCATCACCAGATGGGGGCTCGCGGGTCGCTGTGTGGCGAAGTAGGTGGCGAAGGGGCTCCCCTGGATCAGGTCGCCTGCGTCTACCACTAGCACACGACCCGGGTAGGCCTGGCGCAGCGAGTCAACGATGGTAGCCGCACGCGTGAGACCCCACGGCGCCTCTGCGTCACGGACGTAGTCCCAGTGGTACACCCGGCCATGGATGTCCGTCGTGGCCACCACAACCACCTGGACGGTGTCCTGGGCGGAGAGAGAACCGATACTGGCCGCGATCAATGCAACCGCAGCGAACAGATCCCTCATGAGCCGGGTCATTGGTGCCGCAATCTGCTGGTGTTTGAGAGGCGACGCAAATCTCTATCAGGTGCGCCGTCGTGGGGAGTGTGCCCTGCGAGTGTGAACAGTCTACGGGGGACGGCGCGGCCAGCACGGCCCCCGCCATCCACCCCTTGCTTGTGCACCCGCAGGATCAGAAGTGCATGTACGACTGCGCCTTGAGCGAGTACTCGGTCTCACCCGCCGCCGGCCTCCAGATGTCCACGTTCAACGCAAGCTTGTTGCGCCCTGTAAAGAAGAACGCGACCCCGCCGGTGAGCAGCCATCCATCATCATCGCCCACGTCCGTGTCCGGGTCGCCCCAACTCACGCGCGCAACCGGCCCTACGGCGTAGAGGAACCGGTTGTCCCGGATCGGCACCCTGTAGGTCGCAGCGGCCTGAGCCGCGAAGAACTTGCTGGGATCCGGCGTGGCGAGGTTCCTCCAGTTGTCACCATAGACCACGCCCGCCTTGACATGTAGGCCGATCTGCTCGTACTCACCCCAGTCCACGTCGCCGCCGAACGCGACTCCGTACTCGTCGGTACCCGTGCTGTCATTGGGGTAGTCGTGCACGCCCAGGTGGGCGCCGACTCTGAGCCCTGCCACGCCGTATTCCAGCCGCCCCGTGTAGGACTTCGTGCCATTCTCGTCCACACTGTGGTTGTCGCCGCGGCCGTTCATCACTGAGGCATAGTACCGGAACGGCGCCGACCCGAGTTGACCGTCGAACATGAATCCGATGTCGCGCTCGGAGTATTCCAGCCGGCTGGTGAACCGACTGAAGGCGCAGATGCTGCCGACTCCAGCGCACGTATCGACACCGCGCACCGGACCCTCGCGCTCGATCATCAGAATCTGCGTCGAGGTCCGGAGCTGGAATTGGTCGAACGGCCGCTTGAACTGTCCGATCGTCCAGCGGAAGAACGGGCTGAATGTCAGCCGCACATAGGCATCTCGGAGGATCACGTTGCCCCGCCCGTACTCCGGCTCGACCTTGCCGAACACGAAGTCATTGACCTTCACTTCGGCGACGATGCGGGCCCGTCGGAGCAGGAATGTCGTGGCCGGCTCCGCGTCGACCGAGCTGGTGTTCCACTGCGCGTGCGCGCGGCCGGTCAACTTGATCTCCATAGCCTTCGAGGTGATCTCCACCTGAGCGCTAGCCGAGCCGGCAGTAAGAGCAAGGCCGACCCCTGTCCCAAGCGCCGCTATCAAGCGCGACAGCGTGTTGCGCATCAAACCGTTCCCCCTGGATGTGGCAGTGCGTCAGTTGCCGTAGAACGTGAGAGCATTGGGATCACTCGCCGTGCCCCATACGCGCACGTCGTCATCCCCATCGGCCGTAAGGTTGGAGCGGCAGGCCCCTGGCTCCCCATTGAACACGACACAGAAGAAGTTGAAACGTGTCACAGTCAGTGCTGGGCTCGTACAGCGTGTTCAGTTGATCCAGCCAGCCGACAGGACCACCACCCCAACTCCGAACAGTGCAACCGAGTTCCCCGATGCGGCTGGAGTCAGTGACCGTCCGGGCGCCCGCGAGTCGTTTCCCAGGGTTCACAGCAGCAGCGATCTTCCACGATCTCGACTTCGTCTCGGACCACCAGAATCTTGGCTTGCTCACTTCGCCTGCCACCATCGCCCGGAGCGGCATGGCGGGAAAGGTTAACTGGTCGTGTGAGAACGGGGCAACGGCGGGGCAAAGCTCCGTGAGGCGGCAGGTGCAGCAGGGGAGCGACCCACCGCCACCGCTGCCGCCGGGGTAAGGTGCCCGGGAAGCGGGGCTGCCGCTCGGGCTGTGAGGGTTTGGGGGTGAGTCTGCCGCTGGGCGACGGAGTTGGGAGGAGAAACTGCCGCAGCAGCGCGGAGGTTGCGCGCGGCTCAGTACCCCCACCGATCACCGCTGAAATCCCTGAACACCACCCTGCGCCGACGATGCGCCTGGATCAGCTCCGGTTTGGCGAACGCCTTGATCAGCGCGGCGCCGGCCACGAAGCCGCCCAGGTGCGCCATGAACGCCACACCACCCTCCGCCCCGCCACCACCTATCGTCGGAAGACTCCCCAGGAGCTGGAGGAACGCCCAGTAGAGCAGCATGAAGTACGCCGGCACGGCAATCGTGGTCACAAAGAACCCCAGGAAGACCAACATGTGCACCCGCACACGAGGATAGAGAACGAGGTACGCACCCATCACGCCGCTGATCGCGCCGGAGGCTCCCACCATGGGCACCGGTGAGCTCGGCTGAACCACGATCTGCGCAGCCGCCGCCAAGACCCCACACAGCAGGTAGAACACCACAAACCGCCCGTGCCCCATGGAGTCTTCGACGTTGTTCCCGAAGATCCACAGGAACCACATGTTGCCGATGAAGTGCAACCAGCCACCGTGGAGGAACATGGAGCTGAGAACCGTATGCCACGCCCCGTCGCCGCCGATCTCGCACCCGAGGCGGGGCGCGATGGGAATCAGCGTCCCCTCCGGCACCCGACCCAGCAGCTCCCCCGGGATGAGGCCCAGCTCGCATACGGACCGGGCCAGGGCAGGTTGTGAGCCCGCTCCCTGCACCAGAACCCATACCAGTCCCGTCACCACGATCACGCCAACGGTGACGACAGGCGTCAGGATGGTAGGGTTCTCGTCCTTATAGGGGAACACTCGAGCCGGACTCCCCGCTATCTAAGTCAATGTCCAAAAAGTACATATGCGGCCGTGACCAGCTGTTGAATCCCTGCCACTTTGGCATATCTTCATGGTACGGGCCTTGCACAGGCGACCTTATGGTCCGAGTACGCATCCACACCCTACGGCGAGGAGAGCTCCAATGGCAGAGAAGGTAATCGGGATCGACCTAGGCACGACCAACTCCGTGGTTGCGGTCATGGAGGGCGGCGATCCCGTCGTAATCCCCAATTCCGAGGGAGGCCGCACGACGCCGTCGGTAGTGGCCTTCACCAAGGACGGGGAACGCCTTGTTGGCCAGGTCGCCAAGCGGCAGGCCATTACCAACCCGAAGAATACCGTGTTTTCCATCAAGAGGTTCATGGGGCGCCGGATCAATGAGGTGCAGACGGAGATCTCCGAGGTTCCGTTCAAGGTGGTAGCGGCACAGAACGACCTCGCCTCGGTGGAGATCAAGGACAAGCGCTACACGCCGCCTGAGATCTCCGCAATGGTCCTCCAGAAGATGCGGCAGACTGCCGAGGACTACCTCGGCCACCCGGTCGAGAAGGCGGTCATCACGGTGCCCGCGTACTTCAACGACTCGCAGCGCCAAGCGACGAAGGATGCCGGAAAGATCGCGGGGCTGGAGGTGCTCCGCATCATCAACGAGCCCACGGCAGCCTCACTGGCCTACGGGCTGGAGAAGAAGAAGGAGGAGAAGATCGCCGTGTTCGACTTCGGCGGCGGAACCTACGACATCTCGATTCTGGAGCTGGCGGAGGGCGTCTTCGAGGTCAAGGCCACCAACGGCGACACGCACCTGGGCGGCGACGACCTGGACCAGCGCGTCATCGACTGGCTGGTCGCCGAGTTCAAGAAGGACCAGGGCATCGACCTCTCGAAGGACCCCATGGCGCTGCAGCGCCTCAAGGAGGCCGCCGAGAAGGCCAAGATGGAGCTGTCCAGCACGGCACAGACTGAGATCAACCTGCCCTTCATCACGGCGGACCAGGCCGGCCCGAAGCACCTGAACGTGACGCTCACGCGGGCCAAGTTCGAGCAGCTGGTGGATGACCTGTTCCAGCGCCTGATGGAGCCGATGAAGAAGGCCCTGGCCGACGCGGGGATGCAGCCCTCCGAGATAGACGAGGTGATCCTCGTGGGGGGCTCCACCCGGATCCCCAAGGTCCAGGACCTGGTCAAGGACTTCTTCGGGAAGGATCCTCACAGGGGCGTGAACCCGGACGAGGTGGTGGGGATCGGCGCCGCCATTCAGGGCGGGGTGCTCGCGGGCGAGGTAAAGGACATCCTGCTGCTCGACGTGACACCCCTGTCGCTGGGGATCGAGACGCTAGGCGGCGTCACCACCGTGCTCATCTCCCGGAATACGACCATACCGACCAAGAAGTCGGAGATCTTCTCCACGGCCGAGGACAACCAGACGACGGTGGAGATCCACGTGCTCCAGGGTGAGCGGGAGATGGCCATCGACAACCGGACGATCGGCCGGTTCCAGCTCACGGGGATCCCGCCCGCACCCCGGGGCATGCCGCAGATCGAGGTCACGTTTGACATCGACGCCAACGGCATCCTGCATGTGTCCGCCAAGGACAAGGCCACCGGCAAAGAGCAGAAGATCCGGATCGAGGCTTCCAGCGGGCTGTCCGACGGCGAGATCGACCGCATGGTGAAGGACGCCGAGTCCCATGCCGCCGAGGACAAGGCGCGCCGTGAAGAGGTCGATCAGCGCAACCGGCTGGATGCCATGGTCTACGAGGTGGAGAAGAACATGAAGGAATGGGCCGACCAGCTTGCCAGCGAGCAGAAGGACCGGCTGAACGGTGCGCTGGACGGCGCGAAGAAGGCGCTCCGCTCCGGAGATACGTCCGAGATCAAGGCGGCCCTGGAGGAGCTGTCTCAGGCCTACTCTGCGGCGGGCGCGTCGTTGTATCAGGCGGCCCAGGCCCAGCAGGCATCTGAGCCCTCGGGCGCCGAAGCACGAGCCGGCGAGCCGGGCGGCGCCGAAGAGGGCAAGAAGGAGAAGGAGGACGTAGTCGAAGCCGACTATGAGATCGTAGACGAATAGCAGTCCTAAAACCGCAGGGGCACGAGCGTCGTAGGGACGTGGGGGTGAGCCAAGCGTCTTGAAGACGCAGTTCTTGGCCGAGGCCGCCCATCAGGGCGGTACCCCCACCCCGGGACGCGGAAACTCCCGCCCCGGTGGGGGGTTACTAGAGCAGCAGGCGAACCTGTTTGTCGAGGTGAGTTGAGCAGATGTCACGCACGCGAGAATGGATCAAGTTCGGTACGCTAGTGGGAATCACCCTCGCTCTGGCAGTGGGGTTCATTTCCGTAGTGGATTTCCCGAGCCGCTCATTGGCGCAGCCGCCGACGGTGACGCCAGCAACGCTGGTGAATCGACCGGCGCCGGTCGTGGCGGCCCAGCCGGTGGAGGACCTGGGCAATGCCTTCGTGCAGGTGGCTGCCGCCGTACAGCCGACGGTCGTGTTTATCCAGGCGGAGTCCCGGCAGCGGCCGCAGACCCAGACCACCCACCCGGAGCTGCCGCCGCCGTTTGACCGGTTCTTTGAGGACTGGCGCGTGCCTGACCAGATCCGGCCTCAGCCGCGGCAGGGGCAGGGGAGCGGGTTCATCATCTCGCCCGACGGCTACATCGTGACCAACAACCACGTCGTCGAGGGCTTTGACCGGTTCGTCGTCACCCTGTTCGACAACCGGGAATTTCCGGCCCAGGCCGTCGGCCGCGATCCCCTGACCGACGTCGCGGTCGTCAAGATCGAGACCAACAGCCTGTCAACCGTCTCCTTCGGTGACTCGGACTCCTTGCAGGCCGGTGAGTGGGTGCTGGCCGTCGGCACTCCTCTGGACGAGGCCTTCTCGTTCACAGTGACCGCCGGCATCGTGAGCGGTCGTGCGCGCCGGCTCGGCGGACTGATCAGATCGCGGTGGGGTATCCAGGATTTCATTCAGACCGACGCAGCCATCAACCCCGGCAACTCGGGCGGGCCGCTGGTAAACACTCGGGGCCAGGTGGTTGGCATCAACTCGGCCATCGCCAGTCAGACTGGCTTCTACCAGGGCTACGGCTTCGCGATACCCATCAATCTCGCCCGGCTCGTGATCGATCAGCTCATTGAGCACGGCAAGGTAACCCGCGCCGCGCTGGGTGTCGGAATACGAGAAGCTAGGCCCGAAGATGCCGAGCTCGTGGGCCTCGACGCCATTCGGGGCGTCGTGATCGAGAACTTCAGCACAGACGACAGTCCGGCCAGGCGAGCTGGGCTCATGGCTGGTGACCTGGTTGTGGAAGTGGACGGGGAGCAGGTTGCCTACGTGGCACAGCTCCAGCGCCTCGTCGGATTCAAGCGGCCAGGAGACCGTATCAACGTGACCGTGCTCCGTGAGGGAGGCGAGCGCCGCACGATTCCGGTCCGCCTGGCTGAAGCCGCAACCGACGAGCAACCGCAGATGGCCTCTGCCGAGCGACGACGGGACGAAGACGAATCGCCGGAGTTCGAGCCGAAGCTGGGTGTCGCTGTGGAGCCCCTGCCCCAGCAGATGGTATCGCGGGTCGGCAACGAGAACCGGGGACTGGTCATCACGGACATCGACCCGGATGGCCCTGCCCGGGAGTGGTTGCGGGAGGGTGCGCTCACCAAAGCAGCCCCACGCAGCGGAATGATGGACATCATCACCCACGTCAACGGCCAACGCGTGCGCAACCGCGCTGACCTCGATCGGGCGCTGGCAGACGTGGCGCCTGGCGACATTGTCTCGCTGCGAAAGGTGCGCGTAACACAGGACGCACAGACGGGGCAGCTCGGTGCCACACCAGGCATCGTGCGGCTGCGGGCCGCGGGAGGGCGATAAGCCAAATACGCCTCCCACCCTAGAGCCGGCGGTTGTGCCGGCTTGTACATAGATCGAACGGGCGACTGGCTTGAGTTCAGGCCGGCGCCCGTTCCTGTTTGTGGGGATGACCGCCACTGGGATGAACCCCACTGCCGCGTTCGGATTGCCTGCCCGGGGAACCCCACGCTCCCGCGTGGGGTCAGCCTCGACCCGATGACGCCGTGCTCGCACCCCGTCTGACCCCGGGCCCAAGCCCGGGGTTCACCAGACGGGGCGTGGTCGGCAACCGGTGAGCCCGGGGTCCCCCTACCGCCCTTCCGTCGTTCCGCCCTTCCCTCCGACCATCTCCTCCCGCACCACCCTCCGCATCAACGCCAGGGGCAGACTGCCCTGCGACAGCAACGTCTCGTGGAACGTCTTCTCGTCGAAGCCGTCACCCAGTTCGGCCTGGAGTTCGGCCTTGAGCTTCTCGATCTCCAACCAGCCGATGATGTAGCTCGGCGCCTGAGTGGGCCACGTGGTGTAGCGGTTGACCTCGGCCTCGGCGGCTGAGCGGGTGAGCCCCACCTCCTCCACGAAGAAGCTCACTGCGTCCTCGTAGCTCATACGCCCAATGTGGAGGGACGGATCGATGATCACTCGAGCGGTGCGCCAGAGACGCATCTGGAGCTGACCCAACTGCTGATCGGCGGTGACATACAGGCCCGCCCGGCGCATCCAGTGCT
>WVYX01000210.1:0-24511 GCA_011772755.1 Gemmatimonadales bacterium
CCTGCCGGTGCGGGTCTTCGCCGAACTCGGAGCTGAGGTGCTAATTGTGACGAATGCGGCCGGCGGCCTCAGACCCGGCTTCCGGCCGCCCGTGCTCATGCTGGTCGCCGACCACATCAATTTGATGTGGCACAATCCCCTCATTGGGCCGGTGCTGCAAGGCGAGGAGCGGTTCCCCGACATGGCGTGCCCCTACGACCCCGGGCTGCGGACCCTGGCTCTGGAGACCGCCCGTGCTAAGGGCATCGCCCTGGAAGAGGGGGTGTACGCGGCGGTGCTCGGCCCGAGCTATGAGACCCCGGCGGAGATCCGGATGCTCCAGCGGCTCGGCGCCGACGCCGTGGGGATGTCCACCGTGCCCGAGGTGCTGGCAGCCCGGGCTCGCGGCTTGCGGGTGCTGGGCATCTCCAGCATCACCAACGTGGCGGCAGGGCTGCCTGGCGAGCCGTCAGCCCACAGCCACCAGCCATCGGCCGCAATGCCCAGACGGCTGTCCCACGAGGAGGTCCTGGCCGCGGGCAAGCAGCTGGCGAGCGACCTGGAAACCCTGATTCGGGGGGTGCTGGCGGGCCTCCAGGCCTAGGTCTGGCGGTCCGGCGGTTCGGCGGTCATCCCGACGATCCAACTCCCCACTCCTCACCCCTCACTCCTCACCCCTCACTTTTTCGCCCCCCCGGCCCCGGGCTTTCCCGGCCCGCAGACCGTCCCGCTCCCCGCCCCCGCCCGCCCCCTCCCCCCCGCAACCCTTTCGTTGCAGGTTGTGTCTCTAGGATAGCAACAACCCATGAGCTCGAGGGTTGGGTGGACGACAAGGAACTGGTAGCGAGAGTCCGGGCCGGAGACGCCCAAGCGGAGCGCGCGCTGTACGACCAGCACGTCGATCGGGTCTACCGATTGGCCTACCGGATGACGGGCGACGACGACCTGGCCCGAGACTTCACGCAAGAGACGTTCATACGGGTGTTCGACCGGATCGACCAGTTCCGGGGAGCGGCAGCCTTGAGTACTTGGCTTCGTTCCGTAGCCGTAACGGTGGTGCTCAACGGCCTGCGCAAGGTCAAGCGATTCCGCCGCCGTGAAGTGGCATTGGAAGCTGCGGAACCCACGGGCGGCAATCCCCATCCCACCCAACCTGATCTGAGGGAGAAGCTGGAGCGCGCCATCGAGGCGCTGCCGGTCAAGTACCGGATGGTTTTTGTGATGCACGACGTCGAGGGATACACGCACGAGGAAATCGGTGCTGCCATGGGTGTGCAGGTGGGTACGTCGAAGGCGCAGCTATCACGGGCCCGCGCGAGGCTACGGGAATCCCTCGCGGAGTTTGCAGGGGAGTGGGCGTCATGACTGAGGAACGATTTCAGCAATTCCTACGGGACGCCGCACAGGACTACAATCGGCCGCCGGAGGCACCTCGAGAGGAAATCTGGCGGGCGATTCAGGCGATTCGGCGAGAGCGGCGGGAGCGGCCGAGGCCGCAGTGGCTCCATCGCGTCTTGGCTGCGCCGTCGGTGCGGTGGGGTGTAGGCATCGCGGCGGCGCTTGTCATCGGTATCGGTGTCGGGCGGCTGTCTATGCGGGGTGATGTCGCGGGGGAAGCGGGCGCGGTGGCCGAAAACGGTGGGGCCGCCGGCGCCGAGGCAGCCTTCCAGTGGGTGACCGCGCAGCACTTGGGTCAGGTGGAGACGTTGCTCACGGGCTTCAGGGTGGACGCCCGACTGGGCCGGCCTGTGGCCCAGAGCGGCGGTGCTGCCCGGGAGCTGCTGTCCACTACCCGTCTGCTACTGGATTCACCGGTGTCCGAGGACCAGGCACTGCGCTCGTTGCTCGAGGACGTGGAGCTCGTGTTGGCGCAGATCGCGCTGTTCTCGAGCCGGCGCGCACCTGAGGAGTTGGAGATCATTGATCGTAGCATAGAACAGCGGAGCGTCCTGCTCAGGCTACACTCGGCGGTTGGCGCCCAGCCGTCGCTGACGGGCGTACAAGGAGTACTCTGATGCTCAGCAAGCGGATTTTTACGGCGATGACCCTGGCGGTGGTCCTTCAGGTGGCGGGCCCCTTAGCCGCAGCGGGGCAGGAAGACACACTGCGGAGCAGGGCGTCGGACTGGCCTGATCTGAGTTCCGCTCTGGAGGGACTGGCGGGGCTCCGAGGGCTCTCCGCCCTGGAAGGGCTCAGCGCCATGCGGAGTATGAGCGCCCTGCGAGGGCTTCGGGGACTCAGCGGGCTCCAGGGTCTCGGTGGATTGCAGGGACTCAGTGAACTCGGGAGCCTCAGCGCACTAGGGAGCGTCTCAGCCGCGGGTGTGGAGCTCTGGGGGCTCGACGGTCTCTCGGCGCCTGCTGGTGAGGTGCAGGAGCCGGCGGACTCCCTCTACAACCTAGGCCGACGAGAGCTCAATCGCGGGAACTACCGCCGGGCTGCCGATCTCTTCCGCCAGATCCGCCGGCGCTATCCGCGCTCGGCCCACGTGCCGGATTCCTACTACTGGGAGGCGTTCGCGCTGTATCGCGAGGGCTCGACGGGCGACCTGAGGTCGGCGTTGGCGCTGCTGGATCAACAGGCGGGGCGATACGAGGAGGCCGAGACACGCAGCGAAGCCGAAGTGCTGGCCACCCGCATTCGGGGCGAGCTCGCCAGGCGTGGCGACGCCGAGGCGGCCCAGCGGGTCACGGAGAGAGCGAGAGCGGCGGCAGAGCGGGCGGAGGCAAGGGAGCGAGCGGCGGAGGAGCGGCAGCGCGAGCGACGGGGTATCGCCGTGCAGGAGGAGGAGGACGATATCCGCGTCGCCGCGCTCAATGCGCTCCTCCAGATGGACGCTGAGAGCGCTGTGCCGATCCTCCGTGAGGTCCTCGAGCGAAGGGATCCGGGCTCAGTCACACTTCGGAGGAAGGCTGTCTTCCTGCTGTCGCAGAAGCGCACGTCAGAGACCGCGCAGATCCTGCTCGACGCGGTGCGCAACGATCCTGACGAGGAGGTCCGCGCTCAGGCGGTGTTCTGGCTGTCACAGGTGCCCGGCGAACAGGCGGTTGCTGCGCTGGACTCCGTGCTGCTTCACTCCACCGACCGGACGGTGCAGGAGAAGGCCATCTTCGCCCTGGCGCAGCACCGGAGCGAGCGGGCGGCCCGTGCGCTGCGTCAGTATGTGGAACGCGATGACGTGCCCGAGGATCTGCAGGAGAACGCCATCTTCTGGCTGGGCCAGAGCCGATCCGGCGAGAATCAGGCGTTCCTGCGGCGCCTGTACCAGAGGCTGAGAGGCGATGAGCTTCGGGAGCGGGTGATCTTCGCCCTGGCGCAGCACAGGAGCGAGGAGAACCGGCGCTGGCTGATGGACCTAGCCTTGAATCCCGATGAGTCCATGGAGATGCGCAAGAAGGCGCTGTTCTGGGCAGGGCAGAGTGGTCGCGTGCCGATCGCCGACCTGGTACGGCTGTACGACAGTATGGATGACCGGGAGATGCGAGAGCAGCTCGTCTTCGTGTACTCGCAACGCAGGGAGCGTGAGGCGGTGGACAAGCTCATGGACATCGCCCGGGCCGACCCGGATTGCGAGCTGAGAAAGAAGGCGGTCTTCTGGCTCGGTCAGTCGAAGGATAGCCGAGTGGCGGACTTCCTCCTCGAGCTCATCAACGAAGGAGCACCCGAATGCAGACCATGAGGGCATTCATCATGCGGCTGTTCCCCGTGGTCGCCGTCGTGGCGGGTATCGCCGTTACCACGGCGGCCCGGACGGATGTGCCCGCGTCCGTGTGGGGTATCACGGTGCAGGATACCACCTGCGAGGACATGGAGCTTCGCGTCGCGGCCCTGAACGCATTGCTCCAGATGGACGCCGAGCGAGCGATGCCTCTGTTGCGTCAGGTGTTGGACCGACGCGATAGATGCTCGGCGCGGCTGCGCCGCAAGGCCGTGTTCGTGGTGGCACAGCAGCACTCGGACGAGACGGTGGATCTCCTGCTCCGTGTGGCCCGCACCGATCCCGAATCGGACGTGCGACGCCAGGCGATCTTCTGGCTGTCGCAGGTGTCGGGCGAGGAAGCGGTGGCGGCGCTTGATTCGATCTTGCTCCAGTCAGAGGACCGTGCCGTGCAGGAGCGCGCCATCTTCGCCCTCGCTCAGCACGAAAGTCCCCGTGCAGACGGCATCCTCCGAGATTTTGTAGAGCGCGTCGCTGCGCCGGAGGAGCTGCGGGAGAAGGCGATCTTCTGGCTTGGCAACCGCGGGTCCTCTGAAGATCAGGAGTACCTGCGGGAGCTGTACGGTCGCCTTGAGAGTGAGCGCCTCAAAGAGAAGATCATCTTCTCTGCGTCCCAGAGCGCTGCGGTCGGAGGTACGGATTGGCTGCTGGATCTGGCCCGCAACCCAAACGAGTCGGCGGGGCTTCGCAAGAAGGCCATATTCTGGGCCGCGCAGCGAGAAGAATTCATGGTGGCGGGACTCAGGGCTGTGTATGACGACATGGCGGAGCCCGAGTTGAAGAAGCAGGTCATCTTTGCCCTTTCGCAGCGACACGAGTCGGAAGCGGTTGACGAGTTGATGCAGATCGCGCGGACCGAGTCAGATCCCGACCTGCGCCGCAGAGCGATCTTCTGGCTTGGCCAGTCCAAGGATCCGCGCGTGACGGACTTCTTGCTGGAGATTATCAACCGATGAGTACGGCACGACGGCATTACGGCATGACGGCATTGTCCCGGCGGCTGGTTCGTTGGGGCGCGGCCATTGGAGGCGTGACCGCCGCGCTCACAGTGCTTGCCGCTCCGCTGGATGGCCAATCCATCGCCGAGCGGGTGCGGGCAGCGGGAGACGGTCAGGTCCGGATGAGCTTCACCGCCCGGGAAGGGGTGTGTGGCAACGGGCGAAACATCTCCACGCATCGAAGCACGTCCGATTGGGAGAGTTGGTGCGAGCCGGGACCGGTTCGCGTGGCGATCGACGTCGAGGGTGGGACGATCGTAGACATCGACACCTACGTGGGCGGGCGGTGGCGGCCTCGTCGGGACGCGACCGACCTGGGCTCTGTGCCTGCGCCCGAGGCCGCCGAGTACCTGCTTTCCCTCGCGGCGCGACTCGAGGGACGGCCTAGCAAGGAAGCGATTCTCCCGGCGACGCTGGCCGACAGCGCCGTAGTCTGGCCGCAGCTTCTAGACATCGCCAAGAACGAGGATCGCCCTCAGGGGACGCGGAAGAGCGCCGTGTTCTGGGTTGCTCAGGCCGCCGGCGAGGCCACTGCGGAGGGCCTCGAGGACCTGGCGGTGGACGAGTCGGGAGACTTCGAAGTCCGAAAGAGCGCGATCTTCGCCCTCTCGCAGTTGCGGGATGACCAGGGCGTTCCGATTCTCATTCGCATCGCTCGGACCAACACGAATCCCCGGCTTCGCAAGCAGGCGATCTTCTGGCTCGGCCAGAGTCACGATCCCCGGGCGCTCGCGCTGTTCGAGGAACTGCTGACTAAGCCCTGACGGGCGGCCGGGCGGTCGGGCGGGCGGCGCTCGCCGCCGGAGCGTCCGGCTCCCCTCTCCCCGCTCCCCCAGGCAGTCCGACCCACACGCACCCCGGGCGGTCTGGCGGTCCGGCAGTCATCGCGACAATCACACTCATCACCCCTCACGCCGCACCCCCCGCACTGCCCTTTCCATCTCTCCCCTCTGCAGCATCTTATACGGCATGAAGACGCCGAAACTCATCCCGCCGCTGTCCCTCGCGCTCCTAGTACTGAGTTCCTGCGCCACCAACCCTGCCACCGGTGCGCGCCAGCTCATGCTGGTGAGCGAGGGTCAGGAAATCCGCATGGGTCGCGAAGCGGACCCCCAGATCATCGCCCAGTTCGGGCTCCACCCCGATTCGTCGACCGCTCAGTACGTCCGAGGGCTTGGCGAGCGACTGGCCGCCGGCTCGGAGCGCCCCGATCTTCCCTGGACCTTCCGGGTGCTGGATGACCCCACGGTCAATGCGTTTGCCCTTCCCGGCGGGTTCAACTACGTGACCCGCGGGATCATGGCGCACCTCAATTCCGAGGCCGAACTCGCCGCGGTGATGGGTCATGAGATCGGTCACGTCACGGCTCGCCACTCGGCGCAGCAGCTCAGCAAGCAGCAGCTCGCTCAAGTGGGCCTCGTGGCTGGAGTGCTCCTGGCCCCAGAGCTGGAAGACTTCGCCGGACTCGCCAGCGCGGGCCTCGGGCTCCTGTTCCTCAAGTTCAGCCGCGACCACGAGCGACAGGCGGACGATTTGGGACTGCGCTACATGACGCGGGCCGGCTACGATCCCCGTGAAATGCCCAGACTGTACGACATGCTGGGTCGGGTGAGCGCGGCAGCTGGTGGTGGCCGGCTGCCAGGCTGGCTGTCGACACACCCGGATCCTGCCGACCGAAGGGAGCGCATCGAGCAGCGAGTCGACTCCCTTTCGCGGACCTCAGGGACGACGGTGAACCGCAGGGAGTACTTGCGCCGGCTCGACGGCATGACGTACGGGGTCAATCCCCGTGAGGGGTTCTTCCGCGAACAGGCCTTCCTCCATCCCGATCTGCGATTTCGGCTCGAGTTTCCTCGTGGTTGGAAGACCGTCAATCAGAAGCAGGCGGTGCTAGCCCAGAGCCCGAGGGAAGACGCCATCATGCAGTTGACCCTGTCCGACCATCCGGCTCCGGCCAGTGCCGCTCGGGCGTTCCTGGCTCAGGAGGGCGTGAGCGGTGGGCCGGTGCGAGTTGGCGACGTCAACGGGCACCAGGCGGCGAGCGCCGGATTCCGGGCGTCGACCGAGCAGGGTGTCCTGCGCGGCCTCGTCACGTACGTGTCGTACAACGGGAACCTGTATCAGCTGCTGGCGTTCGCGCGCCAGGAGCAGTGGGGTGCATATCGGGGTGCCGTCGAGGTTTCGTTCAACAGCTTTGACCGACTGACCGATCGGACTGCGCTCAGCGTGCAGCCGCTGCGGTTGGAGATCGTGACCCTGGACCAGACCATGACTCTCCAGCAGTTCGCTGCGCGCTACCCCTCCCGGGTGCCTGTGGAGACCCTGGCGCTGCTCAACGGGGTGGAGCCCGGTGCCATGCTGGCGGCGGGCCAGTTGGCGAAGCGGGTGGTCGGCGGACCACTACCCTAGGCGAGGAGGCTGCGGCACGCCGCGATGACGCAGCCGGTTCTGCTACAGTTCACCAGGCGCACGGCCACATTGATTCACGGGGCGATGGTCACGGGCGTCGTGCTGATCATCGTGGTGTTCGTATTCCTGCGGCAGGCTATCGAGCAGGAGCCGTATCGCGACCTGGTTCTGGTGTTCCGAATCGTCGCCCTCGCAGAACTCGTCTTTGCGGCCATTCTCATTCGAGTGGTGCGCCATCGGATGGCGCCGTTCGAGCCCGCTGGAGATGAGGCGGAGTGGTGGCGCGCCCACCTGGCTCAGGCGGTCATCATTTGGGCCCTCGCCGAAGGCGCCGCGCTCCTCGGAGCGATCTTGTGGTTCCTGACCGCGGACGTGGCGCTGCTGGTAGGCGTCGCCGGCGTGGCGTTGGCGCTGCTGGTCCTGAACCACCCCCGGGCGCTGCTCGGCGTGTGAAGTAGGGAACCGCAACCGAACTTGCGCAGGCATACCGGGGCGCCGCGAGAAGGGTCCGGCGCTGAAGCGCCGGCTCGGCGCCTTTCGGCGGACTCGTGCTGAAGCACGTAGGACTAGCGAGCGCCGTTCACGGCGCGTCGGCGCGACAGCGCCGCCGAGCCGGGCTTTCAAGCCCGGACCGCAGATCGCGCCGCAGGTTTGCTGGAGTCAAGTTGCGCTCCACTGCGGCGCGTCGCTGTCGGGGCGTAGTAGGCCATGTGCCCTCCATCGCCTATCCTCCCGGAATCACCCTGTGGCTCACTACCACGCCGTACTCCCGCAACGCCGCCATCAGTGGGTCGAACAGGTCGCCGGCGAAGACCGTCTCCGGGAAGACACTGCCTCGCTGCGAGATCGTGCCAGCCGTGATCATCTGGGCGGTAATCGCGGCGGGGAACGCGGTGGTTCTGGCCATCGAGGTGACACGTTTCTCGGGATCGAAGTGATCCACCATCTCGAATACATGAGTTTCTGGCTTTCCTTGTTTCCTGCCCTTCACCACCACCCGTAGCAGGGTGACGTCACCCTCCTCACCCAACTGCATTCGGGACTCCAACACGTGTGCCAGTAGTCTGCGGGGAACTACCTCCTGTCCATCGATCCTGAGGGGCTGTTGTGAGAACAGGCCGCACGCTTTCAGTGTCTCGATGCCGTCTGCGTGTCCTTTGTAGCGCACAGTCTTCTCTGCCAGGAGACCTGTGACTCGTCCTTGCATAGTGTGGAGCAGGGAATGCAAACCGTCGGTGTAGAAGCATTCCATCTCGTCATACGGCGGGGCGAACCCTATGGGCTCGAGCCCCGACAGAGGTGAGACTTGCACTAGTCGGCCGTTCTCGAGGATCGATACCGTCCGGTCGTACGCGTCGAGGACGCTCTCGATCGCGAACACGACTTTGTAGTTCAAGGGGGGCTCCGGTCGCATGGGATTACCACCCACGTAGATGACGGCGGTATCCGTTTGGTCCAGCAAGCCGACGGCCCTTCCGACACACGCGTTGCTGATGCCTGGAGCCACGCCTATGCCGGACAAGAGGGTTATCCCCCTCTGTGTCGCTCTAGCATCATGCACTTGCCGGGCCGCCGGATCTTCCCCCACTAGGTCCACGAAGTGCACGCCACAGCGCACCGCCATTTCGAGCGCCATAATGCTGTAGGCGTGGGGGAGCGCGGCTATGGCCACGTCTTTGGCGCGAAATGCCTCTTGGCAAGCCGGGCCGTCCCTGAGGTCCACGCGCAGGCTGGCAACTCTGTCGCCGGAAGCGAGTGCCGCTGCTCGTTCGAGCTGTGCAGGGTCCCGATCAACCAGCGTGACCCGGTGTCCCGGTTCGCGGTCGAGCAGCGCTCGCGCCAGCACGCTCCCCATCTTTCCGGCTCCCAACACGAGAAACTCGCTCACCGTCTGGCCTCCTTGTAGGCTGGAGCCGCGTTCTTCGCGGCTCTCTCTAGAGTGCTCCCAGAATGCCGTAGCCCGCAGCAGCCACCAACGCGCCGACCAGCACAACCATCATTACCGAGAGGATGGCGTAGAAATTGAACGGGATCGACTTGATGAAGAGCGACATCGCCTCGGCCTGGTTGCGCACGGGGCCGATGGCGATGACAAGTCCGGTCATGAACACGGCCCAGCCCGTGATCGGAGCCAGGACGCTCACGGGCGCAGAGGTCGAGTCACAGATATAGGCGAGCTTTTCCCGAGAGATCCGGGCGCGATCCGTGAGATCGCGCATGACAGGTCCCACGAAGAGGGGGCTGAAGTAGTCGCTGAAGAAGATGAACAGGCCCAGGCACCATCCCAGCGTCTGGGTGTGTTCGCGCGTCCTCGTGAGCCGAGTGACCCGCTGTGCAAACATGCCGACCGCCCCTGAGCGCTGGTAGAACACCACCAGGATCCCGATGCAGATCTCTACCAGGCAGATCCACATGAAGTCCCTGTTTCCCAGGGCGGTGGCTAGCAGCTCGGGGAAGCCGATCAATCCCTGACCCATCAGGAGGACCCCGGCCAGACAGGCGACCGCCAGGCTGAAGACGGCCTCTCGGGTCACAAGAGCCAAGCAGATTGCCAAGAGCGGAGGGACCAACGACAGCCAGCCGTAGTGCATGGTGGAATGGCCGACGGGGCTGGCCCTAGCTCTGCTCCTCCTCTGCCGCGCCCGCGGCGAGCTCTGGATCATGGGGCAGCGGCCCCCGCGGCGACCGGAAGTAGGCGAACGGCGTCTCGTACAGGAAGTTGGACACCCGCGAGGTGTAGATGTCGGCGTAGCGCTCCACCTGCCGTGCCAGGAGACTCTTGTCGTTCCCAGCCCGCATGAGGAGCCCCCAGCGCGAGTTACTCAACTTCCCCGCCGCCACTGCCAGCGGAGCGATCTCTTCATCAAGGGCCTGTAGATCGTCCCGCAGGGCCGTGAGGCGCTTGTCCAGTGACCGCCCCGACGCCTGCGGTGCCGGTCCGTACTTGCCGCGCCGGCGCTGAAGTTCGACCCGCACCTGGGAGTGTTGGAACTCCAGCTCCTCCTTCTGCTGCATGAGTTCTGCCAACCGATCATAGTGCTCTTCGAAGACTTCAGCCGCCCCCAGGTCCGACTCGAGCTCCCGCAGCACGAGGGCGGTGCGCCAGCGGAAGACATTCTTTGAGACGTGCACGTCGGTGTAGATGTGGTCACCTACGTAGAGGATCTCGTCTCCCGATAGGCCAAGGTACTCTTCGACCATGCCTGCGTGGCCGCCCCAGTAGATGCCGCTGTGGAGGATCCCTTTGGGTGAAGGGGTAAGCAGCCCCGTCTCGTTCGCCACGTCGAACACTGGGCCCCGTTCCCAGAAGAAGCTCGGCTTACGAGCTGATACCAAGACCAAGTCGAACAGGTCGCGCCACTGTGTGTCGGCTGGGAGAAACTGGTCGAATGCATAGCTCATCATCGCCCTGGTGTAATCCCACTCCGAGTTGGTGATGAGCAGGAGCTTCTTTCCGGCGTGGCGCTGGTCCAGGAGCGCGAGGGGGAGCTCCGGATCACGCTCTACGAAGCGGTCGGGATCGGCGGTGATCTCGGCCTTGAGCTCGCCTTCCATGTGCGCTTCGTCAATGGAGGTGCGGACCAGCCGGTACAAATCCCCGTATCCCAACGCACCCTGCAACTCGCCCGCGTCCAGCAGTTCCACCAGCTGCGCGTACATGCAGGCCTCCGACAAAGAGAACAGCGTGTTCAGGAACACATAGCGCTCGTCTCCCAGACTCACCATCTCGCGCGAGTAGATCTGGCGAAACTTCTCGAACGGCAGCGGGCGGGTGCCGTGATAGGCCCGTTTCACGTAGCCGAAGCGGTTGGCCTTGAGAATGTTGCCACGCTCCAGGTCCAAGATGAGTCCGCGGATGACCAGTTGCGGATCGAACTCGAGGTGGGCGAGCGGCCACCCAAGAGCCAGGAGCTTGTGCCTGAGATGCTCGTACGCGCGGCGCTCCCACTCCTCGATCCGGTAGTGGATGAGCGTGTAGTCCATGTCGTAGCCGACTGCCCGGATGGCACGCAGGTTCAGCGTGCGGTTGCAGAAGACGCCGCGCTCCCGAGGCGGTCGCGGGTGTGCCCTAATCTGGCTCGACATCGGGTGGCTGACGCTCAAGTGCGTTCCTGTTCCCGCCGCACGGCGACAAAGTGGTTGAGGGGCCCGTGGCCCCTACCCAGGCCCGGCGCCGCTGCCATTGCCTGATACACGAAGGTGAGAGCGTCGTCCACCGCCCGCTCCAGGTCGTGCCCGAGGGCGAGCCCCGCGGTGATGGCGGACGACAGGGTACACCCCGTGCCGTGGGTGGAAGTCGTGGTCAAGCGGGGGTGGTGGAACCGCCGCACCGAGTTGTCCGACACGAGAACGTCCACCACTTCCTCCCCTTGGAGATGGCCGCCCTTCACCAGCGCGGCCCGAGCGCCCATTCGCACCATGGCCCGACCCGCCTCCTCCATGCGCTCGACCGTGTCGATCTCTTGCTCCACGAGGATCGTCGCTTCGTCCAAGTTCGGGGTCACCAGCGTGGCCAGGGGCACGAGCTGCTGGGCCATCGAACGCTCTGCGTCACGGTCAAGCAGCCGATCCCCGGATGTGGCAACCATCACCGGGTCCAGCACGTAGTTGGGGAACCCGTGCTGGTTGATGCCCCAAGCCACGGTTGAAACGAGTTCAGTGGTGGCAAGCATGCCGGACTTCGTGGCCGCGGGGAAGAGGTCTTCGGCGACGGCCGCGAGCTGCTGCCGGACCATCTCCACCGGAATCGCATGCACGCCGGACACACCCTGGGTGTTCTGCGCCGTCACGGCCACCAGCACGCTGGTGCCGAACACCCCGAACTGGTGAAACGTCTTGAGGTCTGCTTGAATGCCGGCCCCGCCTCCGGAGTCGGATCCGGCAATGGTTAGCGCGATCTGCACGATTGCTCCAGGACTGCAGTGAACAAGCGCTTGGCGAAACCGGGCGCCGCGGTAACATTCAACCCGATCCCAGCCGGTGAGGAAACGCAGGCGAACGGTGCTATGCCACGAAATCTGATATCGCAGGTACGCGATCTACAACGTCGCAGGGCTCGCAAGCGCCGCCGCCTCGCTGTGGCGGAGGGAGTGCGTCTCGTGGAGGAAGCCCTGGCGGCGGGAGTGGCGTTTCGCGGTGCCCTGGCCGATCCGACCCTGCGCCAGAGCCCCCGGGGTGCAGCTCTCCTCCAGGACCTCGCCGATCACGCCGTCGCGGTGGAAGAGATCCCTGCACAGGAGCTCGGTCGCCTTGCCGACACGGACACCCCCCAGGGCATTCTAGCGGTGATCGATCCGCCCAGGTGGCAGCTGGCGGACATCCACCCTCAACCACGACATCCCGTGCTGGTGCTCGATGGCATACAGGATCCCGGAAACGTGGGCGCCTTGCTGCGAACCGCATTTGCCCTCGGATCGCCCGGTGCCATCCTCCTCAAGGGCACGGCGGACCTCGCCAACCCCAAGGTGATGCGGGGTGGGATGGGCGCCACGTTCCGGCTGCCGACGGCGACGGCGCAGGATGGTGAGCTGGCCAAGTGGACGTGTCAGCAGGAGGTCACGGTGTGGGCGGCCGCGGTAGCGGGGACCGCCCTGCAACGGCTGGCGCCACCCACGCGCCTGGCCCTCGTGATGGGCAATGAGGGTGCCGGCATCCGGCCGTTCGTGAGATCGTTAGCCCACCAGCAGGTCGCCATTCCCCTGGCGCGGGGGGCGGAATCCCTCAACGTTGCCGTAGCCGCCGGAATCATGCTCTACGAGGTGACACGTGCCCACTGAGCCGTACGTCTTGGTCGTAGCCGGTGCGCTTGGTGCCATGGTAGGGAGTTTTCTCAACGTCTGCATCCTCCGGCTCCCGGCGGATCAGTCGATCCTGCATCCCCCTTCCCACTGTCCCCGCTGCCGTGCGCCCGTGAGCTGGCACGACAACATTCCCATCGTCTCGTGGATCGTACTGCGGGGGAAGTGCCGCAAGTGTCGTGAGCCGATCTCGCTGCAGTACCCTCTGGTTGAGGCGGTGACGGCGGCGATGTGGCTCGCGGCGGCATGGCACTACGGACTCACCCTGACGGCCCTGACCGGCGCAGCCTTCGGCACGCTCCTGCTCGGGATCGCCGTCACCGACGCCCGCCACTATATGATTCCCGACGAATACACCTGGGGTGGGCTGGGCGTCGGCCTGCTCCTGGCGCTGCGGGGTGGCGTACAGGGCCTAATCGCTGCCGTCGTTGGAGCCGCCGTCGGTTTTGTCTCACTGTATGTCGTCGCCTGGGCCGGTGAGAAGGCGTTCGGGCGGGAGGCGATGGGGGGCGGGGACATCAAGATGATGACCATGGTGGGAGCCTTCGTGGGGTGGAAGGGTGTGCTGATCACCATCTTCGGGGGTGCCCTCCTGGGTACGCTGGTGTTCGTCCCGCTGACCATCAAGCGGAAGCGCCTGGTGCCGTTCGGGGTCTTTCTCGCCGCGGCGGCGGCCCTCACCTTTGTGTTCGGCGAACAGATCCTGAGCTGGTATCTCGGGTTTGTCCGGGGGCCGTAGCCCTGCCTGTCAACCCTTGGACCCGCTGGCCTATCCAATCGGGTGCGAGAGACCTATGGCCTTCCGGGGTGGAGCCCTGACTAGGGACCGGAGAGGGCCCGGGGCTACCCCGGACGCCGGCGACGTCCGGCTGGCCGCAGGAGGCGATCACGCCGCCTTCGAGCGGTTGTACCACGGGCACGTCGCCCGGATACACAGCCTGGCACGGAGGATGGTTGGTGCAGAGGAGGCCGACGAGGCGACCCAAGATGTGTTCGTCCGGGCTTGGGAGAAGCTCGGGACGTTTCGCGGTGAGGCCGCGTTCGGCACTTGGCTGCACCGGCTGGCCATCAACGTATTGCTGGGACGCCGGGTGACTGGTAGCCGTCGGCGGGACCGGTTCCAGGAGGGGGAGGGGATCGTCCAGCAGCTCCCGAGTCGTGGAGCCACACCGGAGCTGTACGTGGATTTCGAGGCGGCCATGGAGCGGCTCCCAGACGGTGCAAGGGAAGTGTTCGTGCTCCACGATGTGGAGGGCTTCAAGCACCACGAGGTCGCCCAGATGCTGGGGGTCACGACCGGGACCACGAAAGCACAACTGCATCGGGCGAGAATGGTCTTGCGCCGATACATCGAGCGCTAGCGGAGCGAACTTATGACGGACGCATGGATGGAGCGACTGTCGGAATACCTGGATGGGGAGCTGAGCGCCTCCGAGAGACAGGCGCTGGAAGCGCATCTCGATGGGTGCGACGCCTGCCGTGCTACGTTGGCCGAGCTTCGTGACGTCACGCGCACCGCTCAGGCGCTGGCAGATCGTCCGCCGGCGCGCAGTCTCTGGCCTGGGATCGCCAGCCGCATTGGGGCCGGACAGCACGCCGCCCCGTTGCCGGTGACGGACATCCGGGAGGGCCGGGCGGCCAGGCGGCGTCGGTTCTCCTTCTCGCTGCCCCAACTCGTCGCGGCGAGCATCGCGCTCGTGGCGATCTCCGCAGGGAGTGTGTGGCTGGCCGTTTCGCCAGGGACCTCTGCCGGGCCCGGGATCGCCCCGGGGTTGCCGGAGGCAGTGCAGGAACCGCTCACCGTGACGGTGGCGACGCCGTACTACGATGCGGCCGTTGCCGAGCTCGAGGCTGTCCTGCAAGAAGGGCACGGCAGGCTCGATCCCGCTACGGTGCGGGTGCTGCAGGAGAGTCTCGCCACCATCGACCGGGCGATCGCGGAGGCGAGGGCGGCCCTCGCGGAAGATCCGTCCAACGGATACCTGACCAATCACTTGGCAGCGACCATGCGGCGCAAGCTACAGCTTCTCCGCCGTGCTGCGGCCATCGCCGGCACAGTGAGCTAGTGGCGGATGAGGGGTGTCCTGCAAGGAAGCGAGGATACGACGAGATGTTCATGACCCTGATTGCTGCTGCGCTGATGAGCGTGCCCTTTGCGCAGCAAACCGACACGACGATCCCGGTGCAACCCGGCGCGCGCCTCGACCTCAACGGCCTGCGCGGCGAGGTGGTCGTGCGGACGTGGGATCGGAACGAGGTGCGGGTGGAGGCCTCCAGCCGGGACGGTGTCGAGATCTCCGCGACCCGTCGCGTCGTGAAAATCCGACCGCGGTCGTACAGAGGGGTGCTGCGCAGCGTTGACTACCGGCTCACCATTCCGGTGTCCATGGATGTGGAGGTCGGCGGCACTTTCTTGGACATCGATATTCAGGGGGTCGAAGGCGAGGTGAGAGCGCAGAGCATGTCGGGAGACGTACTGCTCAAGGGCGGCCGGGAGTTCATCAAACTGCATTCGGTGCAAGGCATCGTCGAGTGCGAGGGGGCACGGGGACGCATCTCCCTGAGCTCCACCAACGGGAGCGTGAGGCTAGCGGACGCCGAGGGAGAGATCGCCGCTGAGACGATCAACGGCAGCGTCAGCCTGCTGAATGTGCGATCCGGAGCCGTGGAGGCCACCACCGTCAACGGCGAGGTCACGTATGACGGCACCATTCGGGATGACGGCTACTACGCCTTCAGCGCCCACAACGGCGGTGTCACTGTCACCGTACCGCCTGGGGCCAACGCGACTGTGTCGGTCTCGACCTTCAGCGGTGGGTTCCACGCTGATTTCCCGATAACCCTTACCGAGACACGTGGTGGAGGAAAGCGGTTCAGCTTCGTGCTGGGTGATGGTAGTGCCCGGCTCGATCTGGATTCGTTTGGCGGCACCATCCGCCTCAGGCGCCGGTAGCCCAGGACATGCGGCGGTGCCCCGTGTCACTCGTGTGCAGGAGACCAGGAGATAGAGTCATGAAAGCCTTCCCGATCGTTGCGGTTCTCGCCCTCGTGGGATTCGCACCGGTACAACAGACCGATTTTGAGTGGAAAGGTAGGATCGAGCGGGGCCGTGCCATCGAGATCAAGGGTGTGATTGGCAGCATCCGCGCCCTCCCTGCCAGCGGCGACCAGGTCGAGGTCACGGCGATCAAGGACGAAGGCCGCAGGGGAGATCCCGACGAGGTTACCTTCGAGGTCGTCGAGCACGCCGACGGTGTCACCATCTGCGCCATGTACCCCAGCGACCGCTGGGATGAGCCGAACGAATGCCGGCCGATGCGCGGTGGTCGCATGAGCACCCGGGACAACGACACCGAGGTCGAGTTCACCGTCCACGTTCCGTCTGGGGTCAACTTCGTGGGCAAGACCGTCATCGGAGATGTCGAGGCAGAGTCCCTCGACGGGGACGTGGTGGCCCGTACCGTGAACGGCGACGTGGACGTCTCCACGTCGGGCTTTGCCGAGGGATCGACGGTCAACGGATCTGTGTACGCCACGCTGGGCCGTGGTGACTGGACGGGAGTCCTGGAGTTCTCGACCGTGAACGGGAGCATCACTGTGGAACTCCCCGACGGAATCGGGGCCGAAGTGACGGCCAAGACGGTCAATGGGGGCATCGAGAGCGATTTCCCCGTGACGATCCGTGGACGGTTCGGTCCCAGGCGGATCACTGGCACCATTGGTGACGGTGGGCGGCGGCTCCGACTGGAAACGGTGAACGGTACCATCCGCCTCCGCCAAGGACGCTAGCCAGCGCTGGGCCTGACGCCGAGGCCGCCGGGGGCCGCAGAGACCCGGCGGCCTCGCTATTCTTGTCTCCCGGTCTGCGGGACCTTCCGCGCGCTGCGGGGTATTCTCTGTCGCCTCCCAGCGCATGGGGCGGCTCCGGCCGTGCCCGACGACACTGAAACACGAGGTATCGGTATTGCAGCATCCCGGGCGTCTAGGGTGAGCGGGCCAAGACGGTGGACTGACATGCGAGGTCGATTCCTGCGCCTTTCGTCGCTTGCCCTAGTGCTTACCGGCCTCCTGGCAGGGGTGCAGCGGGCGGAGGCCCAGAGCGACAAACGGGTGCATGAGTTGGCGGAGCTACTCGCCCCGGAAGTCGAGCGGGCGGTGGGACTGCCGTTCAAGCTGCCGCCTAGGGTGGCCGTTCGCAGCCGCTCGGCGGTGCGCGAGTACATGACGCGCAAGTTGGACGACGACCTACCACCTCAGGAGTTGGTGGGCTTGGCGGCGGCGTACCGGCTCTTTGGGCTGATTCCCGACACCCTGGACCTCAGAGCGCTGCTGCTGGCCCTCTATACCGAGCAGGTTGTGGGGTACTACGACCCCGATTCCTCCACGCTGTACGTCGTCGCCGGCAGCGACCTCGGGCAACTACGAATCCTGCTCGCCCACGAGCTGGTGCATGCCCTCCAAGGCCAGTACATGCCCTTGGATTCGCTCCTGGATCCCGCTGCGGCGAACGACCGACGAATGGCAGCGCAAGCGGTCCTGGAAGGGCAGGCGACATTGGCGGCGCTGACGGCACTCAAGCTGGATCGGGACTTCGAGGCGATCCCAGATTTCTGGAGTACCTACCGCCGCGCACTGAAGCAACAGCACGAGCTAATGCCAGTGTTCAGCGCCGCACCAACGATCATTCGGGAGACCTTGATCTTCCCGTACTTGGGTGGTGCTGACTTCGTCCGATGGTTCGACCGCTACCACGGTGACACCGTTCCTTTTGGCCCCCGCCTTCCCCTGTCCACCGAGCAGGTGCTCCACCCAGACCGGTACAGCCGCGGTGACCTGCCGATAAGCCTCGTGCTGACCGAGCCAGACGACGCCGTTTACTCCGACGGGTTGGGCGAGTTCGAGACCAGGGTGCTCCTCACCGTGCTCACCGGAAGCGAGTCCATGGGCCGTGCCGGCGCCCTCGCTTGGGGAGGTGATCGTTACGGCGTCTACCAGGCCGGAGACGGCCAGTACGCGTTGGTGTGGTGGACCCTGTGGGACACCGAGCGTGCCGCCGAGCGCTTTGCCACCCTCCTCAGCCGGGAGTGGCCCAAACGGGGTATGCCCAGCCGGCGCTTCAGGGTGAAGCGCATGTCGGTGGACGGCCATCCTGGCGTGCAGTTGATCGACGCGCCGAAAGACTGGCCGCGGTGGAATGATCTTCCCAACGTCGCAATAGACAATTAGCAGTTCGCAATTCGTGGGACTCAAGGAAGGCACGAACTGCTAATTGCAAATTGCCAATTGCAGATTGCTGACCATTAACTGCAGATTCGCGTATTGAATCAGCGGGCTCGGCCCACCTTTGCGCCGATCCGACTTTCAGTCTCGTGCCCACAGAGAAAGGCCGGGTGCACCATGAGGCGGTTTCTCAATCGCTCGCCCGCCCTCGCCGAGATCGTCCTCTCCCTTGCCGTCGTTGTGGGAGCCCTCGCCTGTTCCGACGACGGGCCGAAGGGGCGCTGCGAGGCCCTGGACGTGTTCGTGGAGGTGACGCAGGTGCTCTCAGATGACGACAACCTGACTGAGAAGCAGTGTCTGGAGTTTTGTGACGAGCCCCGGTACAGCGATTGTCGGTGGACGCCGTCCATGCTGCGCCGTGGCCCGGGTGTCCCGAGCGAGCCGTAGCCTGCGGCGTTGCACCATAGGGCAATTCGCAGTTTGCAATTTGCAGTTCGTGTCTTTGCGGAGCCCCACGAATTGCCAAGTGCGAATTGCAAATTATCAGTTGCCAGTTGCTCTACGGCAGCAGCAACGACACCGCGTACGCCAGCGTTCCCACGATGGCGCCCAGGACATAGCCGAGCCGGACGATCAGGTCCAGCTCCCGCTGACTGGTCGCCCGCACGATCTGCTCGATCCGTTCCAGGGAAAAGCTCAAGACCTTGTGCTCCACCATCGTCTGGACATCCACGTGGGCGACCACTTCGGGGACCTGCTGCTGGATCCACTCCCACAGCACCGGGGAAAGCTGGGAAGCCAGTCGGTCCACGCTGCCGTCCGGCAACCAGTCTGAGGGGCGGCCTATGGGCCGGTTCAGCACGGCCCTGAGGGCGGTGGTGGTTCCGTCGGCGACCCACGTGCGCAGGCGAGGCGTCTGGGCCGCCTCCGCCAACCAGGCGGCGGCCCGATCCGGTGGCAGGTGACGCAGCAGGTCGCCCCACGTCCGGTGCTCCGCTGCCTGGAGTGCCCGGTCCAGCTGATCGATGGCGCGCCCTCGGGTGGTGGGATCCCTGAGGGCCGCCACGATGTGCGTGGCTGCAGTGTCCTTGATCCCTGCCACGCGATCGGGGCCCAGCCGCTCGAAGTGATCCGAGAGTGGCCGCCGCAGGAAGTTGACCACGGCGTCGTTGATGCTACGGGCGGCCTGCGTCCGCATGGCCGGCTCATCCAGGAGGGCGGCCAACTGATCCACCCCTTCCCGCTCGAAGTTGTCCAGCAGGCGGGCGATAGTCTTTTCGGTCACGACGAGTCGTGCCACGATCCGCTCGTGGAGTAGCAGCTCCCGAATGAACCGCTGGAACAGGTCGTGCAGTGCCTGCTGGATGCGGCTTCGGGCGTCCGGATCGCCTAGCACTGCTGCCAGGCGGTCTAGGGCCACAGGGAGATACCCCGTCATCTCCCGCTCAACCGCGGCCACGAGATCCGGGGGCATCCGCTCGAGAAGTGGAGTGTCGTCCGCTGCGAGGCGATCGATCTGCCGGTCGAGCCAGTCGCGAATCGTGCGAGCTAGCTCGGGACTGGCCACCGCATCCGACACCCATTGCTCGACGCGCTCCCGGATGGCTGACCGGCGTGCCGCGGTGAGCACGTCCCCCAACGGCCGGTCGGCCAGTTCGTCATGGGTGCGGACCAGAAACCGTTCGACGGCTTCGCGAAAGGCGTCCGTGCCGACGAAGTCCGCAACGTGATCCGCAACGGTGGAGGCGATTCCCTCTGACGCGCGCTCGAGTTCGGCGACCAGCCCTGGGGGGAGTTCGTCCCGGAGGGCGCGCCGCTCGGTCTCCAGTAGCGCGACCACGAAGTGCTGCACCGCCCGGTCGAACGCCTCGCGCACGCCGGGCGCGCTCAGTTGACGTGCCAGGTCATCGGAGGTAAGTAGTCGCTCTCCCACGGTCCGGCCGATGGTTCTGGCCAGCCGGGCCCGGTTCTTGGGAACTGCGCCCTGGAGCTTGAGTCGCCAGGGACCGCGAGGCTCGTAGGGGTGGAACAGCATCGAGATGGCAACGGCGTTCGTCAGGCCACCGGCGAGCGCCCCGAACACGATCGTCACCGCTGCGCGGAGCAGCGAGGGCTCGGCGATCATGGGTGACGTGTCATGGCTTGGGACCACCCCGGGAGACCGGAGCGGGTCGCGGATGGTTGTGGCAAGTATGCGGGCGTCATACCGCCGACGAATCTAAGCCCGTGTCACGTGAAGCGGATGGGGACGGCCAATGACAGCGCATGCTCACGCTACGTGCCGGCGGGCCGTCCGGTTTCCCGTCGCCGCGGGAGCGCCTTCGGTGGCGCCCCGGCGAGCACCTTGCAGCACCGGTTTTTGCCCGGTGCGTGCGCATGGGTTACAATCGGCGATGCTTCGCACCCAGCTGTCAGTGCGGTGTATCCAGTGCTTGGCCGCAGAGTGCGCCGCGGAGCCGTGCCAGCACGGGGTGCTGGGTTCTGGACGCTAGTGTCTCAGGTGCCGACCCCGAGTATGCCCCGGAACCAGGCCCCTAGGACCCAACACCAGCAGTGAACACGGGAGAACCAACTTGAACAAGCGCCGTATTACTCTCCTCGTCAGCGGCTTGATCCTCGTGGCGGCCCTCGCCGCTGCCGGGCGCTTCCCACAACACGGCGATCACTACGGGTTCTTGTCGATCCTCCCGCCGGCGGTTGCGATCATCCTGGCGTTTGCCACCCGGGACGTCGTTAGCTCGCTGTTCATCGGTATCGCGCTCGGCGGTGTGATCAGCGGGAAACTGAACATCGTACAAGAGTACCTGATTCCGTCGATCGGCAGTGAAGCGTACGCGCTGATTCTGCTCGTCTACCTCTGGGCGCTGGGTGGTCTCATCGGGCTGTGGACCCGCACCGGCGGTGCGCAGACGTTCGCTGAGTGGGCGGGCCGCAAGATCGTGGTGGGGCCACGGACCGCCAAGTTCTTCGCCTGGTTCATGGGTATCATCTTCCATCAGGGCGGCACCATCAGCACCGTGCTCACCGGCACCACCGTGCGACCGGTGTGCGACAAGCACCGTGTCTCGCACGAGGAGCTGTCCTACATCGTTGACTCGACGGCATCACCCGCCGCCACACTCATCCCCTTCAACGTCTGGCCCATCTACGTCGGCGGGCTGGTGGTCGGCACCGTTCCGTTCCTGGGGACCATGTCGGAGAGCATCGCCTTCTTCTTCAAGGCGCTGCCGTTCAACTTCTACGCCTGGTTCGCGATACTCTTCACCTTGCTGTTCTCCATTGAGAAGATGCCCTTCCTGCCCGGCAGGCTTTGGGGGAACGTGCCGCTCGTGGTCGGTCGCAAGATGACCGGCGCGATCCAGCGAGCCCGCGACGCCGGTCAGCTCAACCGGCCGGGTTCACAGCCTCTCACCTCCGACGAACTCACGGTGGTCCGAGTCGCGGAGGGATATCGCAGCGGCCTCATTGACTTCCTAGGCCCGATGGGCACGCTTCTGGGTGTGGCGATCCTCCCCTACCTCTACACCTTCTTCGTGTTACGATCGGACCAGCCGACCCTGCTCATCGCCGAGGCGTTCGTGCTCGCCGTGCTGGTGGGCCTGGGCCTCGCCCTGGTAAAGGGGATGCCGTTGAGGACGGCAATTGGCGCCATCGTCGACGGGTGCAAGGGCGTCACGATCGGGGCCATCGTCCTCGCCCTCGCTGTGACGTTGAAGAGCGTCGCCGACTCGGTCGGCACAGCCCCCTACATCATCGAGGTGACTTCCGGGTTCCTCACCCCGTTGATCGTTCCGGCGCTGTTCCTCGTACTGTGCATGGTGATTGCGTTCTCGACCGGCACGTCGTGGGGCACGTACGCGGTGGTGTTCCCCGTGGCCATGCCGCTGGCCTACTCGGTGAGCCAGGACCCCCTCTTCCTCGTCTTGTGCTTCGGTGCCGTGACGGGTGGCAGCGTGTTTGGCGACCAGTGCTCGCCGATCTCCGATACGACGATCCTCTCGTCGCTGGCCACGGGGTCCGACCTGATGGACCACGTGTACACCCAGATCCCACTGGCGCTGACCGCCGCCGGGCTCGGGGCAGTGTTGTATACCCTGCTGGCTGCGTTCGCCCTCTAGCCCCGCAACAATCGGCGGTCCCCCACAACCCGTCGGCACCACACCGGCGGTCCCCTTCCGCACCACTCCCCACCCTGGCGGTACCCCGCCACCCTTCCGTACCGCCGTACCGTCGTTCCCTCGTACCGTCGTACCCTCGTACCGGCTTTCCGCCGAGACATGCCCGTTGGCACACACTCAGGGCCCGTCTATATTGGATGGTTCTATGTTTGGCGTACTGTCGGACAACCTCACTGCCGCGCTGAGGCAGCTCACGGGTCGCGGCGTCCTCACGGAGGACGCGGTCAAGGATGGCCTGCGGGACATCCGCCGTGTGCTCCTCGAAGCCGACGTCAGCTACGAGCTGACCCGCAGCTTCGTGCAGCGCGTGCAGGAGCAAGCCGTTGGGCTGCACACGATCAAGTCGGTCAGTCCCGGCCAGCATCTCGTCAAGCTGGTGCACGACGAGTTGGTGGTGCTCCTGGGGGAGAAGCGCGCACCCCTGAGCTTCGCTTCGGTGCCGCCGACGGTGGTGCTGCTGGTCGGTCTCCAGGGCTCGGGGAAGACCACGACGGGGGCGAAGCTCGCCGCCCGGCTCAAGCGGGAGCAGAAAGCCCCGTTTCTCGTGGCGGCGGACCCCTACCGCCCCGCGGCGGAGGAGCAGCTTCGGCAGCTGGCGAAGCGCGTCGAGGTGGGGGTGTTCGGGCCGTCGGATCGGCGGACCGCCGGATCGACGGATCGACCAACCGCCGAACCGCCGAACCGCCGAACCGCCGAGGGCGACGTCGTCGCCCTTGTACGGGAGGCGATCGAAGTGGCGAGTGGTGCTCGAGCGCGAACGGTCCTGGTCGATACTGCCGGTCGGCTGCAGATCGATGACGCGATGATGGCCGAGCTCACGGCTCTCAAGGATGCGGTCCGGCCCCACGAGATCCTCCTAGTGGCCGACGCGATGACCGGACAGGACGCCGTCCGCATTGCAAAGGGATTCCACGACGCCCTGGGGATCACCGGGGTGATTCTCACCAAGCTCGATGGTGATGCCCGCGGCGGGGCGGCGCTGTCCATCTACGGCGTGACCGGGGCCCCGATCAAGTACGTGGGGGTCGGCGAGGCTCTCGAAGCGCTGGAGCCGTTCGACCCCGCGCGAATGGTCGGCCGGATCCTGCAGCAGGGTGACATCGTGGGTCTGGTGGAGCGGGCGCAAGAGACGGTCAAGCACGAGGAGGCTGAGCGCCTTGCACGCAAGGCGACCTCGAAGAAGGGCATGGACCTGGAGGACTTCCTCGTGGCCATGCGACAGGTCCAGCGCATGGGGCCGCTGGAGAGCCTCTTGGGCCTGTTGCCTGGCATGAACGTCAAGCTGCTGAGGCAGGCCAAGACGGACTCCAAGCGCCTGGCTCATGTCGAGGCAATCATCCTGTCGATGACGCCGGAGGAGCGCCGCAGTCCGAATGTCTTGAACGGCTCTCGTAGGGCGCGGGTCGCTCGGGGGTCAGGCCGCCCGATTCAGGAAGTCAATGCGCTGCTCAAGCAGTTCGAGCAGATGCGCAAGATGATAAAGCGTGCGGGTCGGTTCGGTCCGCACGGAATGATGCAGCACTTTCCCAGGTAGAGACATGGCAACACGCATTCGATTGCGCCGCGTTGGCCGCAAGGGTCAGCCTGAATACCGCATCGTGGTGGCGGAGAGCACCGATCCCCGCGACGGCCGATTCGTGGAGACCTTGGGCCACTACAATCCGCGCACCGAGCCGGCGACGATTCAGGTGGACGCGGAGCGAGCGCGCGCCTGGCTGGCCAAAGGGGCGAAGCCGTCCAATACTGTGCGCTCGCTCTTCAAGAAGGCTGGCGTGTTCAGCGCGTCCGCCGGCGCCTGAGGAACCCGTGGCGGGCGGCTACCTGGTGGTGGCGCGCCTTCGGAAGCCCCACGGGCTCAAGGGTGAGGTGGTGGCGTGGTCGCTCACCGACGAGCCCGAGCGGGTCTTGGCGGCCGGTAGGGCGCTGGTGCCCGTGGACGAAGTGGGGCACGAGATAGGGCCGCCGCTGGTTATCGAACGGAGTCGGCCGTACCATCGGCATTGGCTGCTCAAGTTCCAGGACGTCGATGACCGCACGGCGGTGGAAGGATGGCGACAGCGTCTGTTCGGTGTCCCGCAGGAGCAGTTGACTGCCCCGGGCGAGGACGAGCTGTACCTACATGAGATTCCGGGGGCACGGGTGGTGGTGGGGGGCAGGGATGTCGGAGTGGCGGTTGGGTTGTCGGGGGCACCGGGCGGCAACGACCTGCTG
>WVYX01000210.1:24519-30887 GCA_011772755.1 Gemmatimonadales bacterium
TGCAAGCCCATCGTGCGGCGCATCGATCGGGCGACGCGCCGGATCGAGCTCGATCCGCCGCCGGGCCTACTGGAGCTTTGACCGTGCTCCAGATCAACGTGGTGAGCCTGTTTCCGGAGCTGTTCGAGGTGCCGCTCGCCAGCAGCATTCTGGGACGGGCTGTGGATAAGGGTTTGGTGGCGTATCGGGTAGTGAACCTACGGGACTACACCCGGGACCGGCACCAGACGGTTGATGACTACCCCTATGGCGGAGGGGCGGGGATGGTGCTCAAGCCGGAGCCCTTCTTCGAGGCGCTGGACGACCTGGCACCCAAGCCGCCGGTGGTCCTGCTGTCGTCACGGGGGAAGCCGTTTCAGCATGATGATGCTGTACGGTACGGCCTCGCCGAGGAGTTGACCCTCCTGTGCGGGCACTACAAAGACATCGATGCGCGGGTCGGGGAGCGTGAGGGGACGGAGGAGTTGGCAGTGGGGGATGTGGTATACTCGGGGGGAGAGTTCGCCGCATTGTGCGTCATTGACGCTGTGGTGCGGCTGCTGCCCGGTGTGCTTGGCGATCACGAGTCAGCGGCGGGCGATTCCTTCTACGAGGGGCTGCTGAGTCCGCCGAGCTACACCCGCCCACCCGCCTATCGCGGCCTCAGCGTTCCGCAGGTGCTGCTGAGTGGCGATCATGAGAGAATCGCCGCGTGGCGGCGCGCGCGGGCGGAGGAACTGACACGGCAGCGGCGGCCCGACCTGTGGGCTCACTACCAAGCTGAACACCGGTCCGACGAGACCGAGGCGTGAGAGGTAACGATGAAACGGATGGACGCGATCCGACGCGAGGGATTGCGCGACGACATTCCCGAGTTCAGGCCGGGTGACACGATACGAGTGTCAGTGCGGGTTCGGGAGGGTGAGAAAGAGCGGCTACAAGCGTTCGAGGGTGTGTGCATCGGGCGGCGTGGCGCCGGAATGAGCGAGACGTTCATGGTGCGAAAGGTGTCAGCGGGCGTCGGCGTCGAGCGCGTCTTTCCGCTGCACTCACCCAACGTGGTCAGGATCGAGGTGGTCCGGCAGGGCCGTGTGCGTCGCGCGAAGCTGTACTATCTCAGGAAGCTGGCCGGTAAGGCAGCCCGCATCCGGGAGAGGCAAGAGTCGTAAGGTGCCGGACCCGACGCTTGAGCGCGAGGCCGCGCTCTGGGCGAAGGGACTCCGGATCGTTGCCGGTCTGGACGAAGCGGGTCGTGGCCCACTCGCCGGACCGGTGGTCGCCGCTGCTGTCGCGTTCCCGCCGGGTCAGATACCCATCGAAGGTCTTCGCGATTCCAAGCTGATGACCGCCGCCGAGCGCGAGCGCGTTGCTGGCGCCGTGCGTCGCACCGCGCTGGGGTGGGGAGTCGGCGCCGCCTCCGTGCGTGAGATCGATCGCATCAATATCCGTCGAGCCACGGCGCTCGCCATGCGTCGGGCACTCGCCCACCTTCCCGTCTCACCCGACTACATTCTCGTCGATGGAACGGCACTGCCCGAGCTAGGCACTGCACACGAGCCGGTAGTGGACGGCGATGCCCAGTGCCAGTCGGTCGCGGCTGCCGCGGTCCTTGCCAAGTGCGTACGGGACTGCCTGATGATGCGTCTCGCCCCCCGCTATCCCGCCTATCAATGGGACTCCAACAAGGGCTATGCCACGGCGGGGCATCTTGCTGTGCTGGACCGGCGCGGCCCCACGCCACATCACCGCATCACCTTCTCCCCGATGGCGCAGCTGGATGCGTTTCCCGCAGTGAAAAGTGAGGAGTGAGGAGTAAGGAGTGAGGGGGGTGGTACCGAGTTGCCCACGAACGCCAGTGGCAGCGGACCACGAACCGCTAATTGCCAACTGCAAATCGCTCTCAGTGGGCTGATGGCTTCCGTCGCGGCCTCATTGGGGGCCGGCGAGCGCGCCGACCCCCGGGAAGCGGGGCTGGGTTACTGCAGGTTACTGCCGTACTGCTACTGCTGCGAGCACGGTGCGTGGGTGGTGAGGCCGTTCCTACCGCACGTGCTTGTTGACCAGCTTGGTCATCTCGAACATGCTCACCTTCGACCTGCCGTTGAAGACCGGCTTGAGCTTCGCGTCTGCGTTGATCATCCGCCGGTTCCTCTTGTCCTGCAAGCCGTTCCGCTTGATGTAATTCCAGATCTTCTTGGTGAGCTGGGTCCGCGGGAGCGGCGAGCCGCCGACTACAACTGCGAGCTTCGCGTCCGGTTGGACCGGCTTCATGAACGCCGCGCTGGGCTTCCGCTTTGCCCGCTTCTTCTTTCTCCTGACTTTCCTCCTGGCCGCCTTCTTCTTCACTCTGCGCTTTGCGGCCTTCTTCTTCCTCTTCACTCTGCGCTTTGCGGCCTTCTTCTTCCTCCTCACAGCCTTCTTCTTCCGCCGCACCGTCTTCTTCTTCCTCCTGGCCTTCTTCTTGGTTGCCCGCTTCTTCACCTTCCGGCGGGCCGCCTTCTTCTTCTTCTTCCGGCGTTTCTTGGCCATGAGAACCTCGGAAAAGGTTGTGGACAGGTGACGACCAGCCCCTTTACGCGCCCCAAAGTAAGACATTTTCTCTGTGGGACAAGGCTTTTTTCCCTCTTGGCTCCCTCGGGGCACAGAGGGAAATCGTCTCATGGCACCCCTGTAGCTGTCACTTTGAGGCGCTGAAATGCACTCGGAACGACACTCTTGCCACGCTTTCTGTGCCGTAGAGAAGTGTCGGCAACGAGGGAAATCACGAGGGAAACCGGCTAGGATAATAGCGCTGCCGTCGGTGCGGGAACCCGTCGGGGCAGACGTGCGTTAGTCGTGTGACGACCCATTTGGAGTCACCCTCGGACTCACGTGATCGTCATGAGGTACCTGCCACAACCGCGCGCGACGCGGAGAAGAAGCCCCGTGCCGGCTCCTGGGCAGTGGACTCGAGGCGCGCTCTCAGTCGCTGCAATTGCTGTAGCTGCGTGTGGGACAGACTCCCTGTACGGCTCCGGTGGTGGCGCTGGGGGAGGGAGTGAGCCATCCGAGAGCTTGGGGGTCTCCTGCAATCTCCCCCAGGACCAACTGTTCGACGGTGGCGTTGCCCGCGACGCCATTCCGGCGCTGGTCAACCCTGAGTTGGTCGGTCCTGACGACGAGGGAACGGAGTACCTGAGCGCGTACGCAGCTTTCAGTCGTGGGATCCTCGAGTTGCCGGACGTGCGAGTGGTGGGATTGGTGGTGGGTGATCAGGCGGTCGCCGTGCCACACAACATTCTCTGGTGGCATGAGATCGTGCACTTCGACCTGGGCGGACAACGGCTCGCCGTGACCTATTGTCCCCTGACGGGGAGTGCTCTGGTGTTCGACGCCTCGGAGGCCCGCACTGTTCGATTCGGTGTGTCGGGCCTGCTCTTTCAGAACAACTTGGTGATGTTCGATCCCGAGTCACAGAGTCTCTGGGCCGCAAATGCTCTGGGAGGCCCGCTGCGGTCCGCGCAGCGGTACCCAGCTGGTCGAGGTACCGCATATCGGGATGAACTGGGAGAGCTGGAAGACTCTCCATCCGGCGACACTCGTAGTGTCGTCCAACACGGGTTGGGAGCGGAACTACGCCCAATACCCGTATGATCTGTACGAGGCGGGCGACTTCCTCCTCTTCCCCATGGACGGGATCGAGGGACGACGCGCCATGAGGGAGCGCGTCCTCGCCGTGCCTGAGGGGAGCGGTGGGGTGGCATTCCCATTCGGTAAGCTGGAGACCCAGGGCACCGTAGCTGTTGTGAGCGCCGTGGTGGGCACCCGTGGGATCGTGGTGCCGTGGGACGGCCGGGCGCGTGCCGCGCGAGCATACGAGCCTCGCACGGACGGTGGTGTGGCTACTCTGGAGGTCGACGGCACCCGATTCGTGGATCGGGAGACGGGCAGCGTGTGGACGGTGGGGGGCATGGCGGTCGAGGGTGAGCGGGCCGGGGAACGCCTCGTAGCAATTGCGGACGGTTTCGTGGCGTTCTGGTTTGCATGGGCGGGCTTTCAGCCGGAGACGGGGATCTGGATTGCCTAGCGGGACCGCATTACGGTATGAACGGCATGAACGGCATGCTGACATCATGGACTCCCCGGGCTAACGACTGCCGCTTTCAGTGCTGCCGCTCCCCTGCCGTTCTGCCGTCTATGCGGTGATGCCGTCGATGCCCTACATCACCCTCCTCGCTTGTGCCGGGCGCCACGCTTGACGAAGTTATTCTCGTCGACCGGGTAGCTCAGTTGGTAGAGCAACGGACTTTTAATCCGTAGGTCCTGGGTTCGATCCCCAGCCCGGTCACTCGTCCATCCTGGGTTCTTCTTCGGACACCTCCGGCGTCCTCGAAGCGCTTGGCTTCGCCTGCGCGCCGATCCCCAGCCCGGTCATACACCGAAGCCCGAGCACTGCATGTGCTTGTCAAACGGGGTGCCTGGAGTCAACGCGCCCCCAGAGTGCTCGTAAGCCCGCCATGGCGAAGGCAACGCATTGCGCCGTGGCTCTGTTTGCCTACGTCGGTGTCGTCCCTGCCACGAGGCAGTCCGGGCTTTGCCGCCCGGGGCACGCTGCGATATCCCAGATTGGCAACGCCTTGGTGGCTGTCAGCACATGCTCATGGAGGGGAGAGAGGGCTTCGCGACGAGCTCTTCGTTTGTGAACGGTCCGTGGCTCATCTACAGGGCCAACCTGCGGCGCTACGACCCTAGCAGATGTCTCAGCGCACTGCGAACTTTCCATCGACGGACATCCTTGGCCGGTTACGGTGGAAGCGCGCGCCGTCTAACACGGACATCAATCAGCGTCGGTTGCTGGCCGTCGATGAGGAAGTTTGATTGGTCTTTGCTTACTCCATGTTTCTTCACTCCGGAGAGCCGGAGGTAATGGAAATCAAGGGAGTCCTTGGAGTCACGGAAAGTGTCAACACCTGGGGCCCTTTCGAAACGGCAAGATCCATGAAATCGAGGCTATGGGATACGTAGCGCCTTACGGGATGACGAACGGCTGGTAACCGAAGGCTGACCATGAGGAATGGAAAGGCTGGATGTCCGCATGGCACTGCTGCGTGGTTCGGAACTGAACGGAGATCCCCCGTTCGCCGAGACAGACTTGCCCTGCGTGGTAGCTGTCGGGCACGCCGAGACGGGTCATCGTGTTGAGAAACCTGCACGCGAGTTGCATCTCCACCCGCCGGCCCGCCACGGTGCGACTCCGGGGAGGAATCCGATGGTGCCGCTTTTGCCCTTCCGAAGCGTCGTGTCTGTATGCATGGGGGTTGGTGTCTTGACTGGGACCGCCTGCCGTAGTCCCGAGACGGAGGGAGGCCACCCTTCGGGGGGGCTCCCGGAGATGACGGTCGCTGCAACGGAGGACTTCGAGCTCACCGGAGACGGGTCGGCGCCGCCTTGGGAGCGTGCCGAATGGGTTCCGCTTCACCGACGAGAACAAGGAGGGCTCGAGTACGAGACCCGCGTGAAGCTACTCTACTCCTCGACCGGCCTCTACGTCCTCATGGATGGCTCCGACTCTCGGATCACGGCTACCATGACCGAGGACTTTCTCGACCTCTGGAACGAGGACGTCTTCGAGGTGTTCTTGTGGACCGACGAGGCCTACCCCGTGTACTTCGAGTACGAGATCTCTCCGCTCGGCTACGAGCTGCCCATCTTGATCCCGAACTTCCGGGGGGAGTTCCTGGGCTGGCGGCCGTGGCACTACGAGGGGGAGCGCCTCACGCGCCGAGCCACTACCGCGATAGGGGGGCCCCGCGAACCCGGGGCGACCATTACGGGATGGCGGGCGGAAGTGTTCATCCCGTGGGCCCTTCTGAAGCCGCTGCAGGGCGTCCCTCCCCGGCCCGGCTCCCGCTGGCGCGCGAACTTCTACCGGGTCGACTACGACGGCGAGACCCCGACCGCCTGGTACTGGGCTCCCGTTGAGGGCAGCTTCCATGATTTCCAGCGTTTCGGGATCCTACGTTTCGGCGAGTAGTGCCGTCGGTGCCCCTTCGCTTCGAGGCGCGTGTCGGCGGCGCATCCGTCGAAACGGCCGCGGCTAGGCCATGTACATGGATCTAAGTGCGTCGATTCTGCCGGCGACATTAATCGAATTACTGCACCGAACGGTACACTCTGCACAGGAGCCACAGGCAAAGATGCTCTGACGTGCCGGGATCTCATCCAATGTCATTCGGGCATGAGTGAAGTTGGCATACTGAGCAGCGTACATGTAGGTGCGCATGAGGGTTGGGACATCAACACCCTTCGGACAGGTTGGGATACACTCCCGGCATTGCTGGCAGAATTGCAGCATGCCCTGGAGATTCCTCTGCGTCAGAAAGCTCCGCTCCTCATCTGTGTAGGCGAGG
>WVYX01000119.1:0-518 GCA_011772755.1 Gemmatimonadales bacterium
GATCGCGGCGGGGGGCGGAGAAATGGTAGCCGCTGGGGTGACGGCGAGCTGGCTGGGCACCGTGAAGTTCCTGTTCGTAGGTGCGCTGCTGCTGACCGCCGGCACCCTGTTCCTGATGTGGATCGGGGAGCAGATAGACCAGCACGGGATAGGCAACGGGATCTCGCTGATAATCACAGTGAACATCCTGGCGCGGCTGCCCAGTGCCGTATACGACATGCGGTCGCGCATACAGAGCGCCGACAGCCCCCAGAACGCCATTCTGAAGGTGGTCCTCCTGCTGGCGCTGTTCGTGGCCATCGTGGTGGCCATCGTCTACGTGACGCGCGGTGAGCGGCGCATACCGGTCCAGCAGCAGAAACACGTTCGGGGACCGAAGATATACGGCGGGCAGAAGCACTACCTGCCCCTGCGGGTCAACACGGCGGGGGTGCTGCCGATAATATTCGCATCCGTGCTGCTCCAGTTCCCGCAGACTATCGCCCTGTGGGCCCAAGGGCAGTTTGAGACGGGTAGTC
>WVYX01000119.1:547-902 GCA_011772755.1 Gemmatimonadales bacterium
CGTCTACGGGATGATGATCTTCTTTTTCTGCTACTTCTGGACGGCGGTGGTGTTCAACCCCCGGGAGATGGCGGAGAACCTCCAGAGCTACGGCAGCTTCATCCCCGGCATCCGGCCGGGCCGGCGCACGGCGAGCTACCTGGAGGAGATTATGAACCGGGTGACGCTCGCCGGGGCGTTTTTCCTGTTGGTCATCGCACTGATGCCCGTCGCTGTCATGGCCGGTCTGGGCGTCGGCTGGGGCGTGGCCGGCCTGATGGGCGGGACCAGCATCTTGATTGTGGTGGGCGTGACGCTCGATGTCGTGCGGCGCATCAGCGACCACCTGGAGATGCGGCGATACAGCGGGTTCGCT
>WVYX01000119.1:985-1703 GCA_011772755.1 Gemmatimonadales bacterium
CCGGCGCCGCAGCCGCCGACGATGACACCGTGACCGAGGAAAGCGAGGGCTGCAGACGTGAAGGTCGTCTTCCTGGGACCGCCGGGAGCGGGCAAGGGCACCCAGGCCGACCGCATGGCCGAGGCACTCGACGTGCACCACGCCTCCACCGGAGATACGTTCCGCCAGGCGATCGCCGCAGGAACGCGACTGGGCCGGACCGTGCAGCAGTACCTGGACAGCGGCGCTCTGGTGCCGGACGAGTTGACCTCGCGGGTCGTCGAGCAGATGGTCGTGGAGCAGGAAGAGAGTTACATCCTGGACGGTTACCCACGGACCCTTCAACAGGCGCTGGATCTGGAGCGGATGCTCACGGAGCGGGGTCAGCGGCTGGACGGCGTCATCTACTTCGACGTTCCGGAGGAGGTCGCCGTCGAGCGGCTCACCGGCCGGCTGATGTGCACTGAGTGCGGTGCGAACTACCACCGCAAGTTCATGCCGCCGGCCGACAACATGATCTGTGACCGGTGCGGCGGCCCACTGAAGGTGCGCAGCGACAGCTCGGCGGCAGTCGTGCAGGAACGCCTGGTCCAGTTCAGGCAGAAGACGTTGCCGCTGTTGACGTTCTACGAGGAGCGCGACCTGCTGGAGCGCGTGGACGCCACCGCCTCCCCGGAGGAGGTGAGCGAACGCACCGAACAACTCCTGCGGGAGATGGTCGCGCCCCAGCGCCGTTGTT
>WVYX01000308.1:0-209 GCA_011772755.1 Gemmatimonadales bacterium
ACCAGCGCGAGGCTTACGGCAGCCCGGCGCACCATTACCCCCACGGAGCTTCGCATCAGCACCTCCGAGTAAAGGATAGACCTTACCAGTGATTTGCTACGGTCAGAGAACGTCGGCCGCCGTCAATACGTGCCCCCGGCCTGCACCGTGTCGGACTCCTCTTCACCCTCAACGATGACCTCAGGGTCCACGCTGATAGCCTGACCAGC
>WVYX01000308.1:316-525 GCA_011772755.1 Gemmatimonadales bacterium
ATGACAAAAAGTCTCCCCGCCTCACCCTGACGGGATCAGGGATGATCGAGAGCGAGGGTGCTACACCGGGCGCCGTCACCTCCGACAGCGCGACGCCCGTTACCATGGGAGCTTCGGTCGCTGGACTCGGCCGAAGGTATCGACCGACCACCACGCCGACGACCAGCGCCACCAGGCCTACAACTGTCAACGTGACTTTGCTCATTCTT
>WVYX01000308.1:701-1036 GCA_011772755.1 Gemmatimonadales bacterium
GGAAGCGCCGAGAGCCTCGGCCAGCGACTTCAGCGTGCTCGGGTTGAAGCCGCCCGCAGTGGCCAGGCCCGATTCACCCCAGTGTTGGAGGACCGCCCGATGCGCGACCATCTCCACGACCCCGAGCTGCTCCAGTTGCAGGTTGAGCAGCTGAGCGACGCCCACAGGCAAACCCTCATCATCCACGCCCATGCCGTGAGGGGTGAAGGGCAGGACGGCGACCCGCAGCTCGCCCGCTGCGAGCTCTCCGGCCGCGGCGTCCAGCGAAACCTCCGGCTCGCCGCGCGGCCAGAGCAAGACGGTCACCACCACCGCGACGACGAGGGCCGCCACGC
>WVYX01000114.1 GCA_011772755.1 Gemmatimonadales bacterium
CGGCCCGTCGCCGTGTCTAAGACATTGAAAGGCCGGAAGGGAAGGAGCGTGGGGGGATGAACGACGTCAAGCACGATCTCAGGTACGCGTTCAGGCAGTTGGCACGGAGTCCCGGCTTCACCATCGCTGCCGTCCTCACCCTGTCACTGGGTATCGCAGCCACGACCGTTGCCTTCAACCTGGTGAACGCCATCCTCATCCGGCCGCTCCCGTTCCCGGACCCGGGTCGGCTGGTGACGCTGTGGGAGCGGCGCGCTGCCGGCCAGGAACTGACTGTCTCATTCCCCAATTTCGAGGACTGGCGCGACCAATCGCGGGCCTTCGCGGGAATCACCGCCATCCGGTTCCCCTCCCAAACCACGGTGCTCGGCGGGGACGAGCCCACGCGTGGCACCATGCTGCCGGTGTCCAGGGAGTTCTTCGACGTGATCGGAGTTCATCCCTTTCTGGGCCGTGCAATCCTGTACGACGAGAACCGCGCGGGAGGAGAGCGCGTGGCCGTGCTCGGTCACCGGTTCTGGCAGCGAAACTTCGGAGCCAATCCGGACCTGGGCTCGATCAGTCTCACCATCGCCGGTGCGCCGTTCACCGTAGTCGGTGTGATGCCCCCGGGCTTCAAGGTCCTGGAAGAGGGTGACCTGTACCTTCCCTTGGAGCAATCGCCCTTCCGGGTACGTGACTCGCACAACTACCGAGTCATCGGGCGCATCCACCCAAGTGTCTCCTGGCAACAGGCCGAAGCCGAGATCAACCGGATAGCAGACGGAATCCTCCAGGCCTATCCCGGCGAGACACGCACGGTCGGCGTCAACATGCGGCCTCTGAAGAGCGACATTCTGGGACAGGTGGATCGTCCCTTGATGTTGCTCCTGTTGGCTGCGGGGCTCGTGTTGATCCTCGCCTGCTCCAACGTAGCCAGCACGCTGCTCGCGAGGAGCACGCTGCGGGAACGTGAGATGGCGATTCGCACCGCCGTCGGTGCTTCCCGCGTTCGTCTGATACGTCAGCTGTTCACAGAGAGCTTGGTGTTGGCGGGTATCGCAGGATTGGTGGGGCTGGGCATCTCCCACATCGCGTTGGCTCTGGTGCGATCCGGTGAGCCGGATCTGATACCGCGGCTCCAGACCGTGTCGATCGATGGTCCGGTGATCCTGTTCGCCCTGGGCGCGATGCTGCTGACCTCGGTGATCTTCGGCCTGCTCCCGGCTCTCGGAGTCTCGGGCGACGCGGCGAGCACCTTGCGCAGCGGCCAGCGAGGCGACACCCACAGATCCAAGGGGTTGGGGTGGAACCTGCTGATCGGCGGAGAGACGGCTCTGGCAGTGGTTCTGCTGGTGGCTTCCGGCCTGCTGGTTAGGAGTCTGCAACAGATCCTCTCGACGAACACGAATTTCCGCCCCGACGGAGTTCTCACCGCAGCCATTGACTTCACCGGCAGCAGATACCAGTCGCCGGATATCCGTGTGGCCAAACTGCGCGAGCTGAAGCGAGAATTCGAATCACTTCCGGGCGTCACGGCCGCGGGCTTCGTAAACCATCTTCCCACGCAAAGCACCATGATGACCGGGACTGTATTCGCGTCCCCTCCTCCTGATCCGGCCGACATCCTACCGAGTGATATTCCCCCTAGCTCCGGATGGCGCGTAGTGGACGAGGACTACTTCGCCGCGATGGGCATTCCGCTGCTGCGCGGGCGGACGTTCACAAGCGCAGACGGACCCGCTGATCCACCCGTGATCATCCTGAATGAGGCGTCGGCTAACCTGGTGTTCCCGGGACAAGACCCAATCGGCAAGCAGGTGCAGTTCGACCCCTTCTGGACGGGAGTCGACCTGACCGTGGTGGGTGTCGTTGGTGAAGCGCGAGACTGGAGGAGGGCTTCGGGCAGCCAGCCCGAGGGATTCGTCCACTGGCCACAGAGGACCGGTTACACCCGATACCTCACGGCTGTGATTCACACCGACGGGGAGGCCGCCGAGTTGGCGCGACCTGTAAGGGACCGCCTCCGCGCCACGGTCCCGGACGTCCCGGGTACGATCCACACCATGAGCGCCTTGGTCGGCGAGAGCCTCAGGGAGAAGGAATTCACGCTGGCCATTCTCTCGAGCTTCGCCGTTCTCTCGTTGGTGCTGGCGGCCGTCGGTATCTATGGCGTGGTGAGCTACTCGGTGTCCCGGCGGAGCCGTGAGATCGGCATCCGGCTGGCACTCGGCGCCGACTCGAGCGCCGTGCGGCAGCGAATCTTCTCCCGCTCACTCGGCGTGGTCGCCGCGGGCGCCGCGGCCGGCATCGCCTGTGCTCTCGTCGCCGGGGCGATAATGGAAAGCCTGCTGTTTGGCGTGAGCCCGCGCGACATGGCCACTCTGGCAATCGCTCCGTCAGTGGTGCTGGGCGCAGCCGCCCTGGCGATCTGGATTCCGGTCATACGTTATACCCGCGTCGATCCGCTGGTGACGATGCGGGCGGAGTGAGGAAAGCGCTTCCGGGCGGTGCGCGACCCAGGCAAGCGAGATCATCAACAGCATCGCGCTCGAGGGCGGCTCACGCGGGATGTCCGGGGTCCATCCTCACTCTGCCGACAGTGTGATGATGGGATCGACCTTCGTCGCGCGCCGCGCAGGGACGAAGCTCGCCAGCAGTCCAACCACTCCCAGCGTCAGCGTGACGATGGCAAACACCGAGGGATCGCGGGCGTTCACCTCGTACAGGATCCACTGCAGCGGGTTGGCCAGGACGGCTGCCAATCCTATTCCAATCGCGAAGCCGATCGCCAGCTGGATCATGCCGCCACGCATCGTCAAGGTCACCAACTGCCGTGCCTGAGCGCCCAAAGCGATGCGGATACCCATCTCACGAGTGCGCCGACCCACAGCGAATGCCATCACCCCGTAGAGTCCCACGACGGCGAGGAAGAGTGCGAAGAAGCCGAGTACCATGAAGAGGATGCCGAAGATGCGGTAGAACCACGTTTCCTCATCGATGGCCTGCTTCATGGTCATGACATCGTAGATCGGTAGGTCGGGATCGACCGCAGCGACCGCGCGCCGGACGGCGTCGGTGATCCCCGTGGGAGGTCCGTGAGTCCGAAGTGCCATGTTGACGGTGCTGCCGACGCCACTCTGTGCCAACGGGATGTAGAAGCCCGCGGGATTGGCGGTCACGTTCGCGATCCCTTCCATCTCGAGATCCGGCACCACGCCAACCACGTTGAGCCAATGGGCAGTTGAGTCGCGCACGCCCATACGAATGCGCCGTCCCAGGGCGTTGCCATCGGCGAAGAAGGTCCGCACGAAGCTCTCATTCACCACGGCCACCGGGAGGCTCCCGCGCCGATCGAAGACGCCGAAGACCCGTCCCTCGAGTACCTCGACCTCGAACGTTTCGAAGTATCCGGGGGTGATGATGCCCTCGTATGCCCGCGGGTAGTGGGCATCTGACTGATAGCTGTGTCCTTCCACTTCAAATACCCGCCAACCATTGCCGCGCGCCGGCAGCCCATCGGACAGCGTTGCCGCGGCGACACTCGGTACCGCTTGGAGGCGCGGCAGCAGTTGGTCATAGAATGCGACGCGGCTCGCCGTGTCGGGGTAATCGACCACTGGTAGGTTGACCCGGGCGGTGAGAATGCTATCCGTCGCGAATGGGAGCTCGAGTTTGTTGAGACGCACGACGCTCTTGAGCATGAGCCCGGCCACGATCAGGAGGCTGCAAGACACGGCGATCTCGGCGACCACCACGGCGCCGGTGAAGCGACTCGTGCGGAACGCTGACGCACCGCGGCCCTCGTCCTTGAGCGCTTCGGTCACTCCGATGCCGGAGGCGCGCAGGGCAGGGTAGAGCCCGGCGAACACAGCAGTGAGCAGCGTCATGCACACACCAAAGAGCAGAACGCGGTGATCGGGATTGAATGTGATCCAGAATGGCGGCGGGGATGCCGACACCAAGATGTCGAAAAGCCTCATCCCTTTCACTCCGAGGACCATCCCCGACAAGCCACCCAGGCCGGCCAGCACCAACACCTCCGTAAGCAGTTGCTGAACGACGCGACCTCGGGTGGCACCCAACGCCGTGCGGACCGCAACCTCACGTGTCCGGGCTGTAGCTCGTGCAAGCAACAGGTTGGCCACGTTCGCGCATGCGATGAGGAGGACGCCGATCGCTGCTGCGAGCATGGTGAGCAGCATGGGACCGAACTGCTCGAAGATGACCTCCGGAAACCGCCTCAGGCTGACTCCCACCCCCTCGTCGGTTTCCGGGAACTGCTGGGCGATTCGCTGGGCAATGGCAGCCATCTGCGACTTGGCTTGGTCCAGCGATACGCCGGCCCTGAGGCGCGCAGTCACGAAGTGCGCGTCGCCCTCACCACGAGACGTTGATAGTGGGTTGAACTCGAGAGGGACCCAAACATGTTGACGATCTGGAAACAGGAAACCCGGAGGCATGACTCCCACGATCGTGTGCTGCACGCCGTTTGCGAACACGGTGCGACCGACCACATCGGGCGATCCACCAAATCGGTTCTGCCACACCTCGTGGCTGATGACCATGACCGGCTCCGCTCCGGGCAGGTCCTCCCCCTCGCGGAAGGTCCGACCCAGCACGGGTCGCGCACGAAGCACGGTGTCGAACAGGTTGGCCGACACCTCCGCGCCTGAGTAGCGTTCGGGCCGGTCCCCGGGATTCGACACGTTGATGGTCACAAAACCGACTGCTGCCAGGCCGTCGAACACGGTTTGCTGCTCCCGCCAGTCGGCGAGGTCGTGGATCCACACCCCCCTCCGCGCCACGTTGCGGGTCGGATCGGTCGATTCCAGGAGAAGCAGCTGACGGGCCTCGGGCACCGGAAGCCCCTTGAACAGGGCGCCGTTAACGAAGCTGAAGATCATTGTGGTCAGTGCGATGCCGAGCGTGATCGTGACGACGCCGATCGCGGACAGGCCCCAGTGCTTGACCAGCATCCGGACACCGAGGCGGAAGTCTTGCAGGAAGTTGTGCATCGCTGCCCCAGTTCCGCTTGCAGTGATTCCGCGCTGATGAACAGC
>WVYX01000001.1:0-338 GCA_011772755.1 Gemmatimonadales bacterium
AAACCCGAGAATATCCTCATCCTACCCGAGGGCACCACGAAGTTGATGGATTTCGGCCTGGCTCGATCTATGGCCTCGCGCATTAGCAGCAAAGGGACCATCGTCGGCACCGTATTCTACCTGGCCCCCGAGCAGGCACTAGGGGGTGAGGTGGATGGTCGCGCCGACCTGTACGCGTTGGGGGTGATGCTCTACGAGCTGACGACCGGCCGTCTGCCCTTCACCGCCGATGACCCGGTGGCGGTCATCTCCCAACATCTGCACGCACCTGTCGTGCCGCCGCGTGCCCACAACGAGGGAATATCCGCTTCGCTGGATGCACTTATTGTCCGGCTGAT
>WVYX01000001.1:401-624 GCA_011772755.1 Gemmatimonadales bacterium
TCGCTGGATGCACTTATTGTCCGGCTGATGAGCAAGCGACCCGAAGACCGCCCGGCCTCGGCAACCGAGGTGATGCAAGCCCTGGCGCAGCTCGACGCGGTTCCCGAATCCGTCTCGCCCCCAGCACCCGCTCTGCTCGACTCTATCGTGCGCGGCCGGCTGGTGGGGCGGGGTAGCGAATTGGCTGTGCTGCGCGAGCGCTGGACCCTGGCACAGGGTGGTC
>WVYX01000001.1:818-1065 GCA_011772755.1 Gemmatimonadales bacterium
GGCGTTACGTGATTGGGCCCACGCGCAGCCGGACGAGTTGTTGCGCGAGCGAACCGGCTCGTCGGCGGCGGAACTCGCCAAGCTGGCACCCGAGATCGAGGCCCGGCTTGCCCCTCTAACACCCAACCCCCCATTGCCCTCCGATCAAGAGCGGTTGCGTCTGTTCGATCACATGGCACGCTTTTTGCAGGAGCTGGCTCCCGAGGGTGGTCTACTGCTGTTCATCGACGATCTACACTGGGCAGAT
>WVYX01000001.1:1232-1492 GCA_011772755.1 Gemmatimonadales bacterium
AACCGCGAACGGCTGGCCACCCGGGTTCAGCTTGACCGCCTGACGCTCGACGAATGTCGAGCGTTGATGACTACCATGTTGGGCCAGGAACAAATATCGCCCGACTTGACCCATGCCATCTATCGCGAGACGGAGGGCAATCCCTTCTTCATCGAAGAGGTGATCAAATCGCTGATCGAGGCTGGCCAGATTTACCGACGCAACGGCGAATGGCAGTCCGGGGACATCGCCGATCTGGCGGTGCCGCAGAGCATCAAAGA
>WVYX01000232.1:0-146 GCA_011772755.1 Gemmatimonadales bacterium
AAGGTCAGGTGCAGCTGACACAGCCGTGGACCGGAGAGCTGAAGTGGCCGCTCAGGGGCCGCATAAGCTCCACATTCGGCTACCGGAGGCATCCGATCTACCGCGTGCGCAAGATGCACACCGGGCTCGACGTTGCCGCACCGCGC
>WVYX01000232.1:243-825 GCA_011772755.1 Gemmatimonadales bacterium
GTGATCATCGATCATGGGGGGGGACTCGCGACGCTCTACGCGCACTGCTCGAAGCTGGCCGTGAAGAAGGACCAGGAAGTCCAGCAGGGACAGACCATCGCCTATGTCGGCAGCACCGGTCTTGCGACCGGCCCGCACCTGCATTTCGAAGTGCGGCGCGACGGCCGCCCCATAGATCCTATGTCCCTTCTGCCGTAGGCGCCAGTCTCGTTTCCGGCGGATAGCTTGGCGGCCATGGCTGTCTTGCCGGGCATGGCTCTCCACCGTCCTGCATGGGCGCTCCTTGCAGCCGGCGGGCAAGCACCTGGGGGCAGACGCGGGCCCCGCGACCGTCCTGACCACATGCCCTGTTCCGGAAGCTGCGTCTGGGACGGTGCACGACCGCCTCGACTCGCCCGTCATCGTGACCGTTTAACATGCGGGGGCTGTCGAGCACAGGCAATCTCGGGTCAGCTGAGAGCGCTGTCACGAGGCGGCCGCGTACGCGATTACACCGGGAGCTGAAGAGCCGGCCGTCATTTCGTCCGTTTGACACGATCCCGTGCGTGGGGCTAGAATCTCGTTGCCGATTCCGCGCGGCCA
>WVYX01000232.1:884-2166 GCA_011772755.1 Gemmatimonadales bacterium
CGCGCGGCCACCGCAACCCCGTCACGGTTCGCCGGTGGCCAGCCTTTTCTCTTGCAAGGAGGAGGACGGTGAGCGACCTCCTACTCTATGACACGACACTCCGGGACGGGGCCCAGACAGAAGGCATTGCCTTCTCGGTCGATGACAAGGTGAAGATCGCCAGGAAGCTTGACGAACTGGGGATTCACTACATAGAGGGTGGCTTCTCGGCGCCGGCCAACCGGACCGACATGGAGTTCTTCGAGCGGATGAGAAAGGAGCCTCTGAAGAACGCCAAGCTCGTCGTGTTCGGCATGACGCGACGTGCGGGCACGGCGATCGAGGACGATCCAGCGGTGCAGAACCTCGTCGAACTGGGCACGCCTGCTGCCGCGCTGGTGGCGAAGGCGTGGGATCTGCACGTGACAGCCGTGCTCAAGACCGACCTCGAGGAGAACCTCGAGATGATCCGCGACTCGGTGCGCTACGTCAAGGAGCGCGGCCTGGAGGTCATCTTCGACGCCGAGCACTTCTTCGACGGACACAGGCACAACGAGGAGTACGCGCTTGACTGTCTGCGTGCGGCGGCGGAGGCGGGGGCGGACGCGATCTGCCTGTGCGACACGAATGGAGGCATGCTCCCCGGCGGCGTTCGCCAGGTCGTGAGGGCAGTGAGGAAGGCAATCGACGTGCCCCTTGGCATCCATGCACACAACGACTGCGAGCTGGCGGTCGCCAACAGCCTTGCCGCCGTGGAGGCCGGCGTCACCCACATACAGGCGACCGTGAACGGCTACGGCGAGCGCTGCGGCTGCGCGAATCTCTGCTCGATCATGCCCAACCTCCAGCTGAAGATGGGAAGGGACGTCCTCCTCGACGAGCAGCTTTCTCAGCTCTACGAAGTCGCCCACTACGTCGCCTCGGTCGCCAACATGGCCCCACCGGAGCGGCAGGCGTACGTTGGGCGAAGCGCCTTCGCACATAAGGGCGGCATGCATGTCGATGCGATGCTCAAGCACCCTCGGACCTGCGAGCACGTCCCTCCGGAGACCGTCGGCAACGAGCGCCGCTACCTCGTGTCAGACCAAGCGGGCCGCCACGCGCTGCTCTTCAAGACCCAGGCCCTCGACCTCGGCATCGACAAGGACTCCCCGCAGGCCAAGGAGATCATGTCTCGGCTGAAGGAGCTCGAGCACGCCGGCTACCAGTTCGAAGAGGCGGAGGCCTCGTTCGAGCTCATGGTGCGCAAGAGTGTCGGCCAGCACAGGCCGCAGTTCCAGCTCGAGGGCTTCCGAGTGATCGT
>WVYX01000226.1 GCA_011772755.1 Gemmatimonadales bacterium
CTGTCATCGCGGCGGGGTGATCGCGATCCACCCGCCCGCCGCGCACAGCGGCTGCACGTTGTGTCACGGGGAAGGCGCTGCCTTCATCGAGGAATGGACCCGCCCAGTTTGCACGGTGTGCCACGCCGATAAGACCGAGCACAACACACCGGCAAACTGCGTGCTCTGCCACACGATGCCCGCCCCAGGCAAATCGTAACTCGGGTGGGTCGGCCGCTAGGGCTCCTCGGAGGCCAGACTCTTAAGGTAGACCGAGAGGTCCCGCATCTCCTCGCCTTCGAATAGGGGCCAATCCACGGCTTCCAGCTGGATCAGGTCGTACATCCCCGGCGCGTGATTCCACATCGCGGTCGCCAGGCCGAGGGGCGTGAGAACGGCCTCGGATTGCGCGAGGGTGGGCGCGATGGCGGCCCGGCCCGTGCCCCCGTGGCAGCTGGAGCACCCTTTCCGCACAAAGACCAGCTCTCCCGCTTCAACGTCTCCCTCCGCCTCGTAGAACCGAAGGTAGTAGAGGAAAGCGATCACATCCGCCATCTCAGTGCCCTGGAACTGTGGGAACCGGATACCACGCGCGCGCATGGCGGCGTCCATCTGGAAGGAGTGGTTCCACAGCTCACCGGCAATCTCCGAGACGTGGAGTCGCTGGGTCGCGGCGCGGAGGTCGGGTCCTGCGGGGGTGCCACGTCCGCCGGTCCCGTGGCAGCTAGCGCAGCCTTTGGTTCGGAACAGTCGCCGTCCGCTGTTGGGGTCCGGGGGCTGCAGAAGAACGGCCCCCCGCTCGCGGAGCCTCGAATTCTGTCGGATGTAGGCGTGGATATCGGCCAGCTCGCGCCCGACAAAGATAGGCAGCGGAACGCCGAGCGCAGACTGGCGCGCCCGCATGATCGGCCCACCGTTCCACATCCCCTGGGCAAGAATGATTGGGGCCACATAGCGAGCATAGTCGTCAAGTGGAGACAGGGCCCGGTTACTCACGTCGCCGACCGAGTGGCATTGGGAGCAGCGTTTCTCGCGGAACCACAGCTCACCGAGTTCAGGGTCGCCCGGCTGGTCGAACAGCTTCACGTAGTAGATGTAGCTGATGATGTCAGCGAGCTCGGCCTCGGTGAAGGTCGGCCACTGTACACCTCGGTGACGCACGGTCTCGATCATCCGGGGAGTATGGTTCCAGAACAGCCCCGCGAGTTGCTGGAGGCTGCGGCCGGCGCCGACGACGGCGAAGTCGGGGCCGAGCGTGCCCCCATTACCCCAGATCGAGTGACAACGGACGCAGTCTCGCTCGACGAATATCCGGCGGCCGGCGATCGGGTCGCCGGGGAACGAAACGGCGGATTGAGCCAGGGCGACCGGGGGCTCGCCCACGACAAGCGCCACGAGAACTGAGAGTGCCCCACATGATCGCGTCATGATGAAACCTCGCTGGACCCTCAACCTATCTCTCCCGCCACGAAAGTGACCGAACTCTCGGGCAGGTACTCGGCCACACGATCGGCGACGTCTTGCACGGATTGCTCTCGCCCCTCTTTGATCTCCCAGATCGAAACGATGGGGACGAACTTGGTGGCGAGCATGTAAAGCAAGATGAACCCTGAGAAAGTTGCCGCCATGATCGACATCTCGACCCAGGACGGCAAGTAATGACCGATAGACTCGAGCTCCCAACGTGGGTTCACGGATGTCGGCACGACTATGTTGAAGCGTTCAAGCCACATGCCGATCATCACCGCAATTCCAGCGATCAATGTACCGCGAGGCGTCCGCGTTGACTGTCGGCACATTAGACCCAGGGGGATGAAGAAGCAACCCGCAACCATGGACCAGAACGGTATGGCGAACGGCCCGGACACCTTAGCCCAGAACGTTCGCATCTCGGCGGGCTCACCGCCGTAGAACGCCGTCAGGTATTCGGCGAAGGTGAAATAGAACCACAATAGGCTGAACAGTAGGAGCAGTCGCCCCAAGTAATCGAAATGGATGAGCTTGAAGTATTGCTCCAAATGAAACGCCCGGCGCAGCACCACCATCGCGACGAGTATCGCGGCGATGCCGGAGTAGATCGCTCCCATGACGAAATACGGCCCGAAAATGGTGCTGTGCCACATAGGTCGCAGCGTCATGGCAAAAATCCAGCCGATGACCGTGTGCACAGATACGGCGATGGGAATGACCACGATGGACAACACGCCGATAACCCGCTCGAGACGCGCTCGTTGCTCCGCCGTGTCCCGATAGCCGGCTGCCAGGAATCGGTAAAGGCGGGGCGCCTTGATCCCAGAGTCACGGATCAACGCCAGGTCCGGTAGCGCCGGCACGTAAAGGTAGATCGTACAGGCAATGAAGTACAGCCCGATGCTGATGACGTCCCA
>WVYX01000019.1:0-863 GCA_011772755.1 Gemmatimonadales bacterium
AGCGACGGCACTATCGAACCGCTCGCGCGGCACCAGGGAGAAGAGGTCCGGATGGATCCGCACCATTCCGGCGGCCAGGGAATCCAGATCCTCCTGCCACTCCTGTGTCGTGAGGCGCTCCGGGATGCGCCACTCGAGCAGGATGCGAACGTCTATCGCGAGGGCGGTAGTCGTGGCGGCCAGCACCAACGCCAGCAGCCACGGTACCACCGCCGCCACGCGCAGCCACACTGGTCTCACCCGCAGCAGCCACATTCCGACGGCCGCGAGGAACACGACCAGACCACAGACGAGCAGGACCAAAGCGAAGCGGAAGTAGAGACCGAACGGCTCGGCGAGGAGGAGGTACACCAGGAGCATGCCGGCGAGTGACGCCGCGATACCGAGCAGCGCCACACCCAGCCACCCACCGTTCCATCTTCTCACGTCCACGATCTGCCTCTCCACTTACACGAGCGTCGAGGCCGCGAGGGCCACCCAAACAGGAGTACGAGGGCTGGAGGGAGGCAGTTTCAGGAGGGAACGTGTCGGTGTTCGGAGGCGTGGCTGCGCGGTCGACCAGCCGGTGTCGTGATCTGTCGTGTCGCTTTACGCACACGCCAGCGCCCGGCGCCGGGCCGGGCGCTCAAGCTCAGAACGCGACCGAGATTCCTAGTNNCCCAGCGGTCGGTCTTGGTCAATTCGCCGATCACGCCTCCGATCAAGGCACCACCCGCGCCGATGGCCAGCCCACCCGCGAGGGCACACTCCCCAGGACCCACGATGTCGGGTTCAGCGCAGCTCGCAGCACCCGGCACCGCACAGCGCTAGATCGCCACGCAGGCGACCTCGAATCGCACCCGGACCCACTCCCCCTCCGTGAG
>WVYX01000019.1:936-1121 GCA_011772755.1 Gemmatimonadales bacterium
AGACGCGCTCCGGGGCTGGGTGCCGGGTAAAAGACGTACCTGTATTCTCCGTTCGGCTCAACGGAGATCCCCTGGATCAGCGGGCGCGTGGAGTCGGCAGAGAGCACCTCGTCGACGTCGACCCTGTACCACCTCGTGCCGATGTCCTCGCCCGTTGCGACAACTGATAGCTCGAGCTGGAAGTC
>WVYX01000026.1 GCA_011772755.1 Gemmatimonadales bacterium
GTCCTCGATGAACCGACCGAACGGGTCCGACATCAGGCCGCGCATGCCGGCGATCTGGCTGATCTGCCGGGGAGTGCCCCGTGCGCCGGAGTTCGCCATCATGTAGATGGGGTTGAAGGGATCGATGTTTACCAGGATGGCGTCCGACACCCTATCCGCCGCCTGTGTCCAGAGGCGGCATACGCTGTCCGATCGCTCGCCTGCGCTGATCAGCCCGTGCGCGAAGTTGCTGTTCACCCGCGCCACCTCCGCCTCAGTGCGCGCGATGATGTCCTCGCGCCGGGCGCGCGGGATGTCCATGTCCGTCATCGATATGGTGATGCCCGCGGTGGTGGCAAACCGGAAGCCCAGGTCCTTGAGGTCGTCCACCAGCTGCACCGTGCGAGCCGTGCCATAGTGGCGATAGCACTCGCGGATCAGCCTCTGCAGCTCCTTGTCGTCGACAACGCAGTCGACGAACCGGAGGTTCGGCGGCAGGACTTCGTTGAAGACAATGCGGCCGACGGTCGTGTCGAGCAGCGCGCCGTCCACTCGCACGCGGACGTCGGCGTGCAGATCCAGCTTGCCCATCTCGTAGGCAAGCCGCGCCTCCTCGGGGTTTGCCAGCTGCTTGCCGCTGCCCTTCGCCCCCACGCGCTTCTGGGTCAAGTAGTAGCACCCCAGGATGATGTCCCGCGTAGGCGTGACCACGGGCTTGCCGTCAGAGGGCGAGAAGAGGTTCTCCGTGGACAGCATGAGGATGCGCGCCTCGGCCTGTGCGGCTGTGGAAAGAGGCACGTGCGCCGCCATCTGGTCGCCGTCGAAGTCTGCGTTGAACGGCATGCACACGAGCGGGTGAATCTGGATGGCCTTGCCGTCCACGAGCACGGGTTCGAAGGCCTGGATGCCCAGCCGATGCAACGTGGGCGCGCGGTTGAGCAGAATCGGATGGTCCCGTATCACCTCCTCCAGGGCGTCCCATACCTCCGGCCGCATGCGATCGACCATCTTCTTGGCCGTCTTGACGTTCGTGGTGAAGCCGCGCTCGACGAGCCGCTTCATCACGAACGGCTTGAAGAGCTCCAGCGCCATCTCCTTGGGCAGGCCGCACTGGTGGAGCTGGAGATGGGGGTTGACCACGATCACCGAGCGCCCCGAGTAGTCGACGCGCTTGCCCAGCAGGTTCTTGCGGAATCGTCCCTCCTTGCCCTTGAGCATGTCGGAGAGAGACTTGAGGGGGCGGTTGTTGGAGCCCGTCACCGGCCGGCTGCGACGGCCGTTGTCGATCAGGGCGTCCACCGCCTCCTGCAGCAGGCGCTTCTCGTGGTTGATGATCGACTCCGGCGCGTGCAGCGCCTTGATCTTCTTC
>WVYX01000038.1:0-305 GCA_011772755.1 Gemmatimonadales bacterium
AGTGTGCCGCCGCCCAGCCTGTCGTGGGCCCGAACGCCGATGACACGCTGGCCCTGCTTGAGGAAGTCGTTGACCTCCAGATAGTTAGCGGCGACCGCCCCGTAGTCCGCCACGGCGGAGTGCAGGCATGACAGGGCGAGACGGGGCGGGTTGTACATCTGCGCGTCGTGGAAGATGGCGCCCCCCGTGAGCCCCTCCCGCCCGAGGCTGGGGAACAGCTCCAGGCATTCCGCCCGGGAGATCGCCCGACCGCGGGGGACCCGTCGGTCGGGGTCGCTGATGCCCCGGTTGCGGTCCCATGCGAG
>WVYX01000038.1:347-1527 GCA_011772755.1 Gemmatimonadales bacterium
GGTGGGGAGCGGTTCGCAGCAGCACAGCTCGTTCCCGACTCGACTCTCGGATGCGGGGAAGATCGCCGTGCTGGAGATAGCGGATCCCGCCGTGCACGATCTTGAACGAGTTGGCCGACGTCGCGCCGGCGAAGTCCCCACGTTCCACCAGCGCGACGGACAGGCCCCGGGAAGCGGCGTCGCGGGCTACGGCGATGCCAAATATCCCGCCGCCCACCACGAGTACATCAAACTGCCGGTTCTCCAAGCTGCCGAGGTCTCGGATCATGGGCCGCCCGACGGTGGTTCGAGGCTGATCGGTCGAGTGAGCGTGCCAGGGCCTTCTGCGTCGGAGAGTGCAAGAGCTAAGCCAGTAGGGACCAGGGAGTTGCCCGGCTGGTGAGCGCGGGTCAACGCCCTGTGTTGCACTGATGCAACAGTTTTCACGCGATGCACGTTGGCAGGCGGGCAAAACTCGGTTCCTCGGCAGTGCTTAGGGGTAGGCTATGACGTCTCGCGTGGCCCTGTAATTGCATTCTGGCAGGACGGCATGCCGACGCGACCCCGCACGGAGGTGCTTTACGATGAGTGAGCCGTGGCAGCTCCAGCTCTACCGGCGCTCGATCAAGAAGAAAGAGACGATGCGGGCGATTCTGGGGGCGCTGCCCCCACTGAACGGCCAGCGCTGTCTCGAGGTCGGCTGCGCGACGGGCACCTCGAGCTGGCTGCTTCGTCAGCATGGCGGTCAATGGATAAGCGCCGACTTCGAAGCCGAACAGGTTGAGTCGGCGCGCCGACTGCTCGACGACGATGTCCGGCTGATCGGCGCGACCCGATTGCCGTTCTCCGACGCCAGCTTCGACGTGGTCGTGGGCATCAACTTCCTAGAACACCTGGAAGATGACGGCGGATTCGTCCGGGAGATGGTTCGGGTGCTCGCGCCCGGCGGCACATTCGTCCTCACCTGCCCGGATGGAGTCCCGAGGGGGATTGGATACCGCGTCAAGCGGCTCTACGGCTTCACGGCGGACACAGGCGGCTTCGGGCACGTGAGGGACGGGTACTCACGGGCCGCGCTTGAGAATCTCATGAGGCAAGCTGGGTTGGAGATCGAGCAACTCGGCAGCTACTCGCGCGTTTTCACGGAACTCGTGGAGAACACGCTCAACTACTTCTACCACCGTGGCGCGTCGCGGCGCGA
>WVYX01000038.1:1567-2206 GCA_011772755.1 Gemmatimonadales bacterium
ATACCCAGCTCTCCGAGGCTTCTCGCTGCTGGATCGGCTGATCCCGTTCAGTCCGGGATACATGCACTGTGTTCGGGCACGAAAGCTGGCAACGTAGGGCGTAGAGCCGGCGTGATTGCGACATGTACCGGCTTCATAAGCTCAGGTATCTCGCCCGCGTTCTACGGGAGAACCCCAGCGAGCTAGTCCGCTTGTTGCTGGTCGGCACCACGACTTTCAAATACAGGTATCTCAAGCGCTGTATCAGTAGGGGTACGATCGTCGGCCCGAGCACCAAGATCATCAACTCAGCTCGGGTGCACATCGGGCAGCGCTGCCTGCTACAGGATGCCGTATACATCCGCGCTGGCACGGAAGGCAGCGTTACGCTTGGTGATCGGTGTGCCCTGAACAGCTTCACCCGACTGTTCGGGCACGGGTCCATCGAGGTCGGTGACGATACACAGCTCGGCCCGGGAAGCCTGATCACGACTACGGATCATGACTACGGGGCCGACCTCGAGGTGCGTTTCAGGCCCGTGGTAATCGGCAAGCGCGTGTGGATTGGTGCGAACGTCACCATTCTCCCTGGGGTGACGATCGGGGACCTCGCGGTGATTGGCGCCGGCAGTGTCGTGACGAAGGATATTCCTGCGGGTT
>WVYX01000058.1 GCA_011772755.1 Gemmatimonadales bacterium
CGCCAAGTGCTCAGAGCTGCTAACAGGCGCAAAGATACGCAACTAGACGCAGACGTTCCAAGAGAACTGCAAGACCTCTATTCGGCAGCCCGCAGCCGTGCAACAAGGCCGCGAAACTTCGCAACGGTCCGCCTCGTATTCAACATAGACAGTCTATACAGACCGTCTGTACCAGGGAGACTCAAGGTGGGCACCATTCGAGCCCGAAACCTTTATGGAATGCTGGAGATGTTCTTCTCCGACATCCTTCGGGACATTCGGTTCACATTCAGGGGCCTCCGAAGAGCCAGCGGCTTCGCAATCGTAGCGGTCCTCTCCCTCGCCGTGGGAATCGGGGTGAACACCGCTGTGTTCACGACCATTCATGCCGTATGGTTTGCCCCGGTTCCGGGTATGACGGGCCAGGACCGGATCGTGGACATGGTTCCCGTCATCAGGGGACATGATTACTGGTCGTGGGCATATCCCGACTTCGAGAGTGTCAGAGATGCAGACACCCCATTCGAGTCCATTACCGCATGGGCCGAGAGGGACGCCACCATCGGTGCCGCAGAAGGAGGGAGGCGGGCCATGGTGGCCTATGCTACTTCAGGATATTTCCACGTTCACGGGGCCCTTCCCACAATGGGCAGGGGGTTTCTGGACTCAGAGGATGGGGGCCCTGGTCAACACCCGGTGGTGGTGGTGAGCCATGACTTCTGGCAAGACCAACTGGGTGGGCGTTCCGACATCCTGGGCCAGTACCTTACCCTGGACGGCATTCCCTACACCGTGATTGGCGTGGCGCCGGAGGGGTTCAGAGGTGCGCGCATCAATTTGTGGAGCCTGGACCTGTGGGTGCCTCTCTTTCAGCACCCGGATGCGGGCGGCGATGAGTCGGTGTTCAGGGACAGGGGGCGCCTCTCGGTTCAGGTGATGGGAAGGCTCCGTCCGGGTGCAACGGTCTCCGAAGCCCGGGCTGCGGTTCAGACGGTGTTCGCCAGGCTTGCGACCGAGTACCCCGAGACCAACCAGCACCGAACGGTCAAGGCTGTCAGCTTTGGGCGCTTTCCAGCCCAGAACCGGCACCTGGAAGCGATTGCCGTAGTCGCAATCTGTGGGCTATTCGCCATCCTGCTTCTGATCATCTGCGCGAACCTGGCCGGAATGGCCTTGGCCAGGACTGCCGCCAGGGAGCAGGAAATCGGAGTGAGGCTGGCTTTGGGATCGAGTCGTGTCCGCCTGGTGAGACATCTGATGGTAGAGGCGGTAATCTTGAGCGTGATTGGCGGGGGAGTCGGAATCGTTCTGGCCATGACAGCAATGACCAGGGTTCACCCCATGGACCTGAACATTACCGCTCCCGGCGCGACCTTTGAACCCAGCGGATGGACGTTGGCATGGTCCCTGGTTCTTTCCTTCGCAGCGGCCCTGGCATTCGGACTCCTTCCTGCGCTTCGGTTCAGCCGGCCAGAGTTGGTTTCAGCCCTGAAGGACGACACCGGCGGAGGCGGGCGGCGCGTGGGAAGGTTCCAGCGGTATGCTGCATCTTTCCAGACTGGTGTGGCCTTTCTCCTACTCCTGATGGCGGCCCTATTCTTCCGCTCCCTGGACCGAATGGATGAGAGCCACATCGGATTTAGACAGGAAAGCATGGCGGTTGCCGACTTCGCGAGCGGGGGGACGTTCCTCGGGTTTCTGGACCCTTCCGAAGAGGGTTATCCGAGCATGGAAGAGGGCGGAACGGCCCTAGTGGACCGCCTGATAGAGTCCATCGGTTCTCGTCCGGGCGTAGCATCGGTGGCCCTATCCACGGGTTTCCCCTTGGATCGATATAGAGACCGTATTTCCGTCAGCCCGGCGGATCAGCCAAGCGCAGATTCAACCGGGGTGAGGGTGGATTACACTCTTGTCACGGAAGGGTTCTTCTCCACCATCGGCACACCCATCCTTCAAGGCAGAGCCCTCCTCCGAACCGATGACAGAACGTCCGCCCCGGTGGCGGTCGTTACCAGGTCATTCGCAGACCGTCTTTGGCCGGGCGAGGACGCTCTGGGTCGGCGGTTCTCGCACGCCGGTGCCGAGAACCGCGCCCACGCCTGGACCGTGGTGGGGGTAGTAGGAAATGTGGCATCGAGTGCTGCAACGGAAGATCTGCCTCAGATGTTCGTACCGCTGAGGCAGGCGACAAGTCCTCATCTCATCATCTTGGTTCGGTCAGATGCCAGTACCGATCCAGCTGCACTGGCTGGGCCAGTTCGTGAGGCTATTCGGTCGGTGGACCCTGGCCTACCCATTCCAAGGCTGGTTCCCGCCCAGTTTCTGGTGGCCCGTGCCACCCAGGGGCAGCGGACCAACGGACAAGTTGCCGGGGTTCTTGGCTTGCTGATCCTCCTCCTCTCTGCCATGGGCGTCTACGGGGTCGTGGCCCTTGCCGTGACCAATCGCACCCGGGAGTTCGGCCTGCGAATTGCCCTGGGAGCCACCCGGGGGGTGGTCATCCGCGGCGTCTTCGGGGACGCCCTTCGCATGGCTGGGCCCGGGCTGTTGGTAGGGGGCCTCTTGGCAGCCGGAACGGCCGCGGCACTGCGCTCCATGCTCCTGGGGCTGAGCCCCGTCGATCCCATCTCCTTCCTTTCCGTAGGAGTGTTGCTGCTCTTGGTGGTTATCGCTGCTAGCTTGGCGCCGGCGCTGAGAGCATCAGGAATCCACCCGATGGAGGCCCTGAGAAATTGACGGTCGGTTGGAAGGCTGACGGTTTGTGGATGCCTGAGACCGGAGGATTCTCGAACTGAGGACAAGAGCGAATCTGACCGGCGCCTCGGAACGGACATTGGCGAGGGAACAGCTAACAAGGTCTCAAGTCGGTCAATAGCGGCGTCGTGCTCGCCCACCATGGCGTGGACCCGCGCCAAGTCATCCGCCCTATGAGCACCTCGCCTGGCGCCCCTGGTCATGGGAAGCAACTCAGCGGCCAAACTCTGCTTCGCGACTGCGTATCGGTCTCTAGCCCAGGCTCTTCTGGATCCTTAGCTTAGGCGTAGGGGCTCATCATGAAGGTCGATTCCCTAGCTGCCGCGACCCTAGTCATCGGCGCCGTTCTCGTCCTTGGCGTGTCGGGATGCGGACCCTCGACCGCCAACCCGCCCTCGACGGGGGGCACGTCGTTTGAGGTCGATCCCTCGTGGCCCAGGCCGCTGCCGAACAACTGGATCATCGGTCAGGTTGCGGGCGCTGCGGTGGACTCCCGAGACCATGTCTGGATCCTGCACCGACCAGGGAGCCTGACCGAGAACGAAGCGGGGGCCGTGCAAGATCCCCCGATCTCATCGTGCTGTGTCCCCGCTCCCCCCGTTATCGAGTTCGACCCAGATGGGAACGTGATCCAGGCGTGGGGCGGCCCTGATTCGGGTGAGCGCTGGCCCGAGAGCGAGCACGGCCTGTTTGTCGATCATGAAGACAATGTGTGGCTCGCCAGCAGCGCACCGCAGGATCACGTCGTGCTCAAGTTCGACCGCAACGGCCGGCGACTACTGACCATAGGCGAATGGGGTGTGACCGGAGGAAGCAACGACACGGTGCACCTTGGCCGTCCGGCGGATATCGCGGTCGATTCCGCTGCCAACGAGGTGTACGTCGCCGACGGGTACGGCAATCGGCGCATCATCGTGTTCGATTCGCGAACCGGCGAGTACAAGCGTCACTGGGGAGCGTACGGCGAACCGCCTGACGACGACAAAGAGCTCGGTCCCTACGATCCCGACGCGCCGCCAATCCGCTCTTTCCGCAGCCCCATGCACGCCGTGCGCCTCGCGAACGACGGCCTCGTCTACGCGGCCGACCGCGTCAACAACCGGATCCAGGTGTTCCGCAAGGACGGTACCTTCGTGCAGGAAGCCTTCATCGCACGCCGCACGCTGTCGACGGGCTCTGTGTGGGACATCGAGCTGTCGCCGGATCCGGAGCAGACCTACGTCTACGTACCCGACGGAGCGAACATGAAGGTCTGGATCCTGGAGCGGCAAAGCCTCGAGGTCATCGGGTCATTCGGGCGGGGTGGTCGCAACGCCGGACAGTTCAACTGGGTGCACAACGTTGCCGCCGACTCGGACGGGAATCTGTATACGACCGAGGTGAACACGGGAAAACGGGTGCAACGGTTCGTTCGGCGGTAGCCTGGTGGGGTGCGGGGATTCAGCTCTGCCGCGACAATCAGGAGGAGCCAGGTTCCGGCCCAACAGGGGCTCTTCGTCTCACTCTCCTGCGACGTGCCCCTAGCGTTGCGCTCTCCGCCGTAACTCTTCAAACAGGTTGAGTACCACGTGGATCTCGGTCAAAGGTGCGGACCGAACCATGAGGAACCGGCCATCGGGGGCGACGTCGTAGTTCACGCTCCCGCTGGGAGTGGGGTCGGGCTCGTACGGTCCTTCGAACAGCAAATGCGGGGTGCCGATCCGTAACGCAGGTGAAGTTCGGATCTCGACCGCCATCACCTTGGCGCGGTTTCGGTAGAACAGCTCCCGACCGTCGCGGGACCAGACGGGCGCCCGCCCACCGTCGGTCGAGATCTGGTGGCGCTCCTGCGGGTCGTCCGACAGCGCCAGGTACACCTCGTCCCGCCCGGTCTCGTCCGAGGCGTATGCGATCCAGCGCCCGTCGGGTGAGAACGTGGGAGATCGTTCATTGGCGGGTGTGCTCAGGAAAGGTGTCGGGGTTCCGTCCCTCGAGAAGATAAAGATGTCGCGGGCGGTCGCGGGATTGATCTGGTAGTATGCCAGGCGCTCCCCGTCTGGTGACCATGAGTGGGCGGCCTGCAGGCGCTCGGCCGGCAGGAGCGTATCCACTTCCCCCGTGCCGTCGGCGGAGACCTGCGCCAGGGCAGTGACGCCGAAGTCCACACCGAAGAGCCCGTAGGTGATGGATTCGCCGTCCGGCGTCCAGATCGGGTCCGTCGTCTGGGGACCTGGGAGCTGACGGCGCGTGGCGCGGGCGACGTCGTACACCCAGCCTTGGGTTAGCCCCGCACTGGAGATGGTCACAACTAGCCGGCGACCGTCGGGTGAGACTCGCGGCCACGCGAAATCCGCCGGCTCGACCCCCAGCGGCGTGGCGCGCCCCTCGCGATCCACCCACACCAGTGTGCTGGCTGCGCCGCGCTCGGGGACGTAGAGCATCGTGCCCGTGTGTGCGATGGCGGCGTAGGCCGCGCTTCCGTCCTGGGCCGTGGCCACGCTGTCGACGATGGTGAACGACGGGCCGACGGCATGGAGCCGGCGCTGATCGAACGGGACGGCGCGCAGGGCCCCCGCCTGAGAGTAGACGAGGTGTCCGTCATCGAGGTACTGGACTGGGGCCGCCTCGCCCAGCTCCTGGACGATACGCCACTCGCGAGTCCCCACGGATAGCGCGGCTATCCGCGGACCGGCACGGGTGACGGCCGTGGCGATGATCGCCTCGCTCGGCAGCACGATGGGCCAGCCGACGTAGTAAGCCGTAGTTCCCGGAGGGTGGGGCGCCTCCAGGCGCTCGCGTGTTCCTCCCGTGGCCCGCACGCGGAACAGACCCCGATCTACGGTGAAGAAGTAGACCGTGTCGCTGGCTACCCAGGTCGCACCGGCGGGGAGGGCCGGAACCTCGCAGATCTCGAGCGGCGACCCGCCGGCGACGGAGACGCGGAACAGCCGGTTGGACGAGAAGAAGCCGATCCACTCTCCGTCCGGAGAGAAGAATGGGCTGTGCGCGCCCTCCGTCCCCGCGACCGGACGTGCGGCGACGTTGTCCAGCTCGCGGATGAACAGCCTGGACTCTCCCTTGCTCTCCGCCGTGTAGGCCAAACGCGACCCGTCAAGCGATACGGCGACGGGCCGTTCGAGAAATGCTGTGGACAAGCGGTGGTCAGCGGGGAGGCTCACCGCCCAGCGGGTTACGGGCTCGGCGGGCGGCGGCCGCAGCAGCGCCCATACGGCCACTGCGGTGGCTAGCACCGCCCACGTCAGCGCCAGAAAGCCGAGCTGCACTGCGCGCCGTGCCCGCGCCGTGCCCGCCACCACGGCGCGTCGCCTGGCCGAGACGACCTCCGCTCCGGGCCGCTCCAGCGCGGTAGCGAACTCCTCCGCGGTGCTGAACCGGTCGGCCGGCAGCTTGGCGAGGGCCGTCTCCAGTGCGGCTTCCATGTGTACGGGAACTGTGTCTCGGAGTTCACCGACTGGGCGCGGGCGCTCCGTCACGACCTTGGAGATCACGGCCTGCACGGTCGCCCCGGTGTGTGGCGGATCCCCCGCGAGCATCTCGTACAGCACCGCCCCCAGGGAGTAGACATCGCTGCGCGCGTCCAACTCGCGATCGCCGGTTGCCTGCTCGGGACTCATGTACTGGGGCGTACCCAGAGACAGCCCTGTTTCGGTGAGGCGGTCCCCAGCCGCTGCTTGCACCGCGACCGCGATCCCGAAGTCCGCCACCATCGCGTTGCCCTCGTGCAGCAGGATGTTGCCCGGCTTGATGTCGCGGTGCAGCACACCCTGCCGGTGAGCGTAACTCAAGGCGCTCGCCACAGCCCTGGTGATCCGAATCGATTCTTCTACCGAAAGCTGCTTCTCGCGGCGCAGTCGCGCCTCGAGCGATACTCCCTCCACGTAGGGCATGACGTAGTAGAGAAGCCCGTCGGCCTCGCCCGAGTCGAACAGCGGGAGAATGTGCGGGTGCTGCAGGTTGGCGGTGACGTTGATCTCGTTGAGGAAGCGCTCGGCGCCGAGCACGGCGGCGAGCTCGGGCCGCAGGACCTTGATCGCCACCTGACGATGGTGTTTGAGGTCCTCGGCCAGATACACGGTGGCCATTCCACCGCTGCCGAGTTCCCGCTCGATGCGATACCGGTCCGCCAAGGCAGTCTTGACGCGATCCGCGATGTCCGCCATACCCCCCGATCCCGGCACTACTGCGTCTAACATGCGCCCCGTGATGGCCGGGCGCTACGGAACCTGATCGCTCGGCTTTGGGAAGGTTTCGCCGAGATTGGCGACCACAAGTTGGAACGGCACCGGGCAGTGGCTCAAGCGGCTGGCTGTGACGCCCTCAGCCCGCGCCAGCCAGACCCTGCGACGGCCGCAGCTCGCGGAGAAACGCCTCGACCGGACAGCACTGGATCTCCCCGATTCTAAGGGGGTCCTCTCCGCGGTACAGCAGCAGCGCTTCGCACTCCGGATGGTCCGCCTTGAACGCCCTCAGGGCTCGCAGCTGCTCCCGCCGCACGCGGGCGCTGTTCTTCACCTCGATCGCCCAAAAGCCCGCTGCCCCGTAGACCACGAAATCCACCTCCACCCCCGATCGGGTGCGCCAGTAGAACAGCTCGGCATCGCCGCCTGAGTACGCGATCCACGCCCGCAGGTGCTGGGCGACGAGGCCTTCGAGTGCGGCACCCTCGATCTCCTCAGGACGATCGAGCGGGCCCCGGGGACGAAGTGAGCGGTACACGCCGGCATCGAACAGGTAGAACTTGGGATGCGCCACCGTCTCACGTCGCGCCCGGCGCGTGAACACGGGAAGGCGATAGGACAGCAGCAGATCCTCGAGCACTTCCAGGTACCCGGCCACCGTCTTCCGTTCGGCCTGACACTCCCGCGCGACGGCGCTCACGTTCAACACGCCGGCATGGGAGAAGCTCACCGCTTCGAGGAATCGACCGAAGCTCCCGATGTTACGCACCCAGCCTTCGAGCTGAACCTCCTGCTCCAGATACAGCGAGGCATACGCCCTCAACACGTCCTCCGGATCCGATGCCGCCACCACGAGCGGGAGCAGCCCGTGTTGCACGGCCGCCGCCAGGTCGAAGCCGGGGAGCTCGGCGGCCATGAACGGATGCATTGTTCGAACTGCGGCACGACCGGCGAGAAGATCGACACCGCCGCGGCGCAGCTTGCGAGCGCTCGACCCGGTCAGCACGAAACGCCGCTCCAGCTTCCGCTCGATCAGGTCGTGCACGACGTTCAACAGCTCGGGAACGCGCTGGACCTCATCGATGACCACGACGGATCGGCCTGGAGAGCCAAGCACGGCGTGTGCAAGCCGCTCCGGGTGGGCGCCGAGTTCCCGATACACGTCGGGCCTGAGGAGGTCGAAGACGAGCGCCTCCGGGAACCGGTGCGCGAGCCACGTCGTCTTTCCCGTGCCCCGGGGGCCAAGGAGGAAGAAGCTCTGATCTGGAACCCGCAGAAATCGACTTACTACTTCCATTTTACGGCGCAGAATGGAGTTTGCCACTCCAAAATCGGCAGGTCCTGGGCTCCTGTCAAGCCAGGGGCCGGGCTACGCAGTGCCTCTGGCGGAAGGGGCGGTAAGGCGGTACGGCGGTATGGCACCCGCCACACCCTTGCTCACGATGGGCTTCGCTTCTGGATCCGCTCCGCGGCCGCGGTCGCGGCTTCGGACACACTCTCGGTCTCGCTGGAGGCCAATTCCCGCAGCGCGTCCATGGCTGCCTTGGTCCCCACGGACCCAAGAGCTTCGCAGATGGCAACCCGGACCCGCTCGCTGTGGTACAGGGGTCGCTTCTGGAATATGCCCGAGATCCGCTTCTTCCTGCCTTCCTGGCGGATAGCGCTGAGCAAGACCTGTTCGGCGCTGGAACCGTCCGGGAAAGGCGCGTCGCCCACGCCGGTGAGGGACCGGCATATCTCCGCCAAGACCTCTTCGTCCTCCGGCTCGGTGTCGGCCGCAGCTTCAGGCTGCAAAGCGCCGGCGTAGAACGCCAACACCTTGGGGTTCCGGCTCTGGAGACTGCCGAGGTACGCGACCGCCGCGCGACGCGTTACGGTGTCTGGGTCGGCCAGCCCCCTGACCAGACTGCCTTCCGAAGCCGGTCCGAGAAGCTCGAATACTCTCGTGAGGGCCGCCTGACGAACACGGGCGTTCTCGTGCCGGAGAAACGGCTTGATCGCATCGGCCAGGGCCGGATCGGTCTGGTCGTCGAGGGCCGCCAGGATGTGATGGATGGCCGACCATTCGTGTTCGATGTGCGACAGCGCCTTGAGGAACGGCACCAGGGCGGGCGTGCCGATCCGCTTCATGACTTCGAAGGCACTCGCCCGGATCGAGAGACTCGTCGTGCCGGAGTACACCTCCTTTAGCCCCTTGGTGGCGGCCGCGCCGCTAATCGACAGGAGAGCCACAACGCTGTCGCGACCCTCCTTATCGAGGTTCTCGTCGGTCAGGGCATCGAGGAGGCGCCGCACGTTTTCTTCGGCAGCCAGCGAGCGGTGCAACCCCTCGGTGAGCGCTCGGACCGTTTCGGCGGCTCCACTCTCGTGGCCTCCCGAGCCTAGCGCTTCGAGCATCCCGGCCGCTTCCACCCAATGATCGCCCCGGCGCAGCAGCTCGGGGAAAACCAGCCGGGCGATAGCGTGGAGACGCCTGCCCACCTCGCCAGTGGGGAAGCGGCCCAACTTCCTGAGGTAGTCGTCAGGGGCGGCAAGGAAATGCTTGAACACCAGCTGCCGCTGAAGCACCTGCTGCAGGCTCTTTGGGAGCTCTTCACGGGTGAGCACTTCCTGCTTGACCAGGGCCTCGAGCAGCTCGCCGTCGACTTCCACTTCCGCCTGGCCGAGCTGATCCAGAATGTCCCGGATGATGAGTCGGTGCCGACTCGCGAGTTCCAGGGACTCGTCTCCCTGCTTCGTCTTCAATTGCTGCAAGCCTTCGATCACCTGCCAAGTCGTGGAGGTCAGAAGCTCAGGAGGAATCTGAGCGATGATCTCATGCTCGACCTGCGCCTCCTCCAGAACGGCAATGTCTTTGGCGAGAACGTCGCAGTTCACCAGCAGGTCGGAGAGAAGCTGGGCCGTCCGTAGGGGGCGGATCACCTCATCGATGATCTGGATCTTGATCTCCTGGATCTTCTCTTGAGACGCGTGCTTGTAGAGGGGGAGCATGCTGAGGTCTCTCCCCAGCCGGCTCAGGGCCCGCTCCACGCGCCAGGGGAGTCGGCGCTCCCGCCCCAAGACGTCCGCTTCGAACAGCGTCGACACGTGGACGATGTGCTGATCCAGAAACGCCTGGGTCACCCGATCCCGCTCGTCCTCGGCCCGGCCTGCCCTGGGAGGCTCGCTCATCAAGATGACGAAGGTGTCGAACTCCTCGGCCCCAATCCCGGCTAGGAGGGAGAAGCTCAACAGATGTCGTCTATCGAAGAAGTCCAACAGCTTTGGGGTGAACAGCTCTGCCATGCCGCTAATCATGATCTTGTCCAGGGTGAGGGCGCCTGGTTCGTACCCGTCGATCATGAGCGTACGGCGGTCGCCTTCCTTTCCCACTAGGTAGGTGAGCCCTGGCCGACCCTCCAAGACGCGGCGGAACCTCTCGTAGAGTCCGGCTCGGGACTGCTGCGCTTGCGGATGATCCGGCGCGTAATACCCGGTCCGCAGCATCGCCTTGGCGAAATCGAGCGTGAATTCGGCGAGAGGGCCGACTTGCTGGATGGCGGCCGACGTGTCCGTCACTGGATCCGGCTGTGACGGCGGGCTCGCATTGCCGGAGGTAGTCATTCGGCTGTGCAGCGGCTGGTGGAGGTCATGTGCACCTGTGATGACGAAATCTGTGTCTGCCGCCAAAGCGGCACCGGAGGTTCATGCACCCCTCGTGAAGCGTGGCTAGAGAAATCGTGAAATGGCTGATTGCGGCCGGAATTCAAGCGAACCGCCGAAATGAGACGGTAACAAAACCATCTCCAGCGGAGTGACCGAGCCGGAACGGCGCGTCGGGAAAGGCCAACTGGCAGGGGAACGAGACGGTCGCGCGCAAGTCCTGATGCGGTAGCGTCGGCGAGGGCAGCCTTGACGCGATCCAGGATGTCGGCCATCGAGCCCAGCTCCCGGAGAGGCCACCTGAAAGATGGCGTGCGCAGTGGCTCCGGTCTAGGCGATCGGACTAACCTGGTTCGGAAAGGCTTGGCGGCAAGCAGATGCAACTCAACGCGACCAGAAGCACAGCTTCGGAGGGAACTGCAAGACCTCTCTTCTGCGGTGGAGAAGCGGGAGAAGGGGGAGAAGGGGCAGGAGATCTTATGAACGACCGACGGGCCTCCGCTACGGAGGCCCGTGGTGTGTTGGCGACTCAAGTGGCTCCTCGGCGGGCCGCTCTTGCTCGGGATCGGCAGCGAGCCGTGCGCTCAGGTCCCGGGACGCCCGACGCGCGTGTCGAATGGGGGCCGCCTCGTCTCCGCCACGCATGCCAGGTCGAGATCGTCCGCCGACGCGGCCTTGATGAAGTCGGCGATGATCCGCGTCTGGCACGCGGGGTTCCTGAAGCCGTGACTCTGGTTGGGAAAAACGATGTGCCTGCCGTTCGGGAGATGGCGCGCCACCGACTCCGCCCCCGCCGCCGGCGTAGCGGCATCGAACTCCCCGGAGATGAGCAGCACCGGCGTCTCGACGCGAATGGGCTCGGTGTACGACTCGTCAACCCCGGCACCCCATCCCCAGATCTCGCACGCCGCAAGCTGACGCCGGACCCGGTAGTCCCCGAGGAACGTCCCGCTCGTCTCGCGCTCGATATCCTCCTCGGTAATGAAGCGCAGGTCCTCGGCGCAGGTCACGGTCATGAACATGCCGCCTGAGAGCGCGTCGTTGAAGCTAATGGCCTGTGCCAACTCGCGCTGCGCGAACGCATCGAAATCCCCACGACCCGCGGTGTGGATCATCCCCGGGAGCTGGCGGGACGCGCCGACGCTATAGAGGATGTGGCGGACGCCGTCGGCGTATACGCCCCGGTGAATCGTGATGACCTCCCGCCGGTTCGTTCGCGGGTGCTCTACCGTTGTCTCTACGGGTCCGCGCGCGAAGTACTCCTTTGACCGCTGCCAATCGCCCGCGAGGTCGGGATAGGCCTCGTTGCAGGCGGCTTCAGCGGCACACGCCTCGATCACCGCACCCACCGCGTGCTCCAGTGCCCGCGCAAACGGCAGCGGGTTCTTCATGTCCATGGGTGCAACGCCCTTGAGAACCGCGGAGCGGACCGTTGCCGTATGTCGCCGCATGTAGACCTGGGCGGCGCGCGTGCCGTACGAGCCGCCGTAAAGATTGATCCGCTCGTAGCCCAGCGCGGCCCGGACCTCGTCGATGTCGTCCATGGCAATGGGCGTGGTGTACTGGGCGACATCGGCGTCCTGCCGCGCGAGGCAGGCGCGCACGTACTCCTCCTCGAGGAACTCGCCGAAGAAAGCCTGGAGCGGTCCGTCACCGGTCGGCTCCTCGCAGTCGAGCGGATGCGACTGCCCGGTGCCGCGCTGGTCGATGAACACCAGATCACGCTGCTGGCGAACTCCGCGTAATATCTGGCTGGCGCCCACGACCGCTTCGGTGGCCGCACCACCCGGCCCGCCGCTGAAGTAGAACACCGGATCCGGCGCGCGGTCCGGACCCGGCGCGGGCACCACCACCACGTTGAGGGCGATGCGCCGGCCTTGCTCTGCGGCGCGATTCTCCCATACCTCGTACGACCCGCACAGGGCCGCAGCGTTGAGCTGGTCGATCTGGCAGGAGGTAAGCCAATCTGGGTAGGCGTGCTGTGCGACGGCGGGGGTCGTGCCACCCGACACGAGCAGCAGGGTCAGGAACGTCGTCGTGGTAAGTCGCATAGGTCGCTCCGAGCGGAAGAGGCCGTGGCAACGGTCGCGCAGGTGTCTATCGTGCGTCACTCTATGGTAATCTACATCCACCCCGGATGGCTTCCGCTCGCGATGGCCGCCGCCGAACTCCGCCTGACCCGACCCAATCGTATGATCCCGTCCTGTCAGGTCAGCTGGAGGGCTGAAAGGTCGGCGAACACCGGTACGTGACCGTACTCTCGGTCGAACGGCTGAAGGACGAGCACGCCCACGAAGCCGCTCGCCGGGACGGGATGGTCCTCACCGTGGCCCCGAGCGGCAAGCACATCTGAAACCCGTGGCGACCGTGGCAAAGCGGCCCGTTCCTCGGCTCACCCCCCAACAGGACGCGCAGGCCATGCGGGTTACCTGCTCGCCCGCCGACTGACCGCTCCTGCGGGTCCTCCACGATAGGAATTTGCTTTCACACATGCCGAGTAAGTCGTAGGGAAGTGCAGCTGTGCAAACGCTCGGCCAAGTATTCGGAACAGTGATTGGCGTGTTTGAAACATCCCCCTGTCGACTCGAACGCCCAAAGAGGACGGAAGTTGCTCTCAAACCCGGGTGAACAGTGATATCGGAACGGTGCTTGGGGTATCCGGACAACCCAGCGATCGCCGAGTGGTGATCGTCGGGGTATGTCAGCGGGCTGCCAGGCCGAGGCAGTCGTAGCGCTGGACTTCCAGCGTCCCGGCGGAGCGCGAGGGCTGTGCTCCGGCAACCAAGTGGTGGTGTCCGAGTAGTGTGGGGACTTCTCAAACGACTCGGTTGGTGGCACCATCAGGGGTCGGCCCGATCAGCCCTGGCGGCCGACGAATTGAGCTCACAATGTAGCTGTTGACACTGCGCCCCTTACAAGCCATGCGGCCGTCATGGGAGGTCGTCCTTCACGACGATGGCACTGCCATCACACGCGCGCCCCAGATCCGACGTACAGCCTTACAGCCGCTCGGAGACTTGTTCTCTCCCGCTGCGGTTCGCATCGCAGGTCATCGTCCGTTCCCCACTACAGGTGGGGCCAGCCGGAAGTTGCCGCGAGAGCAGTTGCCGCGCTGGCGAGAGGCGATGCCGCCTGCCCCACCGGAGGTACGTCCGACGTGAGCGGTGGCATGAACATCAAGCGCCTCTGAGGGAGAGCGACCGGAGGATGAAGTGAACAAGTCGCCCGAGATCTGGAAACTGCTTCAGCAGCATCGCTTGATCGGGCTACTCAA
>WVYX01000087.1:0-326 GCA_011772755.1 Gemmatimonadales bacterium
GGAGCAATTCAAGCGGGCGCTTGAGGAGGCGGAGCAGGCGGATGGGGATCTGCCGGAGGCGACTGCGTGAACACCCCGGTGGACTGTGATGATGGGGATCCGTGCACCGAGGACATGTGTGATCCCGTCACAGGCGAATGTCTGCACGGGGCCATCGGGTGCGATGACGGCGACCCTTGTACGGAGGACCGCTGCGATCCGATTGCGGGTTGTGTGCACGAGCCGGTGGACTGTGATGACGGGGATCCGTGCACGGTTGACGAGTGCGTGGCGGGCGACTGCGTGCACGAGCCGGTGGACTGTGATGATGGCAATCCCTGCACGGT
>WVYX01000087.1:477-627 GCA_011772755.1 Gemmatimonadales bacterium
ATGCTCCTCTAGTCGATGTCAGCATTTCGAGGTTACGCTTGCCGCCTCACATCGCGCCGGGACGGATGTTCAACGTTGCCGTAGTCGTGCGCAACCACGGTTGCTGGGACACGCAAGTGCGGGTGACCCTGACGAGCGATGGAACGCCCC
>WVYX01000087.1:632-1017 GCA_011772755.1 Gemmatimonadales bacterium
AGAACCGCGTCAGGTTCCGGCTAGAAGTACCAGCTGACGGCGACCCGGACGAGTGGTGCGTCACCGCCACCGTCACCGCAGTGGGGGATGTCAGCCCTGGCGATGATGAGGCAACGGGCTGTGTGCCTGTGCGATAGATTCCGTGCGCCTCTGACCTGAGTCACCTGCAGACAGTGGCGTGAAGTCCCGTCGAGCGCCCGGGCCGTAGGCGGCGCCGGGCGCTCGTCATCAGCCCACAGGGAGGACGCTCGCCGGCGGCACGTCTGATACAGAGCTGATTCCGTTGCAGGCCAGCTCCTCGCGACCGTAGCGCGGGGCGATGCGGCCCCGGACGCGCCGGTGCCGCCACCTCCGACTGCATCCATCGCGCGATGCGCCCCAGCCG
>WVYX01000087.1:1065-1217 GCA_011772755.1 Gemmatimonadales bacterium
CATTCCCCTGGATGCTCGGGTCTGCGCCCGTCTTCGAGGCAGTGTGCAGCGCGCATGGCCCGCGCATGCCGAGACGGATGCGCATCAGAGCCCTGCGCTCGCGGCGAACGTAATCCGGGCGGACACTTGTGCCAGGATGGCATGTCGGCACC
>WVYX01000333.1:0-17693 GCA_011772755.1 Gemmatimonadales bacterium
CCGGGCTCGGGCACCGGAAGGCTCGGGATCACCGAGCCCGTCGTCGCCGAATCCGGCAGCGTGGCGACGTTGGCGAACAGGGTCTGCGACAGCGCTACCTTCATCCACACGCCCCCGCTCCAGTCGGCCGCCCAGGCGTCGAGAAAGGCGAGCTGCCGCTCGCCCAGCAGAGTCGCGCCGGGGACGTCCGCCTGAGTCTTGGCGTCGAACTCCCGATTCCTGGGCCAGCCGTTCCAGATGTCTGCCGCGGGGAGGAGCGCCGCCGGCGCCGACTTGAACTTGCGGTCCTCGAGCACCGCGAAGCTCACCCCGCCGTATCGCACGTCCGTGTAGTACACGCCGATCCCCTGCTCCACCGGCGTCGGGTCGTGAGGATCCGGCAGGTGACTGGCATGGGTCCGCTGAACCATGTTCACGAACTCCGCCGAGCGCTTGTAGCCGCCCGCGTCCTGGGCGGCGGCGCCACCGAGCCCGGGGGGAGTGGCCCGACCGCCCGCACCCCACAGGTTGCCGTGATACACGTCGTGGTCGTCGGGAATCGTGACGGCCGGGATCTCCGCCGTGAGCCGCCCGAATGCCCAGTACCACAGATACCACTTGTAGAGGTAGTCCTCGAAGGGGTGCTCCAGGTCCGCCCGGGTGGGGCTCGCGCCCTCGTACACCTGGTCGCCTGAGAAGAACAGGAAATCCGGATCGTGAGCGAGCACCCGCTCAACCAGGTCTGCATGGGGGAACCACACCCCGGCGCCCCAGGGGAACCAGCGGCGGTCCACCCCGCTCTGGACGTTGTGGTTCCCCGTGAAGGCTGCGACTACGATCGAATCCTGGTCGATGGGATCGCGGCGCACCGTGCCGTGCATGTAGTGCCGTTGAACGGTGCCGTCGGTCCGCGCCAGGTCGTAGGCCACCCGGAACGGCGCGTCCCTTGTGGCGTCCCAGTCCGCCACGCCGAACGTGGCGGTGTAGCCCGGGATCACCACCTCCGCGGTGGCGACCTCCACCCAGCCGCGCCCGTCGGCGATCTGGAGCCGGGCCGTCCGACTGTCGTCGGGCCCCAGGGGCATGAACTGGGCCGTGAGCTTCAAGCGCCCGCGGCTCAGGGTGTGTTGGGTCCCGATTACCGGTCCCACCGTGCGGTCGTCGTACCGCGCCAGCTTGGAGCCCGTGGCAGTGAAGTGCGAGAACCAGAAGGTTGTGCCGTCTGGCTCGGGGCTGTCCGACACCAGCGCCACGCCTCCCACCAGCCGTTCGCCAGGGATTCCGCCGGTGGTCACCCGGATCGTGTCGCGGGAGGCGTTCCACAAGGCCGCCTCGAGAGTGATCTCGTAGGTCGCACCCCGTGCACGTGCGGTGAGTCTGAGGGTCGCCGAGTCGAGGGGGCCGCGGCCGGCGGCGGTCTGGACGATCACCAGGTCCCGCTGCTCGAGGTCGCGGAGAAACGCTCTCCCGTCCGTGTCGAGGCCGGCGTACAGCCCGGCGGAGGGACCCCGGGCGTGGTGGATGAGTGCGGCCGCGCGGTAGTCCAGGCCTCGCCCGGCGCCCACCAGGAAGCCGGCGGAGCTCCGGCCGGTGTCCGCCGGGCTAACCCCGAGGGGCCCGACGGTCGCGGTCAGCTCGAGGTCGCCCGCGCCGTCCTCCAGCCGGCGGGTCAGCAGGTGGGCGGTGCGCAGCGGCAGGGGGGCGATGGCCTCCAGCCTCCCGCCCTGCACCCGCCAGTCCTGCAGTCGGTTGGTCCAGAAGGCCGGGCCCGCCCAGCCGTGATCGCGGCTGCGGTGCCACTCGCTGCGAAACGCTTGGGCGCGTCCCGGCCCACAGTTGGCCAGCGAGCACGCCAGGAGCACGGCGACCGCTGACACGGGTTGCGATGCGCGCATGGCAGTAACCCTGGGAGGCGGTGCGGCCCCACCTTACCGCCTCAAGCGGCGCGTTTCAAGGAGTCGAACGAGTGTCCCGACGTTGAAACGTCGGCTTGGCGGCGCGGCTGGCCCTCGAACCTCAAACCTCGAACCTCGTACCTCGAACGCGGAGCACCGAGCGGACGCTCTAGTGTAGCGAGTCGCAGGTTTGTGACTGAAACGACACGCCGAGTAGTCCCGCAGCGTGGGTGGCGGTGCGGCGGTCTCGGCGCCGAGCTTTGCCTCGGGAAGCCTGATCCCGCTGCCGTGGCCCGGCGTCGAGTCCGCCGAGAACGCCACCGCGCGGAGGGACTGCTCGGCGTGTGGTGCTGTGCAANNCGCGTGTGCTGTGCAACGAATTCCTGTGAGGTCCGACGTTGAAACGTCGGCTTGGCGGCGCAGCGGACCCTCCAACCTCAAACCCCGAACCGCGAAGCTCGTACCCAGACCGTGCCGGTGGCCCCGGTGCCCAAGCGGCGAGCAGCCTACTATATTTCGTCAAGTAACGAAATGCCTGCCGCGCTCCCTTCCGTTACCCAGATCTACAAGGCGTTGGGGCACCCGGCCCGCCTGCGCATCCTCGCCATGCTCCGGAGCGGTGAGCTGTGCGCTTGCCAGATCACCGCCGTGCTCGAGCTGGCCCCGTCAACGGTATCGGCCCACTTGGCCGAGTTGCGCCGTGCGGGTGTGGTGACGGAGCGGAAGGACGGGCGCTGGGTTCATTACCAGATTGCCGAGACGGATTCGGCGCAAGCAGTGCTCCAGGTGGTGTGGCGGCAGTTGGGGCGGGACGAGCAGGTGCGGAGCGACGCGCGCGTCGTGCGGCAGCTCCGGACCATACCGGTGGAACAGCTCTGCCGGGTGGACCTAGACCTCGCCCAGTTGGCGATCTCGCGCCACGCCTAGACGGTAGGGCAGGAAGGGCAACCATGGGTGCCCAAGAAACGGATTCCGAGTTGGGAGCAATGGGCAATGCCACAGTATGACTACGTGTGCCAGGACTGCGGTGCGCAGTTCGAAGTGCGGCTTTCCATATCGGACTACAGCGATAACCCGCTAAGACCTTGTACGAGCTGCGGCTCCGAGAAGACCGTACGTGTGTTCTCGGGGTTCAACGTGGTGACGTCACGGAGCGGCGGTGACAATCCCAGCAGCGGCTGCGGCCCTGCGTGCGGACCTGGATGCTGTGCCTAACTGAACTGAGGTTCGCAGAGGGATGGGGGACTGATGGGCGAGCCCGCAATGAAGGCGGTGGTGGCGAGGGAGGCTGAGGGCCGCACCGCTATTGAGACACCGGCGGAAACGGCACTCCGTAGTCGGTTCCGGCCGTCCGCCACCATGTGGGGTTATCTGGCTGCGGTGGCCGTCATGTACCTGAGCGGCGTCGCGTACGTCGTGGCTAGAGGGCTATCCCTGAGGTCACTGTTTCTCTACGGCCTGCTGCAGCCGCCCGGCCTGACCGGCGAGGCGGCCCGTCTCACCGAGATCCCCACACCACTCTCCTGGAACGTCCCCGAGGTGCTTTGGTTCATCTACATCAAGGCGAGCGCCGTCCTGGTGGAGCTGTTCCAGTATTGGGCGATAGGAATGCTCATCGCCGGAGCGCTCATCGTGTTCGTGTCGTGGGAGAAGGTGAAGGCGAAGATGGGCTACGGTGGGCTCAAGGCGAACCTTCAGGCAACCGGGGCGGGCGCCGTGATTCCGATCTGTTCTTGTGGCATCGTCCCGGTGCTCGCCGGCATGGTCGAGGCGGGTATCCCGCTGGGCCCGACCATGGCGTTTCTCATTGCCGCGCCGATGCTCAATGTCCCGACGGTATTCATGACGGCAGGGGTGCTGGGCTGGCCCATGGCCCTGGCCCGGATCGTCGCCACCTTCGGCATCGCGCTGACGGTAGGCGAGGTGCTGTCACGGTGGCAGCGGAAACACCGCAATCCCAGGACCTTTCTCAAGATCCACATCCCACCCCGGCTGTCGCCCGAGTTGCAGCAGTTTGCGTTCCGGTTCGGCATGCTGGCGGCGACGGCACCCGATGGAGTGCGAGCTGCGGACATGGGCCCCGACGGAGAGGCACGGTTGCAGGTGCTCGAGGAGGGTGGCATAGCCGAGCGCACCGCAAGCGGCCGTTGGTCCTTGGCGGAGGTCGACCCAGCTGAATCCAGGAACGTCGGCGCCTGCGCCGTGCTGCCGGCCGGCGACCGCACCTGGGACAGCCTGCGCCAGCGGCTCAGTGAGATGCTCCGCACCGCCGTGCGGCTGTTCGTTCAGCTGAACGGATACCTTCTGCTCGCAGTCGTGATCGCCGGCGCCATCAAGGTGGTGCTGCCCACGAGCCTCGTCACCCAGTGGGTGGGCGGCACGGCGCTCAACAGCGTGTTGCTGGCCGCGGTGATCGCGGTGCTGGCCTATGTCTGCACCTATGTCGAGGTTCCCACAGCCTTGGCGCTCGTGAGCAGGGGAATGGGTCCCGGCGCGACGCTGGCCTACCTTCTCGGCGGCCCCGGCCTGTCGCTGCCATCCATCGCCATGCTGTCCGGTGTGTTCAAGCCCAAGGTACTGGTGCTGTACGTCGGCGTATCGTTCGTCGGCTGTATCGTGGCCGGGTACGTGTTCAATCTGTTCATGTGATCCAATTGACCGGAGTAGTGCTGTGAGCGACCGAGTTCAAGCTGCTATTCGTGTCTACTTCGTGCCGCAGACGTTTCCCTGCGGACCGGACTCGTCGTGCTGCGGTCCGGTGGGGCAAACAGAAGAGGAGCTACAGGCCTTGGCAGGCAACCTCGCGGCCGCGTTTCCCGACACGGAGATTGAAGTGGTAGATGCGGGGGGCACACTCCAGATGGGGCGCGACCTGCCGGTCATCAAGATGCTCAACACTTTCGGCGCAGCGGCGTGCCCGATAGTGACACTGAACGGTGACTTGGTCTCGATGGGCCCACCGAACCTGTCGGAGTTGATCAAGCTGTTGAAGACAAGACTGCACTCCAGCGACGGCGCAGCAGCGAGCGGTGCCACGTAGAGCCCCGGATGATCGTTTGGCCACATCTCATCGTCATCCCTAGCTCGCATCGGGAACGACCGTTCGCAGCGGGAGCACGGAAACTGAGCGCCCACTCACAACTCGCTCATCTCGTAACTTATTGTTATTATTTGTGTTACTAAGTCGGGACAACAGGGTTCGAAGCCACGCTCAGCGGACGGCTTCGCCCTACCGCCTCTCGTACACGAAAGCGTCCCCAGGATTCTCAGGCGCGAACACGACCGACTCGAAGCCCCAGCCTCGCACTCGCTCAGGCACCGTCCCGAACAGCATCCGCCTCTCGGGAGGCCCACTCACGAGAACCGCCTTCGGGTGGAAACGTTCGAGGAACAACTTGAAGTCGCTGTCTTCTTCCCGGGGACCGATCACCGGGAGCACTGCGAGGTCCACGGTGGCCGAGCGCTGCGCCAGGTGTTCCAGCTCCTGCTGGTACGTGCCGAGATCTCCAGTCCGGAAGCCGGCGTAGAAGATCACCAGCCCGTCGACCCGAAGCAGGTAGCCAAGCCACTCCATCTCGCCGGTCACGTCAATGGTGCTGATCCGCGTGCCCGCCACTGTGGTGTCTTGCCGGCCCGACAGGTACACGGCCTGCCTGGAGCCTCTCCAGCCAACATTTGCGGGATGGACGTACGTAATGGAGGGGAGCGAGTCCTCGATCTCATGGATGTACGCCGGCTCACCTGGCCCGCCGTGATAGGTCGAGTAGATCGCCACGACGTCGCGACCGGAGATCTCCCTCGGCGTGATGAACCCGTTGGCGAGTGACGGCTCCGTGGGTCGCGTCACCCCGAATTCCTCGGCGTCGAACACGAGGAAGTGGTTGGCAGTCATGATCGCCCAGCCACGATGATTGAGGTACCAGGCGACGGCCTCCCCCTCTCCCAACCGGCGAGCAGTGAGAGGAGGCTCGAGTGTCGCACGTCCGGATGCTCCGCGCCCAACGAGTATGTTCGCCACCTGACGGTGGCCATACTGGTTGGCATAGTCCAGTGGGGTCCGACCGCTGCGATCCTCGTCGTCTACCGCCGCTCCTCGCTCGAGCAGTTGCGTCACGATGTCGACCGAGCCGTGCACTGCCGCCGTATGCAGCAAGGGTCGGCCGCTCCAGGCTTCGACACGGTCGACGGCCGCACCATGCGCCAGCAATGCCCTGACCACATCTGCGTGACCTCGCAACACCGCCAGCAGAATCGGTTCGTAGCCGTAGGAGCCTCCCGCGTCCACATCGGCACCCGCAGCCAACAACAGTGTGACGATCTCCGTCTTACCTCCCAACGACGCGTTGGCCAGAGGTGAGAGAGGATACCGGGTCTCGGCGTTGACGTCCGCGCCGCGCTCGAGCAGAAACCGTACCATCTCTGCGTTCCCGGCGTCCACGGCAAAACCCAGCTTGTTGAAGCGGCCCCGTGCCGGTCCGTTCGCATCGAACTCGGCCCCGTGGTCGAGCAGCAACTTCGTCAGCTGTGATCCGCCCCGGCACTCCGCTTGGAACGCCAGGTCCACCGCGGTCACGCCGGTGCTATCGTTTGCGGCATTGACGTCGGCGCCCGCGGCGAGGAGTGCCTCCACCACCTCGCGATGCCCACCCTGTACGGCCAGTTGCAGAACGGTGTATCCACTACTGTCCGTGGTGTGAATCAGCCCTGGATTTGCCCTTAGTAGTTCGTTGACCGTGGCGAGGTCGCCGGATGCCGCCGCTTCGTGGATTTCCTGAGGCCAGGCCGACGGTGCGGCAAGACACAGCAGTGGCAACAGCAATGCTACGATGGCAAAGGGGTATCTCTTCCTTGTCACTAGTCGCCTCCGATTAGACCGCGTTGCTTGGCCCGGAACGCGGCTCACAGGCCGACTCATACGTGATAGGACTGCTGCAACAGTTGCCAACGGCATCTGACGCATCGGAACATCATGAGCCGATGCTTGTCAAGGTGGTTTGGAACCGCGGATGGGCCGCGGAGAATGCGCAGGCGCGACGACCCAGCCTTCGATCACATCCCTCTGTCATACCCCTCTGGAAGCACGTACGGTTCCCGCAACAGCATCCCAAGCACGTCCCGGATTGACTGAGACGAGAACACGGCCAGAAACGACTTCCAGCCGTACGTCGCCCAGTCGCCGCTCCCGCGATATGCATCCTCTGGCGGAATTGGCGGTGCCACAGCCTCGAGCTCCTGCAACAGCGCTTGGTAATAGGCTACCGCGTCGTCACGTTCTCCCTTGAGGTCATGAATCTTGCCAAGCTCGAGGCGGGCCATCTGGAGAACCGACAAGTTCCAGTCTACCGTCAAGTCGTACGTGAACCTGCTATCCCGCCCGGCGCTGACGAGCCCTTGGAGGATCTGCGCCGCGGCATCATACCGTCCCTCGGTCGCATGCCAGCGTGCCTCCAAGTAGCGAACCTCGTCCGTCAGCTCGCCGTGGGCTTCCAACTCGCCGAGCAACCGAGCGACACGATCGGTCCGCACGCCGTGCGGATTGAAGTAGTAGAGCACGCCGTCGAGGTTCTCACGCAGGCCCGCAATCGCATCGACCGGCCGCCAAGCGACACTCAGGACCGCTACGAGATCGACGTGATGGACACGACCGGCACGCCGGTGGCCAGCGTTCGGGTCGTGGGCGAGCCGGTACCGGTCACAGACGCCCATGTCGCAGCCTTCGTGGAGCAAGCCATGGCCACGCCCGATCCGGAGCACCACGCCAGCAACCGGCGGTACTTCGACGACCTGCCGCACGCGGAGACGATACCGGCTCATGGCGCGATCCACGTGGACGGCGTCGGCAACCTGTGGGTGGAAGTGTACCGCTTGCCGGGAGACGACCAGCCGCGCTGGACCGTGTTCGACCCCCAGCACCGCATGCTGGGGACGGTGGCGTTTCCCCAGCGCTTCCTGTTACACCAGATCGGGAGCGACTTCGTGCTGGGCCGCTGGACGGACGATCTCAGCGTGGAGCACGTGCGGGTCTACGACCTGATCAAGCCGCGCTAGGGAACCGGGACGGCTCCACCTTGATCCAGTGTGCGCCGATCTGAGTGGAACCACGCGCCGAGCAGTCCCGCAGCGTGGGTGGCGGTCCGGCGGTCTCGGCGCCGAGCTCTGCCTGAGGATACCTGATCCCGCCGCCGCGGCCCGGCGTCGAGTCCGCCGAGAACGCCACCGCGCGGAGGCGACTGCTCGGCGCGTGTGCTATGCAACGAATCTCTGATTCACGACACTCCTTCCCCGCCACGCCAAGACAGCAGCCGTCCAACTTTGGACGCCCAGATCCCGAATCCGGACAGTGGAGCCGACCACCATTCGGCTTCGAAAACCCGTAACTTACTGCAGCCCAAGGGACTTGCCCTTCTGGGCAAGGTGGCACTCCAATTGCATGTGCCATCAGCGGATGCATCGTTGGTCGGCCATCACGATGCGACACGACCGTGAAGCAGAGAGGTCCGGGTCATGACTTGGCTCCGACATCTTGGCACTATCCCGCCCCGTGCTTGGCATCGGCTTCCCACGGCTGATGGACTCGTCCGGGACCTGCGCTACGCCCTCCGCACTCTGCGCAAGAGCCCCGGGTTTACGGCTGTTGCGCTCATCTCCCTCGCAGTGGGAATCGGAGCCAACACGGCGATCTTCAGCGTGGTGAATGCCATACTGTTCCGGGACACACCCGTCCGGGCGCCGGAGACGCTGGTCAACATCTACCGCGACCGGGCCGAGGGACAGTTCGACGCGCTGAACTACCCTGATTACCGGGAGGTGAGGCAGCGGACCTCCGGGGTGCTGTCAGAGCTGGAGGGTTATCAGTACGTCCTCACCCAGAGAGACATGGGAGAGGAAGTGAACGTGCTGGTAGGGGAGCTGGTAACTGGGGGCTACTTCCGCATGCTGGGAGTTCCCGCTCATGTCGGGAGGCCCCTGCTGCCCGACGACAACGTTTCCCCCGGGGCGCACCCGGTTGTGGTGCTCGGCTTCGAGTACTGGCGACGGGCGTTTGGATCCGATCCCGGGGTGGTGGGAGCATCGCTGCACCTCGCTGGGAGGGACTACTCGGTCGTGGGGGTGGCCCCACCGGAGTTCCCGGGGTCCGTGCGCGGGATCCAGCCGACGTTCTTCGCGCCCATCATGATGTTGGGCGAGCTCATGCCCCTGGCAGAAGATCCTGTCTCGTCCCGGGGTTGGAACGCGTTCATGCCTGTCGGGCGCATGGCACCCGGGGCGACCCTGGCGGAGCTGCGGGGCTTGTTAGCAGGGGTGTCGGAGTACCTCCAGGAGTCCTTCCCAAGTGTGTGGCAGGTGGGAGACAGCCTCATAGCCGTGCCCGCGCAGGAGGTCGTGTTCAACCCCGGCGTCGACCGGCTGGTGAGGTCCGTCAACTTCCTGGCCATGGGCTCGGTGGCACTGGTTCTGCTCATCGCCTGCGCCAACGTTGCCAGCCTGCTGCTGGCGAAGGCCGCAGACCGGCGCAAGGAGGTGGCTCTCCGCCTGGCCTTGGGAGCCACTCGAGGCCGCCTTGTCCGACAGCTCCTCACCGAGACCGTGTTGCTCGGCCTCCTAGGCGGGGTTGCCGGCCTGTTTCTCGCCACGTGGATCCTGGGGCTGGGACGATCCCTCACGCTTTCGTCCCTCATTCCCGTGGGCCTGGACGTGGGCTTCGACTGGACGGTCCTGGCATTCACCCTAGCGGCGTCGCTGGCAACCGGTGTCGCGGTGGGATTCGCTCCGGCTCTCCAGGCCACCCAACCCGACGTTGCCCCAACATTGAAGAGCGAGGGTGCTCGGGGCGGCCGACCGAGGACTGTGTCACTCAGCCGGGCGTTGGTGGCGGGGCAGATGGCGGTCTCTGCAATCCTCCTGGTCTGCGCCGGGCTGTTCATCCGCAGCTTTGACGCGACCAAACTGGTGGATCCAGGCTTTGGATATGAGCCGACGGCGGCCGTGTCGTTCATGGTACCGTCGCCGCGATACTCCGACGCGGAGGGGCTGGAGCTGATAACGTCCTTCTTGGATCGCGTGCGAACCGTGCCTGGTGTGACGCGAGCCGGGGCCATCTCGAACCCGCACCTCAACACGCTGAACCGGATGATCATCGACGTGACAGTGGAGGGCGTTGCTCCACCACCAGGACGGTCTGCCCACAGCGTGGACTTCACGTCAGTGGATTCGGGCTTCTTCGCGGCGGCGGGGATACCACTGCTGGACGGTCGCAACTTCAGGGGTGAAGACCGGGCCGACGGAACACCGGTGGCCATCATCAACCAGACCATGGCCCAGCAGTTCTGGCCTGGAGAGAGCCCTCTGGGCCGACTCATCCACCTGGACACCCCCGGCTTCGATGACCCGATTGTGGTTGGCGTGGCCAGGACCGCGAAGATCCGCAACTTGGAGGAGGATCCCCGCCCCTTCATCTATCTTCCGTTTGCCCAGGAGTTCAATGCCTGGGTCACCGTTCTGGCCCAGACCCGGAGAGATCCGGCTGTGACGGCCCGGGAGATTCACCGGCTGCTGCGCACCACCCACCCCCACGTCATCGTCTCCAACAGCACCACGCTGCACGACCACATCGGGATCATGCACATCGCTCGGCGCCTGTCCGCGCTGCTCGCCGTCGTTTTCGCCGGTTCGGCTCTGTTCTTGGCTGCGGTGGGACTGTGGGGTGTGGTGAGCTTCGCGGTAGCCCGGAGGACCCGGGAGATGGGAGTCCGTGTGGCCCTGGGAGCCGAGCCTCAGGCGGTCGTCGCCCTCATGGTGAAGGGGGGAATGCGTCTGGTGCTGCTGGGGGGCGCGGTGGGATTGGCCGGCGCCATCCTGGTCACGAGCGGCCTTTCCCGCTTCCTGTTCGGCGTGTCCCCCCTCGACCCTCTCACTTTTCTCGCCGGGATTCTCGTCCTGCTGGTCACCGGGGCCCTGGCCGCGTATTTCCCAGCCCGGCGCGCCAGTCACGTGGATCCGGTTGAGGCCCTACGTGCGGAGTGAGGGCTCGGCAGTCTAGCGTGGCGTCCCAGAGGTAGGAGGTTTGAGGTCCGACCACACCACCAACCACTGACCACACACCCAGAACAGCGCACCGCGCACCTCACACCTCGAACCTCGTGCAGCGCCCGGAGGGACCCACTGGTGCATGTGATACGCAGCGGACTTCTAACTCGCTACACCGGTAGGGTGCTGAAGAAAGGAGCGGTGGTAGGTGGGGGAGGCGACGTGCGAGTAGTGCGGCCGACAGGCCCGATGAGCACTTCCCACAGACCATACAGAAGCCACTCTNNGGTAGCATTTCTCTCGATCGGGTTCCCAACGGCTCACGCTCAGACCGCTGCGAGCGCCGAGAGCCTCCTTGGCGAGATGCGGATGCGGCCCGGCAAGCAGGCGCCACTCGTCCAGGACACGCTAGGCGTCCTCAGACCCGAGAATGCCAACGAGGCCAGACTCAATCGTCTACAGCCCCCCGACCAGGTGATGGATGCCATCGGCATCCAACCGGGAATGGTCGGTGCGGAGATCGGAGCGGGGCGGGGACGCTATGTCGTGCAGCTGGCGGTCAGAGTCGGGGAGAGCGGGAAGATCTATGCTGAAGACATAGACGCCGCAGCCTTGAGACATTTGGAACAACGCTGCGAACGCTGGGGACTCGCCAACGTCGAGACCATTCTCGGGGACACCACCGATCCGCAACTGCCTCAGGGTGAACTGGACTTCATCTTCGTGATATCCGCTTACCACCATTTCGCGGATCCCGTAGCGCTGCTACGCAACGCCAGAGCGTCGCTCAAGCCCGATGGGATGTTGGCTATCGCGGAGTGGCTGCGGAGCACATCCCCCGAGCAGATGGCAGCTCAAATGAGCGCCGCGGGCTACGAGCTCGAACGCACCGAGACTTTTCTCGAGGCGAACGGTTTGTACATATACGTCTTCCGGATCGGGGATGCTCGCCGGGACTAGTCACGAGCTGTGGCGGCAGTAGCTGCGGTGCCCGGTACGGGCCAGCGTTTGCACGAAGGACGAGTCCTCGAGTAGCTCAGCGAGAGTGCCAGGGGGCTCATCCGAGGTTCGGCCTGAGCCCGCCCTTCCACATCCACACGTGCAGATCTTCGGGGAGTGGCCTCTCTCAATTTGCCTCCCGTAGAGGGCCCAAACCTCGCGACTTTCGCAGTAAGAGTAAGCCGCGCGCGGCTGGGGGCGCCGTACTGAGGTTGACAGTGAGCTGGCTTCATGTAGAATTCCTACGGAAAAAACAGTAGAATTCCTACAGGAAATCGCATGGTCGATCACAGGACTGATCTGCTCAAGGGGACTCTGGACCTGCTGATTCTGAAGACGCTGGACCTGGAACCGATGCATGGGTGGGGCATCAGCGAGCGCATTCAGCTGTTCTCGGATGCTGTCTTGCAGGTTCCGACCGGGTCGCTCTACCCGGCGCTGCAGCGTCTGCAGAGGCAGGGGTTGATCGCGGCCGAATGGCGGAAGACGGAGAACAACCGGCGAGCCCGCTACTACAAGCTCACGTCGCACGGTCGGAGGCGTCTGCGAGTGGAACGCGAGAGCTGGAATCGTATGTCGCTGGCTATCAATCGTGTTCTCCAGGTTTCCTAGCACTATCTAGTGCGGTCCTCCGAAACTGGAGTCACACGAGCCCAACCCGGACTTCGGCACGGCGCGGCTCAGCGCTCGAACAGCACAATCCACGCACCAGAGGGAAGTGTCTCGCCGGCACGGCTCAGTGCCCGCAGCAAGTCCTCCCTTGGAACGTCGAGGCCCGAGGAGGTCGGGCGGCTCATGCCCCGCTGTTCGAGGGTCAGCCCCCGCGTGTCAACCAGGAATGCGAGGGGGATCCCGTCCACATAGGCAACGACGCGCACGCCGGGCAAAGGAGCAGTCCCCAGCGTTGTGTCACGCGCTGTAGCGATCTCGGCAGGGGGAGGCGAGAAGCCTTCCCAGGTCCACTCCTCAGTTGGCAGGGTCGGGTGGCGCAGGAGAGTTGCGTAGAGCCCCAGCCCCGCGAGCCGGCCCATGCGGATGAAGAGATCGACCTCGCTACGATGGAACTGGGCCGCTGTTGGATATTCGTGGCCGCGGGCTTCAGGGTGGTCCATCGGCAGCATTCGGACGGCGCTGAACACCCGGGCACCCTCCTCCGGGCTTGCCAGGTAGATGCCGACGAGGAGGTGTGGCTTCTCCTGTTGGGCGTACGGCTGCCGGACGTCGCCGGGGACGCGCTGGGCCTGCAACGTAGCGAAGCCGGCAGCGACGAGTAAGGCAACGCGGGAGAGCCAGCGGAATGCCCACCCACAATCCGGGAGCGCCCACCGTCGGATCACCCGGCGCGTCCGGTGAGACCGGCGTTCGGGCGGAGTGGGCACGGCTAGTCGAACAGCTGGGCCACTCGACGTGACCGGTAGTCGAAGATGCGATCGAGCTGGCGTCGCACCACCAGGGCATGGGCGATCGAACCGAGGAATCCCAGCGGCAGCTCGTACCGAACCCGATCGATCATCTCCACACCACCCGGCGCCGGTCGGAACAGATGCGTGTGGCGCCATCGGCGGTACGGCCCGCGAATCATCTCGTCCGTGAACAAGACGTTGTCCTCGTACTCTGCGATGACGGATTCCCAGTGCATGGGTAGGCCCAGCCATCGGAGGCTGTACTCGATTCTAGTCCCCGCTCTCACCGTCCCGTCGGTCGCTCCCCGAACCTCGAACCGCAGCCAGCGCGGCGTGATGGCCTGGAGGTTGTACGGGTCCTTGAAGAAGGCGAACACGTCGGCAAGCGGTGAGCGAATCAGCTGTCGTCGCTCGAGTGCCTGCTCCACCTCACGCTCGCTTGGTGTTGGTATCGCTTGAGTCGACGTGTCGCGCAGTAGCTGCGCCCGACGTGCTCACCAACCCCCGCCGATGTGCGAATCGGTAGTGAGCCACGAACCATTCCGACCCTTGACGATAGCCGAACAACTCCTCGCACGCCATGAAGAAGATGCGCCAGCGCCGGAGCCAGAGCCTGGCATCCGCGCCGTAGGCGCCACGGAACACGTCGAGGACTTCCGTGCGCCGCGCCTCCAGGTTGCGACACCAGGCGGCCGCTGTCCGCTCGTAATGCGTCCCGTTCACCTGCCAAGTCGTCTCGACCTCCAGGTCGTCCTGAAAGCGCCACAGCAGGTCTGCCGACGGCATCAAGCCTGCCGTGAAGAAGTGCCTCCCCATCCAGTTCCCCACCCCGCCCGTCTCGAACGGATACGCGTGCCACCGGTGACAGAAAACGTGAACGAACAGCTTCCCGCCCGGGAGCAGCCACTCGGCGATGCGCCCCAGGAGACGGCGGTAATTGCGCAGGTGCTCGAACATCTCGATGCTCACGACGCGATCGAAGCGCCGCTCGGTCGTGAACTCGTTGATGTCGGCGGTGACCACCTGGAGCGACGCCGGGCGTCGGGCCTCGATGTAGGCGCGCTGCACCTTCGAGTTCGAGACCGCCAGAATCCGGCAGTTCGGGAACCGGTGGGCGATGTAGAGGGAGAGCGACCCCCAGCCGCAGCCCAGGTCGAGAATCTCCTGCCCGTCCTCGATCTCGGCGCGCTCGCAGGTGGCGGCCAGCATGCGCGATTCCGCCTCCGCCAGCGTCTCCACGCCCGCCGGCCACCAGGCGCTGCTGTACTTGAGGTGCGGGCCGAGCACGAGCTCGAAGAACTCCGCGGGAACCTCGTAATGCTGCTCGTTGGCCTTCTCGGGGAGCGGTGCAATCGGGCTTCGATCGAGTTCCCGCACCAGGTCGACCATCGACGCCGAACTCCGCAACTCCTTGAGCCTGGCTTTGAGCAGGCGTCGAATCCCCAGCCGGATGATCGGATCGGGCAACAAGCCGCGCTCCGCCGCCCACAACCCCAGACCCACGCTCATGCCGACTCCTTCTTGGGAAACCAGGGAAAGAACACGCTCGTGGTTCGCTGGTAGCGGCGGTACCGCTCGCCGCGACTGCGTGACGCCTGTTGCTCCGTGTAGGGAATCCCGGTGAGCCGGAACAAGAAGAGGAACATCGCGACCGGCCCCAGCCAGGTGATCAAAGCGCCGCGACCGATCAGCACATAGGTCCACCAGTGCAGCCACTCGAAGAAGTAGTTGGGGTGCCGGGAGTAGCGCCACAGCCCGACCTGGCACACCTGGCCGCGGTTCGCGGGATCTGCTCGGAAGCGGGCGAGCTGCCGGTCGGCGATCGTCTCTCCGGTCACGGCTATCAGCCACATCAGCACGCCGATCAGAGCCCAGAGATCCAGCGCGCCACCCCGCATCGCCGCGAGAATCGGGAGCGAGAACAGAATCGCGACGGCGGCCTGTCCTTGATAGAACAAGAAGAACCACAGCGGCGCGCGCGCACCCCAGTGCTCGCGCATCGCCTTGTATCGGCCATCCTCCGTCGACGCCTCGAGCACCCGATCGACCAGCAGATAATAGGCGAGACGCAGCGCCCACAGCGCGGCCAGCGTGGCGACCAGCCCACGCCGAAGTGGATCGCCATCCGCGAACAGCCCGTACACGATCGCCAGCACCGCGAGCGCCGCCGACCAGGCGACATCCACGCTGGTCGCGTCTCTGGTGCGCAGCTGTATCAGCCACAGCACGGCGAGCGCGAGCGCCGCGGCCAGCCACGACCAGAGCACGAGACTCGTCATGCGACGGCCATCCGCCGTGGTTCATGGCGCAACGACCCGCTCGCGATCGCGCGGGGTTTGGCGAGCACCAGCTGCACGTCTCCCAAGGCCCCCTCCCGGAATCCGCCCTCGCAGTAGCAGAAGTAGAACTCCCACAGCCGCCGAAACTGCTCCGAGAATCCCAGCTCCCGAATGCGTGGCCAGTTCGTCGTGAAGTTGGACCGCCAGCGACGCAGAGTCTCCGCGTAGTGAAGGGTGATGTCCTCCAGACCGACGATCCGCAGGTCGGTGTGACTGGCGGCCGTCGCTAGCACCGAGATGCTCGGGATCGTGCTCCCCGGGAAGATGTACCGCTTGATGAAATCGACCTCCCGGCGCGCGCGCTCGTAGTCCCGATCCTGGATCGTGATCGCCTGGAGGGCCATGAGCCCGTGGGGGACCAGCAACGAGGCACACTTCTCGAAGAACGTCCGGTAGTACTCGTGCCCCACCGCCTCGATCATCTCGATGGACACCAGCTTGTCGAAGCCGCCGCGCAGGTCCCGATAGTCTTCCCGCAACACCGTGACGCGACCTGACAGGCCAGCCGCTCGAATCCGCTGCTCGGCGAGCGTCGCCTGCTCGCGCGAGATAGTCGTCGTAGTGACCCGACATCCGTAGTGTCGTGCCGCATGGAGCGCGAATCCGCCCCACCCCGTGCCGATCTCGATGACGTGATCCTCCGGCGCGAGCGCGAGCTTCCGACAGAGCCGGTCGTACTTCGCGATCGATGCCTCACGCAGCGTGCTGTCGGGGGATTCGAAGATGCCGCACGAATAGGTGAGGGTGTCATCGAGGAACAAGGAGTAGAAGTCGTTGCCGAGGTCGTAATGCGCCGCGATGTTGCGGCGACTCCCACGCCGGGTATTGCGATTCGAGCGGTGCCACAGCCGCCGCACCGGTTGCACCATCCGCGCCCACCCCTTCTCCATCCCGTCCAGCACGGCGCGGTTGCGCACGAACAGCCGTACCAACGCCGTGAGGTCGTCGGCGGTCCACCATTCGGCGACGTAGGCTTCCGCCGCGCCCACGTGCCCGCCCAACACGACCGCCCGATAGAAACGCGGGTCCCGCACCGTGATCGCCACGGCGGCCTCGCGGCCGCGGCCGAACCGCTGCGCTGCTCCGCTCTCCCGCAGCTCCACGCTGCCGTATCGCAAGCGGGCCAGCTGCCCGCGGAGCGCGCGCCGCGCCAACCGATCGAGCGGGTTCATCGAGCGGCCTTGGCCGGGTGGACGTAGAACGGTGCGCGCTTGGCCCAGAGCCGAAGGGCCTGCCAGTAGATCGCCGCCACCACCCGAGCCGTCATGAGCGGATAGCGTGCCAGCGTGGCGGCCAGCGAGCGACCCGTGATCTGACGCCGGCGGAGCGCCAGCGTCGCGTCGAACAGCTTTCGACCCTCAGCGAAGTTCTGCATGTGCACGACCAGACGACGGCCCGGGGTGGAGAAACGCCAATCGTACCACTGATCCATGCTCATGAAGGGCGACACGTGAAACGCCTTGGCGATCTGACGGCGTTTGACCCGCCCGTTCTCCAGATTGTCCGCCGGCCCGAGCACATACGTGTGACGCTCGTTCCAGGGCGTGTTCGTGATCTCGGCCAGGATGGTCTCGACGGTCTCCCCCTCTTGGTCGAAGCAGTAGTAGAAGCTCACGGGATTCATCACGTAGCCGAAGTAGCGTAGGTGGGTGAGCAGCCGAATCGGACCCGTGGGCCGGCGTCCGGTTCGCCGCTCCGCGAGATCGCGAACGGCCGTTGCCAGCGGCACCGACGGATCACCGAGATAATCCCCGCGCCGAAACCAGGCGGGAGCGAAGCGGCGTGCCGACCAGAGCCACCGGCCGTCGAACAGCTCCGGCAGCTCGTCGAGATCGAGGTACATCATGAACAGCCGATAGCGGAACGCGTGGGCCACCGGTCGCGTGCGGCGGTGCCGCACCACGCCCTCATAGATGCAGCTGTTCACAGCCGCGCCCCGAACTGACGGCAGACCCCTACCGCGCTGCGCACCCCATCCTCATGGAACCCGTAGCCCCAATACGCGCCACAGTAGTGCGTCCGGTTGGTCCCGCTGATCTCCGCATGACGGC
>WVYX01000333.1:17717-29209 GCA_011772755.1 Gemmatimonadales bacterium
CCGATTCGGGTCCACTTCATCGCTCGAGTTGAGCGTGACACAGAAGGTCTGCGTGGCATCGAGCGACTGGAGCATGTTCATGTTGTACGTGACGACCGCGGGGCTCTCTTCACGGCCCCGGATCCGATAGTTCCAGGCCGCCCAGGCGCGGCGGCGTGTCGGGAGCACGGCGGTGTCCGTATGCAGGACGACATCGTTGGGCTGGTAGGGAAGCGCGCCCAGGATCTCGCGTTCGGCCGGCGTGGGGTCCGCCAACATCGCGAGCGCCTGATCGCTGTGACACGCCAGGATGACGTGATCGAACGTGCGCCGATCGACCGTCACGTGATCTCGATGGCGAGCCACGGCTCGCACTGGATGATTGAGCACGACGCGGTCACGAAACGAGGCGGTGAGGGCCTCCACATACCGAGCCGAGCCGCCTCGAACGACCCGCCACTCCGGTCGGCCGTTCACTTGGAGCATGCCGTGATTCTCGAAGAACCGCACGAAGAACGCCCCAGGCATGTCGAACACCTTCCCGCGGGGCACCGACCAGAGCGCCGAGCCCATGGGGACCAGATAGTGATCGATGAACGACCTCGAGTAGCGAGCCTGATCCAGGTACTCCCCGAGCGTGGCGCCTGATGCGCCGTTTCGCATGGCCAGCGGCGCTTCCCGATTGAAGCGCAGGATGTCGGCCAGCATTCGATAGAACGACGGCCGCAGCGCGTTTCGGGGTTGCACGAACAGCTGTCGTAAGGTGGATCCGTTGTATTCCAGCCCGCTCCGGTCGCAGCGCACGCTGAAGCTCATGGTGCTGGGCTGCGTCGCGACGCCGAGCTGCCGCAGCAGCGTCGTGAAACACGGGTAGTTGCGCTCGTTGTAGACGATGAACCCAGTGTCCACCGACCACCGCCGGCCGTCGCAATCGACATCCACCGTGTTGCTGTGGCCGCCCACACGGCCGCCCGCCTCGAACAGCGTGATGTCGTGCTCGCGATGGAGCAGATGGGCCGCCACGAGACCCGATATCCCACCTCCGACGATGGCGATCCGCACGTCAGGCCGAAGACAGCACCCGGGTAGGGACTGGCCGGAGATCGCGAATGATCCCCAGGCGCTCGAGCACCAGGAGCACGTAGTACGTGAGGTCGATCTCCCACCAGAAGAAGCCCTGCCGCGCCGCGCCCGGGTAGTGGTGGTGGTTGTTGTGCCAGCCCTCGCCCATGGTGATCAGCGCCAGCGCGAGGCTGTTCCGGCTGTCGTCGCTCGTGTCATACCGCCGGCGTCCCAGCGCATGCGCCAGCGAGTTGATGAGGCAGGCGCCGTGAAACAACACCACAGTGCTCACGAAGAATCCCCAGATCAGCAGCTGACTCCCGCCCAGCATGAACAGCAGCAGGGCGAGTGCCACGGGCACGACGATGTCGAACCGGTCGAGGAATCGCAGCTCGGGGTACCGGGCCAGATCCCGTACCTGTGTGAGGTCGGTGGGGAAGTTGCTCGGATGTGTGATCCACCCCATGTGGCTCCACCAGAAGCCATGCTGCCGGGGAGAGTGAACGTCCAGCTCGGTATCGGAGTGGCGATGGTGCTTGCGATGATGGGCCGCCCACCACAGCGGCCCCCGCTGCACCGCCGACGCGCCGAGCACGGCGAAGACGAACTGCCACGGGCGGGACGTCCGGAACGCCCGGTGCGAGAAGTACCGGTGATAGAACGCAGTGATGGCGAACATCCGCGTGACGTAGAGCCCGAACGCCACGCCCACCGCCGTCCAGCTCCACCCCACCCAGATCACTCCTAGGCACATGAGGTGCATGCCGACGAACGGGATGACCCGCATCCAGTCCACCCGCTTGTCCCGAGCCGACGCCATCTCCTGCCCGGGCGCGGTGTCGAACCAGAGCCTGATCTTGCCAACTGCACGTTGTAGCCAATCCATCACGCCTACCGACTCCAAAAGGAAGTTGCCAAGCTACCCGGTGTTGAACTAGCTTGTCAAGCGTTTGTCCATAACTTAACGTTGACAATAATGACACAAGGTACTACTTGTCCGCGGTGCGTAAGGCGTTGCTGCGGGGCACATTGGCCCTGTTGACGCACGTACCCTGACATCCACAACACGTGTGGACGGAAAAACGTGTCACTGGCGCGGTGGAACCCCCGGCTCAGGGCGCCGGAACCGGACGCATCTCTCGCTGTGCTTCCACCAGTCGGCATCAACATCCAACCCCCAGCTGGGAGCGGCACATGGCACTGGCGGACTTCCTCAAGCTCCATGCAGTGGGCATCGTCACTTTTCTCGTAGTGGATCTTGTGTGGCTCGGAGTAGTGGCCCGTGGCTTCTATCGATCTCACATGGGCCCGCTCCTCAGAGAGGACATCCAGTGGGTGCCGGCGATCGTGTTCTATCTACTGTTCACCGGATGCCTCATCCTGTTCGCGGTCATGCCGGCGATGGAACGGAGTTCCCCGTGGCGGGCGATCCTCTTGGGGGGCCTGTTCGGCTGCGCGGCGTACGCCACGTACGACCTCACCAACCTCGCGACGCTGCGTGGATTCCCTACGCTCGTGGCGATCGTCGACATCGTGTGGGGAACCGTCCTCGCCGCGATCGTCGCCGCGGTCACGTACCAGGTGGGGCGGCTCGTCACCTGACGCGGACCCGGCGCGACGAGCGCGCCGCCACGCATAGCGGCACCCCGCCTGCGTCCGGAGCCGTGTGAGCGCAGGCGGCACGCATGGTCCCTCACTAGACCGGCTAAGCGCAACCCTAGCAACTAGATACACACTGCGGCCAGGCCCCGTTCGTGTGGGGACCGAAGCACGGTAGCATCGGCTGTGCACTTAATGTCCTGGACACAGGCTTGACAGACGCCAGCGTCGTGGTTATGAATGCGACCCGGATTGGACAAGGCTCTGAGGTCACCACAAACCCTGTTACCAGGAGGCAGTAAATGACGCGAATCGTGAGTGCAGCGTGTGCGGCCCTGGCGGTCTTCCTGGCGGTCCCGAGTTCCGCCACCGCCCAGTCGCACAACCAAGGGTTCTTCGTCGAGGCCCGGGGCGGCGTCAACGTCCCCACCTTCGATATCTCCGACGCGGCGGATGCGGGTCCGAGCTTCGGCGCCGGGATCGGGTACCGGCTTACCGACCGGATCAACCTCCTAGCTGAAGCTGACTTCGGCTTCCACTCGGGCGCCGCGCTCCCCACTGGCGGGGAGGGGCCCGATGTGAACGTCTATCACTTCATTGGCAAGCTCGGATATGACCTGCTCGAGCGCGGGAGCAGCCGGTGGAGCATCATGGTGAACGCCGGCGCCGGTGCCCTGCTGTTCGACATCGATACGCCCGGATTCGAGACTAAGGCGTATTTCGCGATCAACGTGGGCGCCAAGATCGCTTACAGCGTCAACCGCAATCTCGACTTCGTGTTGAGCCCGCAGGGTGACATCGCGTTGACCGACGAGGCAGTACTCGGGACCGACAACTCGTGGGTGTGGCCTTTTGCGGCCGGCCTCCGGGTCAAGTTCTGAGCACCGCCCCCAAGCCGAGAAGAGGGGGATGGACCTTCGTCCCCCTCCTCTCCGTCACCACTGGTGGAGGCACAGCGCTCAGCCCGCGCACCTATCGGCGGCTCGTTCTCACCACAGGTTCGAACCGGCACATCCCTTGAACGGTCCGACGATGTTCGACGTGATCCATCCGCCGTAAAACGTGCCCGATTGGGCGGTCACCCGCTCGCCGTTCACAAAGCATGCGTCCATCAGCGCCGGGTAGAACGCGACGTAGTTCTTGATCTGGCGGTAGCGCTTTTCCGGGTCGGGGTAGTACCACGCGGCCCGCTCCACCGTCCGCTCGCCAACCGCGACGTCGTAGTACCGCGCCCGCCCTTTCCATTCACACCACGACGTCCCCGCCACCTCTCGCACAAACTCCCCACGGACATGCGCGGGCGGAATGTAGTAGACGGGCGGATGGCTGGTCTCAAGTACGCGCTTGGCACGCTTCGTAGTGGCAATGATCTCGCCGCCAAACACGACCTCGATCAGTCCGTCGAAGTCCTCGAGCGCGGGCGGGCGGGGATAGTCCCACACCGACTCTTGACCGGGCCCCGGCTCGACACGCTCAGGACGCATCGATCCCCAGCTTGACACGCAGCCGATCTGCCTGGGTGCGCAGGGCACGCCGCTCAGCGGCGCTCACTCGGTCGACGTTCTTGAGCATCATCGCCATCCGCGGGTTCCTGGCAAAGCGTCGCCGGTTCCGCGTCAGGAAGTCCCAGTAGAGCGTGTTGAAGGGACACGCATCGGCGCCGACCCGTTGCGACGGGTCGTACGGGCAGCTGGCGCAGTAGTTGCTCATTCGATTGATGTACCTGCCCGACGCGGCATAGGGTTTGGTGCCCACTATTCCGCCATCGGCGTGCATGACCATCCCGAGTGCGTTCGGCAACGTGACCCAATCCACGCCGTCCACATACATGCCGAGATACCATTGGGAGATCCATCGGGGATGGACCCCCGAGATGAGAGCGAAATTTCCGGTGACCATGAGCCGTTGGATGTGATGGCCGTACCCGTATCGCAGTACCTGACCGATGCTGTCAGCCAGACAGCGCATCTCTGTTTCGCCGTTCCAGTAGAAGCGCGGCAGCGCGCCATGCTGGTCGAGCGCGTTCAGCCCGGCGTACCCGGGACCCTGACTCCAGTAGATCCCCCGAACGAACTCCCGCCAGCCGATGATCTGCCGCACGAACCCTTCCACCGACTGGAGGGGCGCTAGGCCCGCTGCCCCGGCCTCCAATGCTGCGTCGACGACTTCTCCAGGACGCAGCAGTTTGAGGTTGAGCGCCGGGGAGAGCAGCGAGTGATTGAGAAACGGCTCGCCGGACCACATCGCGTCCTGATATGGTCCGAAGCCGCCCAGCCGGTGCTCCACGAAATCGCGCAGGGCGCGCAGGGCCTGCCGACGCGTCACCGGCCATCCGAAGCCCTCGACCACCCCGTAGGCGTCGGGAAAGCGACGTCGCACGGCCCGGATCACGTCACGGGTAACCTCGTCCGGCGCGAACCTCAAGGGTGGCCTGGCGCACGGCCGTTGCCGGAACCGAAGCCGGTTGGCGCGGTCGAAGTTCCACCGACCACCCCGGGGGGTCCCCTGCGGCGTCATTAGAATGCCGAGGCGCTTGCGCTGCGCGCGATAGAAGTGCTCCATCATGGGCCGCTTGCGACCCGCAACCCATGCACGAAAATCGTCCAACGGCGTCAGAAAGTGGGCATCCGGCACAATCTCGAGCGGGACCGACGCGAGTCGCGACCACTGCGTGGCCGCCTGGAGGACCCGGTGCTCACCTGGGTGGGCCAGCCGAATCGCCTTCGGGGCGAGTTCGCGAGCGGCCCGCACCAGCTCACCCGTCAGCGTGTGCGTGTTCTCGGGATCGTCCAGCGTGACGTATCGGACCCGCCATCGCTTGCGTTCGAGGGAGCGCGCAAAATGCCGCATCGCAGACAGAAACAGCACGGTCCGCTGCACATGGCTCGCCACATGCGTGGCTTCCTCGGCGACTTCGGCCATGAGCACCGCATCACGGCTGGGATTGAAATCGGCCAACGCCCGGGAATCCATGTCCAGTTGGTCTCCCAGCACGACCACCAGCCGCTCGACATCGCCGAATACTCGGGTCACTCCTCGTCCTCCGCCCGCCCGTACCGAGCGATGTAGTTCTTCACGGAGAACTTGCGCGCCGTGTTCGCGGAACTCATGTACCGCACCTGACCGAAGATCGGCCGCTGCGGCGCCCAGGGCCGATCGTAGCGACCGAGGACCCAGAAGATTCCGCTGTACGAATTGGGATCCCGGCCGTCGACCGCGTACTTGTTGTTCAGCTGGAGCATGATGCGGAGCGCCGTCTTGGGATTCGCCGACCACTCCAGGATCTTCTTGCCCCACAACATCCGGAGGTACCCGTGAATCCGGCCCTCTCGGCGCAACTGTCGCTGCGCGGCATTCCACAGTGGATCGTGCGTCTCCGCTGCCTCGAACTGCCTGAGGGAGTAGCGATGCTCCCGGGGGTCGCCCGCATGCTTGGCCAAAGTCGCCCTGGCCCACTCGGGCAGCGAGCGATACTTGTCGTAGGCCGGCTGGTGCGCGCTGGCATTGAACCCCAGCTCCCGCCACGTGATCAGCTCGTCGAGGAAGGACTCGGCGTTCTCGTCGACCCCCCACCAGCCGCGGCGGGCCCCCCGCGCTTGGGGATTCACTGCGGCCGGCGACCACTGCCGACGCGCCAGCACCGCGTGTATCGCCTCATGCGCCGACAAGTGCCCGAAGTGGAGGTACGGTGAAAGCCCGCTCGTCGCGTCTTCCTCGGGGTGGTTACGATACTCGGCGTACCGAGGCAGTCCCCTCTCGAGGAATCGCTCCAGTGTCGCTGCCGCCTGCCGCGTCCCCCCAGGTACACTCACGGGCGCCACGCCATGATCGATGGGCAGCGACCCCAATCCGCTACGGTCGCTCAGCGCCGCGAGATCGGCCGGCGGCCAGCGCCGCAGCACGGCGACCGGCAACTTCTCGAGCCGCGACAGGCGCGCGCCGGCGAACGGCCGCTCGGAAGGCATCTCGAGCAGCCGCTCCGGCAGCCTGTCGTGCAGCAAGCGCCGGAATTGATGCGCGCTGGTGAATACCCTGGTCGTCTCCGAGAGCGGCAAAATCCCGTTGGAATCGACCGCCTCCAACCGGACCGGCACTTTGGCCCCGGCGGCCCGCAGCATTCGTGGAAGGAAGAACGCGGGATAGTCGTCGGTGACGACCACCGATGCCTGCCGGGATAGCGCCTCCAGCAGCCCGCGGCCCGAACCGGGGGCGGATTCCACGTACGGGTAGTACGTCGCTGAGACTCGGCGTAGCGTGCGAGCGTTCTCCTGCATGCCCTCTGTGACGAACCGATGGAGCCGGTCACTGGCCCACTCATACTGCAGGCGCAGTGGCTCGAGCACGACGAGCGGGCGCTTGACTTGACTGGCCCATGCCACCGCCCTGTCGAGCGCGAAGTTCCACGACGTTCGCCGGGCCGCCACCATCCAGTACAGCACGTACTTCCCGTCACCCGAAACGGGACGGTCGTTGAGCAGACGGATTCGCTCTGCGGGAACGTGCAACACGGCTTGATCAGGGGCGGCGGAGTGCGACGCCTATGATCCGACTGGCGGCGGGTGAGGCGAGCTGTCCAGCACGGCCAGGACGGCACGCAGGCTTGGCAGGTCGCCGAGCTCCGCCGCACCGATGGCGCGCAGCGCGTCGCGATACGTCGGCGCGGCCCTACCACCCACCAGAATGCTGACCCGCTCCGGCAGCGCACTACGCAGCTCGCGCAGCGCTTGGGACACCTGATCGCTGTTCGACGGGTACGTAACGCTGAGCGCGACGGCCCTGGCGCCGGTGTCGATCGCAGCCCGGGCGATGTCACTCACCGGCAGATCCCCGCCGAGAAACGTCACGTGCCAACCCTGTAGTGCCGCGGTGGCGGCGGCGAGCATCGCCCCCAGCTCGTGACGCTGGCTGGCCGGTGCGGCCGCCGTCAGCGACGGCGCGGAGTTCCGGGGCCGCAACCGATCGATCAGCTCGCCCAGCTCTTCCCGAATCACGCCCGACGCCAGGTGCTCGTGACCAGGCGATAGCTCGCCGTCCTCCCACAACGTGCCGATTCGATTCAACAACGGGGCGATGAGTTGTTCCAAGAACGCTGACGAGGGGAGCTCCATCAGCGCACGGCCCAGTATCGACCGCAGTGCGGGACCATCGAGTTGTCGAACCGTGATGAGTGCGTCCGCAAGGTAGCGCGCGGCGGCGGCCGACGGCTCAGCCAGTTCCCTGCTCGCCCGCGCCTCCTCGGCCTGGCGGTCTTCTTCGACCAGCGCCGCGAGCTGGCCGCGGGTGAGAGCCGCGAGCTGTCCAATTCTCCGTCCCCCGGCAATCGCCGTCTGAATCAAACGCAGCCGCTCCACATCGGCATCGGAATAGAGCCTCCGACCGCTCGGGCTCCGCGCCGGCTGCACCACGCCATACCGCTTCTCCCAAGCCCGCAGCACGTCCGGGGTGAGACCAGCCCGCCGAGCCACTACCTGGATGGGATGTCGCGGCTCCGTCTTTCCGGTTTCTCTCGCCATAGCTCCACTCTACTCTGTCGTCTAAGTCTTGTCAAGGCAAGTGCTTGGACAAAGACTTGACAAACCGCGCTGTGGCCCGTATCATCCTGGACAGTTTTTGGACAGGATATCCACTCACGCAGGGCCTGTTCGGCAGCACCGGTCTCGGCCGCGCCGTGTACCTGGCGGTCGGGCTCAGCGCCATCTACCAGGGCGTGCAGTGGAAGGCGATTCAACGTCGTTGGGGCGTGGTCCCCGTTCGTGCCTCGCGGTCCTGAGGCTCACCGTAAGACTCATAGGAGGAACAAACACAATGCGGAAATCCAGCCTTCTTTCCATCGCGGCCGCCCTGGTTGCGTTCCTGGTCGCGGCACCGGCTGAGGCGCAGTACGGCCACAAGAGCGATCGGCTCGACATCGTCGAGACCGCCATCCAAGCCGGCTCGTTCAACACCCTCGTGGCCGCGGTCAAGGCAGCGGGGCTCGTTGAGACGCTCAAGGGCGACGGTCCTTTCACCGTCTTCGCGCCCACGGACGAAGCGTTTGCCAAGCTTCCCGCCGGCACGGTCGAGGATCTGCTCAAGCCGGAGAACATAGAGAAGCTGCAGGCGATCTTGACCTACCATGTCGTGCCCGGTAAGGTGCTCGCCAAGGACGTGGCGGGACTGTCCCGCGCCGAGACCGTTCAGGGTCAGGCGCTTCGCATCTCGATCAAGAACGGTACCCCCATGGTCGATAACGCTCGCGTCATCAAGACGGACATCATGACGGAGAACGGCGTGATTCACGTGATTGACGCCGTGGTGTTGCCGAACCTCGAGTAACCACCTCACCGAGAGCCGCGCCGGATCCCGGCGCGGCTCTCACACCTGAGCATCTCAATGCCCGCTCCGAGCTCAGCAGACCGTCGCCTGGCGCTCTTGACCGGAGCCACCGGCTACGTTGGTGGTCGGTTGCTTGCCGAGCTCCAGGCCCGTGGCATACCGGTCCGCTGCCTGGCGCGACGCCCCGAGTATCTGCGTCACCGGGCCGCCCGCGGCACTGAACTCCTGCAGGGCGACGTGTTCGACTGCGAGACGCTGGCCCCGGCACTGCGAGGGGTAGATACCGCTTACTATCTGATTCACTCGATGGGATCGACCGGCGACTTCGAGCATCAAGACCGGCTCGCCGCACAGTACTTCGCCGACGCCGCGCGGGAGGCCGGCGTGAGGCGAATCGTCTATCTCGGTGGCCTGGGGCGCGGCGAGAACCTGTCGAAGCACCTCGCGAGCCGGCAGGAAGTTGGGCGTGTACTCCGCACGTCGGGAGCGGAAACGATCGAGTTCCGCGCATCGATCATCGTCGGATCGGGCTCTCTCTCGTTCGAGATGATCCGCGCCCTCGTCGAGAAGCTGCCCGTCATGATCACACCGCGCTGGGTGCGGGTGCCCGCGCAGCCGATCGCGATCGAAGATGTCATCGCCTACCTGGTGGCGGCACGCGACGTGGAGCTGGACGGCGACACGGTGTTCGAAATCGGCGGCGCCGACCGGGTCACCTATGCCGAGATCATGTTGGAATACGCTCGCCAGCGAGGACTGCGTCGACTCATGATTCCCGTCCCGGTGCTGACGCCGAGGCTCTCCAGTCTGTGGCTCGGTCTGGTGACGCCGGTCTATGCACGAATCGGCCGCAAGCTCATCGATAGCCTGCCCACGCCAACCGTAGTGCACGATGACAGGGCGCGGCACAGCTTCGGAATCCGGCCCAGGGGGATCCGCGAAGCGATCGAGCGCGCCCTGCAGAACGAAGAACGAGAGTTTGCCGCAACACGCTGGTCCGACGCGATCTCGTCGAGCGGTGGCGGCCGGAGTTGGGGCGGCATCCAGTTTGGGCCCCGCATCGTGGACTCGCGCCGGACAACGGTGGCGGTCCCGCCAAGCGAGGCGTTTCGTCCCATCCGGAGAATCGGGGGCCGTTCCGGATGGTACTTCGCGGACTGGCTCTGGTCGCTACGCGGATTCATCGATCTCTTGGTGGGCGGGGTCGGCGTCCGACGCGGACGTCGCGACGCCGAGCACGTCGCCCCCGGTGATGCCATTGACTTCTGGCGAGTGGAAACGATCGTACCGGACCGCCGACTCAGGCTGTGCACCGAGATGAGACTTCCGGGGCGCGCCTGGCTGGAGTTCGAGGTCGAAGGGTCGCCCGACGGATCGACGATAACCCAGACGGCGGTGTTCGACCCCGTGGGATTGTCGGGTCGGCTCTACTGGTACCTGCTGTTTCCGATTCACACACTGGTCTTTGGCGGAATGCTGCGGGGGATTGCGCGGCGCGCGGTCGAGGACCGAGGAGACGGCCACCATGTTACCCCGGGCGTGTTGAAGGCGTCATGAACGACGCGCGCTCAACGAGAGACCATCCACGCCCCACACTCGTGATCTCGAAGTGCCTCGAGCTGGAGGCGTGTCGCTACAACGGCGAGCGGATTCGGGCGCCGTTCATAATACGGCTGGAGGGGTTCGTGGAGCTCCGACCGGTCTGCCCCGAGATCGAGATCGGGCTCGGGGTTCCCCGAGACCCGATAAGGCTGGTGTCCCTCGGCGACTCGCCACGGCTGACTCAGCCTAGCACGGGCCGAGACCTCACGCTGGCGATGACGGAGTTCACCGACTCGTACCTGAGCGGTCAGCACGACGCCGACGGGTTCATCCTCAAGAGCCGCTCGCCGTCTTGCGGCCTCACCGATGTCAAGCGCTACCATCCCAACGGCCAGTCGTCCGGAAAGGGAGCCGGAATGTTCGGTGGCGGCGTGATGGAGCGGTTCCCCCATGCGGCCGTCGAAGATGAGGGCCGGCTCACCAACTTCCGCCTGCGACACCATTTCCTCACCAAGCTGTTCGCGAGAGCCTCGTTCCGCGCCGTGAAGGCGTCGGGATCGATGGCTCGGCTGGTGCGATTCCATTCCGAACAGAAATTCCTGCTCATGGCGTACCATCAGGGCGAGCTGCGCCGGCTCGGCAGGATCGTGGCGAACCCAGAGCGGCACGCTACCGCCGACGTCCTTGACGCCTACGAGGAGCATTTCTCCCTGGCGCTGGCCAAACCGGCGCGATCGACATCCAACATCAACGTGTTGATGCACGCGCTGGGATACTTTTCGGACGCGCTGGCGGCGGGCGAGAAGCGGCACTTCCTTACCGCGCTGGATCACTATCGGGCCAAACATCTGGCATTGAGCGCGCCACTGGCGATCGTGCAGTCGTGGATCGCTCGCTTTGGGCAGGAATATCTCGCGGGGCAATCGTACTTCGAGCCGTACCCCATCCCGCTGCTGGAGCTGAGGGACTCGGCGCGGGAGGTGCACTAGCTCACA
>WVYX01000004.1:0-176 GCA_011772755.1 Gemmatimonadales bacterium
GGATTCTCCGTACATCTCCTCCGTGTGTCATCGTGAGCCGGGCAGCTGCAGGAGGCGGCTGCGAAGAGCGCGCCCTGAGCCTGCCGAAGGGATCGGGCCTTGCTGGAGCCAACAAGAGCCGGATGCCTCGCTTCACGCTACGCGTTCGCTCGGCATGACAAGACGTGTCGCAGCCA
>WVYX01000004.1:219-1874 GCA_011772755.1 Gemmatimonadales bacterium
CACACGCGGTGGCAGGAGGGGTGTGTCACGTCGCCTGCGACGACCGCCAGGCAGGCCGCTTTCGTTGCTTCGGGAGCTTGTCGCTAAGGCCCAAAGGGCCGCGACCCCGGTCCGCCTCTCGCGGACTTAGGGGCTGCCGAAGCCGTCTTCTGTCATCGCCGCGCTCCTCGCTCCCATTTCCCCCAGGCGGAGGTGCGGCCATTCCTGCCTTCCCCTCTCTACAACCCGAACGCCCGCGCTACATATACCGCCATCTGATCGCGCGTCACAGCGACCTCGGGATGGTAGTACCCATCATCATATCCCTGCACCACCCCGTGCTCCACACAATACTCGATGTGCTTGTACGCCCAGAACGGTTCCGTCCCATCATCGCCGTATCCCGTGCTCGGCACATCGGGAAAGTCCCGCGGATCGGCGGGGACGTAATCCACCAGCGCCGCCTCCCCTGTCGGCGCCACCATCGCTCGCGCCACGTACACAGCCATCTGATCGCGCTTCACCTGCACCGTCGGCTCATAGGTTGTCGCCGTGTATCCCTGCACCACGTTCTGATCGTGGCAATACTCCACGTGATCGTAGGCCCAGTACCCCGCCGGCACGTCCTCGAACGTCGCCATCGCCGGCCCCGGCGGCACGTTGTCCTGCCCGCCGGTCAGCGCCCGCGCAAGGTACACCGCCATCTGGTCGCGCGTGACGATGACACCGGGACGGTACCGGTCATCGTCATAGCCCGCTACGATGTCGGCCTCCACGCAGGCGAGAATGGCATCGAATGCCCAGTGCGACTTGGGCACATCGTCGAACCACTTGCGAAACCGCACCGCCTGTCCGTTGTAGGCGTCCGCGACCCAGATAGCGTCCTCGGTGGCGCCACACGACACCCAGGCGTCCTCTCCGAGGCCGCCGACCCTGGACAGCTCATCGCCGCCTCCCGTGAGGTGGACGAGGTTGGCCATGTCCCAGTCGCGCGGATCGAGGTAGTCGGTGACCCAGCAGGACCCATCGCTCGGATCAACAGCCACGCAGTTGGGCGTGTCGAAGACCGCGTTCCGCGAGATCTCGGTTCCGTTCGCGGCCAGGTGCAGGACCCGTCCGGCCTGGGGATCATTCGTCTTCGTATCGGTCACCCAGCAGGAACCGTCATTGGAGTCCGCCGCAACACAGGTCGGCTCCATGAGATCTCCGCCTCGCCACAGCTCGGCGCCATCTTGCCCCAAGTGGACGACCTGCCCGGCACTCCAGTCGGCCACCCAGCAGGAGCTGTCCGCCCGATTCACTGACACGGAGCGGGGGAAGTCGAAGGCACCACCTCGCCAGAGCTCTGTGCCGTCCTGGCCGAGGCGGGCGACGATCCCATCGAAGTAGCCGCCGCCCGACTGGGGCCCACGGTCGGACACCCAGCCGGACCCATCGGCCGGATTCGCAGAGACGGACACGACGCCGACGAACCCCGCATTCCGCCACGACTGCGTGCCGTCTGGAGAGAGGAGCGTAACGGCCGCGTTCTCCTGCTTGTCCGTGATCTCATTGCGGTGTCCCCGCTCTCCCACCCAGCAGGAGCCATCCGCCGGATTCACCGACACCGACACCGGGTGATCGAACCCTCCGCCGCGCCACAGCTCGACCCCATCGAGAGACAGGTGCGCCACTTC
>WVYX01000103.1 GCA_011772755.1 Gemmatimonadales bacterium
ATCCGTCTGCAAGATAGGCGTAGGCCCCCGAGACTGCCGCATCCCAGGCCCAGGCCGCTCCATTCCACTGGCCTACCTCGGACGGATTCGCCGGGTCCGACACATCGAACACGCGCAGGCCCCCATCCCCGTCCGCGAGATAGGCGGTTGCATTGGCGACGGCCACGCCACAGGCATAGCCGGACGTGTCGCAGTGACCGGCCTCGAACGGGTTCGCCGGGTCCGAAACATCGATCACGCGCAGGCCCCCATCGCCATCCGCGAGGTAGGCGTACGGGCCCGAGACCTCCACGCCATAGGCATAGCCGGGCGTGTCACATTGGCCGGCCTGAAGCGGGTTCGCCGGGTCCGAAACATCGACGACCTGAAGCCCGCCAGACCCGTCGGCGACGTAGGCATATCCGCCGGAGACCGCCACACTGTAAGCATAGCCGAGCGTTTCCCAACGGCCGGCCTCAAACGGGTTTGCCGGGTCCGAAACATCGATCACCCGCAGGCCAACGTGTCCGTCCGCGACGTAGGCGTGCGCCCCGGAGACCGCTACGCCATAGGCGTGGCCGAGCGCTTGCCAACGACCGGCCTCAACGGGCTCTTCCGGGTCCGAAACATCGATCACCCGCAGGCCGCCATCCCCATCCGCGACGTAGGCGTAGCTGCCGGAGACTGCCACGCCATAGGTCCGGCCNNAGGCCTGACGGAGAGGAGATGTCGAATACCGTCATCCCACAAACGGCAGCGACATAGGCGTGGTCGCCCTGCACGGCTACATCCACCGGCAGTCCGCCGGCGAGCTGTCCTACCGGCGGCCAGCTGCCGCCCTCGGCATGCGCCGGCAACGGTGCAGCGATGAACACCTGTGCCAGCGCCAGGCATAAGAGCCCGGCCATTCCTCTCCTGCCGGTGGGGTTCATCTCATCCTCGGGGTGTACCGAAACTCCTCTGCACGAAGCCCATGAACTGCTCTGCACGCGGACTCCTCCAACTCCTCCGCACGAGGCCCCGTTTGTTCCTATTCGACGAGGATAGCGCTAAGCCTGCATCGGGGTCGTACTCGCATGGTCGCTTCACATGGTTGGGGACAGCTCGGGTCCTGACGTGCCCTGT
>WVYX01000006.1:0-13706 GCA_011772755.1 Gemmatimonadales bacterium
CCGGCGTCCCCGTCGTCGGGCCAGGTCACACCGGCCGTTGATCTACGCCGCTGGTGCGGTGCTGCTGGTGGGTGGGGCGTTCGCCGGCTGGCAGCTGCTGCCCCGGGGGCCTGCGGGAAGCGGCAGCGCAGGCGGGCTCGAATTCAACCGTATCGCCGTGCGGTACTTCGACGATCTGAGTCCCGACGGGAGCCTGGCGTACGTGGCCGATGGCCTCACCGAGGAGCTCATCAGGCGGCTGGAGGGAGTTGCCGGCCTGGAGGTGGTGTCACGCAACGGCTCGGCCCAGTTCAGGGACACGGACGCGTCCCGAGACAGCATCGCCCGGGCCCTGGAGGCCGGGACCTTGATCGAAGGAAGCGTGATGCCTGCCGGCGACCGGCTGGAAGTTTCGACTTACCTGGTAGACGGCGTGAGCGGGGCGGACTTCGACCGGGCCAACTTCACGGTCGACGCCGACCACTACCTCGCTATGCAGGACTCACTGGCCGAAGAGATCACGGTCCTCCTGCGGCGGCGCCTCGGCGAGGAGATCACGCTGCGGGAGCGCCGGGCCGCTGCGGCGAACGCCGCGGCCTGGGCGTTGGTGCAGCAGGGTGAGCGCGTGCGCAAGGACGCCGAGGAGCTGCTTCTGGAGGACGACACCGAGGGCGCCTTCGAGGCATTCCATCGGGCCGACTCGATCTTAGAGCAGGCGGAGGCGGCGGACCCCGACTGGATCGAGCCCATCGTGCTACGGGCCCAGATCGCCTACCGCCGATCGCGACTCGCCCACGCGGATCCGCAAACGGCCGTGAACTGGATCAGTGTGGGAATGGGGCATGCACAGCGAGCGCTGAGTCTCGATGAGAATCATCCAGAAGCCCTCGAGCTCCGAGGGACCTTGCAGTACTTCCACTGGATCCTCGGGATCACGCCCGATCCAGACGAAGCCGACAACCTGCTGAGCGCGGCCCGCGAAGACCTCGAGGCCGCGGTGCGGGCGGATCCCAAACTCGCGAGCGCTCACAGCATGCTCAGCCATCTCTACTACCAGTTTGACGACGTGGCCTCGGTAATCCGTGCGGCGCGGCGCGCGTACGACGCCGACGCCTACCTGAGCTTGGCGCCGGAAGTTCTGTCGCGACTGTTTTACGGCTCATACGACCTCGAACACCTCACCGAGGCCCGCCGCTGGTGCGCGGAGGGGCACCGTCGGTTCCCAGAGGACTTGCGATTTACGGAGTGTCAGCTCTGGATCATGACCACTGCGACGGTGGAACCCGATGTCGATGAGGCATGGCGCCTCCTTGATCAACTCATTGCACTCACTCCGGAGCCGGTGAGGGAGTTCCGACGCCACCGGGGCACGATGGTCGTCGGTGGGATCCTTGGCCGCGCGGGCCTGGTTGACAGCGCCCGGGCTGTGCTCGTCGGAGCCCGGGCCGGCTTCGACGTCGACCCGGCGCTGGAACTGCCGTTCATTGAAGCGTACATGCGCACCCTGCTTGGCGACAACGATGAAGCTGTCGAGCTGTTGAAAAGACTTGTTGCGGCCAGTGAGGATCCAGCCGACGTGATCGATCCGGCCTATTGGTGGTGGCGCGAGCTGGCCGATCATCCAGGTTTCCAGCAGCTGGTCGGGCGATGAGCCGTTAACCGAGCCCCTCGAACCGGCGGTTTCCCCGCCCCTTCAGAGAGATCCCGACAGTACACCGATCCGGCGCCCAGCGGACCTTGACAAGGGTTTGTGCCGGGGGTAGCATCGGTGTCCGCTCTTGTCCCCTTGTTGGGTCCGAGGCCCAGAACTCCCCCGAAAGGAGGCACCGTGCGCTCCCGTCTGTTGCCAACTTTGGCGTTCGCCGCCATCCTGTTTGCCGTTGGATGCGGCGATCAGTCAGAGCTCCCCACTGAAAGCAGTCTCAAGAAAGCCTCGCTTCCCGAAGAATCCGCTCCAGAAGCCCAGATCAACAAGCTGCTTCACGCCCTGTTGCCGCAGCCCGCGAAGAAGGACGCCAACAAGCTGTTCGCTAAGGTGAAGGAGGGGATGGCGAGCGGAAACACGGATGAAGCGCGGGAGCACATGTTCGCGTTGCTGGATCTAGTCCTCAACACGGAACTCCTGGAACCGGACGACATGACTCAGGAAGAGGCGGTCTCTAGACTGATCGACCTGCTCTTCGAGTTCGTCGGCCTGGAGCCACCCGGCATCAATCTCGACGACTTCCAGGGAGACGACGCCGTCGTGGACGTGGTACCCGACGAAGGCGGCACGGCAGCGACACCGTCGGGGAATGCCGCCGTCGAGATCTCGGACGAGGCCACAGATCAGGGGTTGCTCATCACCATTCGGAAGATTGTGAAGGAGGGCCCCTGTCTGCCGATCGATAATGCCCAGCTCGGCGGGTGTTGGGAGTACACGAGGAGCCCCCCGGGCGACTTCATCTTGCCGGTCACATTTGGTGCATGCTTCGATCCAGGGATCTACGAATTCACCGATCAGCTCGACCGCTTCCTGCTCCACAAGGCCGACGACCCGAACCTGCCGGAGGGGATAGTCACGGCGCTCGAGGCGACCGACCCCCCAGCGGCAGTCACCTGCGAGGGAGAGTTCTCGGAGGAGCCTACTCTCGGCTCCAACCGGCTCGTCAACTTTGCGACGGCCCGGTGGCGGGATCTGCGGAGCGGCCTCGCGGAGCTGTTCGGCCCGCGCCCGCTGTGGGCCACCGCAGCTTCACCAGGTAGCGCGCGTCTCGGCGGACAGGGCGGGTCCATGACCGACATCGGCGCGGCGCTGCCGGCGGAGATGGAGATCTTCGACGGCAATAACCAGACGGCCCCGCCCGGCGAACCGCTCGCCAACCCCCTGGAGGTGTTGGTGAAAGATGCCGTGGGCGACCCCGTGCAGGGTGCGACCATACACTTCGCGGTAGGGACCGGCGGTGGAAGCGTGTCACCTGCCTCGGACGTGACCGGCCCCGACGGGATCGCCAGAACCACGGCGACGCTCGGGCCCGATCCCGGAACGAATACGTTTGTGGCCAGCGCCTTTGGCATCGCAGATCCAGCCGACGGCGGGCCATTCGTGCCGGTACCACCGGCTGTTGAACGCGAGCTCGAAGAAGGAGCCATCGAGTTTACGGCCACCGGCGGCTTCTTCGACGAACGGCGCGACGGCGACATCGCCATCTACAAGAACTACAACGCCTGGTTCGGCTCGAACGAAGACGAGACCGTCTTGCAGGCTGCGCCGTTCAACTTCGTGTCAGGTACGGACTACTTCGTCCGCCCGATGTCCGAGCTGAGTGCGGTGGGTGGAATCCCCGAGGCAACGTCATTGATCATCATCACCTCCGCCAGTAGCGGCGACTATCTGGATCAGATCACGGAGCAAAACGCTGGCGCGCCCAACCTCCAGACATGGGTGGAGGGCGGAGGGTGGTTGGTGATCCACGCCGGTGACAATGCCGACGAAGACTACATCGTGCCGGGCCTCTCAGGACCGGCGGACGAGATACTGAACTGCACGGGCCTGACGGTCGCGGTTGCCGATCACGCGTTCGTCCGCGGTCCGGACGCGACGCTGGGCACCGCTGACGATCTTACCGACGAGCCTGACCCCGTTCAGGGTACGGTAGGGGTGGACCGCATCGGTGCTTGCCACGAGAATCATGGCTCGCTCCTGGGCCTCCTGCCCGAGGACGCCGAAGTCTTCCTCGTTGAAGAGGGGGTTCCGCCTGACGTCGACCCGGGCGACGCGCCACGACCAGTCTATGCGACCTACACGCTCGGAGCCGGACGGGTCATCGTGGGTACGTTGACCTTCGAGTGGGTAGGCCACCCAGACCAGACGTTGATCAACCACTTCTACTGGGCGATCAACGGTGTGAATGCAGGACCGGCAACCGCCGCACCAGCCGTAGCACCGGTCGCCTTCATGCCAAGAGCAGCTGCCGGTGCGCAGATCCAATCGGACGGAAGTGTGCGCAAGTAGACCGTCCTACTGACCGAGCATTAGTCTCGGGTCACCGAAGGTATTGAAGAAGGGCGGCTCCCCCGGGAGCCGCCCTTCGTCTTTCTTGTCACCGGAGCTCCAGTCGCCCTCTGGCTGCCCCCCGTTCCCCCACCTATCGTTACCGTATCCGCCACTGCTCACCTTGCATCGCTGTCTCTCCTCGGACACGATGCGTTGAGCAGGCCTAACGGTTCTGTGGTCGTGAAGGGAGCCAACCATGCAGCTGATTCGTCGCACACGATCGGTACTCTCTGCGGTTCTCGCCGCCATCGCCACACCGGTCTCGAGCGCGGCCGCCCAGCAGCTCACCTCCGAGATGGTGGTCGACCTGAAACAGGTCACCAGCGTCGCCATGCAGCCCCAGGGCGAGTACGTCGCGTACACCCTGCGCGTGCCTCGAGGGGCGGACGAAGACCCGGGCGGCACCTACAGCGAGATCTGGGTCGTCTCCACCCGCGGCGGCGCGCCGAAGCAGTTCACCAGCAAGCCGGTGTCCGCGTTCGCGCCCGCCTGGTTGCCGGACGGGAGCATGATCACGTTCCTGAGCCGCCGCCGAGACCGCGATGCCAACACCCAGGTCTACGGAATTCCACTGGACGGCGGTGAAGCCCGACAATTGAGCCACGCTCCCCGAGGGGTGTCCAGCTACGCTGTGTCCCCCGACGGAAGCGTCCTGGCCTACACCATGGGGGACGAGGTGCCGGCCGAGGTCCGGAAAGCGCGGCAGGCCGGGTTCGACCAGCGCGTGGAAGGCACCTGGACCACTATCACACGCCTCTACGTGGAGAACCTGACGACCGGGGAGAGCCACCAGGTCACCCAAGACGACGTGCACGTGCGCGACTTCTCCTGGTCACCGGATGGTACTCGCCTGCTGTATCGCGCCAGCGACCGCCCGTTCACCGATGACGGCTACATGTTCACCGACAACTACAGCGTGGCAGTCACTGGCGGTTCCGGGGAGCTGGTGCACGATACCGAGGGCAAGCTCACCGCCGGCCGATACTCCCCCGACGGTGAGTACATCGCATGGCTCGGCGGTGTGTCGCTGAACGATCCCACCAACGGCAGCCTGTTCCTCATGCCGGCAACCGGTGGCCAGCCGACAAATCTGACGGTGGACTTCCCCGGAACGGCCGCCGCATATACCTGGAAGGACGACGGCACCATCCTCCTCACCACCATCGAGAAGACCCGGACCTTCCTGTACGAGGTTTCCGTCCCTGAGGGGAGAATGAAGAAGCTCCGCGGCGACAGCGATCCCATTTTCCGCGGGGTCTCCATCTCACGAGACGGCAGACGCTACGCCACCATCGCAAGCACGCCTACGCACCCGAACGAGGTGTTCGTGGGCAGCAGCAATGGGAGATCCCTCGATCGCCTCACCCAGTCCAATCCAGGGTTGGCATCCATGTCGTTTGGTGAGCAGGAGACCATCTCCTGGATCGGGCCCGACGACTGGGAGATTTCCGGCGTGCTCATCAAGCCCGTCGGATATCAAGAGGGCGTGCGCTACCCCCTCCAGCTCCAGGTGCACGGCGGCCCCGAGTCCGCCTATCTCGATGGATGGAACACCTCGTACAGCACCCTGGCCCAGATGCTGGCACAGCGGGGCGTCATGGTGCTGATGCCCAACTATCGCGGCAGCACCGGACGCGGAGTCGCCTTCGCGAAGGGCGACCACAACGATCCGATGGGCAAGCAATTCGAGGACATGTTGGCAGGGGTCGACTACCTGATCGACCTCGGCTACGTGGACCCGGACCGGGTCGCCGTCGGGGGCGGCTCTTACGGCGGATACACCTCAGCCTGGGCGGCGACTAAGCACAGCGAACGGTTCGCCGCTGCCGTGGTGTTCGCTGGGATCGCCAACCAGGTCTCCAAGATCGGCATGACTGACACGCCCGCCGAGAACGCCCTGGTCCACTGGAACCTGTGGCACTGGGACGACTTGGAGCTGGTGTGGGATCGGTCGCCCATCAAGCACATCCAGAACGCCAGGACCCCCACCCTCATCGGCCACGGCGAGCGGGATCTCCGGGTGCCCACCGGGCAAGCGTTCGAGCTGTATCGTGGGCTCAAGCACATGAAGGTGCCCACCGAACTGGTGATCTACCCCCGGGAGCCCCACGGCCTGCGGGAACGGGCACACCAGATCGATTTCAACCGGCGGGCCTTGGAGTGGTACCTCCGGTACCTGGGGACCAAGGCGACGTACTAGTGTCCCGAGTTGGAAGTTCGTTGCATATCGCACGTCACCGTGCGTCCCTCCAGCCGCTGCCGTACCGGCGGACTCGACGCCCGCACCCCCGGGCAATCAGGCCGTATTGGCGCTTTCGGCGCCGAGACCGCCGGTACTAACGCGCCTTACGGGACCACGGTGACGTGCTGCTATTAGTAGGGGGACTTCTGACACTCCACGCGTTTGCGACTAGACCACGCGCCGAGCAGTCCTGCAGCGTGGGTGGCGGTCCGGCGGTCTCGGCACCGAGGTCTGTCTCAGGAAGGCTGATCCCTCGGCACCGTAGCCCGGTGTCGAGTCCGCCGAGAACGCCACCGCGCGGAGGGACTGCTCGGCGCGTGTGCTATGCGACGAATCTCTGAATCACCACAGTGGGGGTGTATCAGAGGTTCGGTCACTGCCGGCACATGCGTTGACCGCTGACCTGGGTGCTTGGTCCTAGGTGATGTTCAAGATCGGCACCCAACACCGAGCACCCAGCACCCTCGCGAACACTATCGAATCAGGGAGACGGCATATGACGATGTCCAGGACAGCTGCGCTATCGCTTGTCGCCGCAGGAGCTATCTGCCTGGCCGGTTCACCGCTCAATGCCCAGAGCGACGATGTATCCCGCCTGGTGGCGGCGCTCCTCGGTGATACGCCCCTGATCGAGGACGCTCGAGCCCTCACCGACGAGATCGGTGGCCGGCCTACCGGCTCCCCGGCCAATCTCGCGGCGGTGGAGTGGGCCCTGGCCCGATTCCGCTCAGCAGATGTAGCGGCGCGGAGAGAGGCTTTTACCATGCCCGCGCTCTGGCTCGAGCGCTCTGCATCCGCGACGGTGAGCGGTGAAGGGATAAGCTTCCCCCCCCGGGTGGCCGCCATGCCGTTCGCCGCAGCCACGGGAGCCCCAGGCGTCACCGCTCCCCTTGTCGATGCGGGACGGGGAACCGCCGAAGACTTCCGGCGACTGGGTGCTCGGGCGCGAGGAGCGTTTGTCCTCATCGAAACGGACGAGCTCGCGGACATCGAAGGCCTGTTCCGAGAATACACCGATGCAGCGGGAATCGAGGGGCGCGCGTTTGACGCGGGCGTGGCCGGCGTGGTCTATATGGGATCGCGCCCCAACAACCTGCTGTATCGCCACAACGCATCCCTCGGCCCGGCGAACCAGCATCGTCTGTTGGTGATGGAGCGGGATGCGGCCTCGCGCATCCTGCGGCTACTGCGCGGCGGAACGGCGCTCACCCTCACCGCCCACCTCGACATCGAGTCCGGCGGATCGTACGAGAGCTATAACGTCGTTGGAGAGATCACGGGCTCCACGAAGCCAGACGAGATCGTCGTCATCGGGGCGCACCTCGATTCGTGGGACCTCGGGACCGGGGCGCTCGACAACGGCGCCAACGTTGCGATGGTGATCGACATGGCCCGGCAGATCAGACGGCTTGGCCTGCAACCGGCTCGGACGATCCGCTTTGTTCTCTTCAACGGCGAGGAACAGGGGCTGATCGGATCATGGAAATACACCGTCGCCCACCTGGACGAGATGGACGAACACGTGCTGGCCAGCTCGTTCGACATCGGGACCGGACGGATCGTCGGGTTCTTCACAGGCGGGCGCCCCGAGATCGTGGATGCAGTGGAGCAGGTGCTCGAGCCCGTGCGGGGGCTGGGGCCCTTCCAGCAGCTCGATGTTCCCATTGTCGGGACGGACAACTTCGACTTCATGATGCAGGGGGTGGCGAACATCGTCGCCATCCAGGAGCCAGCCAACTACGGCCCCAACTACCACGCCAGATCGGACACCTTCGACAAGGTGGATCAGCATCAGCTTCGTCTCAACGGCGCCATCGCGGCCGCCGTGATCTACGGCTTTGCCACGATGGACGTGACGTGGAAGCGGCAGACGCGAGCCGAGATCGAAGCGCTGGTGGCCGCTACCGATCTCGAGCAACAGATGCGCACGTTTGGCATCTGGGAGTCGTGGGCGGAGGGCCGTCGAGGCCGGGTCCGGCGCTGAAGCGCCGGCGCGGTGGCCTGCCGGCGGTTTCGTGCTGAGGCACGTGGGGCCGCCTGAGCGCCGTTCACGGCGAGTGGTCGCGGGCGCACAACGCGCTGCCCTCCTCTCCGCGGTGCTACTGGCAGCGTGCAGCGGCGATGACCTGGGCCTGGACCCGACGCAGCGCGACTACCGTCAGGATATGCGGAGCTTCGTCCAGAGCATCGCCACCTACACAAGGAGCATCAACCCCAACTTCGTCGTCATCCCGCAAAACGGGCATCAACTCCTGACCCAGAACGGCGACGCCGGCGGGGCACCCACACAGACCTATATCGCCGCCATTGACGGCGTGGGTCGAGAAGACCTGTTCTACGGTTACACCAGCGACAACACCGCCACGCCCGACGCCGAACGGAACGCCATGATCGCGTTCATGGATCTGGCCGAGAGCAATGGCATCCAGGTCCTGGTGACCGACTACTGCTGGACCCCGTCGTTGGTCGATGACTCCTACACACAAAACTCCGCCAGAGGCTATATCTCATTCGCGGCAGACCACCGAGAACTGGACGACATTCCTACATATCCGCCGCAGCCCTACCAGGTTCACTCGGGTGACGTAACGACGCTCTCCCAGGCGAAGAACTTCCTCTATTTGCTCAACCTCGGCAGCTTCGCCAACGAGGCCGCTTTCCTCAACGCGTTGCGGGCGACTGACTACGACCTGCTGATCATCGATCTGTTCTACGACGGGACTGAGCCCCTCACCTCTGCTGAGGTGGCGTCACTCAAGGTGAAAGCGAATGGCGGTTCCCGCCGGGTAATTGCGTACATGAGCATCGGCGAGGCGGAGAACTACCGCTTCTACTGGCGACCCGACTGGCGCGTAGGCAGTCCCTCGTGGCTGGTCCAGGAGAATCCCAATTGGCCGGGGAACTTCAAGGTCCAGTACTGGGAGACGGGTTGGCAGAGTATCATCTTTGGCGGCGAGGGCTCGTATCTGAAGCGAATACTCGATGCTGGATTCGACGGCGTCTACCTCGACATCATCGACGCGTTCGAGTACTTCGAATCCTTGTAGCAGTGCAGCGGCGCTGTGCGGCATCGGGTGGGGCACGCACCCTCCAGGTGGTGGATGCGTGCCCCATTCGGATGTCAGTTCGTGGCCGTATCCGCCGTCTTGCGTGGCATCATCTCTTCCCGCATGGCCAGGTGGTACACCGTGGCCGCGACCACCACCGCTGCTTGCTTCAGATCGTCCAGCACCAGGTGGTCAAAGGTGTCGATGTAGGTGTGGTGCGTTCGGATCCCGTACTCGATGGGATCCTGAATGAAGTTGAACCCCGGGATGCCGGCACGGTCGAACGACAGGTGGTCGGTACCACCGGTATTCCCGTGGCGGACGGCGACCACGCCAAGATCGCGGAACGGCCAGAGTATCTGTTCGAAGATGGGAATCGCCTGCTCGTTCATCTGGTCCCAGATGCCGCGCACCCGACCCGTCCCATTGTCCACGTTGACATAGGCGGAGATCTTGGAGTGGAGCTCCGCATGGTTCTCCACCCAACGACGGGATCCCAACAGTCCCTGCTCTTCACCACTCCACAGCGCGATGCGAATGGTGCGCCTGGGCTTGACACCCAGCGCCTGGAGAATCCGCACCGCTTCCATCATCACCACCGAACCGGCAGCGTTGTCGGTGGCGCCTCCTCCCATGTGCCACGAATCCAGGTGCGCCCCCAACATCACGTACTCGTCCGCCTTGTCGGTGCCTGGGATGTCCCCCAAGGTGTTGTACGCCTGGAGATCGTCGTCGAAGAACCGGTTCTGGACGTTGATCTCGAGCCGGACGGGAATGCCCGCTTTGACGTTCCGATAGATGAAGTTGTACTGCTCCTGTAGGAGCACGATCTGCGGAATGGGTTCCGGGTTGTCCGGATCACGACCCGCCGAGTTTCCCCCGCCTCGCAGCACGCCGAAGGCACGGGACGAAGGAGTCAGAATGACGGCGACGCCCTCTTCGCGCATCATTTCGTTCATTTGACTGCGGACCTCTCGCTGGCGCCTAAACCGTTCCATCATCTGCTCCCGCATCCGGGCCCGTTCAACCGCTCGTCGCGCCCGCTCTTCGGGATCCACCTCTGGCGGCGGCGCCAGTAGCCGATCCAGAGGCGTGCGCCGGGGCCGCCATTCGGACACCGGTTCGATGCCAATCGAGTCCTGAGCCAGCACCACGGCGCCCCGCAGCTTCCCCCGGAAGCGCTCAAGGTCAGCGGCGCTGTCTACGCGGACGATGACCGCTTCACCGGTGACCGGGCCGTTCGTGCTTCCGGTCCACGCCACAGGCTGGGCGTGTAGCGGCTGCACGAATGGCGTGAGGATCCGGCCGCGGTACGCCACCCGCTCCCAGCCACGGCCGAACTCGCCCCACGGCTCCAACACGACGTTGTCGAGCCCCCATTCCCGCAGCTTCTCGGCTGTCCACTGATTGGCCCGCTGCATTCCTGGTGAACCCGTTAGCCGCGGGCCGATGACTTCAGTGAGGTATCGCGCGAGCTCGGGAAGCTGAGATCGATCCAGCCCCTCCGCGCGAATGCGGTTGACCACCGCGAGATCGACCCGCTCTTGCACCATCTGCGATACCGCCAGCGATGGTGCGCCAAGCAGGGCGAGCCCTATGGCGATAAGACCGAAACGTCGTTGCATGGTCGTGTCCTCCCCGTGCATCACATGAATGAAGACTGTGTCAACGACGCCGACGCAGCGCACTGCAAAGCCTGTGACGCGCTCGCGTCAGCAGCGCTTGAACACTAACACGGCGTTGACTCCGCCGAAGCCGAAGGAATTCGACACGGCGATTTCCGGGCTCCCATGGAGGCCGCCGTTCGCCAGGTAGTCCAAGTCGCAGGCCGGATCGGGGGTTTCCAGGTTGACGGTGGGCGGGAACCACTCGCGCGCCATTCACAGAGCGCACGCCACCGCCTCAATTGCCCCACTCGCTCCCAGCGCGTGCCCATAGTAGCCCTTGGTCCCGCTCACCGCGAGTCGGGCCGCACGGTTGCCGAACACCTGCTCGATGGCCAGCGTCTCGGTGGCATCGTTGAGCGGCGTTGAGGAGCCGTGGGCGTTGAGGTAGCCGACGTCATTCGGCCCGACGGCCGCATCCTGCAGAGCGAGTTGGGTCGCCCGAGCCGCCGCGCGCCCGTCGGGCTTGGGCGCCGACATGTGGTACCTGTCATTGGTGAGTGCGTAGCCCACCACCTCGGCATACACGGGTGCACCGCGGCCGAGCACCGGAGCCTCCGGACTCACGCATTCGGCGCACGGTTTGAAGCACGGAAAGCTCGCCCGATCCATGAGCGCAACGTCGAACCCCCGCTCCGCCAGGAGCGCGGCAGTGGCACTGCCGGACGGACCAGCACCGACCACGATCACGTCGCAGACCCGCCGCTTCTGGATCACAGCGGTTGAAAGCGGCGATCCTGCAGGTATGTTGTTGCGAGCACCGGCGTCAGCCACGATCTCGGATGGGACAACAGCAGCCCGGGAACTGATTCCTGCCAGCATGACTCATGAATCAACAGATACAGTATCGACGGGCTGTGGCTTCCACGGGGCGACAGGCCGTGCGTCTCAGCCCAAACCTTCTACCACCGACCGCTTGGCGCTCCCGGCGCAGTGCCACACATGTCAGCGTCAGTTACGCTGCGCCGCACTGGTGGCGTCGGATCAGGAACGCACGCGGCAACTGCCACCAGTCAATGACCAACGCGCACCGGGATTCCACGCAACCAGAACTCCTTGTGGCAGAACTCGACCTCGACGAACAGGAAGAACGAGGATTCGCCGTCCAGAGTGTCCGCCGCAAGCTGCTGGGTGGAATCTGCATTCACATTGCCCGGAAGAACCACGGACGATTCCATGCCGGATAGCCCAGGAATGTCATCGGCGATCCTCAGGAAGCTGACGGCACTCGTCGTGCCGGAAGGCGTGCTGCTTCTCGCGGTGGCGGTGCTACTTAGCTGGGGTGCTCTGCAGGAGCCGCTCACCACCTTAGCCCGGTTCTATCCCTATGCTGTGCTCGCCGCCGGCGTACTGCTTGCGTGGCGGTTTCATCGCAGCCGGATGCTTTACGCCCTGGTGGTGCTGGCCCTGGCAGACCGAGCCGTGCTGCACCTTGCCGGCGGAGCATCCGGCGGCTCGACCGACGCGGTGTTCCAGACAGTCGCGTTCCTGGTGCCACTCAACCTGCTCGGGCTAACGCTTGTGAGCGAGCGCGGACTGCTGAGCCCCAGTGCCCTGCTCCGCGCCTTCGCCATCGGGGCACAGGTCGCGGCGGTCCTTCTCCTGATCCGTCCGGGGCGAGTGGCCCTTGGGGAACCGTTGAACAGTGCGATCATCCCTGAGCAGTGGCTCGGTTGGACACCGGTTGGCCAGGTTCCCCTCCTGGTGTTTCTCGCTGCATTCATCCTCCTCGCCGCCCGACTGGTACGGAACCCCAACGCCACTGGTCGCGGCTTTCTGTGGGCGCTGGCTGCCTCATTCCTCGCTCTCAACGCAGATCGCAGCGGCAGCGACGCTACGATCTACTTTGCCACCGGCGGCTTGATCCTCGTCGTCGCTACCATCGAAGTCTCATACCTCATGGCGTACCGAGACGGACTCACGGGTTTGCCGGCCCGCCGAGCGCTGGACGAGACACTAGCCAGGGCCGGTGGCCGCTACACCGTGGCGATGGTGGACGTTGACCACTTCAAGAAGTTCAATGACCAGTACGGGCACGACGTGGGCGACCACGTGCTCCGTATGGTGGCGAGCAAACTGCGGGCCATCTCCGGCGGCGGACACGCGTTCCGGTACGGCGGCGAAGAGTTCGCGCTGGTCTTCCCCGGCAAGACGCTCGATGAAGCGCTGTTCTACCTCGAGGAGATCCGGTCCACCATCGAAGACACCAGGTTCACCCTGCGCGGGCGGTGGCGTCTACGCAGGAGACCAGACACGGGCCGCCCGAGGCGCCGCCGCCGGAAGAGGATCACGATCACCGTGAGTATCGGCGCTGCTGAAGCCCGAGACCGTACGGTCCGGCCCGACGACGTCGTGCGGTCCGCCGATCAGGCCCTGTACCGCGCGAAACAAGCGGGGCGAAACCGCGTCGAGACATAGCAGCCGAAAGCGGGGCGCTCGTTCCGCCGCACGCCCCGCTTAGCTACCTAGCCGCCCCCCAAAAACCGGGCGACCACCTTGCCACTATTGCAGAGCGACCATTGCTGAGCTCTCCGCGTTTCGGAGATACTGTAACACGGCCTCGGCCGTCACTGTCCCGTAGTAGTGAGGCCCTGCCTCGCGAGCCTCCGCGGCAACGTAGCGGTAGATGTCGAGCCCCGTCCGCTGGCCGTCGATGGCGTTCATGATCTCAAAAGCCATGAGCCCATGCAGCCCTCGCACAAAGCGAATCCGCCCACGGCCAGTGAGGAACTCCGTGG
>WVYX01000006.1:13744-44337 GCA_011772755.1 Gemmatimonadales bacterium
GGCAGCCGCCGCTCGCCGGTGGCCTGGCGATAGGCCAGGTCGACCTCACGCTTCGCCTGGGCCTCTCGCCGATCCAGTTCCCGCAGCAGCTGATCGTCGTACCCCGCCGCGCTCGGGTGAATCTCCGTCAGCGACCGCAGCGCCAACCGCTCACGCTCGGCGGCATACCACACTTGATCCACCGCCTGGTGGTACGCGGCCGCTTTGTCGCTCGACCCGGCAATCCACGACAGGGCCAGACGCAGATTCCGACCGATGCGCTCGAGGCCGCGCCCCATTGTAGTCGCCGCGACGATAGGAACGTCGTCGGCGCCGGCGTTCGCCATCGTGTAGGCGATGAGTGCCACGGCGGCCGCGTTTCGGCCAAGCTGCGTGCGATCGATGTTCCAGAGGTCGTCGTCGCTGGAGTGAATGAACCGGTCCGGCATGTTGGTGAAGGTCACGCCCGGGATGCCGATGGGCGCCTCGAGGAAGGTCGCGTGATCCGATGAGGTGTGGAAGAAGATCATCTCCGCGTTGTACCGATGCTTTGTCCCGAGGTGCGAGAGGTGCGCCTTGGAATAGAGCGCGCTGCCAGCCTGCAGCTGCGCCAGCTCAAAGGTGTTGGTGACCACCATGTAGTCCACGACCGACTCCACCACATCGTTGAAGAAGTGGAACCGCGCCGCCGGCAGGCGGGTGATGTTCTGCTTCCGCATCACGTCCTGTGCCTGATTCGCCCCCACCATGTCCTGGTTGATGTTCACCCACATCGCGTTGTGGGCCTCGGGATTGTCCGCAAAGTAGCGCCGCTGGCTCCCGATCTCGGTCACCCACCAGAACCGAAGGTTGCGGCGGGGCCGCGGGAGACGGCCCTCGGTGATGAGCCGGTTGAGGGCGCGGGCGACCTCCAGCACGCTGGCTGAGCCACTGGCATCGTCGTTGGCTGAAAAGCCCTCTTCCTGGAGGTGGCCAGTGAGGACGATGTCCTGGCCCAAGTCCGGTTCCGTACCCTGGATGAACGCCTCGACCATCACCTGCCACGGCTCGCCCCCCTGCTGCGATTCGAACGAAGCATCGACCACCGCTCGGACCCGAATCGGTTCATCGGCCTGCGCCAGCCGGTTGCGGAGCTGCACGCCTTGCCGAGTCGAGAGGTTGAACGCGAAGGTGTATTCGCACTGCTCCGTCCCGCGACTCGGGATCGACAGCCAGCGGAGCTGATCGGGGCGGGCCAGGCCGGCCCCGCTAATGCCCATGTCGGCAGAAAACGGGCTGGGATACCATATGACCCCCACGGCTCCCCGATTACACACCGCCTCACGCAGTGCGCCGAACACCGAGCCATATGTCAGCACGATCTTGCCGGCCACATCCTTGCCCTCGTAGTCCGGCGGCTCGCCCTGCCCGATATCCATCAGCTCAGCCGTCACGTCGGCGCTACGGCTGTAGTCGGCCAAGTGGAGCACGGATTGCAGCGTGCTGGCAATGCGCTCTGGCTCCGGCTCCACGATCCACAGATCGGCGAACCGAGCATTCCAGGGACGCGTGTTCGAGGCCTGCTTGATGAGCTGGACGTCACTCAGACCGTACTCGTTGGCCTTGCGTTCCATGTACTCGGCTACCTGCCATAGCCCGTCGGACCCACCTCGAGGGCGGTGGAAGTGCGTCATGAAACGGATGTGCTCATACGCCGCATCGCCCGAGACTTCTTGCGTGATGAGCTGAGTGTGGAGCCGATCGAGCAGCGTGAACTCCTGCGCGGTGGCGCCCCTCATGGTGATTACCCCAAGGAGCACAAGAACGGCGCAGCAACGGAGAACGAGTGAACGTGTCATGGTACCTCCTCCATACCCCCCCAAGTGATCGATCGCGCTGAGCACTGTCTGAACGCCAAGCTCCAGCGGACCGCAACTCGAGTCGCGCAGGCCCGCGACCCGCTCTGGAGTTCGGGGCTTGGATAGCCCTGCTGGCGGCGCTGACGTGCCGACGCGCCGCACCCTGCGCGAGCAATGGCACGCGGTGACCCACGATGGTTGCGGCGACTCGGCTGACAGTACGCCAGCAAAGCTAGCCACTTGCACCGGAGCACGCCGCCCGGCGCTTGCAGTCCGTACGGCCGCCCCTGGAGGCAAGTGTCAGTGGTTCCAGCTTGATGTTGCGGCTTGAAACTCGTCACCCGCGAGTGGCACTCGGCGAGCTACGAGCCCTGATCCCAGCCGCCGAGCTCGCGCTGGTGGAGGCCGCAGACCTCGAAGCGGTGCGTAGGCGCGCCGAGGAGCACGCACTGACGCACCGGTGCAGCCCGACCGGCGTCACCTTGCGGCTGCCCAAGCAGCAGGATCTCGACGAGGTTGCCAGCTACTTCCGGGGAACCCAGCTCCACTCCATCAGGCTAGAACCCGTGGGGCTCGAAGAGATCTTCGCCGAGATCGTCGGGAACGCGCAGTAGGACACACCCAGCGCGGCCACCGCACCCGCTCAACAACGTGCCACACACACCGTTATCGACGCGGCACCCTGGCCAAGCGGGTGCCGTGTCCATATGCTGAACGGCGGGGCGGGTGAGAGCATGGACGCAGCCGAATACACCATCATCTTGGTGAATCTGGGCTTAGCGGCGGGGTGTACGTTCCCCGTTGCCAGGCTCCTCGCGAGAGCGGGTGGGAACCGACGCCGCGTCCGTCGCTACTGTGCGATGCTCATTGGCGTCTATGTGGCCGAAGCCGTGGCGTTCAGCGCAGGAATGGCGACCAATGTCTTCAGCGTCGGGCTCGCGGTCGTGTGGGGCACCGCTCTGGGCCGTTGGCTGCGCCACTCCGAGTCACCGGAACGTGAGATGCTGAAGACCGCGTTGTGCTTCTCACTCTACTCCTGTCTGCCAGCTATATCGTTCCTCTCCGTCTTCCTCCTAGTGGCTCTCGCCGGATGGCCAATACTCTCTGCAGATGCAGGAGCGCGGTTCGGCGTTCCCGCGTTCGTACCGTGGCCTGCCAACACACTTCTCGGATTCTTCGGGATCGTTATCGGGTCAGCCGTCGTGCTCAAGACCGTCATCACGACAGGTGAAGTGCATCTGCTGATTCACCGGGGACGCGGGCGGCGCCAGTAGTCCACGCTGGAGCGGTGCTGTCAGATGCGCGCTATCCCCAGCGCCTTATCAAGCGCCCGCAACAGGTGTTGCTGCGTGAACGGCTTCCTCAGCAACTGCACCGGAGCAAGCCTCCTGGCAATGGCGAGGGGATCCCGGCTCCCATGTGGTCGGTTGGCTGACATGGCCACGATTCGGATGTCGGGGAAATCCCTCCGACACCGCCGGATGAACTCCAGTCCACCCATGACGGGCATGCTCATGTCGGTCAGGACCAAGTCGGGGGAGTTGAGCTCGCAGCATTCAAGCGCCACTTCGCCGTGGGGAGCCGTGACCACTTCATGACCCGATCTGGCGAGCAGCATTCTCAGCGCATTGCGAATGGGCTCGTCATCGTCCACCACCAGGATACGCGAGGTGGCATAATCCGCGGTGATGACACTGAGCCCACAGGCTGAGCAATGCACCTCCCGGAGCGTGCAGCCCGCACCGACCGACGGGGCGCGGAAGGTGAAGGGGCCAGTACACCGAGGGCAAGCGCCACGAATGTCCGGATGAGCGATCACATCCCGGACAAGTGCAATCTCATCCCGCGAGTAGACTGTGCCGTTCTGACGACGCCGATCGCCGACGCGCCGGTCGAACCGGGCGCGCCGCCGCCCGCCGGGTCGGGCACTCTGTCGTCGGTCCAGCCCGCTGCGGCGCTCCTGCTCGAGGGCGACTGGGTGTCCGACTCGGCGTTCGTTGTCACCAGAGCGGCGCTGGGGTGCCGAGCGACGGGTGGCGAGCTTCCGCCTCTCCCCCCGGCGGCGCTCCGCAGAAGGTCCTGCACTCATTGCATCGCTTTCCATACGAGGGAGTCGTCCCCCGCTGCACACCGGGTATTAGTGCCGAATCCGGCAGCTCAGACAAAACTTATGCTACCCACCCGGCCGTGAGGGAGCCGTGAGCGCCGGCCACGATGGGACGCGTCGGCTTCACTGCTGCCGATACTCGATCGGCACTCGTTCAGGCCGCTACGCGCGCAACGGGGTGTACCGCAGGTGGAGTCGCTCCATCCTAGGGGCACAACACGACGGCGCCCAATTTCCCGCTCCGTGTGCTGCAGCCTCACAGTGACCGCACAGCTCTGCGGCCCCAGCCTTCTCGTCGAGACCCGTTACATGGCTCCAGGCGGCGGAAAGCCCTCGGCAGCGTTCACGATCTTCCACTCGCCGCCGCGCAGGACTGGGACCACGGTCCACGCTCCCGCCATCTCCCCCGTCACACCGGTGGTGTCCTCCCCCGACCAGTCGAAGGCCGATGTCAGCACGGCCACCTCCGCGGTTTGAAGCTGCCGGTGCTTGGGGTGGGGTTCCGCGCGGGCTGTGCTACGCACCCAGAAGCCACCAACCAGCTGCCTCTGTCGTGTTCCCGCAGCCATGCATACCGGGCCCCTGGGTTGTATGAAACGCGGTACCGCACCGCGCTACTGCATCACTGTTCGTCGCTCCCGTAACACCGTATCCCACCGCGGCCCATCATCCCGCCGCCCGCAGCCTGCGCGGCAGCGAACGCCGTATCACGCGGCCACATGTTGTCCGTCACGTCCCCGTCAGGGAACCGGCACCGCGGATCGAGAATGATCTTCTCGATCGGACGCGCACCGAAATTGAGCACGGCGTCGAACGTGCGGCTGCCCGAGAACCAGACATCCGCCGGATACGTCACGATCGCGGTAGCGTCGTCAATCATCGTGCTGTTCGCCATGGGCGTGATCGCCGGGCCCTCCGGCGCGAACAGCACCTTGAGCACGACCGGCGACGGCATCTGGCCATCCTGCCGGACGGTCACCGTCGTGTGCGATCCAGACGTCGTCACCTGCTGAATCGAGCCGTCCACTGACTCCGTCGTGAAGAGCCAGTAGTACCAGAACCACCCGAGGTCCCGACCAAGCGCATTGCTCATGAAGAACGCGTAGTCCCACGGTGACGGGTGCTTGAACTGCCACGCCTTCGCATACTCGCTCATCGCGTTCCACACTGCGCTATCGCCGACGATTCCACCGAGCATCGAGAGCATGAGCGGCGCCTTCTGGTAGGCCTGGAAGCCATACATCGGGCCGCCGTAGTTGGCGTTCCACATCAGCGGCCCCTCTGTCTCCAAACCGCTGATCTGGCCGTACATCTGCCCCCACCCATCGAGGTTCGGCGACTCGCCCTGCCGGCGCGCGCGGGAGAGGATGTTCATGTAGCGGTCGAATCCCTCGTCCATAAACCCGTACCACGTTTCGTTCACGCCGACCATCATCGGCCACCACTCGTGTCCGACCTCATGGTCAGCTGCTCCGGTGGCCGACATGAGGAACATCGGGTATTCCATGCCGCGTTCGGGGCCGTCAGCCAGGGTGAGCTGCGGAAACGCGTATGGCATCCACAACTCCGAATAGAACTCGAGTGCGTGCCGCGCACGTGCTGCAGCCTCGGCGTAGGCCTCGACACTGCCTGGTAGGTAGAGGATGTGCACCGGTACTGCTCCCACATCCGGTATGGTGGCACGTGTGGCATCCCAGACATACTGGCTCGACGTCGCCCAGGCGAAGTCATTCACGTTTTCGGCCACGAATTGCCACTGCAGTCGGTCTCCCGCGGCGGTCGCCCTCCCTGGTCCCCGCTCATCCTCACCGACGATCACGCGAATCGAGTCCGAGTCGAGCACATGGGCCAACCGTTCGCGCACCATGGCCGTCAGAACCTGTTCGGGATTCTGTAGCACCCCCGTAGCGCCAACGAGCCATCCTGCCGGGACGTCGATCGTGACATCGAACCGCCCGAAGTTGTTGTAGAACTCCGAGGGACCTAGGTACGGCTCCGTGTCCCAGCCGCGGAGGTCGTCGTACACCGCGACGCGGGGGTACCACTGCGCGACCTGGAACAGCGAGTCGCCCCAGCTGCCCATCCGGATGCCCTGCCCGGGGACCTTGAAGCTCCACTCCACCTCCAGGGTGGCGCTGCCTCGCGCCGCGATCGGGTCGGGCAGCGTGATGCTCGCAGTGGTCCGGTCCAGCCCGTACGCTGCCAGCAGGATCTCGGGCGGCGGGCCGCCGGGCCGGAACCGCCGCGGCGGCGGATTCAGATCGACGGCTTCGCCATTGAGGCTCAGCCTCGTGATCGGCATGCCGTCGGTGATCTCGGGCGCACGCATGAGCCTCGGCACATTTGCTGCGAAGATGTTCTGGTCGAGACGCAGCCGCAGCGTGCTGAGCGGGTCATCGCTGGTGTTGTGGATCACCACGGTCTCGCGGCCGGTGACCCGCGACGTTGCGGGGTCCAGGTGCGCGCGGATCGTATAGTCCACCTTCAGCTGCCAATAGCTTGGGCCGGGACGCCCGGTCGAGTCCCGGGTTCCCGCGGCGAACGCCCGGCGGATGCTGTTGGTGAGCGGGATGTCGCGCCGGATCGCGCGCTCGGGCACCGCAGCCGGTTTCCCGGTGGTCTGCGCCACCGCAGGCGAGGGAACGATAGTCACGCCAGCGACGAGCGACAGCGCAACTAGGAATCGTGTGATCATGTGAGCTCCGAAGTGGATATGGAGTACCGTCCCGGCTTCGAGACACACCTAGAAATAACACCGTCGGCAGGGGCGAGGGAGTGCACAAGGGAAACCGGGCACGCCTTGCCACTGAGCCAGCAATCGACTGGGCAGTTCCGCCCGACTGTTGAGAACGGCGGATTCATATAGTAGGTGCAACACCACCGTCGAGCGAAGAAGGTGACCTGGGGTACGGTAGACTTCAGTCTCCACCAAGAGAAGGAAGCCTGCCATGATGTATCACCAGATCACCTTCGAAGAAAGATACACGCTCGGCCTACTGCGGCAGCAGGGCCTCACTCGAGCAGCGATCGCCCGGGTGCTCGGGCGGCATCGCAGCACCATTGGGCGGGAGGTCCGGCGCAGTCATCGGACTCACCCTCGGTCCGCTTGCCGCAAGGCTGCCGCTGCCTGCTGGTCAGCGAACAGGAGTGCTGTTTGCAGTGCTTTATGGCATAAGCAGCGTGACCAATGGTCTGGAAGTCGCCTTCTTCACCACTACGACGTTTCGTGAACTAACCTACATCCTGCTCTCAACCGCAATCAGCTATAGCGGTATAGTCGTCCTCCTTACGGTCCTTTTTCGACCGAGGGAGACCGGACTGACACTTGGAACCACGTTGAGGGCGGTAATCACGAAGCGGTCACGGATTTCACTGGTGTGGCGGTTCGCACTGGCGGGGCTGCTCAACCTACCGCTCTTCTTCGTCTTTGGTCTTCTTGTCTACCCTTTCATCCAGAGCTATTAGGAGGATTCGTCTCTCGGCATGGTAGTCCCGAGTATCGACGTCATCCTGGCAGTCGAGATCGCACGCGGTTTTCTCTTCGTCCTCACTGTCTATCCGCTAATCACTATTCTGGGACATAGTCTGAGCCGCTGGGGGCAGACGTTTTGGGTTGCGCTGGCCATTGTTGTGCCAGGTGCGTGGTTACGTATGCTGGCAGCGAGCTTCTTTCCGCTGGTGCTGCGATTACTTCATGCGCTCGAGAATACCGCCAGCTATATTGTGCACGGCACTGTAATCGTCTGGCTGCTCAGCCTGAGTGGCAATAGAGAGGCTCAGCCGCAAGAGGGGAATGTCGAATTGCAATCTGGCGGCGTCTAGCCGAGTGTCGGCGATTCAAACAAAAGGATGTGCGTGAAACGCAATGCGCAATAGCGCAAACCGTTAGACGTAGCGTCGCGATGTGCGCCAACTCAGGCGGTGATTCTTGAGCAACCAGCACCCTCGGTTCTCCCAGCTAGCGATCACTACGATCGTGGTCCACACGGTGACTTACTCCGTCGTGGGTATTCTCGCCTTCTGGCTATTCGACTATGGCGAGCTCTACGCCCGCCCAGACCTGGCTGGGCTTATGCGGCAGACTAATGACCCGATCATCATGGCTGGTCCTGCGTTCCAGCCACTCCGGGGGTTGGTTTTCGCACTGGCCATTTACCCCTTGCGCGAGATCGTCTTCGCCAGGCCACGTGGTTGGCTCGTGTTGTGGGGACTGTTCGTCGCTTTGGGCATCGTATCCACGTTCGGACCGGCCCCGGGCTCGATCGAGGGCCTGATTTACACGGTTGTCTCGGTCCCGCATCAGCTGCTGGGCCTGGTAGAGGTGGTCGTTCAGGCGCTCTTGCTCGCCTTCGGTGTGGTTTACGGGGTGAACCACCCCGAGAAACACTGGCTCAATCGGCTGATGATTGTGGTGTTTGCACTCCTGATCCTGCTGCCGCTCGCCGGGTTGCTCGCGGGACCGCGTGGTGGTTAACAAGCGCTTGCACCTTGCGTGCGCCTCACTACGTGCACGGGGAACTATCTCGGTCGCGCTCGCAGAAATCCGAATTCCTCAGGAAGCGGCGGGGCCCGTATCTCGAGGTAGTGCGCTCCCACGGCATCGCTCTCGCGGAGCTTGGTGCATTCGTTCACCACGGCCTCGAGGCTGGCGCGATCCGGCTGCGTGTACGCAGTGTTCATGGTCCGCAGACGTTCACCGAGGGTCTCGCCCAAGCCCTCGTGGGGAAGGGACCGCCGGCCGTCTGACAACCGAGGCCGGCCCGACCACGCGCCTCGATCGGCGTGCCGGCTGCGCCGGCACCGGCCGCGGACGGACGCGTCGAATCCAGCAGTCCTGTCTCACGGCCAGAGAGTTTCCAGCCGGAAGCGCTCCGGGTACTCTGAGGTCGTGAGCCACAGCCGCACGTCCTCGCGGGCGTCCGGAAGGTAGGTGAGAATTGCCTCTTCCAGGCGCTCCACGTCGAGGGTGTCCGTGCTGAACAGATCGTGCGCAAACTCCAGGAAGCGCTCGCTACCCATGCGAGTCCGCAGGTAGTTGAAGAACAGGCCGCCACGATCCCCTAGCAGGAACCGGTCCTTGTACTGCGGTACCTCGTCCGCCGTGATCTCGAGGAGCGGCTTCTCCGGCGGCAGCCCACGGCGACCGGCTCGGGCGTTTTCACGGTTGCGCAGGTAGATCTCCTGCAGGCGCCGCATGTCGGCGCGGTAGTACTCCTCTCCCAACAGCTCCGCGAGGACGGGCTTGAAGAAATAGCTTGGAAACCCCTCGATCATGAACGCCCAGAGGGGATCCGCGAAGTCCATCTGGGGTCGCACGAACGCATGCACCAATTCGTGTGCGATGGTAGCGATCTTGCCCGTCACGGCGTTGTTGGCCGGGTCCATCTGCGCGAACTCCGCCCACCCGGTCGACGTCAAGCCCACCACATTGCCGCTCGAGATGTCCCCGAACGGCGGCATCTCCATGAAGTACACGTCGGGAGCCACGGCATCCGACCGGAAATAGCGGCGAAAGCGTACGGCCAACTGCTCGCCGACCTCGAGCAGGCGGGCCGCCGCACGCCGGGAGAGGTCAGTGCGTTGGTGATAGGCATGGTACGCGCCCCGGGACGTCACTTCCCACGGCTGCGCGCTGCATTGCACCTCGAGTAGATCGACGTCGGTCGCGCGCCACTCCGAGACGCGATGGCCGTTCTCCTCCCGCTCCGCCAGCTGGGTCCCGACGAAGACGGTGCGGAGGGAAGGTGGCGTGCGGATCGTCACGCGAGGGAAGGAGACGCGATAGCTGGATTGCCACGCATCCAGGAAGATCGGGAACCACACCGAGTAGGCGTAGCCTCGAAGGAGGACACCGTCGGTATCGACCCGCATGTAGTCGGAGTTGCTGCGGGCGCGGGACGGATTGAGGTATCCCTGATAGAATACCGACAGCCCCTCGGAGAGCGACCGTCCACCGCGCGCGACCGTAGCCCGGGTCGCGATCAGGGAATAGTCGAAGTAATAGTACACCTTCTCCTGCACCACGGGCACGGCAGCGCCTTCCCACAGGACCGAGTCCACCGCCAACTCGCCGTGGAGGTAGAACGTTAGGGAATCCGGCGGCGCCGCACTCGGCTGGAACGTGATGTGGGCCTGCGCCTCCATCGCGGCGCGCTCGGGGTGGAACGTTACGTCCAGTGCGTAGGTGCTGACCCGGACGGTCGGGGACTGAGTGTGAACCGGCGCCGCAGCGACCAGGATCGTCGCTACGCACACCGTGCCAATCGATCGGGCCCCGGAGCTCATGGGGGAGGTCGTGCGCCTGCGACTGGAACTGCCGGCAATGCGGGCCATGCTTCCTCCGCGGACAGAGTGCGCGCCACCATGGACCGGGAGCGGAAGCCGCGTCCTCAAGCGTCGCGCGATCGAACACGTGCCACTCACCATGACAATACCGATCCGTCCGAGGCGTGCAACATCGGCGACCGAAGTGGCATCTGCCCGACGAGATCCCGGCGCGCCGCGATACCGGAGCGCCGGGGTCACGTCCTACCACTGCGAGGCACCCGGGGGAGTGAGAGCCGGCCCGCGACGTCGACGCCGNNGAATAGACACACCGTCTCGGGAGATCGTGACGACGTAGTCACCTTTACCCGGAATGCATATCCCTTCTTGATACCGGCTTGTTCAATTCGGTCACCGCCATCTTGTCAGCTCGGCACGTGAAGCGGACGGGGCCTGCCGGAGGTCCGCGCTAGTGGACACCCTATTACACGGGCCGCGCGCACTAGAACCAGCTCCGTTGGAATGATTCGCCATCGGGCGTTATCATAGAGCGTTTCACGGCTGCGCATACGTGTACCTGGTAGCCGGATTTGCCAGAATTCGGACGTTTCGCTCCCGTGGGATACAAGGTGCGCCGTACAGCTACGAGCCAACACGCCCGATCGTGAAATGCTCCGGGGAATCGTCGGCTACGAATCTCCGCTTCGCAGACTCGTTTCTTGAAAGGTGCTACCTCGGGCGCCGCAAACGACTTTCTGGGTTCCCTCTCAATTCACGGAGAACGCAAATGGACCGTCGCGAATTCATACAACAAAGCATGGTCGGAGCGACAGCGTTGTCAGTGCTCAGCTTTCGAGGGGGCGTGCCCGTGCGTGCCGACGTGAACGCACCCGGTGAACCGTGTCAGACCGACAACCAGGCTGGCAGCGCCCTGACAACCGGGGATGTCCACAACTATCTCCGAAGCCTGGGGGCGGAATGGGTCCAGGCCAACAACACCGTCGACACGTTCAAGGCCGGCGGTCCGGGGTTCACTGTCCAGGGAATCGCGGTGGGATGGATGAGCTACTTTGGATCGTTGCGCAAGGCGCGGGAACTGGGCTGCAATCTGTTCATTACCCATGAGCCAACGTACTACGATCATCGCGACCGTGACGAGTCGGTCTTTTCCTTCGCCGCCGCCAGGATGAAGAGGGAGTTCATCGGGCGGAGCGGCCTCACCATCATTCGCTGTCATGACGTCTGGGACCGGGTCCCGGAGATCGGGATCCGTGACGCCTGGGCTCGATTCCTCGGGTTGGAGACGGAAATCGAGGCAAGGATCACGACGGATCAGTCTAGGGGGAGGCCGTTTTGCGGCGTCTACGAGATCACCCCGGTCGAAGCCGGAACGCTTGCTCGAAGAGTCGCCGGCAAGGTAGCCACGCTCGGACAAGATTCCGTTCTCTTCATCGGCCCCGAACGTAAGCTCGTTAGCAGCGTTGCGGTCGGCACTGGAGCCATCACGCCCTTCCGGCAGATGGTCGAGGACCTGAAAGCCGACGTCGTCATCTGTACCGACGACGGGTTTAGCTTCTGGCGAGACGGTTCGCTCGCCATCGACATGGAGTATCCCGTCATCATCGTCAACCACCCCTGTTCCGAGGAAGTCGGCATGCGAAAGCTGGCCGAGCATCTGTCGGAGAAGTTCCCCCAGATCTCAGTTCATCACATCGCACAAACGTGCATGTTCAGATCCGTGCCGAGCCGTCGGGGCCTACTTTGACGCCTACCATCGCAATTCCTCAGCAGTCTCCCCGGCACGAGGAGGCTGAGATTTCGCCCACGATCGGTCCCTCTACTGGCAAGCAGCGGGTGTGAGCCCGCTGAAACGCGGCGGACGCCGTTCTCGTCGCCGAGCTGTCAAACATCACTCGACGCGGGCTGTGTGCACTTGCGTGCGACGTACCATTGCGACGGTAGTCCAGGGCGCTGACGCCCCCCGAGGAACTGCCGCTCGCTCGGTGAGAGAACCTCGGGCCCGACATAGGAGTTTAGCTGGGAGAGAGAAATGCCCGGAGACTCCGACGGTCTGGGGTGGGTGCATCGGGTGAATTCGTACGCGAGCCCCGTGGAAAGGGGGAGCTATGCGGCAGCGTGGTCGAACTCGGTCTGGAGGCGCTCTCTGGCCGGCAGTCCACGATCTGCTGTGTCACCGCTATGGTGAGGAGCGTCTTACCCAAAAGCAAAGGAGCAATCATGAACATCGAGGACTTGAAGCCCGCTGACATCCTGGTTTTCTCCGGCGAGAAGGGAAGCCTGGTCTCAGAGATCATCATGCTCCTAACCGGCGCTCCCGTGAGCCATGCGGCGATGGTCTTCCGCGAGCCTCAGGAGATTGTCGAAGAGACCCCTCCCGCCGTCGCCGTGCACAAGGCGGTGGAGCGCTTCCAGGGGCGGAAGATCTACGTCAACCGGTTGGTGTCCGGTCCCACCGACATCGGCCCGGTGCTCGACGCCGCGCAGTCATACGTCAACGAGGAGGAGCCCTACGCGATGTCCAACCTGTACCTAGTCGGCCTCCTCCTCGTCTACCAGCGGTTCACACCCAACACGCTGACGAAGCGCGTGATGATCCGGATCCTGAAGAAGCTGACGGCGAAGATCCTCCACCGCATCCACGAGCACGAGACACCGGGGAAGCAGCCGATGGTCTGCTCCCAGTTCGTGTACCAGTGCTTCGAGGACGCCGGCGGGCCGTACCACCTCGACCTGCGTGACGCGCTCCTGGCGATGCGCCCCCTCATGGTGAGCGCGGAGGGCGGTCCCGCGTCCGAGGACGAGAGCACGCTGGATCGCGTGATGCGTCGCGTCGAGGAGGAGGGCTCCCCCCAGCTCGAGGAGCGACTCTTGCGCGCGAGCGTCCAGCCCGCGTCCACGGCCCCCGACGAATCCGAGGAGGAGCTCCTGGCCGAACTGCGCGACGCACTTCAGTCCGTGGAGGCCCCCGTCAGCCCGGAGCCCGAGGACGACGTGATCGCTGTCATCAGTCGCTTTGCACAGGCCGTGCACGCGACGCACCCGGAGTCGGGCCCCGAGGTCCGGCTGATGGCCACACGCGGCGGCGTGTCGCTGCCGGCGCTGCGCTTCCTCCACTCGCAGCAGGCAGTGTTCGTGACGCCGGCTGATCTCCTGGACGGATGCAAGAACCTGACTCGCATCGGGACAATCGACATCTAGACCGCCGAGTCCGGCCTTCCCTTAGGCCACGCTGAGCACGACCGGCAGCACAGGACAGCCGCACTGCCGAAGGATGGTAGTGCGGCTTTCCTGCTCCTGGTCGTCGAAGCCGTCCCGCGGCGACGGAGGCCTGATCGCCTGGCCTTCGTAGCCTCTCGATAGGAATTTGCCTTCGCCCCTGGCGAGTACGCCGCTTGGCCTGGGAGCTATCCAGCCGCCGGGATGAGGCCTGCGAACCTTCGTGGTTGGCTCGAACCTCTTGGGAGAGCGGCATGCGCACTATGGTTTGGGTACGCGCCGGGGCGGAGCGCGGGGACGAGACCTCGCGCGGGCCGTCCGCTCGAGGTGCGCCGGGACGGCGTCGATGACCGTGGGGTCGGTGATGAACGCCACGATGCGCGCAGGTGGAAGCCGAGTGCACCCAGGCGAGCATGCCGGCGGCCGTGTCGCCATCGAGCAGTTCGCGCCGCACGAACAGCTTGAGCACCGCGCGGCGGAACGCTTGGGTGAGGGTCGCGACGTCGTGCAGCGGCAGGCGGGCGAACGTGCCGTCCTGGATCCCGATCCACGGGCCAGAGTGAAGGCGGAGCATGCCGCATGGCAGCGGTATGCTTTGAGAGAGGGATTGATCGCGGAGGATATGATTCGAAACTGATGGATCACGTGGTCAAGTATTCCCACAGCAGGTGTTACCCTTGGTAGCAATCCGACCGAGCTGCAAGTCTACGAGGTCTCTTTGGGGCCACTCAGTCAGTCTACTTCTAGAAAGAGTACACAGACTCTCGGGGACTCAATAACCTGCCTGCGTAGTGTGAGCTTTGCCGGAGGCGTCGGTCGCCCGTTGCCAAGATGGAGATTAGGGAAAAGAGTGAGACTTCACGGAGGGAAGTACCTTGTGGAACGCTCGCCTCATTCGCTAGCAGTCACGCACCCAATATCTCCGGAAGTCGCGGAAGGAGCCAGGCGGTAGCTACCCCGGCGTTGTGGGCGGCAACGAAGTTCTGACTGTAAACACGCGGGCCCACATCGCAGTCGAAATCGCCGACTTGGTTGGCGATTCCTGAAACATAGAGGAAAGGCGCGTTCGACGATTCACGGATGACTCCATGGGTGGTCTCGAGCGATCCGATCCGCGCTTTCCCTTGCGCCACTCTCTCGAATTCTGCCACCAGCTCGATATCCGCCCAGGCATAGTCGTCGTAGTTGGAGATATTGACGTTACCCAGGGCCACAAAGGAATGTCCGGCAACGATAATCGGAGGCTCAGCGGGACGCATCGGCGGGCGGAGGAAGCGTCCCTCAGCGGGGAAACGAACGTTCTCGTCTATCTCCCGAAGAATGCTTGCTGGCACGCCCTCCGACCGCACGACCGTGTCCGGATGAGGTAGCGTCCCAAAGTCCTTCGCGATGAGAGCTCTTCGCAAACGGGTCGTGGAGAAACACGGAGCTTCCCACCACGACGGAACCGATGAGGTTGACGTCGCCTGGCGCCGCCGCGGTACCAAACGCGATCACCAGATCCGGTGCTTCCTGGTAGGAAAAGGCCCAGGGCAGCACCCGCACCTTTTCGAGGGTGCTCGATCCGCTGACCTTTGGGTTCATCAGATCTTCGATGCACCAGACCTCGACCACGCTGGTGGCCGGGGCATCCAGGGTGATCTCGATGCGTGGCTTTGCCACCGGATCAGGCCCAACCCGTTGGCTCATGAAAAAGGGATGATTGACTACGGTGATCGACCCCAGGTTACGAGGGACACCCTCTTTGCTCAGCAACACCCCCACCAAGGGATCGGCCTCCCAGCTCTTGTTGGCGACAACCAGAATCCGTTGACTCATGACTTCTTCACCACAGCGCCTTACAAGCCCTCTCGCTCACAGTGGTTTGAGATCGCGGAAGCGGCCATCGACCGCGTCGCCCCATTCAAAGTGTGCATCCTTGAAGTGGTGCGCGAGGAGCTGGCGCAAATTGCCGAGACTTCCAACTTGTCGGCAATCGCCGAACGCCTCGTAACCGGAGCCGCCTTTCGCGAGAAAGTCCAGTGTGACGACACGATAGGTCGAGGTCGAGGCGCCTTCGGGAAGCGGGTAGAGAACCGAGCCGTCGTGGGCCTGGATGCTCACGAGCTCTGAATGGTTATCGTCGCCGGGCTCGACACTGCAGTCGCGACGGCGGAACTCCACTCTCAGCCCACCGGGTATCAAAGCGCCGTACTCGCCACAAGTGTTGATAGATCTTCTCATCAAGGCAACCACCTGTTGTGCGGAGCACTCGACGACGACCGCCTGATTCTCGAAAGGCAACACCGCAAAAAAATCCTCATAAGTCACTGTTCCCGGCTCTATGGAAGTGCGCAAACCGCCAGTGTTCAACATGCTGAACACCNNAAACCGCCAGTGTTCAACATGCTGAACGCCACCTCCGACGGGCCCCCGGCAATGGGAGTCGACTGGGCGACCTCGAGAAGCGCGTCGGTCATACGATCGGCCAGCGAGCTCTCGGCGATGCGATCCGATTTCAATGTGGCGGTAGCACTCCCCAGAACTTGATCGGACAATTTGGAGAGGCGCTCCCTTGCCTCCGCGATTCGCGATACCACTTGCGCGTCCGGCACGACGCCAACTCCCTCGTAAGCCACCCGTATCGCCTCGTCATCGATCTCGCTGGTAGCTTCATCGAGGATTTCGCAAAACGAATCGAGTCCCGGATCACACGCCGCGGGCCACAAGGCGATGCCGCCGCGAAACCGAGTCCGGCTCTTGTCGACACTTTGTTTTTCGTCGTCCCAGACCAGATCGATGCGGCCAAAACGACGAGAGCTAGACCCGGATTGCACCGCAGCGACTCCATCCACCATGACATTATTGGTGAAGTGCGTGTGACCGGCCACCACCACGTCTACGAGATCGCGCTCACCGCCGGTCAGCTTTCGCGCGATCCCGGTCAGCTCGAAATCACTGCTTGAATTGCCGACGTGGACGAGCAGCACGAACACGTCGGCCTGGCCCTCGAGCCGGGCTCGCACTTCGAGGTACGTTTCCGCTTCGTCGCGAAAGCACAAGTCAACCACGTTGTCCGCTTTGGTCGTAAGTGCTGTCTCGTGATGTTCGATCCCAATGACCGCAACGCGCACTCCGGCGATGTCTTGGATCGTGTAAGGTAGAAACATGTCCGGGTTCTTCGCCGTGCTCCAGTCGATCGAACCCGGTGCGTCCTTCGGCCGGCAACCCACCTGCTCAACCTCTACCGAATTGCCTCCCATATCGACCAGTGAAGACCGGAGATAGACGTTCGCGGCGAGCAAGGGGAAATCGGCTTTCGAGGACAGGTGGGACAGCGTACCCAGGTGGTTCTCGGGCCCGGCGGGATCGGTGACCACGACGTCTCCGCTCTCGAGATTCATCTCCGAGACGGGGCCGAAGTCGAAACCATGATTTCCCGGGACGGCGGCGTTGTATGCGAGCAGATTCATGACATCGAACATCAAGTCCCCTTGATCGGAATTGCTGAGCAAAGTTCCTTGATACTGGTCACCGGCGTCGATCAGGAGCACCCCCGCCCTCGTGCCGTAGCGGGCAGCCAGGCCCTGCCGGATCGAAGTCACCACCCCGGACCAAATCGCGAGACCGCCCAGCTTCTGGCCGCGCTTGGACCCGAATCGCTCTCGCGCCACCTCGGCGCCGCCATGCATATCGTTGGTGCCTAGAATGGTAATGAGCCGCTCGTGCTCACCCAGGATCGGCGGCGGCGGAAAGGGAGGAAGCTCCCGCTCAGTAGTCTCCGCCTCCATCCTTTCGGCCCGCTGCTGCTCGTCGCGCTCGGTGGGCCGTGAGCAACCAATTGCCAGAACGACCGAGAGCGCCAGACAGGCTTGAACGTAATCTCGATAAGAAGCCGCCATCGTGTTCCCCCTAACCCCAACCGTTCGCGAAAACGAGGCGATTCGACAACGTGCGAATGTCACCGCTTGCAGTTCACGAACACTTTTGACTTACCGGCTGGCACCGTTGTTGGCTGAGAATAGCACAATCGAGAGGAAATGGGGACGGTTGATTGGCCGGCAATAAATTCCATAATCTGGATAGGAATTTGCTTTCGTCCCTGCCGAGTATGCCGCTTGGCCTGGCAGCTATCCAGCCGCCGGAATGAGGCCTGCGACGCCTTCGTGGTTGGGTCGAACCTCTTGGGAGAGCGGCATGCGCACTATGGTTTGGGTACGCGCCGGGCNNGAGACAGCCAGTTGGCAGGTGTCGTAGGTGCCATCATGTCCGCCTCTATTCGGCGGGAAAGTCGAAGTGCTGAATCGAACCTGCGGTTCTGGCTACCTGCTATATTGTCAGAGCCTCTGGAGTGAGGGTTTCGAGTGACCGCGGTTCGCCGGAGGAATGGAACGTGCATTTCTCGGTAGCGGGTGTTGAGGTCAACCCTCTCGTTCCCCCGCTTGTCGCTTTCGTTATCTCCGTCTTCACATCCATGGGTGGCGTGTCCGGGGCGTTCCTGCTTCTGCCGTTTCAAGTGAGCGTTCTGGGGTTCACGAGCCCTGCCGTCAGCGCTACCAATCAGCTCTACAACGTAGTGGCTATCCCGAGCGGAGTGTGGCGTTACATTCGCGAGGGCCGCATGGCGTGGCCCCTTACCTGGATCGTGGTGGTCGGTACGTTGCCCGGCGTCTTCATAGGAGCGCTCATTCGCGTGACTTTCCTTCCCGATCCTAGGGACTTCAAGCTCTTCATGGGCGTTGTGCTATTCTACATTGGGTCGCGGTTGCTCCGGGACTTGCTACAGCGCCTTGACGATCCAGAGCGCACGACCTCTGCAGAAGTCCGCTTCCAAGAGCTCATTCGTGGGTATCATCGTCGGTTGGCGGACGGAGAGGACCTTCCACGGATACTTGTCGAGCAATCCTCTCTCCGGCGCGTGGCGTACTCGTTCTACGGCGAGCGATTCGAGGTTCCGGTGTTCCCGATTCTCGGCATCAGTGCGTTGGTGGGTGTCGTGGGCGGCACATACGGGATAGGGGGAGGGGCGATCATAGCACCTCTTTACGTCACGTATTTCCGTCTTCCCGTATACACGGTCGCCGGCGCAACGTTGATGGGCACGCTAGTGACATCTGTTGCAGGGGTGGCATGCTACCATGTATTGGCACCTTTCCATCCGGACCTCCAAGTAGCTCCTGACTGGTTGCTCGGTCTTCTGTTCGGTGTGGGTGGCTTCGCGGGCATGTACTGTGGAGCGCGCCTGCAGAAGTTCGTTCCCGCCCGGGCCATCAAGGGCATTCTGGCCACGTGTCTGTTCGCACTGTCTGGGAGGTACCTCGTCGAATCACTTCGACGATGAGGACCGGTCTCCTGTCATTCCCGTGCTCATTGCTGACCCGTGTTCGTGTCCGGTCATGGCATCGTGATCGCGTCGCAGAAGGATCGGTGAAGCGCCAGCGCTTCCCTATCTGAGAGATCAAGCGTCGGCCGCGGTTGCCTAATGGTAGCGATGGCCTAAGGATGAGGGTGGCGCGGATGAACGCGGTGACTGTGCGGGCCGCGACCCCGGGAGAGCTCGCCGAGCAGGGCGCGATCGTAGAGGCGATAGAGGGGTGAGGCCCGCGGGTGGCGGGGCCGGTACACCCGCACGGGTCCCGCACGCCCGGGCCCCGTGCGGGTGGCTGCTGGCTCTCCGATGGGCCCGTCGCTACTGCGTGCTCACCGGGCGCATCATAGGTGAGCGGCGGGGGAGATCCGCTACCGAAAACCACTCCGCCGGCGCCAAGTATTGCGCAACGGCCGGCCCGGGTAGCGCCCCGGCCGTCGGGTACAGGAACCAGCCGTGATCGCCGGATCGGCTGCGGCCTGGCTCGGCCAGGAAGCATGCGCGTGCTGTTCAGGCCGCCGCCGGCAAGCTGACGCCGTCCGCCGTCAGGCGCCCCCCGTGGTGGCCGGCAATTCTAAGTCGTGGTTACGGCCGCGACGGCCAGTCCCCGGTCAACGCGATGCAGGGGTTCACCACCAGAAACGGGCCGTTGTTGTCGAACGACTGGCCACCGCCCTGGGCGGCGGTGTTGATCGTCCCGGAGATGGCGACGTTGCCCGAAGACATCTGGTCCGATCCGTAGCCCGCGTACGCGTTCGCGCCGGTACCCAGGACTTTCCCCGCGGGGCTTCCCTGGCCGCCATCCTCGCCGTTGCACGTCGTCGTACCGACCAGGCTGAAGGTCACGCCGTGGTTGTGGCTCGGCATGTTGGCCACCGAGAGGTTCGTCGCGTCGTAGCCGCCGGTCTGGCCCATATACCGCGGATAGCGTCCCGGCCCGCTGCCCTGCCCCTTGGCGACCCGGCCTCGCAAGTCGGGCAGGCCGAAGGTCGTGTGCCCGTCACCTCCGTAGGTGGTGCCGACGAGGGCATACACGGTCGAGTAGTTCGCGATGGAAAGGAGCTGCCCCTGGCAAAGCGCCCAGCCCTGCGGCGCATAGTTGAACCCGAAATACCTGATCTCCGCAATGAACGGTGTCGACATCTCGTTCTCCTTGATGCGTCTCTTTTTCGGCTCAATTGTTGTTGGCGCCCGCTACTTGGCGAATCGCGAGTAGGGGAACTCGAATTGCTGATCGTCGCCAGGGGTGACGATCGGCCCCAATAGCAGCTTCATCTCCCCCATCTCGGGGTGGGTCACGACGTGCTCGATGTGCGGGAACTCCTCGTGGTGCACCCCCTCGAAGATCACGGACCCGTTTACGACTTTGCCCTGCTGCCACTCGTCGGCGCTGACCAGCTTCAACTCGAGTTGCTGCGGCGGCAGGCCCGATCCCTCCGGCGACGGGATGTGCACCGTAAATGTGCTGCCCACGTGCTTCTTGAAGTCTTCTGCGCATACTTCCTTAGGCATCTTCTCTCTCCTGTGTTTGGGTGGTCGCTTCGGTTGGTCGCCGCTTCATGTGAAGATAGGGACCGTTCTCATCGATCTCTTGAAATCCCATCCGGCGGTACCACGGCAAGATGGGGTTGTTTTGCTCCACGTAGAGCGTAATCGGGAGCCCCGCCCGCTCGGACTCCTCCAGCAGCGGCGCGAAGAGCCGCGCGCCGATCCCGCGCCGTCGATATTCTGTCAACAGGGCGATGTCGATCACGTGGATCTCCCGCTCGCTGCGGTCCACGTAGAGCCGCCCCACGGGCTCGCCATCCAACAGGACGAGCTCGAAGGAGGCCTCCGGGAACATCTGGAGGTACGCCTGCCGCTGCGTTTCGAACTGCCAGCTGAGGAATTGCTCGACCTGGGTCGCGTCCCAGCCGCTTTCCGCCATTTCCTCGGCGCGCGAATCCGCATAGATCTGGAAAAGGACTGGCAGATCCTGATCGGTCACCGATCTCTTCTCGAGTGCTAGGGCCCTCTCCGGCATATTTCGCTCGCGTGCCTCCCGCGTCGGGCAACCGGTTTACGCAACACTTCGCTTGTCCGGTAGACCCTTCCGATCAGCGATCTCGTATGACACGCCCTACGTGAAAATCCTATGAAATTTCTAGGATATTTTCTATATGAGATTTATGAATTCGGCCGAACGGCGATGGCGCTTCACAGCCACTGAGATGAACCTGGCCGTTGAGCCTACCTACTGAGATTCTCGACTTTTCAGTGAAGGACTCGCGGCCGTGAAGGACCCGGCCACAGGGAAGTGGGGGTTCATCGACACCACAGGGACTTACGTCATTTCGCCTCGCTTCGTGGATCCGGGCACGGGCGAGCACAGGTATATGTCGAGTCTAGGCCTCAAGTTCGTGAATGGTCGGGCAATTGTCGGCGTGGAAGGGAACCAGCTCATGCGTGACCGGGGAGTGGCCTTTGTCGACAGAAGCGGAGCGCTCGCGGTCAGGCCCTATGGTGCATACCTCACATCGGTGAGCCCGTTCCATGACTACAGAGCTCTGATCTGCCGGAGTCCGCACGAGCAAGTGCGGTTGGCGGATCCAGAGACCGGAAGGGTCGCGAGGATGCGGGCGGCTTGTCGGTACGGCTACATCGACAGATCAGGAAACACCGTGCTCTCGCCCCGCTTCGCGGCAGCGGAATCATCCTCAATGGGCTGGCACGCGTGGTCGAGGATGGTGTGAGCGTCTACATCGATCGCGATGGCAACATCGTGTGGCGGCCGCCGGCTATCATCAGATGACGGTCGTACACGTCCGGAATGTAAGGAGCGCCCGGCCTCGCGTCGGGCGCTCTCTTTGCACGAAGTCGCGACACCAGAACCAGATCCCACCCAGTGACCAGGTCTCGTGCGTCCTGCGTGACTAGGCTCGGAGTCGGGAACTACCGGGCGGCTGAGATGGGTTGCGCTGCTCCCTAGTGAAAGAACAGGTACGCGATCGAGATCCCCGCGATGACCGCCGCGAGATCCGCGACCAACCCGCATGTTACCGCGTACCGCGTTCGCTTCACTCCCACCGATCCAAAGTAGAGGGCGATGATGTAGAACGTCGTATCGGTGGCTCCCTGGAAGGTGCTCGCGAGCCGCCCGACGAACGAATCCGCCCCGTACGTCTGCATCGCATCAACCATCATCCCGCGGGAGCCGCTGCCGCTCAGGGGTTTCATTAGCGCCGTCGGCATGGCTTCGATGAAATCCGTGTTGATGCCAACGGCCGCTAGTGCACGCTCGATGCCCACGACCAGATAATCCATGGCCCCGGAGGCGCGGAACACGCCGATCGCGACGAGGATGGCCACGAGATAGGGGATGATCTTGATGACGACCGGGAAGCCCTCTTTGGCGCCGTCGATGAATGCCTCATACACGTTGACTCTGCGCAGCATCGCCAGCGCGATGAACGCGGCGATGACGCCGAAGAGCATCACGTTGGCGGCGACAGTCGAGATGGTTTCGATCTGTTCCTGAGGAAGCCGCGAGAAGAAAATGATGATCGCCACCACCGCGCTGGTGAGACCGACGAGGTAGGCCAGGACCACCCGGTCGAGCAGGTTGATGCGCTGTACCACGGCGACAGCGATCAAACCGGCTAGCGTGGAGAAGAAGGTGGTCAGCAGGATCGGAATGAAGATATCGGACGGGTTGGCGGCACCCAGTTGGGCGCGATAGACCATGATGCTGATCGGAATCAGCGTGAGGCCCGACGTGTTAAGCACGAGGAACATGATCTGGGCATTCGTGGCCGTGTTGGGCTCGGGGTTCAGCTGTTGCAGTTCCTGCATCGCCTTCAACCCGAGCGGCGTCGCCGCGTTGTCGAGCCCGAGCATGTTCGCGGCGAAGTTCATGATCATGGACCCGTGCGCCGGATGGTCGCGGGGGATCTCGGGGAACAGCCGGTGAAAGAACGGCCGCACGACCTTCGCCAGGATGTTGATCACACCCGCCTTCTCGCCCACGCGCATTAGCCCCAGCCACAGCGTAAGCACTCCCGTCAGGCCGAGTGAGATCTCGAACCCGGTCCTGGCCATCTCGAACGTGCTGTTCACCATGGCGGTAAAGACTTCGGTGTCGTCGAGGAAGATCAGCTTGATCAGTCCGACGATCAGCGCGATCAGGAAGAATGCGATCCAGATATAGTTGAGGACCATGGCGCCTGGGCTACGTGTACACGGGTGGCGGCATATTCACAGGTCGGAGCGGGTGAGCAGCTCCACGAGCACCGGAACGTGCTCGCGCACGAGTTCGTCCGTGGACGTGAGGGGGAATTCGTAGGTGACCACCGCGATGCCCTGTTCCGCGCCCCACGATCCGAACGAGCCGGGCGTGGGGTAGCCCACGCCGCTCTGGTGCGGCAATCCGGTCCGTTCGGCCAACCACGTCCCCAACGGTGTTTCGCTTTGCTCGTCAATGCAGGCCAGTGGAGCGTGGAGGGCGATCACGGCGTTCGGCTTCAGCTCCTCGATGAGACCCATCAGCGCTGTGGTTTCGGGCTCGGAGCCGGGCTGTTCCCCCGGGCTCAAGACGACATCGCTGGGGTCGTCCAAGGTCGACCGATGGGTGACGGGGTTCGGCTGCCAGTCACTTGCCGGAAAGTTGCGGTTCAGATCGACCCCGCAGGCGTTGCCCCGGGTTCCGCGGATCAGGCCGTCCGGATTGGCGGCGAGGACCGCCGCGCACTGGGGCGACGATTCGGATAGCTGTCGCAAGGCCCGGGAGAGGGCGAACGTCGTTTCCGGCTCCTCCCCGTGGATGCCGCCGAACAGCAGGAGCTTGCAGTCGCCCCGTGGGCGCCAGACCTCCAGCGGGAGCCCGAGGCGCGAACGCCCGTACGTGTCCGGTTTGAGGGCGAGCGTACCCCAATCTCGTCGGGAACGGAGGTTCATGAGACGCGGCCCAATGTATTGACGTTGGTGACGAACCGCTCGTAGATCTCGTCCAGCAGGAACAGTACCGTTTGCTTTAGTAGGATGTCAGCCTGCTCGACCGCCGCGCGCAGGACGTCCGTGGTGAGCTGCTCCAGATACACTGCGGCAACGGGGGCGTAGCTCAGATGCCACCGCTCCGGCGCCACGCCTTGCCGGTCCTGGTCGTACGGTCGAAAGAACCCGAAACAATCGTCGGCGGCAATCCGCTCGTCCAGCCACTCGTGCAGCGGGCCGAACATCCCGCCGGCGTTCACCTCCTCCGGGATCAGCTCGATGTCGTATCCCTCCGGCGTCACCGCCGCATCGTACACATCGAGGTCCGTTCCCCAGTGGTGCCGGGATCCTCCCGGCAGGGCCGACCAACGCAAGATCGCGAAGACTAGTTGCCGTTCGCTCAGCACTTCGATGTCGAGGGGCACGGCGTCGCTGTCCAACACGGCGAGCTTGCCCGACGCCTTCCGGTTCCAGATCGAGAGCTGCTGTTCGAAGCTGCGATATCCGCTGTGGATCTGGAGGTCGAAGCCCGCCGTGCGCGCCTCACTTTGCAGGCGGCGGAAGGGCTCCACGACCTCCTGGTGCACACGGGCGCCGAACGAGTCGGCGTCTGCTGGTTTGCACAGATGGTGTTGCGCCTGCCCCGTCAGAACAGCGGTCATATCGGCGTGGGCCTCGCCCAAGGGTCGGTCCAAGCTATGACGAGGATGGACAACGGGCTAGCGGAAGACCAATCTCAGCCCGCGCAATCGCGGGTTGAGGCCCCGTGCGCGGTCCCCCTAACCAACCGCACGCCGACCTCTACTCTTCATCGACACCTCGTGCCGAGCGGGTCGGCACGCACCGTTCCGTCATCTTCAGCATGTACGATCCCGGCCCCGCTTCGGATGACGTATACTCCTCCCCCAGCCCACCGGGGAAATTACCGTCCAAGAGGAGTTGCAACGCGCTGTATTCCTCCAGTGGGGTTTGAGCCTGCTGGAAGCGGGAAAACGCCCGTCGCAACTGTTCCTCCGCAAGAGGAAACTCCCGAATCGCCCGTTGGATTACTTGCGTTACGTGCGAGCGTTGTTCAGCAGTCAGGCGACCCTGATCGAATTGAAGATCCCAGCGATGCCGGTGGATCCCTGGTTCACTCGTCAGCACCGCCGAGTGCGTGCTCCGACCGGAAACACCGGAGATTTGCGAGCTAACCGGTGCCTCGGGCTATGTCGCCAAGTAGTAGGATACCACGGCCGTATTACGGAACCGCGCACGCGGAGGCCCCCGAGGAGCGCCGCACGCAGGACGAAGAGGAGGACGTAGTACTTCATCTGCTGGTAATGCTTGCAGCGGTGGGACACCAGGAGCCGTGATCTCGACGGCCCCGAACCCGAAGAGGTCCCCCGGGGATCGCCGCCGCCGACGGGTTGGTGGTGGGGGCGCAGCTCACGAAGGACGGCGTGGTCATCTGCGGCGCCACCGACTCCCTGGAGGCGACCACGGGCGAGGCGGTCCGCGTGTCCGAGCTCACCGCAGCGGAGGTCCGTAAGCTCGATGCGTACCAGTCCCCCGTTGACTTCGAATCATATGCAGCGTGAGACACCGTCTACAAGACTGCGGGAAGATCCCACCACGGTGCCCGCAAGGACTCACTGCGTGCACCGTGAGTAGACCAGCTTCTGATACACTGCACTAGATGCCGATCGCCACACCAGCGCGAAACGTCACCAGGTTGGTCTCGCTGCGAATGGGGAACAACGTGAGCGAGCCATCCGGGTTCTCCCGAACCCCCCCGCGCCGCAGGTACTCCACTTCGCCGTTATAGGTCGACTGCGCCGAGAAGTCCAGGAAGATCGGGTGCCTGCCCCGGGACAGACGCAGCATCACGCCGCCGCCCCCTGTTAGCGCGAGGCTGAGGTCGTCGAAGTTCGTGGTGCTCGCGAAGTCGGAGTAGCCCGCCGTTCCCCCCACCGACGACACGGTGGCGAAGTAGGAAAACCCGGCGGTGCCGTACACGTACGGCCGGAACCGGCCGGTGCCGAGCGTGATCTGCGGCCCGATACCGAGAGCCAGAATCATGTTGTCCGTGTCCACGTCAACCCAGACACGCCGGACTGTCGAGCTCAACGGCGCGTCGAAGCTCTCGTGGCCGTAGATCACCAGTAAGCCGTCCATGCGGAGACCTATGTGGCGACCCCGGTCGAGATTGATGAGTCCATACAGGCCGAACCCACCACCCCAACGAACGAAGTTCTGAAACTCGCCCACCGGCCTGGCCAGGGCGGCATGGATGCCGATGGCGCTGCGGGGCCGTAGCACCACTTCCCGGGCTTGGGCGGCGAGAGAAGACGTTACCGCTAGGGCGGCGAGCATCACGACCGGCGGAATCCGATGGGTACGCATAAGGCCCTCCCGTGCTGGGGGCGCTGTCATCTCTCACAGGTTGCAAGGAGCATGCCCGAACACACCTCACGCAATTGCTTGCGACAGGCGCACCTACGAGAGCCCCGACAAGCAGATAGGTCCTCGGCCGTCCCCGATTTCGGACGGCCACATGGGCGAAGTGCGACATCGTCTGCTTGGAGCGGCTGCTGGACGACGCTGGCTGTCCCCATCCATCAGCCGTATCCTTAGCGGGGTGCTGAAAAACGGTGATGGCGGCGATCCCTCCCTGCCCCACAGCTACCCTCTCCGAAGGCCCCCGGATGGGACGGCCAACTCAACGGCGGCGGATCGCCACCGGAACGCGGCGTACGACACCGCTGGCTCATAGGTTCCGAAACCGCTGGAGTGCGGCCTGCCTCTGGTGCCAGCATCTGAACGGTGAGGAGGCCCTCTCGTGCAAACACAAGGCCCAGTTCACAGCGAGTACGGCTTGGAGAACCACGGCATCCGGAACGTGGATACCGTGTACTGGAACCTCTCCACCTCATTGCTCTACGAGGAGGCGATCCGCCGACGCGAGGGGCACCTGGCGCACCTGGGCCCCCTCGTGGTACGGACCGGGCATCACACCGGTCGCGCGCCCAACGACAAGTTCTTGGTCCATGAGCCGTCGAGCGAGGACAAGGTCTGGTGGGGCAAGGTCAACCGGCCCATGGAAGCGGCCAACTTCGAGACCCTGTACCGCAGGCTGCTGGCGTACCTGCAGGGCGAGGACATCTTCGTGCAGGACTGCTACGCGGGCGCCGACCCGATACACCGATTGCGGGTCCGGGTTATTTGCGAAACCGCCTGGCACAGCCTGTTCGCCCGCAACCTGTTCATTCAGGCTCCTCCCGATGAGCTGGCCGCTCACGTGCCGCAGTTCACCGTGATCCATGCGCCCGGCTTCCACGCGGTACCGGAGCTGGACGGCACCCGCTCCGAGGCATTCGTGGTTCTGCATTTTGGGCGTGGACTAGTGCTCATCGGCGGCACGCACTACGCGGGGGAGATCAAGAAGTCCATCTTCACCGTCCTGAACTACCTCCTCCCCCAGCAGGACGTTCTCACCATGCACTGCTCCGCCAACATCGGTGGCGATGGTGACGTGGCCCTCTTCTTCGGCCTCTCCGGGACCGGCAAGACGACACTGTCCACAGAGCGCAGCCGCACCCTCATCGGCGACGACGAGCACGGCTGGAGCGATCACGGCGTGTTCAATCTCGAGGGCGGGTGCTACGCCAAGGTGATCCGGCTTTCGCCGGAGGCCGAGCCGGAGATTTACGAGACCACACGGCGGTTCGGCACCATCCTCGAGAACGTCGGTTTCGACAGTGCCACAGGCCATGTAGATCTGGACGACGACTCGCTCACCGAGAACACTCGGGCCGCCTACCCCATCAGCCACATCCCCAACGCGACCCGTGGAGGCACCGGCGGCCATCCGAAGAACATTCTCATGCTCACCGCGGACGCCTTTGGCGTCCTGCCGCCCGTCGCCAGGCTCACGCCGGAGCAGGCGACCTACCATTTTCTGTCCGGATACACCGCAAAGGTGGCCGGCACGGAGGTAGGCATCGTCGAGCCCAAGGCCACGTTCAGTGCCTGCTTTGGCGCACCGTTCATGGCGCTATCACCAACAGTCTACGCCAAGCTCCTGGGCGAGAAGATCGATCGCCACGGCGTGACCGTCTGGCTGGTGAACACCGGCTGGACCGGCGGGCCTTACGGTGTGGGCCAGCGCATGAGCATAGGCCACACCCGGGCGATGGTGCACGCAGCCCTCGACGGAGCATTGCATGACGTGCCTATGAAGCCCGATCCCAACTTCGGAGTCGCGGTGCCCAGTACCTGTCCAGGCGTACCCACCGAAGTGCTCAACCCGCGCAACACGTGGCAAGACAAAGGAGCCTACGACCAGCAAGCGCGGAAGCTCGCAGCAATGTTCAGTGAGAACTTCCAGACCTTCGCCGACGAGGTGCCAGCGGAGGTGCGCGCCGCCAGCCCGCGGACGGAGTAACAACCGATGAAGCGTATCGCTGTGCTGACCAGTGGAGGCGACGCGCCAGGAATGAACGCCGCCATCCGCGCGGTGGTTCGCAGCGGCATCGACCGGGGCTGGGAGGTCCTAGGTGTCCGCCACGGCTTTGCCGGACTAATCGCCGACAACTTCATCCCGCTGGGCGCCCGGGAAGTGGGCGGCATCATGCAGCGCGGCGGCACGATGCTGGGCAGTGCGCGCTGTTCCGAGTTCGAGACGGAGGACGGGCAGTCAAAGGCGTTGCGCCAGCTTCACCAGAGGGACATCGACGCCCTGGTGGTGATCGGCGGCAACGGATCGCAGACCGGAGCCCATGCCCTATCGCAGGCCGACTTTCCCGTCGTGGGGGTAGCATCGACCATAGACAACGACCTCTACGGCTCGGAGATCACCATCGGGGTTGATACCGCCCTCAACATCGCTCTGGAGGCAATCGACCGGCTGAAAATCACCGCCTCGTCCCACCAGCGCGCCTTTCTCGTCGAGGTCATGGGGCGCCATTGCGGGTACCTGGCTCTGATCGCCGGCATCACGGGTGGAGCCGAGGCGGTCGTCATTCCCGAGTCCGAAATGAACCCGGAAACTGTGGCGGCGGAGTTGCGGCACGCTTACGAGCGAGGCAAGCCTCATGCCCTAGTGGTCGTCGCCGAAGGCTGCCAGTACAATGCCGAGCGGCTAGCGCGCCACTTCGAGGAGAACCGGGAGCGGTTGGGCTTCGACCTGCGGGTCACCAAGCTGGGCCACGTGCAGCGTGGCGGCACGCCCGGCGCGTTCGATCGCCTGCTGGCTACCCGGTTGGGCGTCGCAGCGACGGACTACCTCGCTCAGGGTGACCGAGGGGTGCTCGTAGGATGGCAAAGAGGCGACGTCGCCACCACTCCGCTCACCGAGGTCGTCACGTGCGAGAAGCAGCTGGACCTTCGCCTGCTGGAGATGGCGGGCGTGTTGGCAAAATAGCCCGGCCGGAGTCCAGTACTGCGTCCGAGTTCCACCTGGTGATGACACTTCCTGCACGCTCCTTCTCGTGCATGGGTCCCGCCCTGAAAGGGCGGGCTCGGCCGAGGACGGCGTTCTCAAGAACGCACGGCTCACGCTGGGCAGCCGAGCCCGGGCTTTCAGCCCGGGACCCTCGATCCACCGGGGGCAAAGTGCGGAGAGCTGGTAACCGCAAGACACACCGGAGGAGCATGACCGAGTATTCTCTAGCGCACTGCGCCGCTGCTGGAACCTTGGATACGGGCCGCTAGAGAACGAGGAAAGGTCCGGAGCCATCAATGCCGAAGCTGATGCGAGCGGTCTGGCTGGAAAACGGCGAGTTGGGTGTGCGGGACACAGTCCCAGTGCCCATACCACCGCCGGGCGAGGCATTGGTGAAGGTCCTGCAGGCCGGCATCTGCAACACCGATCTGGAGCTCACTCGGGGCTATTACCCGTACACAGGGGTCCTCGGCCATGAGTTTGTCGGGATCGTCGAGCAGGGAAGCGAGGCGATAGCCGGCAAGCGGGTCGTGGGGGAGATCAATGCGGTGTGCGGGGAGTGCCGTGCGTGCCGCAGTGGGCGACCGACCCACTGCGAGAACCGTACGGTGCTGGGCATCGTCAATCGGAACGGCGCCTTCGCCGAGTACCTGACGCTCCCGGTAGCGAACCTGCACGTGGTGCCGGAGGAGGTCTCGATCGACGCGGCGACGTTTGCGGAGCCACTCGCTGCGGCGCTGGAGATCCAACAGCAGGTAGAGGTCCACCCCTACGATAACGTGCTGGTCGTGGGTGACGGCAAGCTGGGTCAGCTGATCGCCCAGACGTTGGCCCTGACCGGCTGCAAGCTCTCGGTGGTGGGTCACCACCAGAGCAAGCTCGATCTCCTTGCGGCACGGGACATCCGCACCGTCCTGGGCAAGGAGGTGGAACCGGGGGCGTTTGACGTCGCCGTGGAGTGTACCGGCAACGACGAGGGGTTTGCATTGGCCCAGGCCGCTCTCCGCCCCCGGGGGACCCTGGTGATGAAGAGCACCTATGCCGGGAAACTCACTATGGACGCCGCGGCGGTGGTGGTGGACGAGCTGACGCTGGTGGGGTCACGCTGCGGGCCATTTGCTCCGGCCCTCCGCCTGCTAGCGGAACGCCAGGTGGATGTCGAGCCGCTGATTCATGCCCGCTATCCTCTCAGTGATGCGCCCGCCGGCTTCGAACATGCCCAGCGACCAGGAGTGTTGAAGGTACTCCTGGAAATCGGTTAGAGCCCAAGGACAACCTGGGTTGGAAGTTCGTTGCATAGCACACGCGCCGAGCAGTTCCTCCGTGCGGTGGCGCTCTCGCCGGGGCCACGGATTGATGCGCGGATTACCACGGATGACCGATCAGTGTTGATCCGCGTAAGCATCCGTGGCCCCGCCGGACCGCCAC
>WVYX01000161.1 GCA_011772755.1 Gemmatimonadales bacterium
GTGCCACGTTGCGGCGATGGTCCCCGTGCAGCATAAGTACCACTGGGGGGATTTCGGCGCCATCACCGTCCAGGATCCCTTGAGCGGCGAACCGACGGGATACCCGCAGTTCAAGAAGTACCTGGCGTCGAACCTGGCGGGAATGACGGTCAATCTGAGGCAGGGGCAGACCGACAACGCGCGCAGGCAGTTCGAGGGATTCCGGGAAAGGTTCGCGGCATTGAGCAACTCCTGCCGGGGCTGCCACGAGAAAGAGAGCCGGTACTTCGTCGACCGCGAAATGCAGGACGCGGTGGCCGAGCTTGGCCGGGTGTTCAAGAGCCGGACCGTGCCTGCGGATGCGGTGGCGGCGCTCGCGCAGAAGATCGGAAGGGAGAGCTGCTCGAAGTGCCACCTGGTGCATGTCCCCGCCTCGCTTTCCGGCGTTTCCCGCCGGTGATCGCGGGATGTCCGTCGAGGGCGATTTCTCACGACCTGCGCAACCGGGGGATGGGTTCCCGGGGGAGGGAGACGTCTTGGAGATTTCCGGAACGACCGAACAGATGCTCAACCGGATGATCGTGGGCTCCTGGGTGACCCAGGCGATTTACGTGGCGGCCGAGATCGGGATCGCCGATCTCCTTGCTGGGGGTCCTCGTACGGCGGACGAACTGGCATGGGAGACGGGGGCGCACGGCGCATCCCTCTACAGGGTGCTGCGGGCGCTGGCGAGCATCGACGTGTTCCGCGAAGACGAAGCAGGCCGGTTCTCGCTGACGCCGGTGGGGAAGCTGCTGGCAAGCGATGCGCCCGGCTCCAAGCGGTCGCTGGCCAGAATGGCGGGCGCGGAGTTTTACCGGTCGTGGGGGGGGCTCCTGTCCTCGGTGGAAACGGGCGCCGCCGCGTTCGACAAGGTCTTCGGCACGCCGTTCTTCCACTATATGAGCGCGAACCCCGATCGCTGGCGGATCTACGATGACGCGATGACCGGGATCCACGACAGCGAGACGGTTCCCGTCCTCGATGCGTATGACTTCGCTCCGTTCCGGACGATCGTCGATGTCGGCGGCGGAAACGGCCTGGCCCTGGCGGCCGTCCTGCGCCGACATCCGATGGCTCGCGGCGTCCTGTTCGACCTCCCCCCCGTGGCGGAGCGTGCCAGGGAGGTCGTCGGCGGTTGCGACGTCTCCGATCGCTGTGATTTCGTGGGCGGGGATTTCTTCGACTCGGTTCCTTCATCGGGCGATGCGTACCTGCTGCGCCACGTCATCCACGATTGGGATGACGGCGAGGCGGTCGCCATCCTCAGGAATTGCCGGGATGCGATGCGACGCGGGGGCAAGGTGCTGGTCGTGGAAACCGTGATTCCCTCCGGG
>WVYX01000311.1:0-903 GCA_011772755.1 Gemmatimonadales bacterium
CCGCACGACGCGCCCGCCGGACCACCGACGAGAGGAAATCAACCTTCTTAATTCGGAGGTGGGGCCATGCGGAAACACGCCCATGCTCTCGGCCTGATGCTCATTGCGGCCACATTGGCCGCATGCGCTGAGCGTGCTGCACCGACAGCACCCGGGGATGATCTCGTTGTTCTTAGCACGAGTGCGCTGGTTTCGGGAGATGTTTTTGTTGACTTCAGCGTCTCCGGAAACGCGAACCTGTACTATCACACGAACCCCGAATGGAATTGGCCGGGGAACATACCTCCATCATCGGTTCCGGGTGCATGCATCGAGGCTGGAGGTATTATCGCTGTCGAAGCCAGCGGCTGCGTGGTCGATGCTGGTAGCAGTTGCACTGGGCCTAACGGCTATTGGTGGTCGATATTCCGCGGCTTGCCTGTCTATTCACTTATCGGCAGGTGGAGCACCGACGCGGATGATCTCAACGATGAGACCGTAGCGAGCGCTTCGTTCTTCGTCGGCTCGTCCGCCGAGCTGACGGCACCCGCCACGGGAGGACCGTACTATCTGTTCCTCGGAGAGAACAACGGCATCTTTGCGGACAACAGCGGGGCGTACTCTGTGACCGCTACGTGGGATTACAGTTCCGCGTGCCCGCGGCCAGTCGATATCGACATCAAGCCCGGCAGCGACCCCAACAGCATCAACCTCGGGTCGAACGGTTCGGTCCCGGTCGCGATCTTCAGCACCGCCGATTTCGACGCCACTACGGTGGATCCGTCCACGGTCATCTTGGCCGACGCGGCAGTGAAGGTGCGAGGTAAGGGAACGCCGATGGCGGCTGCCGAGGATGTGAACGGGGACGGCCTACTCGACCTTGTCGTTCATGTGGAGACGAGCGGCCTGGCACTCACCGACGGT
>WVYX01000311.1:929-2849 GCA_011772755.1 Gemmatimonadales bacterium
CAGATACCGTACGTATCGTTCCGTAGCCGCACAAGCTGAGGAAGGGTCGACAGCCCCGAGCGTCGCACGGCGCTCGGGGTTTTCGGCTGCCCACGCCAGGCGGTGAGGCCTTCATCGGCGCACACGACAAGGTACGAGATCCGTGCCCTCAAACTACGACAAAGTACGACATTCCCTCGTCGGACCCCGGCAGCGGACGACACGAACTCGCGTTTAGTGTGACATTTTGCCGGGTTTGGGGCCCCTGGAGGCGACGCTCTGGATCAGGAGCCTGTAGCTCCCAGGCTTGGGAAATCCCGAGAGACCTTGCCCTTGTTCACGTAGGGTCTGGCGAGACATTAGCGGCATCCGTCGAACCGCCGATGGCCTCCACGGTCGCGCCCTAGGTCCGCGGCTTCTGTGCGCCCTTCACAGAAATCCCACCAGCGACGAGACCGCCAGAGTACCGACGGGAAACTGTGCGCCTTTCCTGAAGATGTCGGGCTGCGCGAGACCACCCGCCGCCTGGCACCCGCTCAGGACCAGCTCGGCCGCGAGATCAACCCTGTGGTGTGGAAGCGAGGCGAGTTCGAGCGCCGCCTGACCTCGNNCTGCGGGGGCCCAGGCTCATGGTGCTGGGCGCCGGTGCCCCGGGAGTAGATGAGCACGCTTGAACCCTGGTTCGAGCATGGATGGCTCAAGCGTCACCGCACGTCGGCGGCCGAGATCCAGGCACACTTGGCCAGCGTCGAGCGTGACCTCGCCGATGCCGGGGCTGACATCTCGGCCCCGCGCCGGGCACTGTTGTTTCTGGCCTCCCATGTGAACAAAGCCTGTTCAGAATCCGCTTGACGATGGCTTGACACGCCAAGGCCATCCTGGGCCAGGCACCACAGGGGGGTGACATGTCGGCAGTCACGAAGTACCTCAGCGTGGCGCTGGTGGCATTGTCACTCTCAGCATGCCATACGTATAGGACCCCTCCGAGACAAGTCGCTACGCCCCGTCCCGAAGACGTCCTCTTACAGCGGAATCGCCCGTGGGCGGACCGTGACACGATCGGCATTGGCCTCATTGACAAGCAGGCACTTGTGCGGAGCGCTCTTGGGACTGCGCTTGGCACCACAGCCTCATGGGCCTTGGGGGCCAAGTGGTACAAGATCAAGCTGCATCACTCGCACCGCCCGCTGTATCAAAAGACCGGGGTCTGCGTGCGTTGCCCTATTCTCATCACCAAGCGTCGGTGAGCAAGAAGATCCACCATGCAGGGAAGATCTCGGATACCACGTACACCGTGTAGCCGATCTGGTACTCGGGGTGGAGTCTATACTCGACGGTGTGAGGGATGGTCCCCATTCCCTCCAGCGCCACCCCGAGGAGCAGTGCGACCGTACCGCCGACCAGGCGGGCCTACTGTCGCTCGGCCACGAACAACTCCCCCTGGTACTCGACGCGGAACCCCCGCTCAATCAGGTAGAGGTACCGATCCAGATCGATGATGGCCCGGCAGATGTCACTGTCGGGCGAATCCCCAGCCACGTCTTGGCCCTCTCACGCTCGACCGCAACCGTTCCGGCCGCATATGCGTAGTCAAGCTATGTGGACCGACGAATTGACCGCCGGGAGATGACTATGGGACGACCGAGATCAATGGCGCTACTAGTGGCAGGAACGCTGGCGTTCCCCCTTGGGGGGGCCGCAGTGGTGACGCTCGGGGGCGTGCAGGCTCCGCCGGGGCCAGGAGGGAGGCGCGCGGCTGCGGAATACCCTGCCCCAAGGGCTGAGGTGCCGCCCTCCTCGGCCGTTCTCAGCCTGCTTCCGGACGGCGCCATCAAGCGGCGGTTCCTCCTCGATTGTACCGGGTGTCATCAGATTGACGTGGAGATGGCGTTCCCGAACGGCCGCGCCCGTACGGCTCTCGAGTGGCAGGCTGCGACCGAG
>WVYX01000311.1:2860-3616 GCA_011772755.1 Gemmatimonadales bacterium
CATCTCACGCAACCACCGGCGGCGGGGTCGGGCGCGGGAGCAGCTGCAGCGGTGCGGGAGTACGACTACCCGTACCCTGGCGACCTGCCCCATGACCTGAAGGTGGAGCCGCACGGTCGCGTAGTGATCACCGGCATGTTCACCCACCGGATGCTGCGCCTGGACCCCGAGACGGGGGCGTACGAGGAGTTTCCCATTCCCGTACCGCAGGCGAACCCTCGGGCGCTGGAGATCGATGGGGAGGGGAACTGGTGGGTTCTGCTGGGAGGCCCCCACGCCGTGGCCCGCTACGACAACCGTGCCGCCGAGTGGAGCCACTGGCCCATCGGGATGTACGGCCACAGCGTGCGGCCCGACGGCGAAGGGCGTGTGTGGTTNNGATCGGGTATCTCGAGCCAGCGACGGGGGATGTGCGGACCTTCGAGGTGCCGCTCGCTCCGACGCCGCAGCTGGAGAACCCGATTCCCTACGGCCTGCGCGTGGCGCCCGACGGCACGGTGTACGGTACCGAGCTGCAGGGAAACCGGTTGGTGCGGCTCGATCCGCGCAGCGGCGAGATGGACGCGTGGATTCTCCCCACGTCCCACAGCGGTCCCCGGCGGCCGGACGTCGGCTTGGACGGCAGCGTGTGGATTCCCCAGTACTCGGCCAACCGGATAGCCAGCTTCGACCCGGCGTCGGCGAGGTTCACGGAGTATCCGCTTCCGCTGCCGGATGCGCTGCCGTACGTCGTTCTCTTGGATGCGGAGGGCAGGA
>WVYX01000115.1:0-157 GCA_011772755.1 Gemmatimonadales bacterium
CGCCAGTTCTTTATCTTCGACATCGGACGACACTCCATGACCTCCACCGTGTCGCCCACGCGCGCCTCATTACTTTCATCATGCGCGTGCACGACCATCCGACGACGGACGTACTTGCCGTACTTGAGATGCTTCGTCGTGTAGTCCAGCGCCACAC
>WVYX01000115.1:170-1166 GCA_011772755.1 Gemmatimonadales bacterium
CCGCCGCGGTGTCCTGCTCCGTGCTGTGTCCGACTCACCCGTCATTCTCATCTTCCGCTAGCCGCCCGCCTTATGCGTGGCAATGGCCTCCAGGTGATACTGCTGGGCCTCCACGTTGGTCTCGCCTCGCTCCCTGAGAACTGTAAAGACCCGCGCGATGTCACGCTTCGCCTTCGTCAACTGGGCCGGGTCCTCCAACTTCTCCGTCACCGCTTGCGATCGTAGGTCGAACAGGTGACGCCGCAGGCGATCCAGCTCGGCGTGGAGCTCCTCGGTCTTCAGCTCCCGGATCTCGGCGATGGTCATTGCCTCAAATCCTCGCGGCCCCACCTACACTGCGTGTCGCCTGCGCACAAACCGGCACCTCAGCGGCAGCTTGTGCGCCACTCTCGCCAGGGCTTGCCTAGCCACGTCTTCCTGTACCCCGCCGATCTCGAACAGCATCGTCCCGGGCTTCACGCAGGCAACCCATTCTTCCGGTTCGCCTTTGCCTTTACCCATTCGCGTCTCCAGAGGCTTCGAACTGACCGGCTTGTCGGGGAAAATTCGGATGTACACACGACCTTCACGATGAAGAAAGTGCGTCGCCGCCANNAGCCCGAACTCGCCGAACGCGACGGTGTTCCCACGGCTGGCCTTGCCGCGGACCCGCCCGCGCTGGGCCTTACGGAACTTTACCCGCTTCGGCATCAATGGCATCGGTCAGCCTCCGCCCTCCCTCGCTCAGCGATGCCCCGCCCGGCGGAATTTCGGATGCTACCGGGGGTTCGTCCCACTTTATCGCCTGCCTCGCCGTGGCCCGCGTGCGCGATCCTGCTGATCCTCATCGCCTTCTTCGCCGTATGCTCCCTTGTAGATCCACACCTTCACCCCGATCGTCCCATACGTCGTCCGACTCGTCACGTACCCATAATCCACGTTAGCCTGCAACGTCTGCAACGGGATCGATCCGAGATGCTGCGTCTCACGCCGTGCCATCTCCGCACCGCCCAACCG
>WVYX01000279.1:0-266 GCA_011772755.1 Gemmatimonadales bacterium
AGGCGAGCTACGCGAGCCAGCACGACGGCGCACGCCGTGTCCTCAACGTGGCGGTGGCTGTCGTGGGGCTCGTGTTGGCGGCGCCACTCATGCTGGTCGTCGCGGCGCTCATCAAGATCACCTCCCGTGGACCCGCGATCTTCAGCCAGACACGGGTCGGAATCGACCGGCGGCGAAGCGCGTCACAGACCGCGAATCGACGCCGTAGGGTCGACTACGGCGGGCGACCATTCACCATCTACAAGTTCCGCACCATGCGGGTGAGC
>WVYX01000279.1:284-1084 GCA_011772755.1 Gemmatimonadales bacterium
AGCTGTTCAACGTGCTCCGTGGTGACATGAACCTGGTGGGGCCGCGGCCGGAGCAGCCCCAGATCTTCTCCCGGTTGCGCCACAGGGTGGCGCGCTATCGCGAGCGGCAACAGGTGCTTCCGGGCATCACGGGGTGGGCGCAGATCAAGCACCACTACGACACGTCACTGGACGACGTTGGCCGCAAGCTCGCCTTCGACCTCGAGTATGTTCGCCGCCAATCGGCGGCCCAGGATCTCAAGATCCTGCTTATGACCGTACCGGTGGTGATGTTCCGGAAGGGCGCCTGGTAGGTTGATCACACAGACACTTAGATCCAGCTCAAGCAGTGGAGCCCCGCTCGCCGCGGGCGCTGTGGCATCCCTCGCGCCGTCCGGCAGACTTTGAGTAGGTGCCCACTGGAGGCTCATTTCGCCGAGCTGCTCCGCCTTGGCCGCAGCAGCAGTAAGTGATGTCACCGTTGGACGCAGTGGGCGCCGTAGATGCGAGGGTAACCTCGAGTCCCCAGGGAGGACGATGACGTCGGGCCGGCGCCGTTGCGGCGTTCTTCCATCTCTATGGCCTACCGGTGTTTGGTGGTCTCTCATGGCCAGTTTGGCTTGTGCCCAGGAACCCATGCCCGGAAGAGCGGACGGCAGTGATCCCGACCCGGTCCCGGCTCCATCCCTGTCCAAGGCGGTGCTCCAGAGTGCCGAGCCCATCTGCTCTCGGCCAACCACCATCGTCTGCGAAGATTTCGAAACTGACGATCGCACAGCCTGGAGCGACTACGAGGACCGGCACTTTGGGGTCGTTGAGGA
>WVYX01000015.1:0-252 GCA_011772755.1 Gemmatimonadales bacterium
GTCGACGGCGCCACATCGTAGTTGCCGGCTTTCAGAAATCACTCACGCAACATCCCATCCGCCGCCGCCGTCGGTCAAGGGGAGGTGGCGGCTAAGTGGCCGCAAGAGAACGCAGGACATCCGGGTCGAGCCAATGACCGCCGGCGAAGCTCACGGCCTCGTAGGGAATCTGGCGATCAACCAGCCTGGCCTCGAGCTCATCGAGTTTGCTGGCCTCGACGGCCTCATCCTGCTCTCCCACGACAAACGTCC
>WVYX01000015.1:302-18175 GCA_011772755.1 Gemmatimonadales bacterium
TGCGGCCCACAAGATGAGGCGGTCAGTGGTGGCGCTACCGTGGCTGATCCAACGGGCTGCAGTGGCCGCTCCCTGCGAGAACCCGAGCACGTACACGTCGACGGAGGATCGGCGATGCCGTTTGAGCACGTGTTCGTAGAGGGCGTCGAGATAATCGACGTAGTCGGAGATCTCCGAGAGGCGATCCTCGCTCGTCATCCAGCTCGCCCCGACCCGTCGATCCGTGTGGTCGATGTAGTAGCGTGACAAACCCTCGGGCGCGACGATCAGCCGGCGCCCGTCGTCCAACACTTCAAACTGACGCAGGAACTGCTGTGCTAGCTGGCCGTAGCCGTGACACACAAACCAGACCTGACGGACGTCGCGGCGATGCGTGCCAAGGGTGAAATACCGGGCGGTGCGCGACGTTGGGAAGCGATGTTCCTGCATGGGGCGAAGTTATCTGCGAGAGCAGTGGCGCGCGAGAGATCAGGAAGTCGATGAGCGGTGGGAGGGCAGGGGACGCAAGACGGTGGTGAGACCTGTTGGATTTCCTAGGGCCGCGTCAGGCGCAGGCGCGCTGTCACCGGGAAGTGATCGGAGGGATACCGCCCGTCGCGGTTGGTGCGCACGATCGCCGCGTCGAGGACCTCCCACTGTGGCGAGGCCAAGATAGCGTCGATTCGCGCGCCGGTACGATCGCCCCGGAAGCCATGGAATGTGCCGACTCCTGTCGCGGTGGGGTGCACCGCGCGGAAGGTGTCGGCCAGCTTCGGTGACGGGGGTGCGGGTTCGGTACCGCTGGAGGCTCGCTCGATCTCACCCGTGAGGTACCGCACTGCCGGGTTGTCCTCGCCGGCGTTGAAGTCACCCATGACGATGACGGGGTCCCTTGGCCGCCGTGCATTGATGTGGGCGGCGAGCAGCTCGACACTCCGCTCGCGTGACGGCTGGGACTCGTGATCCAGGTGGAGGTTGTAGACGTAGAGGTGCGCACCGGTTTCCCGCTCAACGAGCCGCGCCCAGGTGCAGATGCGTGTGATCCGGTTGCCCCAGCTGGTGGAGCCCGGGGCATCGGGCGTCTCTGAGAACCAGAAGGTCCCCTGGTCGGCGACGGCAAAACGACGCGATCGATAGAGGATCGCCGAGTACTCACCCCTGGTTCGGCCGTCATCTCGCCCCACGCCGAGCTCGGCATAGCCGGGAACGCGGGAGCGGATCTCGTCCAGCTGAAACCGAAGCGCTTCCTGAAGACCCACGACGTCCGGCGCGTGATTCTGTATGAGCTGCCACACCATGGCAGAGCGAAGCGGCCAGCTGTTGTCGCCGTCATCCGCCGTGCCGTAGCGGATGTTGAAGGTCATCACGGAAAGCTCGATCGGCTGGGGTGTTGCCGTCTGTGCTATGGCGCAGGGCTGAGCGCCACTGCAAAGGACCGCGAGACCGCTGGCGAGCAGCTTGGCGATCATTGCGCGCACTCCACCACGACCGTCGCGATCTCATAAGGGTGAAGTGCCAGGTGCAGGCGACGACCTCGCGTGGTCAGCGGTTCCTCCAGATCCTCCAGCAGATTAGCCCTGTGTGCCCGGGCGATATCGCACGCAGTGGTCACGGCGGCGTCGGCGGGCTCACCGTGCCACTCGACGAGGCGGAGCACCAGGTGGTCCGAGTCCTCGGCGCGTTTGACCCAGTCGATCTGCACGTTCGCCGGCTCCGCCGCGGCGAGGGAGACCCGCTTGCCCAGCGCGCCGCGATGCGGCGGCTCCACCCCTCCCAAGAGGGGAACGTTGTATTCCGCTGCCAGGCGCACTGTCTGGGCCTCGCGCCAATCGCCGGCGTGCGGATAGATGGCGAACCTGAAACGGTGCATGCCGCGATCGGCTGTGGAATCGGGCCAGATCGGTGAGCGAAGCAGGGAGAGCCGCAGAACGTTGTTCCTGTAATCCCAACCGTACTTGCTGTCGTTCATGATGGTGACGCCGTAGTCGCCCTGCGAGACGTCCGCCCACCGCTGACCTGGAACCTCGAACTTTGCCCGCTCGGCCTGGGTCCGTGGGTTTCCGGATCGGCCGATCGTGCCGTACGGGATCTCGTACGTCGCCGAGTCGGCTGCGACGTCGAGTGGAAGAGCGACCTTGAGCAGCTTCCTTCGCTCGTGCCAGTCCACCTCGTTGAGGACGTCGAGATAGCGGGAATCGCGGCCGAGCACTAGCCGTTGCCGGAAGTTAGAGTTCCCCCACTCGCGTTCGATGTCAAACCGTGCAGACCGCCCGTCCGCCTTTCCGCCCGTCCGCCTGATGTCGTCGACAACCCACCGCTCCCCCGTGAGGACAATGTTCCACGCGTCCCATTGTTGCGGTCTGTCATCGAAGATCTGCAGCACGATGCCTGGACTGTCGGGTGCCAGGACCTCGCGATGGTTCGCCTTGTCGTAGAGACGAGTGATCGCGCCAGTGACGGTATCGATCTCTACACGGAGGTGAGCGTTCTCGATCCAGTTCGCGCCCGCCGTTGGCGCGGGCAGCCTGCGCTCCTGTTGCGACAGGGTGTCGCGGGGCACTCGAAGGATCAGTGCGCCAAGGGGGGGCACATCGTGGGCGGTCACCAGGACGCTGTCGCCCTTTGCCACGGGCACCGTGACCTGGCCGCTGCGGGTCCAGCCAAGGGGATTGAACACTACCACCGCCTGTCCCGCACCCCGGGTATCCATTCTCCTCCGGAGACTCGCGAACGATGCCGCGGTGACGGAGTCGATCGCCGCCCACGCCGTGTCGTACATCGCATGGGCGTCCGTGTAGATGCTGTCAATGCCGGAACCCGGCAGGATGTCGTGGAACTGATTGAACAGCACATGGCGCCATGCCCGCCCCAGTTGGTCGCGGGGGTACGGCGCCGTGTCGAGGACCGCCAGCGCTTCAGCCGTCTGAAGCATCACCTCGCTCAGGCGGTTGCGGCGCTTGATGGCGGCGTGCGTGGTGTAGGTACCCCGGTGGTACTCGAGATACATCTCATCCCGCCACACCGGGAATCCCTCCGGCGGCTCAGAGCGCCGCACCGCCTCGAGAGCCTCGCCCGGGCCGGCGTAACGCATCGCCGGAAAGGTGGGGATCCGGCGGAGGTTCTCCGCCCGCTGGAGCATAGCGATGGTCGGACCGCCTCCGTGGTCGCCTACGCCATACAGCACCATCTGGTGATGACCACCCTGGCGCTCCCGGTTGGCAAGACGCTCGCGGACCAGTCTGGCCGGAGCGAGGTCGCTCACGTAGCCGTACGGGTTGTAGCTGAAGATCTGCGTACCGTCGCGGCCCTCCCAGTAGAACGCGTCATGGGGAAACTCGGTCGAGTCATTCCAGCGAATCTTCTGAGTGACAAACGCGTCGAAGCCGGAGCGACGGAGAATCTGCGGCACCGTCCAGGGGTAGCCGAACGTGTCCGGGGTCCACGCGATCTTGGAGCGATGGCCGTACCGTCGCTGGAAGTAGTGTTGGCCATACAGTCCCTGCCGCACGAGTGACTCACCCGCCGGTACGTTCAGATCCGGCTCCACCCACCAGCCGCCCACTGCTGACCATAGACCGCTTTCCTCCGCCCGGCGCAGGGAGTCGGCCAGGCTCGGTTCCAGGTGGTCCATCGCGTCGTAGAACGCGGCGCTGCTTGCCGCAAACCGATAGCCCGGAAAGATGTCAGCGAGCTTGAGTGAGCTGCGCCATGTGTTTCGGATGACGTCGATGGTCTCCTGCCAGCGCCACAGCCACGCGGCGTCAATGTGGGAGTTGCCTACCAGATGGAACGTGTCCCGCCGAATCTCGGCGGCGAGGGGGGCGTATGCATCGTCGTAGGCACGGAGGAGCCGTTGATAAGCATCGCCCGATTCCCCGATGAGACGAAGCCACTGCCGGGCGTCGGGCCGTTCGATAGGCGGAACACTGCCCGTCAGCGCTCTGGCGTAGTCATAGCCATCGGCGAACTCCGCATACCCTGGCTGGCGGATGCGCGCCATCGGCCTGGCCCAAAGCGGTCTCGACCCGTCGGGGCGGATGGTGAGTCGCAAGACCTCTCCCTCGCGACACGGCGAGCAAAGCTGGACGATCCCATCCTCCCACACACCCCGACCATCGTTGATGTCGTACCGTGCGTCGGGACCCAGACCCCGCGTGAGCAGGTCGACGGTGAACCCGTCGAGGGCAGCCGGCACGGTGAGCGCCGCATCCAGTAGCGTGACTCTCTGCTCGGTCGAGTCGATTCTCACATCGGCAAGGGCGAGCCGAGCTGTGAGGAGGCGCAGCAGAGGGTCCGCATCGACGAAGAGCGAATCGCCCCGGGATCCGCCCCGCCATTCCAACGAGACGCGGACCGGCTCCTGGCCGAGGCTCGCGCGTCGGAGCTGCTCGAAGGACGCTGCCAGGTGCACTCGCTCGGGCTCGCCCGGCGGCAGCGCGTCGAACGATGCCTGGAGCCACTTCTGCCCGCCCTGATACAGCTCCAGGCGGACGGCGCGCAGCGTGTCGGGCCCCCACGCGGTTACCGGAAGGGTTGCCGTCCCCCGGAGGCCGTCGCCGCTCCATCGCAGCGGGGTGGCAAGGCGCAGCGGTGCCGCGACCACTGTAGGTGTGGGGTAGATGTGTCCGGTCTTCTCGGGTGGCCGGCCGGTGGAGAGCTTCAAGTCGTCGGTGGCCTCGCCCGGTGCGGAGGTCAGCCGGCAGCGCAAGCCGAATCCCCCCGTGCGATTGATGACTTTCAGCAGCACGCTGTTCCACCCCCGGGCGAACCGCACACTCACAGTGTCCCGACCGCTGCCGAGCCCGCGGGGCACGACATGTACCCACACACGCTGGCCGTTGACGCGCGCCACGAGATCGTCGTCACTGTCCATCACCAGCCCGACCGTGCGTTCCGTCGGTGAGAAGACGTAGGTGTGGGCGTAGGCCGCACTCCAGTCGGTGGAGCCCGTGAAGACGCTGTTGAGGTCGACGCCTCCCAGCGAGTCGGCCGCTACGCGCTCGAAGGCACCACCGGCCGCGGTGTCGCCGACGTCGGGAAGGAGCACCGCCTCGGCGAGGTAGTCCCGGAGTACCCCGCTGCGTCCGGTATCTGCCGGGATCGGCCCTCGAATCAGCCACTCTCTCACAGTGAGATCTTGAGCGAGTGCAGCCCGGGCCGTCAGCGCCAGCGAGCCAAGGATTACCAGCGTGGGAAGTCGTCGCACCGTTGCCTCACTTTCCGCTCACAATATGCTCTCGATGTCGCGCCGCGCCGCCGCGACGCCGAGGGCGAGAAACGGGAACAGGTCCCCTGTGGTGCCGTGGGTGGTGATCAGGATGCACGCCATGAGACTGCCTGACCAGGGACATCAGGGGGCGTGGGCGGAGACCTAAGCAGTGGGTCGCAGTATCCGTCCCGGTAGCTCATCGGTGCGTTCGCCGTGCGTCAGAACGAATTCACCGTTGACCATCACATGAACGATGCCCACCGGGTATTGGTGGGGATGTTCAAATGTGGCCCGATCCGCGATGCCGTCCGGGTCGAAGGCCACCAGATCGGCGAAGGCACCGGGAGCAATGACACCACGCCCGTCGAGGCGCAGCCTCGCCGCGGGCATTCCGGTCATCTTGTGGATCCCCGTTTCCAGCGGCATCACCTGTGCATCCCGACAGTAGTGGCCTAGCACGCGGGGGAACGTCCCGTAGTTCCGGGGGTGCGGTGTGCCGGCAGCGAGCGGCCCTTCGACATCGAGGGCCGAGCCGTCGGAGCAGACCATTCCGAGCGGATGGGCTAGGAACCGTGCCGTGTTCTCTTCGCTCATACCGAAGCCCACCATCCCGGAGCGATTGCGGTCCTCGGTCACTAGTTGCACCAGGAGCGCGTAGGGCTCTCGGCCGCGTTCTGCCGCGAGCTCGCCGAGTCGCCGCCCCCGCGCCCAGTGGAGATCCTCGGAAGCCGTCGAGGTGATCTGGACCGCATCCCAGGATCCCAGCAGCGCGATCTTTCCGCGTACGGCCTCCTCTATGCGCCCGGCATGATCCGGGTTGTCAAGCCGTTCGAGCAGCGCGTCGGTTCCACCCTCACGAGACCACACCGGAAACAGCGAGTCGAGCCCGGTGCTGTAGGCGACATACGGGTACCGGTCGTAGGTCACGTCGACACCGTCAGCGCGGGCCGCTTCGAGGGCATCCAGCACCAGTTGCGCCTTCCACCAATTGCGTTGGCCCTGTGCTTTGAGATGCGAGATTTGTACGGGTACGCCAGCCAGCCGCCCTACGTTGATTGCCTCTTCCACCGCGGCGAACAGCTGGTCGTCCTCGTTCCGCATGTGGCTGGCATAGGGCAGCCCAGTGCCACGCAGCACGGCGGCGAGGGCGACGAGCTCTTGGAGGTCGGCGAACGCGCCGGGGAGGTACTCCAGACCACTGGAGAGCCCGCAGGCACCAGCCTTGATCGCAGCGGTGACCTCCCCCTGCATGCGGCTGAGCTCGTCGGGCGTCGCTGGCCGGTCCTCATTCCCCACCACGTACCCCCGGACGGTCCCGTGCCCCACCATGCTGCTCAGATTCACGGCGGCTCCGCGTCTTTCCAATTGGCGGAAGAAGCCGGTGAGCTGCCGCAATGAGATCTCAACGCCATATCGGGCTTGGTAACGCTCACGGGTGGACTCGGCACGCTCGGTCGTCCAGGGGCCGATGGAGCCACCGTCCTGTCCCGTCACCTCCGTGGTCACGCCCTGGCGAACCTTGCTCTCCGCAGCGGGGTCGATGAGCAGTTCCAGATCCGTGTGGGAGTGTACGTCGATGAAGCCCGGGGCGAGCGCCAGACCTTTTAGGTCCACTTCGCCAGCGCCCGGTGCGGCCAGACGTGGGCCGACGGCAGAGATGCGGTCCCGGGTGATCGCAACGTCGGCCTCGAAGGGGGCGGCACCGGTGCCGTCGTACAGGACGGCGTTGCGGAGGACGAGGTCCGCGGCGGGAAAGCCGCCAACCCAGGCGTTGCGGAATGCCCACGGCGGTCGGCGAATGCCGAACGCGGCGTAGGCCATCAAGGCGCTTGCACGGACGAAGTCTCTTCGGTCGAGATGAGTCATGGCGTCGGCAGGTCCTGCACGGTGTTGATGGCTCACCGTCAGAATCGAGCGTCCAGCAGCGTGAGTCGTATCCCCGGCCGCCACCTGAACTCTCCTTCTGCCGTCATAGCCGGAATCGCCGTCGGTAGCGGCGTTGGCAGCGCCAGCCTCACGCCGTCGTGAAAGTTGAGCAGAGCGCTGCTCGACAGGCGGCCTTCCGAGTCGGTGCGCTCGTCCTTGCCGTTCCGCGTGAGCAAGGCTCCGGCGACAAGTCCCACGGTGGCGGTAGCGGTGGGAATCAGCACAGCCGGCTTCTCATCGTCCACGTTCAACAGTAGATCGAGCCCGAGTCCGGCGGCGGCGCCAGCGACTCCCGCGATGCTGATGAGTCGCACACGACCGCTGGTGGGGTGCCACGCCCGTGCCGCCGGAATCGCGCCCAGCAACGCGATGTCCCCACCCAGAGGGGCCGCGGTCAGCAGGGCGTCGTCCTCTGCGTCGGCGAGGACGCCGGCTGCGAGACCATACCATGCCCCCCACAGGGCGGCGTGTCGCGCAAGCTCCGCCCCGCCCGCCGGGATATCGCGGGCGCGCGTGAGGACGACGCCCGCGCCCAGCCCGGCGAGGCTGCCGACCACGGCGGCGGTCCACGGAGCCTCGTCGGAGGTCTCCGTGGAGCAGCCAAACTGGTCACAGATTTCGCGGTCTCCGATCTCGAGCACCTGCTGCCACCCCACGCCCTGCCATGCCCCCCACTGCGTAGCGAAGCTGATGACTCGAGCTTGTCCCGAGCTCATGGAGTTGTGTCGCGAGTAGATGCTCGATGCGAGAAACCCCAGAGGTCCCCCGATGAGTAGTCCGGCCCCGTAAGGCTCCGGGTCGTCTGCGCCAAACGCCGCAGGGATGGCGAGGCCAAGAAAGACGCCGTAGGTCGTGGTCCAGACAATTAGCTCGACGCGCCCGCTCCCAGCTTGCCGCACACCGCGTAGGGCGGCCACGCGGCGCGCAGCCTCTTCGGCTGCCCTGGTTCCCGGGTAGCGCTCGATGATGAACTGCAAGAGCTCTTCCGCGAGCTCCGTGCGTCCCTCTGCCTCAAGGGTGCGGACGACGCTCATGAGGATTGCAGCTGTATCGGCGGGGGTTTCCTGGGCGTACAGCGAGCTCGATGCGACCAGACTGCACACCAGACTCACAGCCCAGACCGGTATTCGAACGCGCTTGAACATGATCCCCTACCCCTCCTCGCCCCCTGCGCTGGGCGCTATGTGAACTCCGGCGGGCGCTTCAGATGGAATCCGGTGGCGTCCTGGTACGCCTTCGCTGCCGCCAGGAGATCTGCCTCCCCGTACAACTTACCGATGAAGGACAGACTGACGGGCGTGCCATCGTCCTGGAAGCCGTTCGGGAGGGTGACCGCCGGGTGACCCGTCAGATTCGTAGTGAGCAGGACGGCTCGCCCGAAGGACGGCGTCACGAAGAGGTCGATGCCGTCCATGACCGCTTCCATCGCTCCCATGAGCATGGTCCGCACACGATTCGCCTGGATGTACTCCACAGCCGGTACCATGCGAGACCGCCGGAAGGAGTTGGGCCAGGCCCCCCGGGTCTGCCGTACCAGCAGGTCGTCCCGATTGCTCCGGGTGAGCTCATCGAACGCGGCTGCTGCTTCGACACTGAGGATGATCCGGAGAGCGTCCACAGGGAACGCATCCGGCAGTTCCACCGGCAGCAGCTTGACGCCGAGGGACTGCAACACGTCGAGGGCCGTGTGGTCGAAGTCGTACCACCTGTGGTTCTCTCCGGCCGGCACCTCAAACGCGCTCTTGTAGTACCCCATGCGGAGTTCCGAGAGCGGCAAGCCGGCGTCCCAGTCGAAGGGTAGGTCCCTTGCCGTAGGATCTTTCCCGTCGCCGCCCTGAATCGCATCGAACACCAGCGCGCAGTCTTCCACCGTTCGGCAAATCGGTCCGAGCTTGTCCATGCTCCAGGAGAGGGCCATGGCACCATGGCGGCTGACTCGTCCGAACGTGGGACGGAGGCCCGTCGCACCGCAGCGGGTCGAGGGAGACACGATCGAGCCCAAGGTCTCGCTTCCGATACTGAAGCCCACGAGGCCAGCCACGGTCGCCGATGCGGGACCGGCGGACGAGCCGCTCGATCCCTGCTTCACGTTCCATGGATTGCGTGTTCTGCCGCCGAACCACACGTCTCCCATGGCAAGCGCGCCCAGCGTGAGCTTGGCGATCAGGACGGCCCCAGCCTCCTCCAGTCGCTGTACGACTGTGGCGTCGTAGGGAATGATCTGATCTTCGTACGGCCTGGCGCCCCACGTCGTGCGGTACTCATCCTCGGCCAGAAGATCCTTCGCGCCCCAGGGAATCCCGTGCAAGGGGCCGCGGTAGACGCCGCGGGCGATCTCCGCGTCCGCGCGTTCGGCTTGCCGCATCGCCAACTCTTCGGTCGGCGTAATCAGGCACTCCAGCTTGTGGCCGTAGCGCTGCAGGCGGTCCAGGTACATCCGTGTGAGGTCAATCGACGATACCTGGCGCGAGCGAACCAGTTCTGCCAGATCAGTCACCGACCAGAATGCGGCCTCCTCGAGATTAGCGGGCCGTTGCACACCGGCACGCCGAGTCCGGCGCGTTGGCCGCCGCTTCAGCGAGGGAGCACGGCCCGGAAGCAGCGGGTCGAAGAGCAGGGCAGGATGGACGTCGTTGGGGATCGTTACCGAGTGGAGGTTCTCATAGGCCTCCAGGTTCCGGTTGAGGCCGTCGAGCATCAGCTCACGCTCTTCGTCGGTGAACTGGAGACCGGCCAGCACCTCGGCGTCAGCCACCATGTCCTTGGTGATCTTTCCCGATTCCTGAACCAGTGCCCACAAGGCGGCAGGTAGCGCAGTGCCGCCCAGTCCCACGGCGGAGAAGAACGCCATGAATCGGCGGCGATCCATCGGAGTGTTCATGATCGCTCTCGTTGTATGCTCCAAACGTGCGGATCTGGCGATTCAGGCACGGATCGAACCCGCCGTGCGCTCGCCGGTGTGAATGATGCGGCAAAGATACCTGCACCCCCGAGGGATGCTACCCTGCTACCCAGGGAACCGAGTGTGATGCGCGGCCGCTCGGCGGCACGCGGGGCGTCGGGTCGGTCGGCGACCTGACCGACGCGTTACGAGGCGACTGCGTCTAGGACCCGTTCCATCCGGGCTCTCACATCTTGGGCGACGGGCTCGAGGTTGCGGTTGCCGGTCAGCTGCAACTGCTTCACGGGATCGAGTGCGGCGACGGTGCTCTTCTCGGGGTCGTCGGCGGCGTACACGATCACGTTGCACGGCAGGAGCAACCCGATGTCCCGCTCATCAGACAACGCCTGGTGCGCCAGCGGTGGGTTGCACGCGCCCAAGATGATGTACGGTCGGAAGTCGACGTCCAGCTTGTTCTTGAGGGTAGCCTTAACGTCGATCTCCGTGAGTATCCCGAACCCCTCCTTTGCCAGTTCTTCTCGGGTCCGTTCGACCGCCTGTTCGTACCGAAGCGCCACTTCGGTGGTGAGCCCGTATGCTATGGTCTGCTGTGTCATTGCTCTTCTCCAGTGACTCGATGATTGGCCTCACCTGAGACGCTACGACGCTTGGCGTCGTCACTCGAAACGTACACTGTGCGCGTCGCAGCACGCACGGTTGACCACTCGGGTCGCGGTAGCTATCATTGCACGCCGGCTCCGTCCCATGGACGGAGCCGGTTGGTATTTGGGGAACGTTTCGGCGGGCAAGAATTCCTGTTCACAAAGGATGCGCGGATCAGACGGTTTCCTGGCGGTAGGCGGTACGTAGCGGCAATCGCGGCGGCGATGCTCTTAGTGGGGGCCTGCTCGGGTGAGTTCCCACAGTCCTCGCTGCACCCAACGGCGGATTTCGGCGAGCACATCGACAGGCTCTACCGGACGATTGTCTGGTGGGCCCTCGGTGTCTTCGTGGTCGTCGAGTCGGCGCTCTTCTTCGTGATTGTCCGCTTCCGCGAGCGCCGCGGTTCCCCGGAGCCCAAGCACGTGCACGGGAGCACGCTGCTGGAGGTTGGCTGGACGCTCGCTCCCGCCGTGGTGTTGATCTTCATTGCTGTCCCAACCATCCGGACGATCTTCCGGACTGATGGTGCGCCACCCGAAGGAGCGCTCCAGGTGGAGGTGATCGGGCACCAGTGGTGGTGGGAGTTCCGCTATCCAACCTATGGGATCACCACTGCCAACGAGATGCACATCCCAGTGGGCCGCCCGGTCACCCTCGTCATGACCTCCGCCGACGTCATCCACAGCTTCTGGGCGCCCAAGCTTGGGGGGAAGCGGGACGTGATGCCGGGCCGTACCACGCGGATCACGTTCACGCCCGACTCAGCGGGCGTGGTCTTCGGACAGTGTGCGGAGTTCTGTGGTGAGTCACATGCGAACATGCGCTTGCGGGTCATGGTGGATGACACGGCAGGCTTCGCTGCGTGGGCGGCGCAGCAGCAGACCATTCCGCCGCCGGCGGACTCGTTGACGGGCCTGGTTCAGGCCGGCCTGCAAGCATTCCGCGTGGTGCGCGATCCAGCGAACCACTCCTGCATCGCCTGCCACGCGGTCCAAGGCGTCTCCCTAGGGGTCCTCGGGCCCAATCTCACGCATGTGGGGAGTCGGGCGACCCTGGCATCGGGAATTCTCCCGAACACGACTGAGGGACTCACACGCTGGCTCCGGGATCCCCCCAGCGAGAAGCCGGGGAGCCTGATGCCCAAGGTTGACTTGACTGACGACGAGATCGCCGCGCTCGTGGCGTACCTCCAGAGCTTGCAGTAGGTAGACGTCGCGATGGCAACATCCGTGGCCGCACACGCACCATCCAGCGCCGCGACATTGGCTTCCCGGATCTGGAGCTGGATCACGACCACCGATCACAAACGGATTGGCATTCTCTACGGCGCCACCGCGTTCGTCTTCTTCTTAGTGGGCGGCTTCGAGGCGCTGCTCATGCGGCTGCAGCTCGCGTCGCCAGGCAGTTCGCTGGTCAGCGCCGAGGCCTACAACCAGCTGTTCACCATGCACGGCACGACCATGGTCTTCCTGGCCCTGATGCCGTTGTCGGCGGCGTTCTTCAACTACATCGTGCCGCTGCAGCTGGGGGCTCGCGACGTCGCTTTCCCGCGGCTCAACGCTTTCAGCTACTGGCTGTTCGTGTTGGGCGGACTGTTCATGAACGCGAGCTTCGTGGTGGGTGCCGCGCCGAACGCCGGCTGGTTCGGCTACGCGAATCTCACGTCCACGCAGTTCTCGCCGGGGCTCCACGTCGACTTCTGGGTGATCGGTCTCCAGGTAGTCGGTGCCGCTTCTGTCGTCGCCGCCATCAACTTCATCGTGACGATCATCAACCTGCGGGCGCCCGGCATGCGCCTCATGCGGATGCCGGTATTCACCTGGATGGTGCTGGTGACCCAGTTCATCATCGTGACGGCGTTCCCGGTTATTACGATCGCCCTGGTCTTTCTGCTGTTCGACCGATTCTTCGGCACGAACTTCTATTCGGTGGCAGCCGGCGGCGACGTGTTGCTATGGCAGCACCTGTTCTGGCTGTTCGGCCATCCGGAGGTCTACATCCTCATCCTCCCGGCAATGGGCATCATCTCCGAGGTGATTCCGACCTTTTCGCGCAAGCCGCTATTCGGCTATGCCATCGTGGTCTACTCTGGGCTCCTGATCGGCATCCTGGGCTGGGGTGTGTGGGCGCACCACATGTTCCAAGTCGGGCTGGGGCCCGTCGCCGACTCGGTCTTCGCGGCCACGACGATGCTGATCGCTATACCGACCGGCGTGAAGATCTTCAACTGGATTGCGACGGTGTGGGGTGGCAAAGTCCGGCTCGCAACCGCGATGCTCTTCGCGCTGGGCTTCGTGGCCCAGTTCATTCTCGGTGGGCTCTCCGGCGTGATGCACTCGTCGCCACCGGCGGATCTGCAGCAGACCGACACCTACTTCGTCGTCGCCCACTTCCACTACGTGCTGGTCGGCGGCGCGATCATGGGCATCTTCGCCGGGATCTACTACTGGTGGCCCAAGATGACCGGCAGGCTCCTCAGCGAGACGATCGGCAAGTGGCACTTCTGGCTGTTCGTGATTGGCACGAATCTCACGTTCTTCCCTATGCACTTCGTTGGCCTGCTGGGCATGCCGCGACGGATCTACACGTATGATCCGGCCCTGGGGCTCGACGCTATGAACCTGGTGTCCACCATTGGCGCGCTCGTGTCGGGCATTTCGGTGCTGGTTTTCGTCTACAACGTGTGGTGGAGCCGGAAGCGCGGGGAGCGAGCCGGTGGCGACCCGTGGGGTGGGGCAACCCTTGAGTGGTCGGTATCGTCGCCGCCCCCGCCGTACAACTTCTCGGTGATTCCCGAGGTGGTCAGCCGCTTGCCGCGGTGGTCGGTGAAGGGGATGAGGGAGATCCCGGAGGTGCCTGCCGAGCCGATTCACGTGCCTGGTGGATCTTATTGGCCCGTGGTGGCAGCCGTCGGGGTCGTGGTGGCTGCTACTGGGGCAATACTCCACAGCCTGTGGGTCGTGCTCGGTGGTGCGGCCGTCTTGGCCGTGAGCATCTACGCTTGGGCGTTCGAGCCCTTCGAGGTCTGAGATGACGCACGCTGCCTCGGTCCATCACACGTCCACCGGGGTCGACAACCGGAAACTCGGGTTCTGGACCTTCATCGGTTCGGAGTGCCTGCTCTTCGGCTCCCTGATCTCCACCTATCTCGTCTACAAGGGGAGGAGCGTCCGGGGGCCCACGCCGGAGGAGATCCTGAACATCCCGATCACGTCCCTCAGCACCTTCGACCTGCTGATGTCCAGCCTGGCGATGGTGTTGGCGCTCGCTGCCGTGACTCGGGGCGACAAGATCTGGGCCCGGGTGTGGCTGGCCACGACCGCACTGCTGGGGGCGATCTTCCTAGGCTTTCAGGCCTACGAGTTCACCACCTTCGTGCACGAGGGACTCACCCTACAGGTCAACCTCTTCGGGTCGACGTTCTTCGTGCTGACCGGCTTCCACGGCGGCCACGTGGCCATCGGCGTCATTTGGTTGTTGACTCTCTTGGTTCGCTCCTTCCAGGGCAAACTGGGACCGGAGAAAGCGATGAACGTGGAGGTCGCCGGGCTGTACTGGCACTTCGTGGATGTCGTCTGGATCGTCATCTTCACGGTGGTCTACCTACTGCGGTGATGGGTGCCTGAATGAACGAGCAGCCTATGAACGAGAAGCAGGCGCATCCCGGCGTCGGCACCTACTTGGCAGTGGCCGGCATGCTCACGATCATCACGCTGGTGGAGGTGGGGGTCTTCTACGTGCCTGCGTTTCAGAAGGTGCTCGCGCCGATCCTGATCACGTTATCGGCAGCGAAGTTCTCCCTCGTCGTGATGTTCTACATGCATCTGAAGAGCGACCACCGCCTCTTCACCCTCATCTTCACGGCCCCTCTCCTGATTGCGGTGGCCGTGGCCGTGGCGCTGCTGTTCCTCTTCGGCGTCTTCGCGCTTCATACCGGCGCCTGACCAGGGTCGTCTCGCACGGCGGGGGGCCGTCGCTGGATCCTCCCGACGATCCGGCTGAATGAATCCCTCCCCGCCAACCGGGGACTTGGCTCAGGCGCTATCTCAGGGTTCGGTAGCTATCAGCCGATTCGTCCACCGGGGCGCCTAGGGGGTGGGCCGCCAGTCGTTCCCGGAGCCGAGGGTGCGTGCGCCACAGATAGTAGCCCATCCCCAACGCCGCGATGCCGTTCCCGACGGCCACGTTCCACCACACCAGGGCGCCGAGCAATGGCTGACCCAAGAGCGCCACGATGATGTAGAACCCAAACTCAAAGGCGGCGAACAACACCACGACGACGAACAGGGTGGAGGGGAAGCGCTCTACCTGGCACGTGACGTAGGCGGCCAGGAGACCTATGGCGACGAAGGCAAGCACGTGGATCATGGTGTACACCACCACGCTCTGGAAGGCGATCTGTACCGCGTGGGGATCTCGTAGCCCCCAGAACAGTGCTGACCCGAGCATGGCGGGCGTGAAAAACGGATCGCGTGCTATGGTGTCCACGATCAGGAACCAGACCGCGATGATCACGGCCCCGATCAGCCCAGCGACGAATCCTTTGCCCACGATGCGTCTGAGGTTCATGTGGCTCTCCTTCTGCGGTGATTCAATGTCAGCCGCCTACGACCGTAGTTACCTACGACGCCCAATGACGGTGGTCAAGTGACGCGGCACGGCGACTATGGGAGGACCGTCAGGGGCACTACTAGACAAGTTTCGGCGCCGAGTGTGTGTTCCCGAGCGTACGCGCGTGGCCCCTCGGGCCGCTCGGTTGCCAGATGGCTGGGTCAGCAACATCATGCCGATGGGTCCAGGAAGCCCAGTGGGGGGAGGAGGAGGCTCAGGCGGAGCGAGGACGCAAAGTGCAGACTTCCCTGACTGCCGCCGATCAGCGGGCGCGGGACGACCGCATGAGGAGGTTGGAATTGCGAGCACTGGCGCTCAACCGTAGCCGACTCGCTGACTACGTCGAACTCACCAAGCCGAGCATCGTCGGGATGATCGTGGTGACGGTCGCGGCCGGCTTTTATCTGGGCGCCCCTGGTCCTATCGACCTCCCCCTACTCCTCCACACCATGTTCGGGTCGGCGCTCGTGGCGGCGGGCAGCAACGCGCTCAATCAGGTGCTCGAGCGAAGGGTGGACGCGCAGATGCGGCGGACCAAGAACCGCCCCCTTCCGGCTGGACGGCTGCGCGTGTCAGATGCCACCCTGTTCGCTTGGGCCATCAGTGTAGTGGGCGTCGCGTATCTCGCGGTATTCACCAACGCCACGGTCGCGGCCCTCGCGGCCGCCACGCTGGCGTCGTACGTGTTCGTGTACACGCCGCTCAAGCGGAAGACCTCCCTCTGCACGCTCATCGGGGCGATACCTGGAGCGCTCCCCATCGTCGGGGGATGGGCTGCGGCGCAGGGGACCGTGAGCCTCGGGGCGTGGATACTGTTCGCGTTGCTGTATCTCTGGCAGTTGCCTCACTTCTTGGCGCTGGCGTGGCTTTGCCGCGACGACTACGCCCGTGCTGGCCTCAGAATGTTGAGTGTGACCGAGGGCGCCGAGGCCACGTTCCGCCAGGCGCTGCTCTACACCGTGGCCCTGCTGCCTGTCAGCCTGGTGCCAACCTTGCTGGGAACGACGGGACCGCTCTACTTCGCTGGCGCGATGGTCTGCTCGCTGTGGCTCATTTGGGCGACCGGTTCGGTGGCCAGGGAGCACTCGCGAGGCAAGGCACGGAGGCTGTTCGTGGTGACGGTGCTATACCTCCCGGCCGTGCTGATTCTGATGATGATCGATAAGGCGGGCTGACGTGCCCCATACCCTGCTGTTTGCTGTCTCCGCGTCGCGCCGGTCCCGGGGAACGGACTGGGGGCGGTTTGCGACACTCGCGTGCGCCGCGCTGCTGGTCAGCACGGGATGTGCGCGGCCCCGTCCGGCCACCCCAAGCCCTGCAGTCGGCGACTCGGCCCGGTTCGATCAGTTCGCCACACGCTACCTGGCCGGTGAATTCCGGCCACGAGGTGATCGGGGCGACCCGCATTCCTGGATGAAGCCGGAGGCGGACCGTCGTGGGATCGAGGCGGCTCACCGGGTCCTCGGCGAGCTGCGTGCGGTGGATACCACCCGGCTCACCACCCAGCAGCGGATCGGTTGGCTGCTCGTGGAGGCCCGGGCGAAGCGCACGTTGGCCGATACGATCCTCCGCAGCGCTGAGCGCGTTCCTGGGCGCTACATCACGCTGGGCGGCCTGTACTGGCGGATCGCTGGCGACGCTGAGCCGACCCCGGAGGACTGGGCGGCAGCCCTTGAGACGCTGGAGAATGCCCCTGGCGCTCTGGCAATCGGCCGGGACCGGCTGGTGGATCCGCCACCCCTGTGGATTCAGCTAGCCGCAGCCACCGCGGAGGGTTTTGTGGGCTTCTTGGGCGGCGAGTTCACCGAGCGTGCCCGGGCCGCACCGGACTCCCTCCGCCCGGGCCTCGCCGCGGCCGGCCGGCGGGTTCGCGATGCTCTCAACGCCTATGTCGCGTTTCTCGCCGACACCCTGGAGCCCGGCGCCGCAGGCTCCTGGGCGGCAGGGGCCGACTACTACGACTGGGTACTCCGGGAAGTGAACTTCCTGCCTTACACGGCCGAGACGATGATCGCGGAGGGTATCGGATTCATGAGGCCACCAAGGCTGCGCTGGATTCCCTGGCGAGGACCATTGACTCCTCAAACAGCTGGCGCCAACTCGTGGAGGACATGCAGACCCGCCATCCCGAGCCGGGGCAGATTCTGGATGCATATCGGCGCGAGTCGCGCCGGGTTCTCGCTCTGCTGATTCGAGACGACCTGATCCGTATTCCGCCGTGTGAGGAACTCCTATTCGTGCCGACGCCGCCGGCCAACAGAGAGACCTATGCGTGGGGTGGCTACGGGGGCATCCGGGAGCGAGACGGGGTGATGTACGGGCGCTTCTTCGTGACCGATATCGTGCCAGGCATGACCACCCAGGAGGTGGACGACAAGCTCCGGGCCCAGAACTATGGCTGGATCACGCCAATCGCGCTGCACGAGGGGTATCCTGGGCACCACCTGCAGAACGTGTATGCCCGGCTGAACCAGCGTAGCCTGCTGCGCCAGTTCGGCAACACGTACTACGGCGAGGGGTGGGCGCTCTACGCGGAGCACTGGATGCGCCGGGCGGGCCTGTATGTCACCGCCGATCAGCAGTTGGGTCAGCTCCAGATGCGTC
>WVYX01000170.1 GCA_011772755.1 Gemmatimonadales bacterium
TCGCTCCTCCGCCGGTGCGCGGGCTGGGGACACCTTGACGTTATAACGTTATAGTGCTATGATGCACGCCATGAGCCGGAATGGAGATCCGGACCCGAAACGGGCCACGATCTACTTCGATCCCGCCCTTCACCGCGCCCTGCGGCTGAAAGCGGCGGAGACGGACCGTTCGATCTCGGACCTGGTCAACGAGGCCGTGCGCCGAGACCTCGCCGAGGACGCCGAGGACCTGGCCGCCTTCGAGGAGCGGGCCGGCGAGGTCATCCTCCCGTTCGAGGACGTGCTCAAAGACCTGAAGCGGCGTGGCGTCATCTGACTTTCGTCTCCTGATCAAGCCTTCGGCCGTCAAAGAGCTCGAAGCCGTCCCCCTGAAGAAAGAGAGACAGCAACTCGCCGCCCGGATCGGCGAGCTGGCCGCCGATCCGCGCCCGCACGGGTGCGAGAAGCTGACGGCCCAGGAGCGATACCGGGTGCGACAGGGCCGTTATCGCATCGTTTACGCGGTGGACGAGCGCNNGTCGTGAAGATCGGTCACCGCAAGGACGTCTACCGCTAGCACGTTCAGTGATCTCGTTGGACGCTGGCTTTCTATGTATACTGAACCAGGCCGAGGTGTTGGAGGATCTCCGCGCTCCCCCGGGGAATCGACTGGAGAGATTGCGGGGAGACCGTCGGGGGCAGCACAGCATTCGGATCAACGAGCGATACCGGATCTGCTTCGGGTGGACGGAAGAGGGGCCGGAGCAGGTCGAGATCGTCGATTACCATGGCTAAGAGCTTGACGAAGACGACACTGCCCGAGCGTCGGCCGCCCACTCATCCTGGCGTGATGCTGCTGGAAGAGTTTCTGAAGCCGTTGGGGCTTACCCAGACGGAACTGGCGGAGCGGATTCGTGTCTCCTATCCACGCGTGAACGAGATCGTGAACGGGAAGCGCGGGATCACTCCGGACACCGCGCTCCGGCTGGCCAAGCTGTTCGGAACGACCCCCGAGTTCTGGTTGAACGGGCAGCGAAACTGGGACCTCTGGCATGCCATGCACGCCCGGGCAGCTCACGAGATCGATGAGATTGAACCGGTGACCGCCTGAGATCCTCAGTTCCCCAGGACTACGCAGCCGTGCCGGTTTCCCGTTCCAGCCGTGCCAGCCGCAGGTTGGGCACCGAGTGGGCACGGTTTCGGCTGCCTTCCCGCCCAGCCGCGCGAGTCGTGGCCCTCTGCCGGTGGACCGCCGCACCGCTCTTGAGAATCCTGTGACGCCTCCTGGCTAGCCTGCCCCTGCGCGGTAGGGAGTAACGTGCCCCAGACGGGCGGATCCGTTGTTGACACTGCATGCAGCGTATGCAAGATTTGCGGGCAACACGGAGATCGTTCGCATGACACGTACACTCTCACTGCGAATCCCAGACGAGCTGGCCGGACGCGTCGGCGAACGGGCCAGGCGCTGGGCCGCCGCCAACGACAGCGAGGTCTACCGCCGCGTGATCGAGG
>WVYX01000300.1:0-234 GCA_011772755.1 Gemmatimonadales bacterium
CCACCTGCATGAGATCCACTCCACGGCGTCGAGCAAGTCTTGGGCGATGTAGTCCGGATGCTCATTCCAGTCGTGATACCATTCGTCGACCTCTCCGAGCCCGTATCCCGTCTTGATCAGAATGCCTTTCATACCCACCGAGCCAGCGAAGACGATGTCCGAGTGCTTGTCACCAACCATGAACGAGTGTGAGGTGCCGATGTTCAGGTCTCGTTGGGTCGCCTCGATCATGCC
>WVYX01000300.1:312-1892 GCA_011772755.1 Gemmatimonadales bacterium
GCCACACCTGCCTGGTTGGTAACCAGCACGGTGAGGAATTCGGAGTCGTTGATCCTGCGGATCGCCTCGGCGCTGCGCGGCAGCAGCCGGAAGCGGCTAGTGTGGTTGACGTAGCTGACTTCCTCACTGACGGTACCATCTCGGTCCAAGAAGATCGCTGGCCGCTTCATAGCTTGCCGATCGTTCTCAGCAGGCGGAGCATCCACACCCGCCAGACCGCCTCGCGGATGATCTTGCCGCTCATCTTGCTCGCGCCCTCGGTGCGATCACTGAAGATGATCTTGGTCTCGCCGACCTTGAATCCCTTGCGCCACGCACGGAACGTCGTCTCGATCTGGAACGAGTATCCCTCCGAGCGGATGGCATCGAGGTCGATTCCTTCGAGCACCGTGCGTCGGTAGCACTTGAAGCCGCCGGTCGTGTCACTGAATGGCAAGCCGGTGATGAGGCGGGCATACTTGTTGGCGAAATAGCTGAGCAAGAGCCGCGACATCGGCCAGTTGATGACCGTGACGCCCTTCAGGTAGCGCGAGCCCAGCACGAGATCGTAATGCTGGGCCGCCTCAAGGAACTCCGGTATGTGGTCGGGGTTGTGCGAGAAGTCGGAGTCCATCTCGAAGACGTACTCGTAGTCGCGCTCCAGCGCCCACTTGAACCCGGCGATGTACGCCGTACCGAGCCCGAGCTTGTCGGGCCGATGCATCACGTGAATCCGCTCGTTCTTCGCCGCAAGCTCGTCCGCCAGCTGACCCGTGCCGTCCGGCGAGTTGTCATCCACGATGAGGACGTGGATGCCCGGAGCCTGCGCCAGCACCTTTGGCACGATGACCGGCAGATTCGCCCGCTCGTTGTAAGTGGGCATCACCACTAGCTTCAGCTCACCGCTGGCCAGCATGAACTCCAGTTCCCGCTTCGGGCGTGGTCAAGAACTCAGGCCGCTCCCCCAAGCGTAAGGCGCACCGGGCCCCCCCTGTGCACGCAGGTCGCCCAGGCCGTAGCGAAGGAGCAGATAGCCCTTCGCCGTCACCCACCGCAGTCAGCCTGANNGCAGTCAGCCTGACGCGAGAGAGGACGCCTACAGCCACAGCGACGGAGCCGGGAAGGTACAGCGAAAGCAAGGGCGCGTAAACTCCCCTACGGACGCCCATGGCGATGACGGGGCAGAACCTGCCACCAGGAAGCTCGGCCACGGCGCTCAGGAACAGATGAAAACCGGCCCCAAAGCCCAGTCAGCGAGTGCGTATACAGCAAGAAGCAACCCACGCTCACCTCAGCGTATGTAGGTGTAGTCTTCGGAACGCGACCCATTGCGCGCAGAGCCGCCCGGTAAGTGGCGCCGAACAGCGGGGTGAAGAGGACCGCGAAAAGGCCGAGCGCGGCAAGCAGGTCCGAGAGGCGGACGTCTCCGGGAATCCTCTCGGCGACGCCCGCGAGGCTTAGTGCCGCCACCAGCAGCCCGCCAGCGAGCACGAAGAGCTGTGCCGCCAGGCTGGCCGAGACGGCGAAGACGGGGCCGCAGCCGGCCTCGGTAGGTCACGCGGTCTTCTGCTCGGACTCTGCTTCCTCGTCGGCGCCCTCCG
>WVYX01000145.1:0-240 GCA_011772755.1 Gemmatimonadales bacterium
CCGTCTACTCGCTGTACGTCCCGGCAACGATGTGCTGCGCGTTGGCAGTAGCGATCCTACTCAACCGCTCGATCAAGGGCGTAGCGTTGCTCAGGGCGGTCTTCTTCCTGCCCTACATCACGAGCTTCGTCGCCATCTCCATCGTCTGGCAGTGGATGTACGACCCCGACTTCGGGGTTTTCAATTGGGCGCTGGGGCTGGTGGGGTTAGGACCCTTCCCCTGGCTCAATAGCCCGTCCA
>WVYX01000145.1:256-519 GCA_011772755.1 Gemmatimonadales bacterium
CTGGATCCATATCGGCTTCCAGATGGTGATCTTCCTCGCCGGCCTGCAGGCGATACCGAACGAGTTCTATGAGGCCGCGATGATCGACGGGGCCGGGCCCTGGCGGCGCTTCCGGAACATCACACTCCCGATGCTCAGGCCCACGACCTTCTTCGTGTTGGTCACATCGATCATCGGATCGTTCCAGATCTTTACATTCATATACGTTATGACCGAAGGTGGCCCGCTCCACGCCACCGACGTCATCGTATATCACATCTACC
>WVYX01000145.1:668-1291 GCA_011772755.1 Gemmatimonadales bacterium
TGGGACGTCGGAGCTTCGCCACCGCCAGCGGGCGCCGCCGCGCCGGCAACGCGCTGACCTACGGGCTCGCCATCGCGCTCGGCATCTCGATGCTCGTCCCCTTCCTCTGGATGATCTCGACCTCTCTGATGGATGAGTTCGAGGTGTTCCAGTTTCCGCCGCGCCTCTTGCCCAGCGACCCGGTGTGGAGTANNGTGTGGAGTAACTACCCGAACGCACTTACCGCCGCGCCCTTCGGTCGCTTCTTCATCAACTCCGCGGTCATGTCCCTGTTCATCGTGAGCGGCCACCTGATCACCGCCTCCACCGCCGGATACGCCTTCGCGCGCCTCCGCTTCCCCGGCCGCGACAAGGTGTTCATCCTCTTCCTCGCCAACCTGATGGTGCCGATCATCGTGCTGCTCATCCCGCGCTTCCTGCTGGTGAACGCGCTGGGCTGGGTGGACACCTACGCCGGGCTCATCGTCACCGAGCTGGTCGGCGTCTGGGGGATCTTCCTGATGCGCCAATACTTCCTGTCGATCCCCCGCGAGCTGGAAGACGCCGCCCGCATCGACGGTGCGAACGAGTGGCACGTCTTCTGGAGGGTGGCACTGCCGCTCGCAAAGCCGGCCATCGCCCCC
>WVYX01000259.1:0-798 GCA_011772755.1 Gemmatimonadales bacterium
TTTCCGGCACCAGTTGATGAACTTGTCGGCGCTGCCCACCATCACGTGCGCCTCGGGGCCGAAGGACCCCGGGCCGACGGCGGGAGCCGGACCGCTGTGGGCGGGATCGTGGCTCATCTGCCTTCCTTCGGGGGGGAAGATTCCTGGACGGTGCGCACCNNTGGACGGTGCGCACCCAGTCGAGGTCCCCCTCCTTCCACAGGTAGGCCAGACCCGCGAGCAGGATGACGATGAAGATGAACGCCTCCACGAACGCGAGGAGGCCCAAGCGCTTAAAGATCACGGCCCACGGGTAGAGGAGGGCCACCTCCACGTCGAAGATGATGAAGATCAGGGCGACCACGTAGAAGCGGATGTTGAACTGCACCCACGAGGTGCCGTACGGGACCTCGCCGCACTCGTACGTGGACAGCTTGACCGGCGTGGGGTTGCGCGGCTGGAGCAGTCGCGAGATCCCCAGCATGACGGCGACGGTCACCGCCCCGAGCACGATAAACACGAGAACCGTTGCAAAATCAGCGAGCATCCGAAGAATACCGCCTGAATGTTCTAATCAAAGCAGAACCCCTCTACCTGGATAGAGGGGCGGGAAGATCGCCTCGTTTCGGGCAACCGTTCATGTATACAATCGACACTATACATTACTCGACGACCGGCCCAAGTCAACCGAAAAAATACACCAATCTCCCGACCCCGCTGTCGGAATTGGCGGTGCCCGGCAGGTCGATCGATTTCCCGTTCCGGATATAATAACACAAATGGAAACGCGCCACCGAAGATCTGCTCCCGAACTTCTCG
>WVYX01000259.1:841-1102 GCA_011772755.1 Gemmatimonadales bacterium
GTCCGCCGGGGCCGATTCCGTCTACGTAGGCTGCCGGGGGTGGAGTCGCGACGGGAGGGGCGCTGCGCTTTCGCCCGGACAGATCCGGGAGGCCGTCGCGATGTGCCGCGAGAAGACGGCCAGGCTGCACGTGGCGCTGAACACCGTTCCGGGCGACGCGGAGGTCTCTTCTTTCCTGGACGTCGTGAACGGCCTTGCGGAAGCCGGCGTTTTCGCGGTGATCCTGTCCGACCCCGGGGTGATCTCCCTCGTCCGGCGGGA
>WVYX01000197.1:0-1201 GCA_011772755.1 Gemmatimonadales bacterium
GAAACCACAGTGGCGGACCCCAGGCGCCGGGCAGCATGCCGGACTCCGGATCGACGGGTCCCTGATCCCCACATCCTACCACCCGAGTCACCAGGGCTGCGGCCGCCCCGGTCGCGGAAAAAAAAGAAAACGACGGGGTCTCACCGGTTACCTCGTGGGAAAGGGCAAGAGACAGCTGCTACACGACTAGCCGGCGTCATGCTGCTGCGGCGGCGGGCGGTCGGACACTGCCCATTGATCTCCTGGTCATCGGTCTCGCGTTTTCCGCTTTTGGATTCGGCAAGCGGATGCTGTTGCTCCGGTGACGACCGGCCGTAGAAGGCCTGCGGAATGAACTTCTCGAGAGGAATTCGCGCGATGTGTTCGACGAGAGGTTATCTAATCATAGTGATCGGCGCGGCCGGCGCACAAACCGTTCGGGCCGCCGGCTCTGCCGACGGCCCGAACGGCCACGGACCTGGTGCAAGCCCATCGCACCGAAATCGTCAACGCTAGGGCGTCCCCGGTCGGATCGGACCGCCACCCGACTGCGGGGCAACCTCACTCTCAACCGAAAAACCGGAAGACATGTCGGCGCAAATCACGTACCACGTGACCGTTTGCGAGGACCCGCTTGTGTTGGTGAGTTGGACCTTGTACGACCCTGCGCCTACCGGCCCATGATGCGTCACATAGAAGTTCTGTATCCCATTGTCGACGCTGCGTCTGAAGCCACCGCCGGTCACCCGGTCGCCGGAAAAACAGGTCAATGTGAACCACTGCCACCAGTTGTTCGGCATGGTGAAAGTGTGGGCTCTTTGATAGAAGGTCAGCACGCCTGGGTCGCCCTTGTCGCCTTTTGGGCCCCTGTCGCCTGGGTCGCCTTTGTCCCCTTTTGGGCCCCTGTCGCCTTGGTCGCCCTTGTCGCCTTGGTCGCCCTTGTCGCCTTGGTCGCCCTTGTCGCCCTTTTCGCCTTCCGGTCCCTGCGGTCCCGCTGGCCCCCGAGGGCCCTCTGGCCCCACCGGGCCCACCTGATTCCAACTAAACAGGATGTGCGTCTTCCCCGTGCATGCGTCCTTCAAGTCAGCGTTCTGGCCAGGTGCGTCCGGCGGATTGACCCGGTAAACGACACCGGAATTGGGTACGTAACACGCGAAGAGCACGTCGCCTTGAGCATGGGCTGGCTCGGGTGTCAAAACCACAAGTGCAACGATCGCGAAGC
>WVYX01000197.1:1306-7008 GCA_011772755.1 Gemmatimonadales bacterium
GTCATCTCCATTTGCGCCGTGATAAATGCATTGTGGAGTGCGAGTCTTTGATCGTCCGTGGCCGTGCCCGACACGTTGAGTACCGAATTGCGTAATCGTGACACCGTCCCACGATCATCTACATTCTGCACGAGTTCGTGCACGAATGGATCTTCGAGAATACTGGTGACCTTCTGTATTGCCTGCTGCGACACGACGACATCCGGTGGCAGGATGAGGCTCTCTCGAGCCGGTCCCACGAGCGCGGCCGGTCCGTCACGACAGGAGAGGAACGCAACGAGGAACATGAGAACCGCGAGGAGTCTTTGAGGCATAGGACAGCTCCAGTACCAGAGTGGGTTCGAACGAAGTGGGTGGTTCTTCCACGGCCTCGTCGTCGGGCGGGCGTCATACTGCGGCGTCTGTCAGGCGGCGAAGGCCGGGAGGCCACCGACGATCGATCTGGTGTTGGCTAAGATACCAGTGGGGAACAGGAGTGCAACCTAGTTTGTCGGGAATGGTCCTCGACCGGATCTGTTTGCGTATTCTGCGCTGCCGCTTCTGCGAACCGTCTGCAAACCAACAGGAAGGGACAGGATTGGACGAGACGGGACAGGATGGGATGACGGGCCCGCTAAGTCGGTACAGGAAGGGACTAAACGGGACTAGAAGGGACCAGACGGGACGAAGACCACCGGACTCCAAAACCGGGGGTTGCAGGTGGAGCTCCGGTCGGCCTGCGGCCGATCCTCGCTCTGCTGCGCAACGAGTCCTGCCGGGCCGGTGCGCTGGAAGCAAGCGCCTGAAGCTAGTCCCCGCGCTGCAACGGCCCGAGCCGTGCCGCGCCTGCGCCAACCTTCCTCGCCGCGCGCTGATACGCCACCCGCCGCGCTCGATTGCAGCTGACTCGGGGCCGGCGTACGTCTAGAGTGTCTCCGCCACCGACGGAGACACAAGCATGGCTGTGACTGCCAAGCTCTCGCGGAAGTTCTACGAGACCTTCGGCGACGAGATCGCCAACGAGCTGGTGGAGTGGTTCAACCAGGTGGACGCCACGTACCGCACCGATCTGCGCGAGCTCAACGAGCTCAACTTCGCTCGCTTCGACGCCAAGCTGGAGCAGCGGGTAGCTGAGCTCGACGCCAAGTGGGAACGGCGGATTGCTGAGCTCCGCAGGGATGTCGACGCAGGACTCCACCAGCTCAAGGCCGAGCTGGTCAGGTGGATGTTTCTCTTCTGGGCCGGCACGACGTTCACGGTTCTCGGAGTGATGATCGCGCTAATGAGGATTTGACAGGGCAGCACGTCGAGTGCTGCAGGTCCTGCGAAAAAGGCCGCGCATACCGCGCGGCCTCATTCGCATCCGAGCTTCACCGCTGAGCGCCTCCTGTGCGCCTCACAGGTCCTTCCCGTAGATCCGGTAGACCTTGCCGAGCCGGCCCCCCATGAACTGGATGCCGGCGTTGATCTTCTCGTTGTCCTCGAGCGTCCAGCCGAGCTCGCCGAACTTGATGCCCAGCTTCTGGCCCCCGCGGTGGGCGCGGACGTACAGCAGCACGCTCAGTCCGCCCAGCACGCTGCCTCGGTACTCGGGCTTGATTCCGAGGAGGAATAGCCTGGCCGACCGGAACTTGTGGCGCCCGAGCTTGACTCTCCAGATGAGCTTGAGTAGGCCCGTGGGGAACAGCCGGCCGTCCAGATCCTTGATGACCTCGTTGATGTTGGGGAGTGCCACCATGATGCCGGCCGGCTTGCCCTCGACCTCGGCGATGGCCGTGATCTCGGGCTTGATGATCATCCCCATCACCTTGGCCGCGTGTCGCACCTCGCTGTCGGTCCAGGGTACGTACCCCCAGTTGTCGCTCCAGGCGGCGTTGAACACATCACGCACGATGTGGATGTCGCGCTCGAGATTCTTCGGGTCCGCCTGGCGCACGGTCAGGCCCGGGTGCTTCTCGACCGCCTTGGCGATCTTGAGAGGCTCCTCGGGTATCTCGCCGACGTCATAGGACCAGCCGTAGAGATCCTTGGCCTTCTCGTAGCCGGCCGCCTCCAGCAGGCCAGGATAGTAGGGCGGGTTCTGCGCGCACATGATCATGGGTGGGCCTTCGCGGTCCTCGACCAACAGCCCCAACTCCTCGTTGGTCGAGAAGCTCTCGGGCCCGAGCGCCTTGTCACACCCCTGTTGCCTCAACCAGGCCTCCGCCGCCTCGAGCAGGCCGGCCGAGACCTTCTGGTCGTCGATGCACTCGAAAAAGCCAAAGAAGCCCGTCTTGTCCTTGTGATACTCGTTGTGCAGCCTATTCGTGTGGGCGGTTATCCGTCCCACGGCCTCTCCATCGCGCTCGGCCACGAAGAGGGCCGCCGTGCCGTGCTCGAAGAAGGGGTTCTTGCGCGGGTTGAGCGTGTCCAGCACGTCCGCCAGCAGGGGCGGTACCCAACGAGGATCACTCTGATGAGCCACCCAGGGTACCTTCGCGAACTTCCTGCGGTCCGCCGTCGAGTCGATCTGCCGTGTCTTGACGCTCATTGGGATCTTGCCTTGTCCGATGGGAGAGACGTAGCGAGACCGGACTCACTAGCATACGATTCGGCCTACACCCTCCGCAATCCCAACAGGTGACGATTCCCGATCCGCACGTTCCGCAAACCCGCCGCCCGGGCGGCAGCCTCGGCCTCGCGCGCGTGGGCGGCCGTGGTGTACGGCAGGTCGCCCATGCGGAAGTGAGGTGCGAACGCGAGGAGTGAGTACGGGATGTCCGGATCGATGGATGCGATGAACTCGGCGACCTTGCCGACCTGGTCCCCATCGACATACCCCGGAACGAGAAGGGTGCTGGCCACAACCAGGGGCGGCTCGGGTCGCTCTCGGCTCCGGGCGGCGGCCCGAGCGAAGTTCGTTAGCGTCCTCTTGTTCGAGATGCCGCACAACGCGAGGTGGAGCTGTTCGTCAAACGCCTTGAGATCGAACTTGATGCACCCGCCGGAACGCAGCGACAACCTGAGGGCGGCGTCCAGCAGCTTGGGATGCATCGTGCCGGCGGTCTCCCAGCAGATCCGTACTCCCCGCGCAGCAAGGAGCTTGGACGTCGCCAGCGCGTGTGGCATCTGTGAGGCAGGGTCACCCCCGAAGTAGCACACGCAGAATGTGCCCTCGTTTGCCGCTGCTGCGAGCTCGGCTGCGCTCGTCGTCGTGCTCGACTCGGGTACGACCAGGCGGAAGTGCCAGTTCTGGCAGAAGAGGCAGTCGACCGTGCAGCTCTCGTAGAAGACCGCCAGGTTGTGCCTGCCGGGATGGCGGTGGCCCCCGCACACCCAGTCGGCCACGCAGTTGGTGGGAAGTGGATCGCGGTACCAGGTGAGCAGGCCCGTGGCGGGTGTGCCCGCCAGGTGCCTCAAGCGCCCGTTCCTTACGGTGCGCAGGCCGCAGAAGCCCAGCTCGCCCTCGCCGATAACGCACTCGTTGCCGCAGAGGCGGCAGCGGATGCCGTCGCGGGTATCCGGCGGCTTCGCGGGGAGCCCGAACTCGGAGCGGGACGCGGCGTGGACCCGAGCGACGTGGCTGCGGACATTGGTGAAATGTGACGCTATGCACGTGCCGCACACGCCGAGCGCTCNNCGTCAATCGTACGGCGAGGCTCCGCTGGGGGCCAGTGACGCGGCGTTCACATGTCTCGCCCGGCCCGTGTGCAACAGCCGCCGGCAAGGTGCCGGCGGCTGTTCCGTTTCAGGATCGGCTTCGGAGCAGCCACGTCACCTCCGCATGACGCTGTAAGCGTACATCACGTCGATGAAGTCGTCACTGGTGTACGTGAGCTCCCAGTTCCCCGTTCGCTGGGCTCCCGGGAAGAACGAGCCCGTGTAAACCGCCTCCTCGTTCTTCAGCCGCAGCGTGAGCGTGTAGGGACGTTGCATCGTGAGCGGCTCGTACCTATCCAAGTTGCGCAGTGCACGCTCCACGCCCTCACGAATGCGTGCGTGGGAGACCTCCGGATGCAGGCTCAGTGCCGCCGCGCCGATGCCCTGTTTCACGGCAACCGTCTCTACCTCGTCGAGCAACGCCTCGACCTGCTCGCACAGGGCGTGGTCGCCGGCGACGAACACCAGGGGCACGCCGTAGTGACCCGCTATCAGCGCGTTGTATCCCGCCTCCGGCAGCGACACGCCGTTGATGGAGAAGTCCGTGACGCCGCCCGAGGTGGTGTGCTCCAGGAGCGCGTCGGGGGTCCCCGCTCTGGCGTGGTACCCGATGAACATGGCGGCATCGAATGTCTCGTCGATGCCGTCCATCATCCCCTGCGGCCCCCCGGACCAGTTGCGGATCAGCCGCGCGTTCTCGTTCAGCAGCTCGGGCATGAGGTTCCGCGCGGAGCCGTGTGAGTCACGCACGACGATGTCGGTTGCCCCGGCCGCTAGCGCTCCCTCCACGGCGGCGTTCACCTCTTGCGTCATGATCTTCCGGAAGTACCCGTATTCGCGACCGGATGTGCTGACGTCCTCCCAGTTCGCGACGCCCGTGATGCCTTCCATGTCGACCGAGATGAAGACCTTGAGCTTCTGGCCCGATTGGGCGCCCGCGGGTGTGCTGAAGGCTGCCATGAGGAGCAGCGCCGTCAGTATCTGCCTCTTCATCTTGCACCTCCCCCCGGAGGAGTTTCTCCGTCGGTGTGTCAGCGGACTTTCTGTCTGCGGTTTGACAGCTCAACGATACGGCTGTGACAGGAGGTCAGCTACCGAAGAAGGGAACTAGCCTACTCGGCTTAGGTGCGGAGCAGTCACTCCCAGGTCACCCGGGAGATCGCCGCGCGTACGCAGTGTGAGGCCGTGAGCTGTGACCGCTTGGTGCTTAGATGCGGGACGTGAGCGATGCCTTCCGCAGGGAGAGCCGGTGTCACCCCGTTTCACGTGCGCCACCAACCACCTCCAGTAGACGGGACAGCTCCACGTTCCCCCCGCTCACGACCACGGCGACGTGGCTGCCTGGGCGGTGGAGCTTGCCAGCCAGGATCGTTGCCAGGGCCACGGCGCCGCCGCCCTCCACCACGAGCTTGAGATCCTTCGCGGCAAAGGCCATCGCCTCGCGAATCTCGTCCTCGGCCACGACGATGTGCTCGTCGACGTGCTCCTGGACCAGTCGGAACGTATGCTGGTTGTCGAGCCCGATCCCCCCTGCAAGGGCGTCGGCGATCGTTGCCTCTTCGGGACACGCAATGGGGCGCCCAACCTGCAGGCTCTCATACATGACCGCTGCCCGGCTGGCCGATGCGCCGATGACCCGGATCGCCGGGTCGCGTGCCTTGAGGGCGACGGCGATCCCGCCGATCAATCCCCCGCCGGAGAGCGGCACCACTACGGTGTCTAGCGCGGGGAGTTGCTCCAGCAGCTCGAGACCGATGGTTCCCTGGCCGCCGATGACGTGCGGGTCGTCGAACGGATGGATGTAGACGAGCCCGCGCTCCCGCTGGATGTCGAGAGAGCGCGCCTCGGCCTCGTCATAGGTCGAGCCGTACAGGACCGTTTCGGCCCCGTGTAGCCTGATGGCCTCGAGCTTGGTTGGGTCCACCCACTCGGGCACGCAGACCGTGGCCGGGATGGCGAGGCGCTCGGCGATGTACGCCACAGCGCGGCCGTGGTTGCCGCTGGAGCAGGCCACCACGCCGCGGGCGCGTTGCTCGTGTGATAGCGCCAGCATGCGGTTCGCGGCGCCGCGCACCTTGAACGAG
>WVYX01000045.1 GCA_011772755.1 Gemmatimonadales bacterium
GAGGAACCGGTTCCGGCTGCCGTCGGCGTTCATGATCCAGAGGGACGACTTCCGCCGGTCGTTCATCTTGTCTACCCATCGCCGGGTGTAGACGATCTGTCTCCCGTCCGGCGAGATCTGGGGCGAGCTCACGCTTTCGAACTCGAGGTAGAGGTCGAGGGTGAGGCGGTCGGTAGGCTCCTGGGCTTGCGGGGTCGCAAGTAGCGCGCCAAGGGGGACCACGATGATGAGGATTGCAAGAGCGCGGCGCAGCATGGGATCCTCCGGGTGCTGCAGAGTAGGGACTGGGTCTTGGATATTTGCGTAATAGTGGTGTTCCGGGCCGACCGTGGATAGGGGGCGCTGCACCTGAGGCCTAACGCCTCACTTCCGAGGCGGTCAACCACTTGGCGAGACTAGGACCGGAGTCTCATGCAGCATGGGCCGGCAGCGTATTGGGATATGTTGGCCGGAATTGTACTCGTTATTCAGTCAACTGCCTGCTCGGCTTCTTCAGGATGGCGCAGGAGCGCCTGCCAGGCGCATGATGCACTCGGGTGCTTGCGTGATGGCCAAGGTCGTTGTTCTGTGATGGTGGACGGATCGCGGAGCGAACCGATGTCTCGCGGATGGGCCATTGTTCTCACCCAGGTGCTGCTATTGCTGATAGGGTGCCGCCAAGCGGACCGGCAGCCGGCAGTGGTACTCGAAGCCGACATCGCCGCGATCGTGGAGGTGCGTGAAGCCCTTGAGGGCACGCACAACGACGGTGATGTGGAGGCATTCCTCGTGCACTGCACGGACGGGATGGTGACTATCCGTCCAGGTGCGCCTGCGATTGTGGGGCGGGACCAGATGCGTCGTGCTCTCCAACTCCATCTAGAGTTTGATCGTCCAACAGAGACGTTTCGCTCAGGGGAGATCGCGGTAGCGGGCGAGTGGGCATTTGACACGGGGACGAGTGTGGAGGCCATACGTCTGCCCGGCAGGCCGGCCGTCGAAATCCACTACAACTATGTCATGATCTTCCAGCGGCAGCCGGACTCTAGCTGGAAGGTCGCGCGTCATATCTGGAACAGGTCCAGTTAGTTGGCACAAGGGGCAAAGATGACGCCATTCGGGCCCCGTGATGCAGAGAACACCGGTCCTACCGTGCAGGTGGCCCAGGGAAACAACCGCTTTGCGCTCGAGCTGTATAGCAGGTTGAGGGCGGGGCAAGGAAACCTGTTCTTCTCTCCTTACAGTGTCTCCACCGCGCTGGCCATGAGCTATGGCGGAGCCCGTGGCGACACGGCGGCACAGATGGCCCGCACCCTCCACTTCCCGCCTGATCAGGAGCGACTTCATGCGGCGGTTGCCTCGCTAGAGGCGACGCTGAGCGGGGTGGAGAAGAAGGGGGAGGTGCAACTGACGGTTGCCAATGCCCTGTGGCCTCAGGAGGGGCACGATTTGCTGGAGAGCTTCCTCGCCCTGACCAAGGCCTACTACGGAGTGCTGGTTACATCGGTCGATTACAGGGACCCCCAGGCTGCGGCTCGCACCATCAACGGGTGGGTCGAACGAGCGACGCAAGACCAGATCACAAATCTCGTCGCACCTGATGTCCTCAGCTCCCTGACCAGGCTGGTCCTGACCAACGCGATCTACTTCAAGGGGAGCTGGGCCAGCCAGTTCGACAAGGACCACACCACGGACGTGGCGTTTTGGGTCGCGGCCAAACAGCGGGTCACAGCGCGGATGATGGCTCAGTCGGACGAATTCAGATATGCCGCGCACGACCGCCTTCAGGTTCTGGAGCTTCCCTACGCCGGGGAGGACCTGTCGATGACCGTGCTGCTTCCCAGAGCGCGTGACGGACTGGCGGAGCTGGAGGAGGGCTTGACGTTGGAGAACCTGGAGAGGTGGACGAGAGATCTGTCGGCCACGGAGGTTGACGTATTCCTGCCCAGATTCACCATCACGTCAGCGTTTCAGCTCAACGACGCATTGCTGTCCATGGGGATGGCTGATGCATTTGACATCGGCAAGGCTGATTTCTCCGGCATGGACGGGAGGAAGAACTGGTTCTACATCGGGGCGGTGCTGCACAAGGCGTTCACCGCAGTGGACGAGGAGGGCACGGAGGCGGCAGCAGCGACGGCGGTGGTGATGGTGATGGGTCTGCCTGAGGAGGCTCCGCCCACGTTCCGAGCGGATCATCCATTCCTCTTTCTGATTCGCGAGTGCAGTACTGGCAGCATTCTGTTTCTCGGAAGAGTGGTGGATCCCACGTCTGACGCTGCGTGACAGGCGGATGGAGCCGTGGAGGCGTCGATGCCGGCAGTACCGAACTGCGTGGGTGCTCGTCTTGAGTTGCTGCCCCACCGCGCAGTCGGGGGCTGGGTTGCCGCTCGCTGCGCTGATCGCACATCTTCAAGAAGCGCCAAGCAAGGTTGATCGGTGAGCATCGCCACGGAACGGCTCTCCATGCTCAGACGACTCGCCTACCGGCAAGCGGGTCAAGTGGTGCTGTGCATCATCCATCGGCGCGGCTTCCATTCGGTCTCAATCTCCACTAGCGGCCGATCCCGCGGTCAGATTGCCCTGACACCGCTGGACATCTACGACAAGCGCAGTGGCCGTCCTCATCCAGTCAAGGCGGAGCGGGAGATCATCATCACTCTCGGAGGCTCCATCGCGGAGAGGCTCGCGACCGGGCAATCGGAGTGGCGCGGCACCGGTCGGGATCTCCTCGGCGCGTCCCAGACCATTGACCTGGCATCGGAGCTCTGTCCCTCGCACGAAAGCGCTCGGGCGTACCTGAGGTACCTGTGGCTTCGGACCCGCGACACATTGGCGGACCCCGACCATTGGATGGCCGTGCAGCTCGTGGCCGCGGAGTTGATCGACAGGCGGCGAGTATCGGGTCGGCGCGCCCGTCAGTTGTTCCGTGAGGCCACTCGGAACGGCCAATAGTCATCGGCTGGAGCTTCATTCCCCTCCCCGATGCCATCTTCCACGACACACTGGTCCTGTACGCTGGCAGACCTGGCACGGGCGCTGCAGACCCTCAGTCGTCTCCGGTCGGAGGCTATGGGGCCGCGGGCTCTCGCCGGCCTCGAGGAAGCATTCGACGCTCTGTTCGGCGCGTCACAACGATTGATCGTCTACGGCAGCCTGGCGCCGGGTGGTGCCAACCATGAACAGCTCGGGAAGGTCGAAGGCGACTGGCAGGTGGGATGGGTCACCGGAAGGCTCATGCACCGCGGGTGGGCAGCAGCCGAGGGCTACCCCGTCTTGCAGTGGTCGCCGAGTGGTGAGCGCGTGCCGGCCCATCTCTTCACATCTCGGGACCTCCCGTCATACTGGCGCCGGCTCGATGAGTTCGAAGGAGAAGACTACCGTCGCATCCTGGTGCCCTTCTTCGACGAGGGAGGCCTGGTGGCTGTGGGAAACCTGTACGGCGTAGNNNGCCCTCATTACCCTCGCTGCGGTGACGATATACTGCCGCGGCAATGAATCAGCCTCAGGGACTCCGGTCCCCGCACCGCTCAACATCGCTCACCGGGGCGCCTCCGCGAGCGCCCCCGAGCACACCTTCGCGGCTTACGACCTCGCGCTGGACCTCGGCGCCGACTACATCGAGCAGGACCTGCAACTCACCGCCGACAGCGTCCTCGTCGTGCTCCACGATGAATCCCTCGATCGTACGGCCCGTGGTCCTCGAGGGTGGTGCACGGGACGTGTCCGCGACCGAGTGCTGGCAGACCTCCGGACATGTGATGTGGGGAGCTGGTTCAATGAGGCCCATCCGGATCGGGCCCGCTCGGAATACGTCGGCCTGCGCATCCCCACACTCGAAGAGGTCCTGCAGCGGTATGGCCGGTCGACCCGCTACTACATCGAGACCAAGCAGCCAGAGGCCGCACCGGGCATGGAGCAGCACCTGGTGAGTCTGCTGCGGCGGTTCGAGCTGCTGCCGGCGTCGTCGCAGGATTGGACCGTGCTCATACAGTCGTTCAGCCCGGAAAGTCTGAGGAAGCTCCACACGCTCCATGAGGCGTTGCCACTGATCCAGTTGTTCCGTCGCGGTCGCATTCCTGAGCCGCTTGATAGCGTGCTGGAGGCGGTGAGCGGGTACGCCGTCGGCATCGGCCCCTCATGGCGGGACGTGACCTCCGAACTCGTCGCGGTCGCCCGTCGCCACGGACTGGCAATCCATCCCTATACCGTGAACGAGCCGGAGGACATGCGCCGGCTGCTCGATCTGGGCGTAACCGGACTGTTCACCGACTTTCCGGAACGGTTCGATTGCTTGCGGCGGTGAGCGCCGCAATCGATCACGAATCTGCGGCGCACGCAGCAGCGCAGGCGCTCGGGTCCGCAGCAGAGGTCTTGCGCAGGTCCGAAGGCGCCATCGTTCGGAGGGCATGCTGGTTTGTGCTCCCGGCGCGATGACGGTACGATGAGCTCGAGAGTTCGGATGGCTGCCGGTCCTGCACGGACATCTAATCTGGCGCGGACACCATGAATCGATTCTGGGTCGGCTTCGCGGTGGGCACAGTCGCCGGAGCAGTCCTGATGCTGCTACTCGCCATCGTCGTGGCCACTTCAGGAGGGCAGTTGCTCGAGGTTGCGCTGCACCTGCCGGACACGGTCGAGCTGGGGCAGCCCTTTGAAGCGCGGCTTACCATCCGGAACACGTGGCAAGAGGACGTGCAGTTTCACAGCGTGGACGTCGACGACGGCCTGCTCGAGGCGTTCGATGTGGAAGGGATGGATCCCGAGCCCACCGACTCGATGAGCCTGCCCATCCTGGATCAATACAGTTGGTTTTTCGAACGCGACTTGCAGCCGGATGAGAGTATCGAAGTCTGGTTCTACCTGGTGGCGGTGACTGCAGGGCGGCACGTTGGAAAGTTTGAAGTCTGCAACGCTACGCAGGATTGTGCAGCCGTGGTCGCCACTGTGTTCGTTACCGGTTCGGCGCCGTGACACTGAAGATTCTGCTGGTGGTACTGGCGACCTGCACGATCGGTGGGTGGCTCGGGATGCTCGTCGCCGAGATCTCGGCCCCCGTCCCGGATGTGCCACTGCGGACATACCTAGTGGGAGCGGGGATAGCGGTTGGACTAGCACTCCTGTTCATGCTCCTGGGCGAGTCCATAGTCGAAGACGTGGTGAAAGGGCTCGTTATCTCGGGGCTGGCGCTTCTCTTGTACTTCGGCGGCATACCCGGCGCGTTCTCGCTTGCGCCCATAGTCGGCGTTGTCGTGGGGACGGTGGGGAATGCAACCGCAAGGGGTGTTTCGGGTCGGGGCCTGTGAAGGGAGCGACGGCTGAGCGCAGGTACACTGGCGCGATCCGGTTGCTCGCCAGGGGCGACGTGAATCCCTATCTTAGCTCGCGATGAGTGACGACCTGGACCGCCTCCGGGCTGCCCTCGCAGACCGCTACCAGATCGAGCGCGAGCTGGGGAGCGGCGGCATGGCCACGGTCTACGTGGCCCACGACCTGAGGCACCGCCGCAGAGTCGCCGTCAAAGTGCTGCGGCCGGACCTCGCGGCCGCCCTGGGTGCCGACCGGTTCCTTCGGGAGATCGAGATCGCCGCCCAGCTCCAGCACCCCCACATCCTGACGCTGATCGACTCCGGCGAAGCCGACGGCCTGCTGTACTACGTCATGCCCTACGTCGAGGGTGAGTCGCTCCGAACCAGGCTGGCCCGGGAGGGTGAGCTGCCGATCCCGGAGGCGGTGCGCCTCATTCGCGAGGTGGTAGATGCCCTGGCCCACGCGCACCAGCGCGGCGTGGTCCACCGGGACATCAAGCCGGACAACGTGCTGCTGACCGGACGTCACGCGACGGTGACAGACTTCGGTGTCGCCAAGGCGGTGAGCGAGGCCACCGGGCGACAGCAGCTCACCACCGCCGGCGTGGCCCTCGGCACGCCCGCCTACATGGCGCCGGAACAGGCGGTCGCCGACCCCAACATCGATCACCGGGCCGACATCTATGCCGTGGGTGTGATGGCCTACGAGATGCTGAGCGGCCGTCCACCGTTCACTGGTACAACCCCCCAACAGGTGCTCTCGGCCCACGTCACCGAAGCCCCGGTGCCCGTCACTACCCACCGGGGTACGGTACCGCCGGCCCTCGGCCAGGTGGTGATGAAGTGTCTGCAGAAGAAGCCGGCCGACCGGTGGCAGAGTGCCGAGGAGCTGCTGCACCAGCTCGAGGGGATGGTCACGCCGAGTGGAGGGATGGAACCGACCGCGGCAACCGCGGCGAGCATCTCGGCAAGACGGGGTCCGTCGCGCTGGCTGGTGGGCACGGTTGCGGTCGCCACGGTGCTGGCCGTCGCCGCGATAACGGGACTGATCGAGCGGTCCGGCGGCGGGGCCGGTGCAGCCTCGGAGCTCCCCATGCTGGTGGTTCTGCCGCTGGAGAACCTGGGGCCACCCGACGACGACTACTTCGCGGCGGGCATCACCGAGGCGATAACCACCCGGCTGGCCGGTCTCGGCGAGCTGGGGGTCATCTCGCGGCAGAGCGCCGGTCGGTACGAGGACAGTGACAAGAGCGTCCGCGAGATTGCCGAGGAGCTTGGCGTGCAGTACGTGCTGGAAGGCACGATCCAGCGGGAGCGCCCCATGGATCCCGCGAGTCGGGTGCGCGTCAATCCTCAGCTCATCCGGGCCTCCGACGACATCCACCTCTGGGCGCAGGCCTTCGATGTCGAGATGACCGAGGTGTTCCAGGTATACTCGAAGATCGCCGAGGCCGTGGCGCAGGCGTTGGACGTGACGCTGGTGCAGCGTGAGACAGAGACGCTGCGGAAGAGGCCCACCGACAACGTCGAGGCGTACGACGCCTACCTGCGTGCTAACGCGTACATGAGTCTGGGATTCATGTCGCCGCAGGACCTGAGGGCGGCGGAGGAGCTGTACACGCGGGCTGTGCAACTGGATCCGGCGTTTGCGGAGGCATACGCCCGATTGGCCAATGCACACCTGAGGATGTTCTGGTTCTTCTGGGACAGGACACCCCAGCGGGTTTCCCTGGCCAAGCAGGCGATCGACCAGGCCTTTGCCCTGAGGCCCGATCTCCCCGAAGCGCATCTCGCCCTCGGCAACTACCACTACTGGGGCAGTCGCAACTACGCCCGGGCGCTGGCCGAGTACGCCGCGGCGCAGCGGCTCCGGCCCAACGACGCCGAGCTGTTCGATGCTATCGCCAATGTGCAGCGGCGGCTGGGCAACTGGGAGCAGTCCCTCGCCAGTAGACAACCGGCGCTCGAGCTGGACCCACAGAACGTCAGGCTGCTCACGGATGTCGGGACCACGCACTTCTGGATGCGCAACTATGCCGAGGCGGAACGGTACTGGAATCGGAGCATAGCCGCGGCCCCCGACGTCATCGACGCCTACCTGCTCAGGTCTCTGCTTTACGTGGTCTGGTTGGGGGACCTAGAGCGTGCCCGGGCCGGTTTGGCCGAGGCCGGCGACCGCCTGGGGATCACTGCGGTCGTGACGGCGTTTCTGCAAAATGTCCAGACTGTCGACTTCTTCTGCTGCGTCCCGGAGGGCTTCCATCGGGAGCTCGACCGTTTCTCGCTGGCCACGGTGCGGGCCGACCCGGCGCACTACTACCGGGGGAAGGCCATCTCCAACCAGGCGCGCGGCCGTGAAGACGCAGCCCGCGCCTACCACGACTCCGCCCGCATCGTCCTGGAGGGGCGTGTGCAGCGCCAGCCGGACGAGGCCCGGTTTCACAGCCTGCTGGGACGCACGTACGCGGCGCTCGGTCGGAGCGAGGATGCCATACGCCACGGGAGCCGCGCCGTGGAGCTCATGCCGGTGTCTCGGGATGCCGCGGTTGGCCCACAAATGCTCGGCACGCTGGCCAGCGTCTATGCGACTGCGGGGGAGGCCGATCGCGCCCTCGATATCGTCGAGGAGCTGTTGACCGTCCCGGCGGGATGGTCCAAGCCGTTCCTTCGACTGCTAGCTGACGTGGATCCGGGCTGGGCTTCCCTCCGCGATCACCCTCGGTTTCAGGAACTGGCTCGGGAAGGGAGCTGAGCTGCGGCGCACGCGGGAAATCCGAGGCGCAACATGATCAAGGTTGAAAGACTCGACGAAACCACGTTCAAGGTCACCGTGGAAGCCCGCAAGACCACGGAACACGAAGTGATGGTCGACCGGTCGTATTACGAAAAGCTCACAGGCGGTCGGGTACCTGCTGAGACGCTGATAGAGAGATCCTTCGAGTTCCTACTCGAGCGGGAGCCCAATACCAGCATCCTGAGACGCTTCGATCTTCCCGTCATCGGGCAGTACTTCCCGGAGTACGAGGGGACGATACGCAAGATGCTTGAGTAGCAGAGAGCGCGGCTCGTTTAGGTAGTGCCCACTCGCGCTGTCACACGTCTCGCCGGTTGAACTGCACGAAGGCCAGAGCCGTCGTCAAAGCGAATACCGCAAGCAAGACCAGCAGGTTCACGACGGGCGTGCGTCCCGCTATGGCTGACTGGATGGGATTGAAGTAGTGGAACGGGCTGGCCCAGCGAATCCAGCCCAGACTCGACCAGAGATCCCCAAACACCTCCAGGAGGTACAGCACGAGAATGAGTGCCACGGCCCGGGCGACCGCGGGCCCACGACGCCGCGCTCCGGACGCAAGCAGCAGGGAAACGCCACCCAGGGCCAGGAGCAGCGTCGCCAGTCCCACCGCGCTCATCGTGTACCGCGTCCACTGGAGCTCGTCGGGTGCGTCCACCAGTCCCAGCCCCACGATGCCGCCGATGAGTAGTGCCCCGGGGAGGAGCACCGAGGCGAGGAGGACCAGCACCAGGGAGCTGGAGAAGTACCACCCTCGGCGGATGGGTCGGGCCAGCACGAGATCGAGGGTCCCGGTTTCCTTCTCGCCCGCCGGTATCGTGCTGCCGACGATGACCAGGGCCAACGCAGCGACGAGCACCACTGGGTGCTGGAAGCCGAACGCGACAGCCGCTGAGAAAGACGCCAGCCGGAGCTGGGCGCCGAAGAGTTCCTGCACGGGAAGGGGCATCGCCCCGACCAGATCGCGCAGGCCGGGGCCGGATTCGAGCAGCCCCGCCAGTTGAACGATGAGCAATTCAACTACCGCGAGACCCAGGGTCAATGCAACGATCAGCCGGCCCTGATGTCTGAGGTTCCGCCCCACCAGTGCCCTGATCATTCGCGACCGCCGGCATCGGTTCGGTAATAGCGGACGAACGCGTCCTCGAGATTCGGCTCGGGAAAAGCGAGGTTTCGAATCGCATGGCGCGCCAGCACCCGGAGCAGCGGGTCCAGCTCGCCGGCCACGCGGAGTTCCGCGTGGCCGGCGCCCTCCAGCGTCACCTCCACTCCTGGGAGGTCCAGCTCGGCCACCGGCACGGGACCGTCGAATTGCACCACCATCTTCCGCACCAGAGTCTTCCGCATGTCGTCGATCCGCTCCACCGCGACCAGCCGTCCTTCACGGAGAATGCCCACTCGGGTGCACGTGCGATCGACTTCCGAGAGCACGTGGGAGGAGTGAAACACCGTGCGGCCGGCCCGCCCAGCTTCGGTCAGAAGTTCGAACACCGCTTCGCGCACCAGCGGGTCGAGCCCGGTGGTTGGCTCGTCCAGAATGAGTAGGTCGGGATCGTGCTGCAACGCGGAGGCGAGACCGATCTTCTGCTTGGTTCCCCGGGAGTCGTCCCGGATCACTCGCTCCAGATCGGCAGCGGTGAGCTGTAGTCGCTCGCAGACCTCCGCCCGCCGGCGAGGGTCCGCCGGCGGTGTTCCCCGGGGGCGCAAGGCGTCGAGGTATTCGAGCATCCGCCGGCCTGTTAGGCGCTCGTCCAGGGACAGTTCACCCGGCAGGTAACCCACGGAGCAGCGCACCGCAGGGTCCTGGGTCGAGCGGCCCAGCAGGCGGGCTTCGCCGCGGGTGGGTCGGATGAGGTCCAGCAGCAGGCGGATGGTAGTGGTCTTGCCGGCGCCGTTGGGGCCGAGGAAGCCAAATACTTCGCCAGGCTCGACGGTGAAGTCGAGCCCCTCTACGCCCACGGTGTCGCCGTAGTATTTCGTCAGGTCGCGGGCTTCGATGACTGGTGTGTTCGTGCCCATGTGTGGCAGCGTATAATACTCTCGCGGTCGAACATCGCCACGGCTTGCTCGGCGGGGGCGCTCTCCGCTTCGAGCCGTTACGCCGCGCATGCCCATAGCCTGACAAGTGTAGCCGAGGATACCTTTCGGCCAACCTCACTGCCACTAGGTTCTCGTCCCGGAGCCGGCCATGTGGCGCCTTATCGTCATGTGGCTCACCGGCAGCAATCGGCTGGCGGATCGGGGCATCGTGACACGGGCGGGCGGTGAAGTCGTGGGTGGGTGTGGCTGTCGTGGCGTTGCATGCTGCGCCCCGATAGGCTGGAACACAGGGGCTGAATTCGGGACGGAGGAGGCAGGGTCATGTATGAGAAGAGCATCGAGTTGTTGAACAAGACGGTCGCGGACGAATTGTCGGCGGTTCATCAGTACATGTACTTCCATTTTCGCTGTGATGATCAGGGGTATGATCTTCTGGCCAACCTGTTCAAGAAGACGGCGATCGAAGAGATGCTCCACGTTGAGCGCGCAGCAGAGCGAATCCTCTTCCTCAGGGGAGAGGTGGAGATGAAAGCGTCAGAGGAAGTGCAGCAGATCCACGACGTCCGTAAGATGCTGGAACGGGCCGCGGCCATGGAGGAGCAGAGCGCCAGGGAATACAACGAGTGGGCGAACGAGTGCGGGGCCAATGCCGATTCTGCCACGAAACGGATCTTCGAAGACCTCGTGGCTGATGAGGAGCGGCACTACGATCAGTACCAGACTGAAGTGGAAAACATGGAGCGGTTCGGCGAGAGGTATCTCGCTCTTCAGTCCATCGAACGCAGCAAGAGCATATCGACGCCCACGGCGTCGCAGTGAGGTCCTCCGTGGGGCCCGGGCTGAAGCCCGGGCTCCGCCGCGTAGGATGGGGTACTTGCGTCCCCTATGGGCGCTCGCGGCGTCCANNACGGCCCACACTGTATCGCCTCGGGCGATCGGCTCGGGGTAGGTCTGGAGGTCCTCAGGCACCCTGACGGGCCCGAGGAACCGGCCGTCCCGGTCGAACAGGTCGAACGCCACTGATTCCCGGTACCGCAGCTGCGGCCGCCCCGAGAGCCGCTCCTCTTCGCGCGCTTCCTCCTCGGAGAGATACTCGTACCCCGGCTGGGATACCCGCACCCAGAGTCGGCCATCGTCGTCGACCATGATGTCGCGGAACGGCGGTTTGGTGTCCGGAATCGGTGGGCCGTTCCACTTCCAGCTCCCGGCCAGGCGCTTGAAGTTCTCGACGATCTCCCGCTCCCGCTCGGCCTTCTCGGCGCCCACGACCGGTACGGGCGTCCAGTCCCGCTCGATCCGGAGCACGGACTCGTCCAGCCGGAAGAGGTCGATGCGATAGTCAGTGCTCAACCCGCCCACGAAGTAGCCGAAGGGGCTGAGGGTCCAGCTCACCGACGGGGAGAAGGGAACACTGGTCGAGCTGCTGCTCCCCTCCCGTCGAGCCACCACCTGGTGCGGCTCGAAGTCCCAGGCGGGAGCTCGCAAGGTATCCGTGTGCTCGCCATCGGGCGTGAACCGGGCGAGGCCGTACGTCCACTCGGTGACGTCGACGCCCACCTGCAGCAGCACCATGGTGTACGTGTTCCCCGCGGTGTCCACGTCCATTGGGCGGCTGGTGCCGAAGGTGCCGCCGCTGGGGAGCCGCCAGCTCGGAAGGCTCTGGCCGTCGGCGGTGTACACGTTGATACGTCCGTTCCCGCGATCCCGCAGCAGGATGCGGCCGTCAGGGAGAATGGCCAGTGAGGCGGGCCGCTTGTACTCGCCGGGTCCGCCACCTTCGCGCCCCAGGTCGCCGAGATAGGCTCCGTCGCGTCCGAACATGCGGACTGCAGGCACCTGGCGGTCCAGCACGTAGATCTCGCCGGCGTCGCTCACTGCCAGCGCCACGATGTTGCCGAACATCTCGTAGTCGGCCCCATCGAACACGCCGATGGTTAGCTCCGGCTCGAGGAAGGTCGTGTCGCCCCAAACGCTCCCGGAGGTGGTACGCACCACCACCGTGTCTCCCACGGTATCCACCGCAGCGCGCCAGGAGCCGTGGGTGCCGCCGGCACCAGCTCCGCTGCTGCAGGCGGCGACGGCGCAGAGAGAAGCGAACAACAGGTAACGCGCCAGCCTCGAGATCATGATGGACTCGCTTGAGGGCTCTATCTGGTTTAGACGACTGAGGGGACGTTGGGGTTGCAGCGGGGGCTGGATTCGTACTATGGCATTGACTGACACAGCTACCTCCACGGAGGGTCTCCTGGTTGCGGGCTCAGTGGGGCATGGGCTGAACGACATGAGGATTCTGGCGATCCACAGTTGCGATGTCGAAGGCTTCGGTCTGTGCGAGCAGTACCTGATTGACCATGAGGTGGACTACAGCGTGGTTCATCCCTACCGGGACGAATATCTGCCTCCGGCTGGGGAATTCGACGCCATTCTGATTGGCGGTACCCCCATGGCGGCGTATGATCTACGCCAGCGCCAATTTCTGCAAGACGAGTCGGCGTACCTCCAGCGGGCGCTCCGGCTCCAAGTGCCTTGCCTCGGTGTCCGTTTCGGTGCGCAGATCCTGGCCATGATCCTCGGTGCTGATGTTCGCCGATGCGCAGAGAAGGAGGTCGGCACCTACCAGGTGCGTCTGACATCTGCGGGCCGAACGGGCGGGACTGACGCCACGGCGCGGCCTTCGGCCTAGCCTCGTTCAGGGCCTGACCCACATCAAACTTGCGGTTGTCTGCCGAGCCCGCTCCTCAGATGGGCATCCACGCCCCGGTTGACGCACACCTGCTCGGCCCTAGCTTGCAGGGAATGCCGAGCAGTTCACATGGATATCTCCCTTCTCGTCGTTCCCATCCTCCTGGCCACCGTCCTGCTGCGAGTCATATTGGTAGTGCTGTGGTCTGGCTGCTCATACCTAACCGCCGGACCTGTCCCCACCGTCATGAGACCACGGAGCGTTACGTGTTACCGCTACCCCTACAGGTACTGAGACTGGAGCGGCGGTGCTGTCTGGAGTGCGGCTGGAGGGGCATTGCCAAACGTCGCCCATCTACATCAGCCCAAGAGGGCCGGTCAGCGGTGCCCATTGCGTCGCTGCTCATTGTTCTTGGGATCTCCGGGCTCGGCTGCGCGCCGCCCCAAGACGAAGTCGCCGCGCTGTTCGCCGACTCGTCAGCGTGGATCGACCTCACCTATTCCTACAACGCCCAGACCATCTACTGGCCCACGGCGGAGCCATTCGGGCTGGAGCAGGTGGCATCCGGCGTCACCGAGGCGGGGTACTACTACGCCGCTAACAACTTCAGCGCGGCCGAGCACGGCGGCACCCATTTCGATGCGCCGATCCATTTCGCCGAAGGCAAGCCCACGGCAGACCAGATTCCCCTGAGCCGGTTGATCGGACCGGCGGTGGTCATCGACGTGGAGGCCAATGCGTCGGCCAACGCCGATTACCTGGTGAGCATTGCGGATTTCGAGGCGTTCGAGGCAGTGCACGGCCCGATGCCTGACGGTGCCATCGTGTTGTTGCGTACGGGGTGGGGTCGCCACTGGCCGGATGCGGCGGCGTACCTGGGAACGGACGTGCGAGGTGAGGACGCCATTCCGTTGCTTCATTTCCCGGGCTTGGAGCCGACGGCAGCCCGATGGCTGGTTGAGGAGCGTTCGATTGCCGCCCTGGGCATTGACACGCCGAGCATTGACTACGGGCAGTCGTCCGACTTCGAGTCCCACCAGGTCCTGCTCGCCGCCGAGATTCCGGCGTTCGAGAATGTGGCGAATCTGGACCGGATGCCGGAGGCCGGTGGGTACGTGATTGCCCTGCCGATGAAGATCGAGGGAGGGAGCGGGGGACCGTTGAGGATTGTGGGGGTGGTGCCTACGCGCTGACGTTGCTGCGGGCTACGCCATGGGGTGAGCGGTTGAAGTAGGTGAGTGGTCTGTGGTTGGTGGTTTGCGTCGGGGGCAGAAAAGGGCCCGCGAGGTCCGAAGCAAACCACACGACCACTCACCACCGACTGGTGCATCCCGCGCACTGCTCACCCCGCACCGCTCACCTACTCCCCCAGCTGCCTCATCACCGCCAAGGGTTGTTTCCTGAACACCTCCAGACTCCCCAGCAGCCCGATGACCGTCGTGACCATGGCGGCGCCCAGGAACAGCCAGACCAGCGTCAGCACCGGCAGTCGGAAGGTCATCTCGAAGAAGAAGGTGACCAGCCCCCACCCGGCGACCCCGGCGAGGAGGGTGCCGGTGAGCGCGGCCAGCGCACCCAGGGCGAAATACTCCGTGACGAGGATCTTCCCCACCTGCTTCGTTCGGGCGCCCAGCGTTCTCAGCAGTACGCTTTCCCGCAAGCGCTGAAATCGTGAGGTGGCAATCGCGCCCAGCAGCACAATCAGACCACTGGCAAGACTGAACACAGCCATGAACCGAATCGCGGACGAGACGCTCCCCAGGATTCTGTCGAGCGTCTCGATGATGAGGGATAGATCCAGCGCCGAGATGTTGGGATAGCGTCGGACCAGATCGCGCTGTAGCTCGGCCCGCTCGAGCGCAGCGGGAACGCGGACCAGGGTGACGTAGGTTTGCGGTGCCTGCTCTAGCGCGCCGGGCTCGAAGACTACGAAGAAGTTGGGCTCGAACCGAGCCCAATCCACATGGCGCAGGCTCGCTATCTCCGTCTCGAGCCGGACCCCTTGCACGTCCCAAGTGATGCGGTCGCCTACTTCCACGCGGAGTTCTGCTGCGAGGTCCACTTCCATCGACACGCGGTGCACTTCTCGGCGCTGCGAACCTTCTGCTGCGGCCACGCCCTCTCCTGCCGGCTCTGCCGCTGGTACCGCCCCTGCCGCCTCCTGCCTCTCCCTGCCGCCCTCTGCCCCTCCTCCCCCTCCTCCCCCCGACTCCGAGCCCCACCACTCGCCCTCAGCGAGCTGTTCAGACGCCACCATCGTATCCCGATACGTATGCCGATACTCCCTCCTCAACGCCCACCGGCTGGCACGCGGTCCAACCGTGTCAGCTAGCAGCTCCTCGACGGTGCGGTCGTTGATCTCGGCGATCCGTGCGGGAACGATCGGTGTTACCTCACGAATCCCCAGGCCTCTTTCGGAGATCAGGTGTTCGACGCCTTCCCGTTGATCCGCTTGAATGTCGAACACCACGAGGTTGGGGCGATCAGGGCCGGTTTCGATCTCGATCTGGGTGAGGAGGTTCCGCTGCACCAGGTGCATGGTGCTGAGAAGAAACACGCCGAACCCCACGGCAAGCGTTACGGCTACCGTCTGGTTGTGGGGCCGAAACAGGTTGGCAACGCCCTGGCGAACGACGTACGGCGCTTGGTCGGGGAAGAACCGTCGAGTCGCCTTGATGAGCGCCGCAGCCACCGCCCAAAGCACGGAAGCACCCATGGCGACGCCGCCAGCGAACGCCAGCCCCGCCCACACAAAGGGTGCTTGCCACAGGCTCAACGCTATGATGCTCCCGACGAGCACGACGTAGGCCGCGACTCGCAAGACATCCCGACGTGGTGTCGGCTCATCGAACGGCCGGCGCAGCGCCCGCAGGGGAGGAACGTCTCGGACGGTGAGGAGTGGGAGCAGGCCGAACAGCAGCGCCACCCAGACGCCGATGCCGAAGCCTGAGAGCACCGCTAACCCGTGGAGTCTCGGGGACACGTCCAGGGGTAAGAAGTCAGCGAGCACTCGTGGCAGCGCAGCTTGCACGCCAATGCCCAGGGCTGCGCCGGCGGCCGCGCCGAGTACCCCCATGAGCGCCGCCTGGAGGAGGTACACCAAGAACACGGTTCGCTGTGTGGCGCCCAGGCACCGTAGCACGGCCACCGTCTCGAGCTTACGCCTCACGAATACGTGGGCGGCGCTGGCGACGCCCAAGCCACCCAGAAGCAAGGCCATCAAGCCCACCAGACCGAGGAACCGGGCCATGACATCCAGGGACTCGGCCCACGCCTCCTCGCGTTCTTCGACCGTATCGTATCCCACCCGCTGATCTTCCAAGAGGTCCTCGTGCTCGTCGAGAAATTGCTGGACCTCTTCGGCGTCCTCGATCTGCAGGTATGCCGCATACCGGGCCCGGCTGCCGAACCGGAGCAGCTCCGTTTCGTCGAGATACGCGCCGGGGATGTACACCCGCGGTCCGATGGCGGCGCGGATCCCGATTTCTCCGGGTACGGTGGTGACGGCGGCATCGATCGGGAAGTCGGCCTGACCGATGCGCACCGTATCGCCAAGGCTGGCATCGAGCTGCACCAGCACGGAGGGATCTACCAGCGCCACCCGTTCCGATGCGAGGGCTGTCCACCGGCCCGCCGGTTCGGTGCTGATCTGCCCGTAGTACGGGTACCCACCCGCCAGCGCGCGAACCTCCACTAGGCGCGTGCGGCCGCTCCGTTCCACCAGAGCCATGGAGGAGAAGCTGGTGACGTAGGAGACCGGTGTGCCTGCCTGGACTGCGGAATCGAGAAGGTTCTGCACCGGTTGGGGAAACGGCTCGCGACTCCGCAACTCCAGATCCGCCCCCAGCAGCGCCCGAGCTTCCCTGTGGATGGCGCGGCTCATGTCGGAGCGGAAGGAGTTGATTGCCACCAAGGCAGCCACGCCCAGCGTGATGCATGCCGTGTACAGAGCGATGCGACGCCAGCTCGAGCGGGTCTCCCTCGAGACCATGGCCAGAATGAACCGCCGATTCACGCGGACCGACTTCCAGTGTCGGAGACGATCGCTCCGCCCGAGAGGTGGATGACACGGTGGGCCCGCCGGGCGAGTTCCTGATCGTGGGTGACCAGGACCAGCGTGGTCCTCTCCTCCGTGTTGAGGGTGACCAAGAGATCGATCACCGCGCGGCCGGTGTCGGTATCCAGGTTTCCGGTCGGCTCGTCCACGAAGAGGATCCTGGGCTCATTTGCAAACGCCCGCGCGAGGGCCACCCGCTGCTGCTCTCCACCGGAGAGCTGCGCCGGATAATGGTGCGTCCGCTGCGCTAGTCCCACGCGCGCCAGGAGCTCCCTGGCCCGTTGGTCCGCTCGTTCCCTGCGCCCGAACGTCGGATCGGGGTGCAGCTCCACCGGAACCAGCACGTTTTCCAACGCCGTAAGGGTCGGGATGAGCTGGAACGTCTGAAACACGAACCCGATCTTCTCCGCGCGTATCCGTGCCCGTTCGTCTTCGGAGAGTGGACCGAGATCCTGTCCGTCGATGCGAACGGTCCCTCTGGTGGGTCGGTCGAGGCCGGCCAGGAGGCCGAGCAGCGTAGTCTTCCCGCTGCCGGAGGGTCCCACGACTGCCACGAAGCCCTGGGACTCGACGGCCAGGTTGATGTCCCTGAGCACCGTGAGCGGGCGGCCCCCACTGATGTAAGTTTGTTCCAGGTGTTCGGCTTGGATGATCATGGCTCGAAAGATATTGCTGTTGCTGGGCTGCGTGCTGCTTTGGGCATGCGAGTCGTCGTCAGACCGCCAAGTGGTGGTGCGGAGGGGGCGGGCGACAGAAGCGGCAGGGGGGGTGGAGGCGGCGGAACGTCGGAACGAGGGAACAGCGGAAGGTGGTGTCGTGCTGGTTCTCGGCACCAGCCTCACGGCTGGTTACGGGCTTGAACTCGACCAGGCGTTTCCAGCCCTCATCCAAGGGAAGATCGATTCTGCTGGGCTGCCGTTTCGTGTGGTCAACGCCGGGGTGAGTGGAGAGACGTCGGCTGGCGGTTTGCGTCGCATCGATTGGCTGTTGCGTGAGCCCATCGCCGTCCTGGTGTTGGAGCTGGGCGCCAACGATGGACTCAGGGGTCAGCCCCCCGTCGAGATGAAGCGGAACCTACAGCAGATCATCAGCCGCACCCGCACCGCCCACCGCGGCGCCCGCGTCGTCATCGCCGGCATGGAAGCCCCACCCAACCTCGGTCGGCGCTACACCCGGGAGTTTCGTCAGGTGTTCGTTGACATTGCCCGGGAGCACGACGCCACGCTCATTCCCTTCCTGCTGGAGGGCGTCGGTGGCGTTGCCGAGCTCAACCAGGCGGACGGGATTCATCCAACAGCCGAAGGGCAACGAATCGTCGCCGAGAACGTGTGGAGGGTGTTGGAGCCGGTGCTCGTGGAGGCGGTCGGGCGGAACGACGGAAGGACGGAACGAGGGAACGACGGAACGATGGAAGGACGGAACGACGGAACGCCTAACCCAGGGACTTATCCGAATTGCTAATTGCGAACTGCGAATTGCAGGCTGACGGCTGAAGGCTGACGGCTCAAGGCTTCGGTGCGCCGAACGTCGACAGGTCGAGCTCTAAGAGACTCATCGGATTCACTGTCACGTTCCCGTACTTCGCCGTCCAGTGCAGGTGGGGTCCGGTCACTCTGCCCGAGGCGCCGATCGCTCCGATGATCTGGCCGCGGGAAACCGTATCGCCTGCTGCCACGCCGATCTCGCTCAGGTGCAAGTAGGCGGTGACCAGGCCGTGCCCGTGGTCGAGGTAGATGACCCGCCCGNNCGCGATTCGCCGCGACGACCGGTGTGCCGAGCTCCCCGTCCAAGTCGACGCCCCAGTGCCGGCTCTGTAGCTGGCCGTTGAACTCCCGCCGCCTGCCGTACTCGCTGGTGATGCGTCCCGGCGTGGGTCGGGTGAACTGACCGCGCCATACCCGCGGGGTCCTGTGGGTGCGTCGTGACACCTCCCGCGCCCGGTCGCGCTCTTCGGCGATGCGGGCGGCGAGCGCCGAATCAGGCTGCTCGACGAACTGGCGCGCGACCCGAAGACGCTCGACAGGGTATTCGCCTGCGGTCACGGGGATGCGCACGAACTGGTGTGTGCTGTCCCCGTCGGCGTACCGGATCGTCAGGGTGAGAGGGATGCTCCCCTGGCTGTGCATTGGGATAGGACCAAGTGCCTGGAACCCACCCAGCAGATCGGGCTCGAAGTGCAGAGGTTGTCCCGCGAGGTGTCCCGTGACGCTCGGTGCGCTGTCGCCGGTGACGTGCCCATCCGCGAGCTGGATGACCAGTCGGACGAGCGAGCCTTGGACCGGCTCAGGCGGGAGCCAACTAACCCTCGCCGGCGTGGTGTCGTCCTGGGCCGCCCCAGGTGCCGCGAACAACGCCACCAGGGTCGCAGCGATCACACTGCGCACGATCACAGCCATGGGCCCAAAGATAACCTTCGTGTGCGTGCTAGAACTTGACGCCGCAGTAGACTCGGACCACTCGGCCGGCGCCCCGGATACCCGGCCAGACATGTTCCATGGCACGACGCTCGGGGATGATGCTCAGGACGTTGTGAAAGGATAGGTGCACCGGGAATCGACTCACCGCCTGGATCGGTGGAAGGAGCGCCGCCGAAAGCGACAGTGTGGCGGGGTGCTGCTCGGCCTTCGGACCGAGAAACGGTGGCGAACTCCCATTGGCAGCTGCCTTCATCCACACGCTACGCTGGTCGGCGACTTCAAACACCCGCGACCTGCCGAGACCGAGCGCCTGCTCGGAGCTCAGGCCAGTGGGCCTCAGCCAGCGAGCGTCGACTGCCGTGAAAGAACCCGCGGTGGTCGTTGATTGCCGTGCGCTGCTCGAACGCAATGCGGCTGCGTCGAACGCGGAACCGACTAGATACAGGGCGAGAACCCCGGCGGCCGGCTGCCCAGCCCCACGCGGCTGCCGGCCCCCCTGGCAGAGTGCGGGACGGGCACACGCGAGTCCCAGGATCACCAGTCCCGCCGTTGTGAGGCTACTCGGGGATTGCCAAGCCAGCATCATTTGGTCCTAAGCAACGATTGCGAAACAACTTACGGCAAGATTTCCCAGCCTGCCGTGAGACCCGTCACCTGTCACCGGTGGCCCCGGGGGAGAAGCCAAGTACTGGGAGACTACACGGACCGCGGTCGGATCGTTCCCTGCCGCGGATGATTCTCTGAACGCGGATTGCTCTGGGGGCGAGGTGTGGGGGCGTAGCACGCTAGCCCCTACTGTTTCACCGAGACGAATCAGAGTCCGCTGGTCGATCAATCGGCGGCAGACCACACCACACTACGGTGCTGCCGTCCGTTGCTTCGCCTGGCGCACCATCTGTTTGACCTCTTCGAGGAGGGCCGGCGCGTCGAACACGATCCCATCCTTAATGGTGAACCTCACACCGCCGCGCCTCACCATGCGCCCGTTCTCCTCCACCGTGACGCCCGTGCCGTAGAGCACCTTCAGGTTGTGTAGCGGATTCCCGTCCACCACCAGGAGGTCAGCCTCGAACCCTGGGCGGACCACGCCGGTGGTGGCGAGCCCCAGGGCTTTGGCGCCGTTCCAGGTCGCATGTTGGATCACCTCGATGGGGTGGAACCCAGCCTCACGGTGGAACTCCAGCTCCCTGATGGTGCCGAAGCCGTACAGGTGGTACATGAATCCGGCGTCCGATCCCACGGTGACGTTGCCGCCGCGAGCGGCGTACTCCCGCACCCACTTCATCCAGATCTGGTAGTTCTCCCGCCACATCACTTCGTCGTTGGTGGTCCATTCGAAGTGGTAGGACCCGTGGCGGCTGGGATCCGGTTCGAAGAAGGCGAGCAGGTTGGGCATGGCGTACGCATCGAACCACGGGAGGTTTTGGGCGCGGACCAGGTCGCGATTCACCTCGTAAACCGCGAGGGTGGGGTCCCAGCTCACGTTGTGTGCCAGCATGGTGTCCAGCACCGATGACAGGCGATCCGGGTCGGCCTGCCGCCAGAGGTCCCCCGCCCAGCGAAAGCGGTCGAGCTCATTGTCGTAGTTGTAGGCCTCGGGGAAATCCTGAGGGCCGGGGATCGCCGCATCCGGAATCCCGTACCAGTGCTCGATGGTCCGCACTCCCAGTCGGGCCGCATCGAGTGCGTCGTACTCCTGAATCTTCATGTCGGTGGCCACCGGGAACTCCAGCTTGTGGGCCTCGTCCATGACGGCCTCCCACACGTCCGGCCGCAGGACGAACACCTTGAGTCCCATTGCCCCCCGCTCCTTGAGACGTCGCACAGAGGCCCGGCCCTGCTCGGGTGTAGTGCCGCCCGGTACGGCGTAGGGGATGATGGTCGGCGCGGCGATGCGATTCTCCGCTGATAGGCGGGCGTGGTGCACGACCGTGTCGATGCCTTCACCGGACCCCGGTTCGCGAATCGTGGTGATCCCGTGTCCCAGCCACAGCTTGTAGACGTAGTCCTTGGGCAGCGGCTCCCGATTACGGCTGAACATGATGTGCCCGTGGAGGTCGATGATCCCGGGCATGACGTGCATGCCGGTGGCATCGATCACGCGGTCCGCCCGGATGTTGGCGTCGGCGCGGTGTGGCCGAATGCTCGCGATGGTCGAGCCCTCCACCACGATGTCGAACGGTCCCCGGGTGGGGTTGCCGGCGCCATCGATAACCAGCGCGTTCCTGATGAGCAGGCGATCGTACCTCACTCCGGGGGAAGGGGTGGGCTGCTGCGCTAGGAGCGTCGTGGCGGTTGTGAGGGTGGTGAGTGGGATGATCAGCGTGCGCATGGGGCGAACCTCGGATTCCGGTGCGGGGCGTATCGGGCACCAAGAACCCAAAACTGATCGGATCGGTGGAAGGGCGGAAGGGCGGAACGATGGAACGACGGAACGGCGGAACGATGGAACGATGGAACGACGGAACGATGGAACGACGGAACGATGGAACGACGGAAGGAGGTTGGCGTGGAAATGGACCGTCTGGCAATGGATTGGTTATGGCTCGCGGATCGTCAGGTGCTAGGGTTGGGAATCATGATGCCATACGGGCGTCTCGATGCCTGGCAGGTGTGCCACCAGCTCGTCCTGGAAGTCTATGGTGCCAGCCGCACATTCCCTGACGATGAGCGGTACGGATTGACGGCTCAGGCTCGGCGTGCGGCCTTCTCTTCAGCGGCCAATATCGCCGAGGGCTCGGCTAAACGCGGGGCCCGCGAGTTCCGACGATTCCTGGACATCGCGTTGGGGTCCCTCTCCGAGCTGTCGTACATTCTCTTGTTGTCGGAGAACCTCGGTTACCTGACCCGTGAAGCGTGGGAGAGATTGAACGCCTTGCGTGATCGAGCTGGGAAGCTCACCTGGAGGTTGTACGAGTCACTTGGCAAGCGGCCACGCCGGACCAACTCCCGCGCGTAGCTTCCGTCGTACCGTCGTACCGTCGTTCCATCGTTCCGTCGTTCGCCGTTCCGCCCTACTGCCCTACCGCCGTGGCGGCAGCATCTCCGGCATCCAAGACCCCGCCGAACCGCCGCTCACGCTGCTGAAACTCCGAGAGGGCTAACGCCAACTCGCCCCGCCGAAAGTCGGGCCACAGCACGGAGGTGAAATACAGCTCGGCGTAGGCGGCTTCCCACAGGAGAAAGTCCGACAGTCGCTGCTCGCCTGCCGTGCGGATGATGAGATCGGGGTCGGGGACGCCGTTGGCGATGGCGCGACGCAGCGTGTCACATGAGATCGCCTTGCAGTCCAGCCGGCCCTGCTCCACCCGGCGGGCCAGCCTCTTGGTGGCCTCGCTGATGGCCCAACGGGCACTGTAGTCGATGGCGAGGCGGAGGTGGAGGCGTCGCCCGCGGGCAGTGGCCTGCTCCGTCTTCTTGAGCTCGGCAAGGGCAGACTTGGGGATCCGGTCGCGTCGCCCGATTTGGGTGAGCCGCACACCGTTCTCCACTAGCTCCGCGCGCTCGCGCTGACAGTACTCTCTGAGGAGCCAGAACAGGCGGCCTACCTCGCCCCGCGGCCGCTTCCAGTTGTCGCTGGAGAAGGCGTAAAGGGTGAGCGTCGTAACCCCCAGGTCGGGCGCACCGCGCACCACGTCGCGCACGCTGTCTACGCCGGCAAGGTGTCCCCGCCAGCGGGGTTTCCCCTGCGCGCGGGCCCACCGCCCGTTCCCGTCCATGATGATCCCCACGTGTAGCCCGCTCATGTCCGCTCCAGCGCGTCCCGTGCCTCGCTCAAGATGGTCTCCATCTGCTCGAGATACATCTCCAGCGCTCGGCGCCCTTTAGGGGTGAGTCGGTATTCAGTCCTGGGTTTCCGATCTTCGAAACCCTTGCTCACCTTGACGTAGCCAGCCTCCTCCAGCTTGCGAGCGTGAACGCTCAGGTTACCGTCGCTGGTTCTCAACACCCGCTTGAGATCGGCGAAACTCATGCGCTCTTCGGCCGCGAGCGCCGAAACGATCCCCAAGCGGATGCGCTCGTGAATTAGCCGGTCCAGGACCTCCGAGGTCGGGCTACCCACCGTGCCTCACAACGATGTCGAGGCCAACGGCCACGTGGAGGCCGCCGAACCCGACGGCCAGGAGCACGAGGCCCACGTCGGGCCGCAACAGTGCGCCGGCGCCCAATATGAGGAACGCCACTCCCATCCAGCGGATCGCCCGCACCGAGAACGTACCTCCGGCGGTGACGCCAGCCCCGTATAGGGCGAGCCACGTGCCCGGCAGGAGATCGGACACCCCCTGTTCCGCAAGGGCGACTGTGAGCAGCGCGCCTGCCGCCATCGCCGGAATCATGACCCATGCGATCTTGCGGAACACCCCAGACCAAAGGGGCACATCCAGGTGACGCGCCTTGGTCCAGTTCAGCACCGTGGCGACCGCCACCGAGACGAGGGCAGCGGGGATCCACACCCGCAGATCGGTATTCTGCCCGCCACTCCATGCGAGCCACGCTGCCAACAGGCCGATGCCGCCTACGGTCACCAGTCCCCAGCCGGAGACTGCGGTGAAGGTCGAGGCCGATTCCATGGTGCGCCGGATATACGCCAGGGTCTCTTTGGCGTTTTCCTGGTCCTCGTGCGTCGGAATGGTCACGTGTCCCCCACGGAGGCCGGTGAAGGTAAAGGACTTTATAGGATAAAGTACGTGCTCCGAGGGGCGGCGCAAGGGAGGGGGGAGGGGAGGGGGGGAGAAGTGGCAGTTGGGGGAGGAGGATGACGGCCAGGCCCCTGCCCCTTCTGCCCCTTCTCCCCCTCGGTCCCCCCCTTGTGGTCCTCGATGTGACTGAGTGCTCACCCATAGCTACTGGGTTCTCTCGAATCCACGCAGTACCCCGCACGCCGCACGGACTGGGGGCTAGCATCGCGGACGGCTGCCAGAGCACCACGGTGACCGTCTTGACGGAACCCAGCGGCCTGGGAGGGAGGCCCGGAGAACGCCGTCTTGAAGCTTCAGTAAGGCGTTTTGAAGCTTCAAAGCGGCGATTCGACACCTCGAGCCGGCCATTGCGGACGGACGCCTTCCTCACGAGTCGCGCAGCCGGTTGGCCTCCGCCTCGTGGGTCTCATGCTCGAGCGCGAGCGCAGCGATCTCAGGCTCGCTTCGGGCGAAGCGTGGCATGGGATACCTGCTTGTGGGGGTGGGTGGGCAAAACAAAGCCGTTTACAAGCTTCACCTGACCATTTTGAAAGCCCCCCGCGCCCCGGAGTAAGCTCCCAAACGACGAGATACGGCTTGCAAACGACGGAACACGGTTTGCGGATGACGAGATACGGCTTGCCGACGACGAAATACGGCTCGCGAACGATCCGGGGAGGCTTCCAAACGGTCTACGGAGGCTTGGAAGCGGCCTACGGAAGCTTGCGAACGATCGACGGACACGGCCCTACTCACGGATCGTCGCAGTAGGAATTTGAATCGCTCCCTGGCAAGTATCGCCCTTGGTATTGGAGCTGTCCGGCGACTCGGATGAGGCTTCCCGGGCAGTTGTTGGCAGCTCGAGCGTCGGGCTCAGAG
>WVYX01000242.1:0-69449 GCA_011772755.1 Gemmatimonadales bacterium
AGAGCAAGGTGCCGTTCAGCGCCTCATTGATCGCCTCGTAGCCCACACCGAAGATGTGGGGAAGCCAGATGCCGATCACGCCGATGCACATGCCACCGAGCATCGTCCTCACCGGCGGATACAGGCGGAGCTTGTCGAAGGCGTCTTCCAGCTTGTACAGGGAGCGGATGAAGGCCAGAGCCACGAGGGCCGCGAGAATGCCGAGGCCCGCATATGCGAACAACTCCGAGGCGTGCACCAGGCTGTAGCTTGGCACTTCAAACGCGGGGAAATCTCCGAGAAAGCGCTGGCTCACGACGGTGGCGGCCACCGAAGAGATCACGATGGGCGAGAACTGGGCGACAGCGAAATCCCCCAGAATGATCTCCACCGCAAAGAGCGCTCCGGCAACCGGAGCGTTGAAGGTCCCTGCAATACCAGCCGCGGCTCCGCACCCCACCAGCGTGCGAAGACGCCGTGGGTCGATCTTCAGCCACTGGCCGATGGTGGACCCCAGCGCGGAGCCGATCTGGACAATCGGCCCCTCCCGTCCGACTGACCCGCCAGAGCCGATGCAGACGCCGGAGGCGAGCATCTTGGCGACGACCACTCGGGGCCTGATGCGCCCGCCCCGCAACGCCACCGCCTCCATCACTTCGGGCACGCCGTGCCCTTTTGCCTCACGGGCGAAACGGTGAATGATCAAACCCACGACGATCCCGCCGGCGGTCGGGGCTAGGATCTTCCACCAGAAGGGGAGACCGGCGAGGTGGTCGAGGGTGTAGGGGCCCTGCTGCCAGGCGATGCGATTGAGGACCTGGATGAGCAGCCGGAAGCCGACGGCGCACAGGCCCCCGAGGAGGCCGATCACGACGGCCACCACGACCATGTAGATCTGCTCGGTCTGGCGGAGACCGTCGTGAATGTGTCTCAGGTACTTGATCATCAACCTGATCATTGGGCGCAGGTGCACGCCGAAGGTGCGGCGTGACGGCTGCAATCTACATAGTCGCGGCCGCAGGAGCAGTCATTCTCTGGTCAAACACTGCTCGGTGCTGCTTCCTGCGCCCGCCGCCGGCAGCCTGGGGGAAGCCTCCGACCCAGTTCCCGCCGACGACGGCCGTGTCCTCAGGCACGGCGCGCCCGAGCGCGATCGCCGCGTTGACGGCCACCCAGCCGCAGCCCTGCTTCCACTGTCCGCTTCGCGTGAAACGCGGGCTCGGCAAGCGCGCGTCTTGAACCACGCGGGTCGACACAGCCGTGCGCCTCGCGTCTGAAGCCTGCGTCGCCCGCACCACTCGCGCCTCGCCCGGTATCACTCCTTGTTCAGTACCCGGTCGAGATAGGAGGCGATTGTCACCCGACCACGCGCTGCGCGGCGGGACCTATCTCACTCCTCCGGCGGTCCTCCGGCCCCCGCGATCTGGTCGACTCGGACCTTTGCTGCGTCGAAGCGCCGCGCCGCCTGCAGCATCTTGTCGATGGTCTCGTCGAATTCTGCCTTGGCTCCGCGCTTGAAGCGAAGGGGATTGATCCGCGCAACGACGAAGGCCTTGAGGTAGGGACTCTTGAACCCCTGGTCCTTGAGATCGTTGACGGCGGCAATGACCACGTCGTCGAGCTCCAGCAGCCGCGCTGACCGCTGACGCCGGGTGTCCAGCGCCTCAGACAGCCTGGACGCCAGAAACTTCTCCACCCGCTTGAGCACCGAGTGATACGCCCCACCGGAGTAGCGCCCTCGTTCTTGATAACACAGGCCCAGGGTCAGGAGGGCTGGTTCCTCGAACTCGATGGCGAATTCCCGCTCCGGGCGGTCGTCCAACTCGGCCAACCCTTGTGCCAGGCGAATGACCTCGAGGGCCCGCTCTCGCAGATTGTGCGCCTTCTCCGTGTTCAGAATCAGAATGCGGCGAGCCACCTCCTGTTCCGGGACCACCAGGGCCGCAATGGACCTGCCACCCAGGCGGTGGACGGCCGCCAAGCGGTGATGCCCGTTCGGCGTCCAGTACTTGCCGCCCTCCACGCGCACCGCGATCACGGGATCCAGGTATCGATCGAGCTTCTCGATCGCCGCGGCCAGCCGAGTCACATGAGGCTCGGACAGGTCTCGCTGGAAAGGCGTTGCCTCGACGGCGTCGATCGGAAGCCCGGCGAGGATCTGCCAGTTGCCGCCCAGGGGATCTCGGTAGGTGACCAGCGCCACTCCGCCATCCTGCTCGATGGCTTCCGCCAGGCGCGTGACCGTCGCCGGCGGCGAGGCCGACGCCAGCCGGGAGGCGGCCAGGCCCCTGGAGTGAGGCGGGACCTGCTTCTTCTTCCGACTGGTTCGCTTCGAGCTGGTCGCCTGTGCTTTCTTGCCACTGTTGCCTGCTGCCTTCGGCATTGTTCCCTCCCCGGTCCGGGGACGCGACAGACGCACCCGTCAAAGGTGTTTCGGGTTGGGGGTCGAGGCTAGATTGTGCCTCGGCCTTGAGCGTGTTTGCCACGAATCGCGGGGAGGGGAATTGCCATCAGGGAGTCCGACCAGCGCCAGACGAGGGCTGGGCCTGTGGATGAGCACGGCCCTCGTGGTGGGCAACATGATCGGGTCGGGCGTGTTCTTGCTTCCCGCCTCCCTCGCTGCCTTCGGCGGCATCAGCCTCGTCGGCTGGCTCCTTACGTCAACCGGCGCCGTGCTCCTGGCCAGCATCTTTGCGCGCTTGAGCCGGATGGTGCCGCAGGTGGGAGGGCCGTACGCCTACACCCGGCGTGGCTTTGGCGACTTTGCAGGGTTTCTTGTGGGGTGGGGCTACTGGATATCGATCTGGGCAGGGAACGCCGCGATCGCCATTGCCTTCGTTGGGTATCTCGCAGTGTTCTGGCCCGCCTTGGAGAGCAGCCCCGTCTTGGCTGTGGGTGTCGCGCTGGGGGCCATCTGGTTGCTCACCTGGGTGAACGCGGCCGGAATCCGCAAGGCTGGCGCGGTGCAGCTCGTTACCACCATCCTCAAGCTCGTGCCGCTGGTGGTCATCGGGACGTTGGGACTCGTGTACATCCGGCTGGGCAACTTCACACCGTTCAACGTGAGTAGTGGGTCCTCATTCTCGGCGATCACGGCTTCCGCCGCCTTGACGCTCTGGGCATTCCTCGGTCTGGAATCGGCAACTGTGCCGGCGGAGGACGTGGAGCATCCGAATCGCACCATCCCCCGGGCCACCATGCTCGGCACGGTGCTCACGGCGGCGGTCTACATCCTGGGTAGTGTGGCGGTCATGGGCGTCCTTCCGCCGGCAGCTCTGGCCGACTCGACCGCCCCCTTCGCCGACGCCGCCAGTGAGATGTGGGGATCGTGGGCGTCCTACGCCGTTGCCGCGGGTGCGGCGATCTCCTGCTTCGGCGCACTCAATGGGTGGATTCTGCTCCAGGGCCAGATGCCCCTGGCGGCGGCGCGGGATCGGCTGTTCCCGGCTCCGTTCAGCCGGGTGTCGCGGCGCCACACGCCGGTGACCGGACTGGTGGTATCGAGCGTGTTGATCACGGTGCTCATGGCCATGAATTACACCAGGGGGCTGGTGGAGCAGTTCACCTTCATAGTTCTGCTTGCCACCCTGGCCAGCCTGCTGCCGTACCTCCTGTCCAGTCTGGCTGCGCTGTTGATCGGCAGGCAGTGGTCATGGCGCGTCCACGTGGTTGCGGTGTTGGCCTTTCTCTATTCGGCGTGGGCGATAGCAGGCGCGGGCCAGGAGGTCGTTTACTGGGGCTCCTTGCTGCTGATGGCCGGCGTTCCCGTATACGTGTGGGCCAAGTGGCGCCGCCCCAGCCAGCCAGGCGATTCGCCTGTCCGGTAGTCAGCAGGTGTTGAGTTTCGCCGCAGACGACGCAATCCGGCAGGCACCGGCTGCAAGCGCCCGGCGGACATATGCCGCGCTAGCCAACTGGGAGTCATGACGTTCTGCCAAACGGACGTGGGCCCGATCCAGCGGATGGTCGTGAAGCACGCGAGGGATGCCTTCGGGAGTGACCAAGCCATCGGACGGCAGTGGCGACAGTTGAACTACCAGGGCCGCCCCGAGTTCACGAAGGCAGTCGACGAGTACGATCGGTTCGTCGACGTGCTCAGGCGATGCAACCTCGAGCTTGTGTTCTTGCCAAGGGACGACCGCGTCGGCCTCGATTCGATCTACGTCCGAGACACGTCGATCGTCTGTGAGCAAGGCATGATTCTCTGCAACATGGGGAAGCACGAGCGGCACTCCGAGCCGGCCGCCGTTGAGATAGCGTGTCAGGCAGTGGGCATCCCGGTCCATGGCGCCATCACGGGGGAGGGAAGGGTGGAGGGGGGCGACGTGGTCTGGATCGACCAACGGACACTCGCCGTCGCTCGGGGCTACCGCACTAACGATGAAGGCATCAGGCAACTCCGGGAGCTGCTGCACGATTGCATTGATGAGCTGGTCGTCGTGCCGCTGCCGCACTGGCGGGGGCCAGGCGACGTCTTCCACCTGATGTCCATCATCAGTCCGATCGATGACGACCTTGCTCTGGTATACTCGCCGTTGCTACCGGTGCAGTTCCGCGAGGCCTTGGTGCGGCGCGGCACCGAGCTGGTTGAAGTACCGGATGACGAGTTCCCGACCATGGGCTGCAACGTGCTCGCCGTGGCCCCCAGAAAGTGCATTGTCCTTGCCGGTAACCCGCAGACTCGGGCGCGGCTGGAACAGGCGGGCGTCGAAGTGCACGAGTTCCAGGGGGCGGAAATCTGCGCCAAGGGGGCTGGCGGTCCCACGTGTCTCACGCGGCCCGTCGAACGGATTCTGGGATAGGTGCTCGGCACTCGGTGCTAAGTGCTCGCGGGTTCGGTGCTGGGTCCTCGGTGTTGGGTGCCAGGGTCTTGGGTGCCGACCTGGCGCATCCCCTAGTACCAAGCACCCAGGACCTGACACCGGCAATGAATCCGCACCAACGCGCCCTGCAGGATGCAACCGCCGCGAGCAACAAGCAACGAACTTGTGATACACTACACTAGGTGGTAGGGAGTGACTCCGCAGCGCCCAGCAGCTATCACCTAACACCTTGTGATTCGGCCAGCTTCGAGAAGTGGTATTGCACGATCTTCCATGTGCCGTCCTGCCTGATGCGGGTTTCTGAATAGCGCCAGGTGCCGGATTCCTCGGTGCCACCCGGCAGGGTGATCGAGCCATCCAGGTAGGCGATGGCGACTGCGGCGTTTCCGTACACCTTGACGTCGATGTCCTGTACCTCCATGGTGGCCCTGAAGCCCGCGTCGTGGGCCGCCTGGAGAGCTGCCTGGTTGAACCCTACCACCAACCGGCCGCCGTCGAAGAAGAAGCCCCGTGTCTCGGGGTGGTAGTACTGGCCGAACGCTTCAAAGTTGCCTTCGCGCCACGCCGCGAGGGTCGCCGACATGGCGGCCCGCACCTCTTCCTCCTGCGCGGCGCTGGTCGGGGCGTGGATCGCCGAGACACTGAGAATGAGTGCGAAGACCAGTGCAGCGCGCTTCATGGTGCTTCCTCCATTCCTGGCAGCACGGGGAGCCGACGTGTCACCCGTCGACGGTGCGCTTCGGCGCACCTCCGGGTCGCCGAGGCGTAGTGTCGTAATGTAAGATGGTGCGGTAGCGGAAGGGGCATTACGTGCCGCAGGCGGTGTGTGTCTCGGAGGTTCACCCGTGAAGGATGGTCTAGGTGAGCGCGGTAACCGACGGCTGGGGGCCGAGTGGGCGTATGTCGGTCTCGCCGGACTCTGTGTGTTCGTCGTGCTGCGCTGGATCGATCTTTCTCCCCGGGTAGAGACCGACTTCTTCTTCGCGGCAGAGGATCCACAGCTCCAGGCTTCGGTGGAGATCGACCGGCGTTTCCCCTCGCCGCCCCAGATCATCATTCGCGCCGAGGGCCCCGACCTCGAGGGCGACACCTATCGCAGCGCGGTCGGCGACCTGACTGTCGCACTGGGGGAGGTAGCGGGGGTCATCAGCGTCTACAGCGTCACGACGTCCGATGCCTCACGCAGTCCGCTCTGGCGACGACTGCTACGCACGCCGGACGGTCGAGCCACCAATCTCATTGCCCAAACTGACGGCACCGACCCGGAGACCCTGATACCGCGGATCGAGGCAGTGGTGGAGCGGTCCGCGGCGCCCGATTTCGCCCTCGAGGTCTCCGGCGTTCCCTACATCATAGAGCTCATCCGGCGCAATCTCTTTCGGGATCTCGTGGTCTTCAGCCTGGCGGCGTTGATCGTGTTCGGGCTGGCGGTCGGCGCGGTCTATCGCGACTGGCGAATCGTTCTCGGTACGTTGGCGACGTGCCTGACTGCCTGCGCGGTGACCCTCTCCATCGCGCATCTCCTGGGCATCGCCATAGGACTGCTGACAGCCAACATCGTCACCATCGTCTTCGTGGTGACGCTGTCGCACATCGTGTTCATGACTTCGAACTGGAGGCGAAGCCGGGACGGTGGTGAGCGCGACGCGGTCCGCGATGCGGTGCGCATTACCCTGTGGCCGTCGTTCTGGTGTATGACGACCACCTTCCTGGGCTTCGTGAGTCTCCTCGTAGCCTCGGCGCGGCCCCTTCGAGAGTTGGGCATTGCAGGGGCCATTGGCACGGCCACGGCAATCGGTATTGCCTACGGTGTCTACCCTACGTTCCTGCGTGCCATTCCATCAGAGCGTGCCACACCAGCCCAGGGGCGAGTCGGTGGCGGAGTCGGCAAATACCTGCCGGAGCGCCACGGCACGCGATGGCTGCTGGTGTTTGTAGGGCTCGTGGCGCTCGCCGCCATCGGAATGACGCGCCTCAACGCCGACCCGGGCTTGCTGTCGTACTTCGCTGAGGGGAGCGAACTCCGCCAAGGTCTAGAGGCCGTCGACCGGGATGGTGGGAGCAGCTCCCTCAATATCGTGATACGGGACGCTGATGGTGAGCGAATCGACAGCGACGAGGTGAACCGGAAGATGTGGGTCTTGCAAGAAGCCATCGAGGCCGAGTCAGCCGTCGGGGTGGTCCTGTCACCTGCCGTCCTTCTGGCCGACGCCAAGCTGGCACCGCTGGCAGGCTTCCTGAGCTGGAGTCAACTGCTGGACATCCTGGAGAGTCCACGGCTGAACCGCATTGCCCTGAGCTTCGTCACGTCCGACCGCCTGCAGGGACTCTACTACCTGCGCATGCGAGAAGCCGGTCGAACCGAACCGCGGGCGGAGGCGGTGGCGCGGATGGAAGCGGCGGTGGTGCAAAGTGGGCTTGAACCGGTGCTGGTTGGCGGACAATACGACCTACAGCGCCAGCTCGCACGCTTGATCACGTCGAGTCTGCGGATCGGTCTGGGCGGCTTGCTGCTGTTGTTCATCGGCATTGCCTTCATCGTCTCGCGCTCGGCGAGGGTCACCGTTGCGATGGTGGCGTGCTTGAGCGCGATCCCGGCCTTCGTTCTGGGGACGTTGGGTCATCTGGGGCTGTCCCTCGACATCATCGCGTCTCCCGCGGCAAGCGTGGCGCTCGCGATGGGCGTGGACTCGATGATCCATCTGGTGGTTCGGGTGCGGCGTCTGTCCCGCGGGGACCTCAAGGGGTGGTCCGCCTGGAGCGCCGCTCGTCAGCAGTTGTGGCAGCCGATCCTGGGGGCGATGCTGATCATCTGCGGCGGATTCGGCATCTTCAGCCTCTCTACCTTCCCCCCAACACAACGCTTCGGCCTTGCTGTGATTCTGGGAACGGTCACGGCCGCGACGATGGCGCTCATCGCGCTTCCCTTTGGCGCTACGTTCACGAAGCGCAGGTGAGGTCCTGGGTGTTGGCTCCTGGGTCGTGGGGCTCGGGTGGTCGACCCCTGGGACCTGGGGCCCAGCACCTAGCACCTCGCAGTTAGTGCTCGATGCCCGGCCGGGCCGTGATCCCTAGGTCGTAGTAGTGCTTGATGGGCTTCATCTCGGTCACGAGGTCGGCCCGGTCAATCAACACGGCGGGGGCATTTCGACCTGTCAGTATCAGCTCGATGTGGGGCGGCCGTGCTTCGAGGAAGTCCACGACTTCCTTCGCGGTCAGCAGGCGGAACCAGACCGTAACGTTGATTTCGTCGAGGACGATGATGTCGTAGTGACCCGAGAGCATTGCGGCCCGCGCCTTGGTCAGCCCGTGCTGGGCTTGGGCGACCTGCTCTGGAGTGACATCGTCCGGCGTAGTGCACTGAGGCTCCCCGTACTGCTCGATCGTGATGTGTGGGTGGCTGCTGAGGGCCCCCAACTCTCCGTACGGCTGCCCCTTCATGAACTGGCCGACGTAGGTGTTGAGGCCATGGCCCGCTGCTCGCAGCGCGAGGCCCAGGGCAGCGGTGGTCTTGCCCTTCCCGTTACCTGTATAGACTTGGACGTACCCGCGTTTCATGCTGACGTCGGCCTCCTCTCCGGAGGGAGCCTAGAACCGCTGCCTGCTCCGTCGGCAGCGGCGCTGCTATGGTAGCATTGGCCTTTATGCGCCAGGATTCAAGTGTCGAGATTCCACGAAAGGAGAGGCTTGCCATGCCACGCCTGAAGGTTCGCCGAGAAACGTGGCCGATTCGTGGCGTGTTCCGCATATCCCGCGGCGAGAGAACCGCGAGTGAAGTGGTGGTCGCCGAGGTGGAAGACGGCGACCATAGGGGGCGTGGGGAGTGCGTTCCTTACCCCCGCTACGGCGAAAGCGTCGCCGGGGTCGTAGCGGATATTGAGCAGTTGACCGGTGCCATCGCTGGGGGCCTCGACCGAGAGGGTCTCCAGGCTACGCTGCCAGCGGGCGCTGCCCGCAACGCCCTGGACTGTGCGCTGTGGGACCTGGAGGCGAAGCGGCGTGGCACGTCGGTCTGGCGACTCGCCGGTCTTCCCGAACCGGTAGCCCTTACGACGGCCTACACCATTAGCCTCGGGGCCCCTGAGGAGATGCGGGACGCGGCGCGGGAGCAGGCTCACCGGCCGCTGCTCAAGCTCAAACTGACCGGCGCCGGCGACATGGAGCGGGTGCAAGCCGTGCGAGGGGCGGCCCCTGACAGCCGGATCATTGCCGACGCCAACGAGGCGTGGAGTCCCCGACTCTTCGCTGAGCTCTCGCCGGTGCTCGCCGAGCTGGGAGTGGAGATGCTCGAGCAGCCCTTGGCGGCTGGGCAAGATACCGCCCTCAGCGAGACCGACCACCCCATTCCCGTCTGCGCCGACGAGGCCTGCCACACCAGTCACGATGTCCCCGCACTTGCCGACCGGTATGACTTGGTGAACGTCAAGCTCGACAAGACCGGTGGGCTCACCGAGGCGATCGCCCTCGTGGCCGCTGCCCGAGAGGCGGGCCTCAATGTCATGCTGGGGTGCATGGTGGGCACGTCCTTGAGTATCGCGCCGGCCGTGCTACTTGGGTGGGCGGCGACGTACGTGGATCTGGATGCGCCACTGCTGCTGGCGGAGGATCGACCGGAGGGGCTTCGGTTCGAGGGAAGTGTGGTGTATCCACCGGGGCGGGAGTTGTGGGGCTGACCTCTAGATCTCCCCGGCCATTACCCTTTTCAATGTCAGTTCATCGATATTCCCGCCCGACAGGATGATCGCCACACGCTGCCCGGCTAGCTGGTCCCGTAGCTTCAGGAGTCCTGCGAGGCCCGCGGCTCCCGCGCCCTCGACGAGGTTGTGGGTCGTCCGTAGCAGCAGCCGCAGCGCCTCCGCAATCTCGGCATCGGACGCGATGACGAAGTCGGCGAGGCCGGCGACCAGGGTCGGGAAGGTCATCTCGTAGCTGGAACGCGTCGCCACGCCATCGGCAAAGGTATCGGCCGAGGGTGTCGTCAGTGGGCGTCGGGCTTTCCACGACTGATAGATCGCCGGGGCACCCTCCGCCTGCACGGCATATACTTTGGCGGCCGGTCGCAGCTCCCGGATGACCGTGAGGGCGCCGACCGCCTGCGATCCACCGCCCACTGCGATGACCATGGCATCCAGCTCAGGTGCCTGCTCGAGAATCTCGAGCGTGATTGTGCCGGCGCCTGCGAGGATGGATCGGTTGTTCGTTGCGTGCACCAGTGTCATGCCGCGCTCGGCGACCAATCGTTGGGCGATCGCCAGAGCATCGTCGTAGTCATTTCCCTCCTCGATTAGCTCGGCCCCGAACCCCCGCATCGCCTCGTTCTTCTCAGGGTTGTTCCCGCGTGGCACGCAGATGGTCACTGGGATCCCCAGCAGCTCGCCGGCGTAGGCGAGGCCTTGGCCGTGGTTGCCGCGGGTGGCACTGATGACGCCACGCCTTCGCTCCTGTGGTGAGAGTGCGGTGAGAGCGGACAGTCCGTTGCGAATCTTGAACGCGTTCGTGGGATTGTGGTTCTCGTGCTTCACCAGCACCTGGATGTCGCGTCCCACGGCCGCGTTGAGGGGTGCGTACTGGCGCAGTGCCGAGGGGTGGAGGTACGGCTGGATCCGCTGGCGCGCCGCCCGCACGTCGGCGAGACTGATCGGCCATGCTCCAGCGGTCATGTTGTGCTCCAGAGTGCGATCGCCATCAGGCGCGCGAGAACTCCGCCTGGTCGACGGCCGCGAGCTCACTAGGGCTGAGCTCGACGTTCACCGCCGTCAGCGAGTCCAGCGCGTGCTCCACAGTTCGCGCGCCGGGGATCGGGATCACGTTGTGTGCTCGGGCAAGGACCCAGGCCAGGACGACGGCATGAGCAGAGACCCCGTGGCGCTCCGCGATGGGGCCGAGCGCGGGGTGGCTCGGCAGTTTCTGGTTGAGTCGTCCACCTCCCACTGGGCTGTACGCCAGGAAGCCGATCCCGGCCTGGGCGCAGTGCTCGACCACACCGGTCTCGAGGGCCTCGCGGAAGAAGGGATTTAGGCGGTTCTGAACGGTCACAACCGGGACCATTGCAGCCGCGGTCTTTATCTCCGCGACTGATACGTTCGAAAGCCCGATCCAGCGGATCTTCCCTTCCTGTTGCAGCTCCACCAGCGCTGCCACGCTGTCGACGAACGGGACACTTGGGTCCGGGGCATGGAGCTGGTAGAGGTCGATCACATCGACATCCAGAGCCTTGAGCGAGCGCTCGCATGCTTGCTTGAGACGTTCTGGTCGTGCGTCTCGCCCCCAGGTGCCTCCGGGACGCGTCAAGCCACCCTTGGTCGCGACCACGACTCGGTCGCGGGAACCTGACCAGCTACGTAGGGCCTGGGCAATGAGATGTTCGTTATGTCCTATGTCGTCGTCATCGAGACAATAGACGTCGGCGGTGTCGATCAGCGTGACGCCGGCACCCAGCACGCTGTGTATGACTCGGATGCTGGTCTGCTCATTTGCCGGGCGCCCTTGGATCGAGAGGGGCATGCCACCGAAGCCGATGGCCGACACCGCTGGGGCGCCGTGTCCGAGCGGTCGCGTCTTCATCTTCTAGTGGTTCCTTCGGAGCTCCTCGGCCATGGCCTTGATCTCGCTCAGGTCCCTCGTCATCTCGCTCCAGCCGTACCACAGGGCGTAGTCGGGATTGGCATGGAACGCGCCCTGGAAAGCCCGCATCCGATGCTCCAAGTGCATGACGAAGAGCTTCTGTTCGATGGGCGTCGGAGCATCGTGGAACGTAAGGAGATCGGGAAAGGCGTAGGCGTAGTTTTCCGGTTTCTCGAGGATCCCGTCGCGGTACAGATCTGCCACTGTGCGAATGGCGTCCGCGAGCAGATTGTCGGTCTCCCGGATGATCTCGTCACCTCTCCGGAGTTCGGCTCTCGCGAACTTCGGGGAGTGGCACTTGCCGCAGGCTCGGAGCATCTTCCCGCGCTCTTGCTCCCAGTCCTGCTGTGTGAGCCGCGCGACATCGGCTGCCTTCACCACGTCCAGGCGCCCCGTCGGCTGTCCGTCGGGATCCAGCACGCCAAGCGCCTGGAGAATCGTCACCCGGTCAGCAGCCCATTGTTCGTCGTCCGGCATCGGCAGCCGCACAGCGAGGAACCCCCAGGCGGTTCGCACCGCGTGATCGCCGTCCTGCATGTGGCAGGTCTGGCAAGTGGGCGCCGCCACCGTTTCGGGTAGCGTCTTGTTCTGCTTCAGCAAGTAGCGGACACCGTGCTTCGAAGCCGAATACATCTCCCATTGAGCGTGGTCGAACCCCATATGGCAGGTTTGGCACGCCTGAGGTTGGCGCGCCTCCTCGGTGGAGAAGATGTGTCGCGTGTGGCATGCATCGCAGGAGGCCATCCCGAAGCCCACGCCTCTGGAGCGTAGCTTCGTGATGTCGTCTTCGGACTTGAGGCCGATCTTGTGGCACCCCCCACAGCCCTTCATGCCTTCGGTCAACGCCATGGGAAGCGCGTGCGTGGTGGGCATGGCGTTCATTGCCGCCCAGGCGAAGGCGTGTTTTCCGCTCTCAAACTGCTTCACGCGCTCGGCGTGGCACATGGCACACTTCTGCGGGGTCACGATGCCCGCGGCGGCCACGTCCTCGGTTGACGTGTGGTCGCTGCCGTGGCACATGGCACAATCGAGCCCGGCCTTGCTGTGGTTGCTCTCGCGCCAGTCGGCGACGATCCCGGGCGTGACCTCGGTATGGCAATCCACGCATCGGGACTGGGCGCCGGCCTGGGCACTGAGGCTTGCCGGGCCGAGCAGGATTGTCTGTGCTGTCGTGAAAACCAGCATCACCGCAATCATGGAGAGTTTCCGCATTCTTCCCCCGCCGTCATGCATCGGGAGTGAGGCGACCGTTCGCCTGTGTTACCGGCTCAGTCGATCTGAACGGACAGGCCACCCGCATACGCCCCCCACCTCCGCTAGCTCACATTCGGATGGTTGGACTGCAGCATGCGCATACTGCACGACTGACCGCGAACCACGACGTGCGGCGCTGTCAGGTCGTGCCCTGCGTGTTCCCTAGAATCTGCCGCCCGGCCCACCCTCACGAAAGGGACCAGAGCCACTGCAAGGAGGGCATTGGGCAATCCTGAAGTAGGTGAGCCTTCCGGTCATGCATGTGGGGGCGGGCGTGCCATTCCACTGAGACGCCATGTTGTGATTCCTCGTGCGCCGCGATAGAATGGCTGCAATCTCCACCGTCCCCCTGCACGACAGGCGAGGCCATTGGCCAATTTCACGGGGCTGGACTGGTTTTGGGCTGGGGCGTTCCTCCTCCTCATGGTGGGGGGCGCCTTCTTTTTCTATCGGCTTGCCCGTCGCTCTGAATCCGACTTCTTCCTAGCGGGCCGGGGGCTTCCCTGGTGGCTGCCCGCTTCATCGGTCTTCAGCACCCATACCGCGACCGACACACCCATGTGGGTCACGGGGGTCATCTACGCCCACGGCCTCCGTGGACTGTGGTACACCTTTTTCGCCGCGTGGACCGCAATCGCGTCGTTTGTGTCTGCCCGGGTCTTTCGCCGTTCGCTGGCGTACACGCAGGCCGAGTGGCAGGAGCTCCGCTTCGGGGGACTGGGAGCCGAGCTGCTCCGGGGCTGGCTGGCCGGTTGGCAGGTGTTCATGAACATGTTCATCCTGGGATGGGTCGGCATCGCCATGGGTAAGGTGGGGCAGCTGGCCTTCGGGTGGCCCGTGTGGGTGGGACTCGTCGTTCCCACGTTGATCACAGCGGTCTATACCCTCGCCGCGGGCTACTGGGGTGTGGTGATGGGTGACTTCCTCCAGGGGATCGTTGCCGTGTTCGCCATCGTGCTGGTGTCGCTTGTCGGCGTGTTCGCAGTGGGAGGGCCAGCGGCGGTATCGCTGCGGCTCGTGGAGATCGGCGAGGCATGGCGCCTGGATCCCCTGGCGTTTACGGGGTGGCTCACGGGTAACTTCCCGGCGGCGTGGTGGCTCACCATGCTGATCATCGCGGTGGTCGGTGGGTTCGGGATGGGCACCAGCATCGACTGGTACGTCGAGGCGCAACGGATCCAGTCGGCGCGGTCGGTGCGCGACGCGAGCTATGGGCTGTGGGCCGGTGGCGCGGTGACGCTGATCCGCAACAGCATTTGGGCGGCAGGGATCCTGGCCTTCTTCCTGCTGGTTCCCAACCTGACGTCCGCCGCCGAGTACGAGCTTGGGTGGTTCCGGCTGGGATTCGAGCTGCTACCGGTGGGAATGATCGGGGTGTTCTTCGGCGCGATCCTGGCCATCCACCTCTCCACGATCTCGAGTCACCTGAACCTCGGTGCACTGTACTTCACGCGGGACCTGTTCCAGCGCTACCTGCGTCCCGATGCCGACGAGCGCACGCTCGTTTGGGTGGGCCGCATCACGACCTTCGTCCTGCTCATCGGCTCGTTCTTCTACGGGCTGATGATGGAAGAGATCACCCAGTGGCTGATCTTCGCCCTGTGGCTGATGATGGCCGGGATCTGGCTGCCCAACATCCTGCAGGTGGTGTGGTGGCGGTTCAACGCCTGGGGCTATCTGTCGTCCTGGATCGCCAACCTGGGGATCTCCTGGCTGGTGGTCTGGGTCCTGCCGGCCTTCGGAGTCTTCCCGCCGCTCCCGGAATACGTGCAGTTCTGGTTCCTCATGGCTCTGGGGGCGCTGGTCTTCCTGCCCGCCACCTTGCTCACGCGTGCTGAGCCGATGGATCACCTGGTTCAGTACTATGTCATGACCCGGCCCATCGGCTGGTGGGCGCCGGTCCGCCGAGAGGCGCAACGGCGGGGGCTCCTGGTTCAGACCGAGGCTCCGTCACCGGCGGAGCAGCGGCGGCCCCTGATTCGCCGGTCGTGGACGCCGGAGCAGGCCGACGAATGGACCCGTGAGGATTGGATCGCCATCGTGCTGTCCCCGATCGTCTTTGCGTTGCTCATGGTGGGGGTGACCAAGCTGCTCCTGCTGCAGCTCGCCGGCGGAGTCCTCACGCTGGGGGCCATCGTGGGCGCCCTGCTGATCTATTGGGTCATCGACCCCAAGTTGCGGGCCGTTTCCCATGAGTACGAGGTGAAGCAGGCACGCTATCTGGAGGAGCTGGAGCGGCGTCTGCGCTCGGAGGGCCCCACCCGTCGCGGTGGCAGTGAGCGGGCCCAAGGGGAGGACATCTGAGTATGGAGCGCGGCCTCGCAACCCTCATCGGGATGAGTATCGCCTACGTGGCCTCCCTGTTGGGTATGGGCTTCGCGTACTGGGCCTGGCGTCGTCGGAGAAGGGAGGGTGGCTCGGAGGAGGACTCTGAGACATGAGTGTGGTCGCCGTCCTGGCCCGCGCCTTCCAGGCTCCTGCCGAGCCGCTGGCGGCCGATTCGCCGATAGGTGGCCCGGTGTGGAGCATCGTCATTCCAGCGCTGCTCTTCGCCGTCGCGTTCGCCGCGACGTTCTTGCTCTACCGGAGGTTTGCGAAGAAGAGCAACTAGCGATTGGCAATTGGCAATGCGTGAACCGCGCTCACGACGTCACGTCGCCATCGCTACGAACCGTGAATTGCGAACTGCGAAGTCCTCCTCGAATTGCTAATCGCGAACTGCTCCTAGATGGCTCAACGCCCCCCTTGTCACCGCCTGATCCCCCTTCATTTGCCGAACGCTCGCGATTGCCGTGGCTAGATCCCGCTTCAAACGCTCCAGCTCGTCGACAGCAGTCTGGGGATCGAGCGTGATGCGGCGTCCCGTCTGAACTAGATCGATGAGGCTCTCCGGTGACCAGTCATCGGGCCACACGCTGTCCAGCATCGTCATCGCCCGCTGGAGGCGCGGTGGCAAGCCAGGTACGCCATCCAGCAGCTCGGCATGCTACCGGCGGCGCGCCACCGAGGGTCCTTCCTGAGGTGGCTGTGTGGGTCGTATGATGGTACTGCTGTCCTGTTACGGCCGCTGAACGCGGATCGGTCTACCGCGGATGATCTTGTGAACGCGGATAGGTGTGTGCACCAGGGAGGACCCTCTTCGCCCAAACTGATCCGCGTCCACCTATCGATCAATCCGCGGCTGGTTGCGGAATTGGTGCCCAGCCAGCACCATTTACCAGGGGATGGTGTCTGAGAGGCGGACAGTAGTGAAGCGCGGGTCTTGGGGTGATCTGCCACTCCCGGCCGCCACAGCGGAATTCATTGCGCCACAAGCAGTTACGTTCATGAGAGTCGCTTCGTCTCGCAGCACAAGACCGGGGACTCCGTCGGATGGTTGAGCCATCTGGAGGCAGTGTGCGTCCCCGCCTGGCGGCCATTGATGTTGGCACGAACTCCATCCGCCTCGTCGTCGCCGAAGTCGAACCCGACGGTAGCTATCGGGTGCTCGATGAGGAGGTCGAGATGACCCGGCTGGGTCGGGGTCTCTACACGACCGGCCGGATTGGGCGGGGTCCTATGGAGCGGTCCCTTCTAGCCGTGGGCAAGATGCGGGCGATCGCCGACGGATTCGGCGTGCAGCAACTCCGTGTCGTCGCCACGAGCGCCGTGCGGGAGGCGTCGAACGGCGAGGTGTTCCGCCGTGAGGCCAAGCGGCGATTTGGCGTGGGGGTCGAGGTGATCTCGGCGGAGGAGGAGGCGCAGCTCGCGTTCAAGAGTGTGCAGCGTCACTTCGCCCTGGAGGAGCGCTCCATTGCAGTGGTGGACATTGGGGGCGGGAGCATCGAGGTCATCCTGGTGGCGGACGGGGTGATCAACCAGGTGCACACGTTGCCTCTTGGTGCGGTGCGGCTCACCGAGGAGCACTATAAGTCGGATCCTCTCGAGCCGAAGCACTGGAAGAAGCTCCGCCGCGCCATCGATGCGAGCATCGAGGAGACTGTCGGTCGGCCGCCAATGGCGACGGAAGTCATGGTGGGGAGCGGTGGGACGTTCACGAACCTCGGCGAGATGGCCCAGTGTGACCGCGAGGGACGTGCGACGCAGATCAGGGGTTACGTGATGAGCCGTGCCGATCTGGCGCGTCTGCTGGATCGACTACGGGAAACCCCTCTGGGGGCACGCCGGCGGCTCTGCGGCCTCAACCCGAAACGTGCCGACATCATCGTCGCCGGTGCGGCGGCCGTGGCGCGCCTTGCAAGGCATCTCGGCACGCAACGCATCGTGATCAACGACCGGGGCATTCGGGATGGCCTCCTGATCTCGATGGTGGAGGATATCTGCGGCGGCGGGGCGGCAGATCGGCAGCCGGTGCAGGATCGAATGGAGTGGGTGCGGGAGTTCGCTCGGAAGTGTCGCTCCAACGAACGGCACTGTAATCACGTTGCCGAGCTGGCGCTGCAGATCTTCGACGGGCTGTGTGGGCCATACGAGCTCCCCACTGCCGGTCGGGACATTGTGCAGGCCGCAGCGGTTCTCCACGATGTCGGCTACCTGATCAACCATGCGAGACATCACAAACATGCGTACCACCTCATCATGCACGGCGACCTGCGTGGCTTCTCACCTGGTGAGGTGGAACTGATCGCCAATGTGGCGCGTTATCATCGCCGGGCGTTCCCCAAGAGATCTCACGAGAACTTTCGGCGACTCGACAAGGGCGACCGCGAGCTCGTCCGCCAGCTGAGCGGGATCTTGCGCGTTGCGGAGGGGCTCGACCGAACGCACGGCCAGGTGGTCACGGGCGTCTGGTGTGACCTCGGCGACGGATCCTTGCGCATGCTGCTCCAGGCCGCGGAGAACCCCGCCGTGGAGCTGGCCGATGCTGAGCGGAAGGCGGGACTGTTTGAGACGGTGTTCGGGGTACGGCTGTTGTTGGAGTGGACGGGTGCTCGCGCACGAGGAAAGCGCCCGGTGTCGCCCCCTGGTCGGGCAACTGACCGGCGCACTGCAGGGAAGCGGAGTTAGCGATGGGAAAACGACCAAAGCCGACGTATCCGTCAGATCACTATATCAACCGGGAGCTGAGCTGGCTCGAGTTCAACGGCCGGGTGCTAGAAGAGGCGAACGATCCCACCAATCCGTTGCTCGAGCGGCTGAAGTTCCTGGCGATCGTCAGCTCGAATCTCGATGAGTTCTTCGAGGTCCGGGTGGCGGGTCTGCAGCAACAGCTCAACGCCGGTGTCGAGCCGCAGGATTACGGTGCCGACGGGTTGAGTCCTGCCGAGCAGCTCACTGCGATTGACCGCCAGACGCACCAGATGGTGGCGGCGCAGTATAGGTTGCTCGGTGAGACGCTCCTCCCCGAGCTCGCCGCAGCCGGGATCGAGCAGGTACGGTATGATGACTTGACCTTTGCGGAGCGTCGCGAGGTCGAGTCGCTCTTTATGGCGAGCATCCATCCGGTGCTCACTCCATTGGCCATCGATCCCGTGCATCCGTTTCCCCATGTTCACAGCAAGAGCCTGAACATCGCGTTGCAGGTGGAAGATGAGAGTGAAGAGGGGGAACGCCGCTTCGCCGTGGTGCAAGTGCCCTCGGTTCTCGACCGGGTGGTGGTGGTCTCACGAAGCGACAACCGGCTCCGGTACGTGTTGCTGGAGGACATCATCAGCCGGCACCTCCACGAGCTGTTTGGGGGCTTCGAGGTCTTGAGCCATGCGGTGTTCCGCGTGACGCGCAATGCCGACCTCGCGATCCAGGAGGAGCAGGCTGAAGATCTCTTGGAGACGATCGAAGAGAGCCTGAGACAACGGCTCCGCAACGATCCGGTCCGTCTGGAGATCGAGGCGGGTGCTCCCAGGGCGTTCGTGGAGATGCTGAAGGAAGCCCACGAACTGGCTCCGTCAGACGTGTACAAGGTGCGGGGGCCAGTGGACCTCACGGCCCTGTGGAGCCTGCACCGCGTCGACGGCTTCCCTCAGCTAAAGGACGAACCGCTGGTGCCGCGCGTGCCACCGCCGTTTGGCCAGGACCGTGACATCTTCGATGTCGTCCGACAGCAGGATGTGTTGGTGCACCATCCCTACGAGTCGTTTGGCCCTGTGGTGGAATTCATCGAGCGCGCGGCGGATGATCCCGATGTGCTCGCTATCAAGCAGACGCTGTACCGCACGAGCGGCCCGAGCGCTATCATCTCTGCCCTAGGTCGCGCGGCACAGAACGGTAAGCAGGTGACCGCGCTCGTGGAGTTGAGGGCGCGGTTCGACGAGCAGAACAACATTGTCTGGGCGCGCTCGCTCGAAGAAGCTGGGGTGCACGTGGTGTACGGCGTCGTGGGCCTCAAGACCCATTGCAAGGCCTCCCTCATCGTGCGGCGGGAGACCGACGGCATCCGTCGATACCTCCATCTTTCCACCGGCAACTACAATGAGGTCACAGCTCGCATCTATACGGACTTTGGCCTGTTCACGGCGGACCCCGAGTTCGGGGAAGACGCCAGTGCGCTGTTCAACCTGCTGACGGGCTACTCGCGGGGATACCAGTGGCAACGTATGGTGGTCGCGCCCGAGGACCTCTTGCAGCGGGTGGTGGCGCTGATCCGGCGCGAGCAGCAGCACGCCGAGCAGGGTCGTTGGGGGCGGATCGTAGTGAAGATGAACGCCCTGGTGGAGCCCTCGGTGATCGACGCGCTCTACCACGCGTCGCAGGCCGGTGTTGAGATAGACCTCATCATCCGCGGGACATGCTGCCTGCGTCCCGGCATGCCCGGGGTTTCCGAGAGAATCCGCGTGATGTCCATAGTGGATAAGTTCTTGGAGCACACTCGAGTCTTCTGCTTCGAGAATGCTGGCGATCCTGAAGTCTTTCTTGCCAGTGCGGACTGGATGCCCCGGAACTTCTTCCGGCGTGTTGAGGTGATGTTCCCGGTGGAGGATCTGCGGCTGCGGTCGCAGATTTTCGAGATCTTGAAGATCATTCTGGCTGACAGCGTGAAGGCGCGAATCCTCCAGGCCGACGGCACGTACGTGCGCCGCGGTTCGGGAGCGGGCGAGGATGCCGTTCGCTCTCAGACCGTCCTCCAGGATCTCGCGCGCGAGGTAGCGCGAGAGGGTCGAGTGAGCGGAGAGATGCACGTGCCCTACGACGCGGTCACGCCGGAATCACGTCCGGGGAACAAGCGAACCCGGACGCCTGCCTGACAGGTCGAGAATCGGGGGTAGGGTGGAATGCGCTTGATGGTGATCCGACACGCCATTGCAGAGAACCGAGTGGAATTTGCCCGGACTGGGCAAGATGATAGTGAGCGACCGCTGACCGATGTGGGTCGGAGCCGGATGAAGCAGGCAGCGGAAGGCTTGAAGGTCGTTGCACCCTCCATCGATGTCCTCGCGACGAGTCCCCTTACCCGTGCCGCCCAGACGGCGGAGATCGTGGGGAACGCCTATGGTGAGATGGAACTCGTGCGAGTCCGCGCGCTGGAACCGGGGGCGGGGCCTGAGGCCGTACTGCGGTGGCTCAGGCGCCAGCGAGCGCGGGACACGGTGGCGATCGTGGGGCACGAGCCGGACCTGAGCGTGCTGGTGTCGGCGCTCCTGGCTGAGACTCCCGATTCGTTCGTCGACCTGAAGAAAGGCTCCGCGTGCCTCGTGGAGTTCAACGGCAGGGCCAATCTTGGCACAGGCCTGCTCCGCTGGTTACTGGCGCCGAAACAGCTGCGACGTATTGGAGCTGGCGGTGCCTAAGTACCCTGAGAACCTCCTGCGACAACCGCCAGCGGCTGCGGTCGCGGTGCTCGGCGACACCCTGCTGGATGCGGCGCGCTCGGCGCGGGCGAGGCTCGAGGAGGGGGACGACGAAGAGGCGCTACATGACTTCCGGGTCGCACTGCGCCGGCTCCGCAGCGTCCTACGGGCGTTCCGATCACATCTCCAGGATTTCATCTCGCGGAATCTGCGGCGACAGCTGCGGGACTTACAGCGAGCCACCAATCCCGCTCGAGACGCCGAGGTGCAGGCGGCCTGGGTGCATGCCCGGCTGAAGCAGTTGACCCGGGGGCAGCGGGTTGGGGCGAGGTGGTTCCTAGCCCGGCTGGAGGAGCACCGGGACAGGGCGTACGACGCCGCTTTGCAGGCGATTGACGCGGACTTCGAACGGCTGGCACGACGTGTTGTCAAGCGGCTAGGCTCCGCTGCCGGGTCGCGGGACGTGGCAGGGCCGCAGTCGACGTTTGCCGGTGCGCTTACGGAGCTGATCCGTGACCACGCAGCGGCGCTCCAGGGCCGACTGTCCACCATCCGGTCGCCGAGTGATGAGGCTGAAGTGCACGCGACGCGGATCAGTGGCAAGCGACTTCGGTACCTCCTCGAGCTGGTGGCAAACGGGATCGCCGCGGCGGACAGAGCGGTGGTTGAGCTCAAAGGACTGCAGACGGTGCTTGGTGAGCTCCACGATGTCCAGGTGGTGGCCCGGGAGTTTGCCGCCGCCGCCGAGGTCGCCGCTGCCGAGCACGCGCGCCGGCTCCATGAGCTGGAGAGGGTAGGGGGGAGTGACGACCGGGAAGTCAGGGCGGCGCGACGTCGCAACGCTACCCCAGGCATGCTGGCGCTGGCGCGTTTCGACCACCAAGTGCAACAGGAGCTGTTTGACCGCTTCGCCGCCGAGTGGGGGAGCGGGTTCCCGGGCACGTTCCGTCGCGAGCTCGACGAAGTCTTGAAGGTGTTGGCCGAGCACAGCGCACCGCCGGTAGAGGTGGAGCGTAAGTACTTGCTCTCAAGGCTCCCCGCGACAATTCAGAGCGCCAAGTCTGCCGAGATCGAACAGGGATGGCTTCCGGGGAGGCAGCTCCAGGAACGGCTACGGCGGATCTACGGGCCGGATGGCGACCGATACTACCGAACGGTCAAGGTGGGCTCCGGGGTGAGCCGCATCGAGATTGAAGAGGAGGCGTCCGCTACGGTGTTTGAACACCTCTGGCCGCTCACCGAAGGAAGGCGCCTCCGGAAGCGACGGTACTACGTCCCCGACGGGGAGCTCACGTGGGAGATCGATGAGTTTCTAGACCGGGAGTTGGTGCTCGCCGAGGTGGAACTTCCCAGCGCCGCCATCAGTGTCACCCCGCCGACCTGGCTCGCTTCAGTCGTGCTCAAGGATGTTACCGGGGAGTCGGAGTATTTGAACGTCAATCTGGCGAAGTAGCAATTCGCAATTCGCAGTTAGCAGTACGGGCCAATCACGAATTGCGAACTGCGAATTGCTTTCTCAGTTAGCTACGAACGGCTAGTTGCTCCAGCAGTTGCTCCTGGGTCCCCGAGGTGCCTGCCCCTTCACCCTGTACATACGTCCCATCCGCTTCGAGTTCCCAGGCCGCCGGGTCGTTCAGCTCGGCCTCGAGTATACGGTCGAGCTTGCTGCAAGCGACGGGATCCAGCACCGGGGTCACTACTTCAACACGCCGCCTCAGGTTGCGCGGCCGCCAGTCTGCCGAGCCAATGTAGTACTCCGGATCGCCGGCGTTCGCGAAGTAGAAGATTCGGCCATGCTCGAGGAATCGGCCGAGGATGCTGGTCACCCTGATGTTGTCGGACAGTCCGGGGACACCGGGCCGCAGCGCACAGATCGCCCGGACGCTGAGATCGATACGAACTCCTGCCTGGGACGCGTGGTACAGTGCCTCGATCAGCTCTGTGTCGGCGAGACCGTTGATTTTCACCCGGATGTGCGCCTCGTGGCCCGCCTCGGCGTACTTCTTCTCCCGCTCGATCAGTTCGATGAACCGTTGCAGCATGTTGGTGGGCGCGACGAGGAATCGCGTGAACTCAGCCGCGGGTGGGCGCGACGACCCCGTCAGCTCGTTGAACAGCGTGCTGAGGTCGTTGCAGATGGCCTCCTCGGATGTCAGCAGCCCGAAGTCGGTGTACTGACACGCCGTCTGAGCATTGTAGTTCCCCGTGCCGATGTGGGCATAGCGGTACAGCGTGTCTCCCCGGCGGCGCACCACGAGCGCCAGCTTGGCGTGTGTCTTGTGCTTGACCAACCCGGTGACCACGTGGATGCCGCCGCGCTCCAACTGCTTGGCCCAATAGATGTTCAGCTCCTCATCGAACCGCGCTTTGACTTCGACGAAGACCGACACCTCCTTGCCGGCGGCGGCCGCATGGAGCAGGGCATCCGTGATCGCTGAGGGGCCGCCGGGTCGGTACAGGGTGAGCTTGATGGCCACCACATCCGGGTCCGCCGCAGCTTCTACCAGGAAGCGCTGCACAGTGGTTTCGAACGAGTCATATGGATGGTGGACCAGCACGTCGCCCTCGTCCAGGACAGCGAACACGGACTGCTCGGGATCGATGGGGTTGGCGGCGGTGAACGGTGGATAGTCGAACTCGGGGAGGGGGAGATCCGCGATCTCCCCCAACGCTCCCAGATCCACCATTCCCTCGGTCTCGTAGATGTCCGACGCCTCGAGGGGGATGCCGTGACCGCTTTCTTCCCGACGCAACTCACTCAGCAGCAGATCACGGATCGCGTAGGGCATGCTTCGCTCGACCTCAATCCGGATGACGGCGCCGGACGGTCGACGTCGCGCTCCGTCCTCCAGTGCCTCCAAGAAGTTGGCGGCCTTCTCATCGAACTGGATCTCGCCACTTCGGGTAATGCGGAATGGGTGCACCTCCAGGACTTGCCGACCCGGATACAGCGCACCGATGTTGGCGCCAATCACCTCCTCCAGCGGGAGGAAATCGTGGCTGTCGGGGAGCTGCACGAAGCGGGGAAGGGCATCCACGATCTTCAGATGCACGAAGTGATCCCGCGCGGTTCGCGGATCCCGGATGACCACGGCGAGGGAAAGCAGCAGATCCTCGATGTAGGGAAACGGATGTCCGGGAGCTTGCGTGATCGCCTTGGGTGTGAGCATGGGGAACACCCGCTCATCGAAGAACTCACGCAGGTACTCCTGCTCCTCCCTGTCCAGCTCGGCCCAGCGCCGTATCCGAATGCCGTGCGGGCCCAACGCGTTGTCACACAGCTGCTGGAAGCAGCGATACTGCCGCCGGACCAACGCCCGCAGCTTGACCGCGATCGTCTGGAGTAGCTCCCGGGGCGTCTGGCCGTCGATGGAGCGCTTCGTGACCCCTTCGGCCATCGCCTGCTTGAGTCCCCCAACCTTCACCATGAAGAACTCGTCGAGATTCGAGCTGAAGATCGAGAGGAACCGCACCCGAGCGAGCACCGGGATGTCGGGCTCCTCCGCCAGGGCGAGCACTCGCGAGTCGAACTCCAGCACGCTCAGCTCAGGGTTGAGCACGGGCTCAGCTGTGCCCTTCACCTTAGCCGTCGGCACAGCGAGCAGCTCTGCCGAGTCGATCATCATGGAGCCGCGCTTCCGGTCGGGCACGGCAGCGACGGCCGGTAAGGGCTCGGCTGCCTTCTTTTTCTTCTTCTTGATCGTGGGCTCAGCGGCATACAGCTCGCCGACGTTGAGTCTCCAGAGCGCCACCACCACGATGTTGAAGGCGACCGACATGACGACCGCTACGAGGAGTGCCTGCACCCCGGCTGCCAGGCCAATACCGATGGCCAGAAAGATGTATACCGCGTCCTTGGTGTCCTGCAGCGTATTGCGAAATCGCACTGCCGCGACGATCCCGGCCAGGCTGAACGCCAGCGGGAGGCTGTCCTGCACGATGATCACGATGCCAGCGACGGCGATCGGCAGCATAATGACCGTGTGGACCACCGACTGATCGTAGCGCACGTCGCGCTTGGTGACGATGTAGACCCAGGCGACGGGCATGGCCAGCGCCAGCGCCCCCAGGGCAGCGACCACGGTGCGGAGCGCGAGCCCCGGACGTTCCAGGAACCCACTGGACGGGTCAGCCAGCGCGGCTTCGGGAACCTGCTCGGCAAACTCCGACAGTCCGGCCAGCGCTCCAATCCGCCCCAATAAGAAGGCGCTCTCCAAGGCGGGGAACAGCTGGATTAACCCCAGCACCCCAAGCACTAGTAGGATGTAGTAGAGGATTACCCTTGTGAGCGGGGATTGCAGGAGATGACCCATCATGAGCCAGCTCGTTTCGGCCCGAGTCGAGTTGTGCTAGTCATCCGCGCTGGGAGGTGGCCACCTCTATAGTGTGTTCAAAGCTATGAGTGCAGGGTGTGCGCCGCCAGAGGGCGAGGGGCTCGGGCGAAACAAAACGAGGGGAGCCACAACGGCTCCCCTCGCTGATCATCACGCTGTGCAGCGCTAGTTCGGGCGCCGGGAACGCGCGGGCCGCCTCGCCGATGAGCTGCTTCGCGTGGGTGCGCTCCGCTGCACCGGGCGGCTCTGCACCCTGCTCGGGGAGCGTACCGCCGGTCGAGGTGCCGGACGGCTGGCTGGTGTTGCCCTGGATGGTGCCGGACGGCGGGTCGGTGCCGCCCTGGATGGCGCCGGACGGCTGGCTGGCCGCGCCGAGCGGCTTGGTGCCGACCTTCGCTGCAGCACAGGGCGCCTGGTGGCGCTGCTTTGGCTCGGCCGCGCCGTGGGGCGGGAGCTCGACCTGCCCTGGGGCGTCACCCGACCAGTGGACCCGCTCCTGGAGCTGGGCTGCGCGGACGGGCGCGAGCTCGGCCTGCGCTGGGGAGTCACCCGCTTGGCAGGTGTCGGCTGGCGGCTGGGGGTGACCCGCCGCTCGGGACGCGCCTGAGCCGGCTGCCTCCGCTGCTCGGTGCGCCTCACCTGGGGACGTTCAGTCGGTTGACGCTGCTCAGGGCTGCGCCGCTGCACCGACCGGTCAGTTGGGCTAATGACCCTCCGGCCGTCGGTGATGCCCCACCCGTTCGGCTGGACGCGTGTCCGGGCGCTGGCATCGCCGGTAGGCGCGAGCCGCCGATCCGCAGTCCCAGTCCGTGTAGGAGCGAGGCGGCGGGCAGAGGTCGCGGTCCGCGACCCGGTCACCAACCGCCTGCTGGTGGCATTCGCCGCAGCCACCCTCCGTCTGACGGTGATGCCGCCATTTGCGAGGCCCGCGCGATCCGCCGGCTTGAACGTGTACCGGCGGAGCACCAGCCTATGCGAGTCCCCGTACACGTACCGCACGCCTGGATAACCCACGTAGTAGCCGCCGCCGTAGTAGTACGGGCGATAGCCGTAGTAGAACGGGTCGTACCAGAACGGGTAGAAGGGATCGTAGCAGAACACGCCGCACCAAAACGGGTCGTACCAGGGATCCCACCACCGACTGGCCCAGTACGACCGCCAGCGCCACGGATAGTACCAGCTGGGATAATGGCCGAAGTGCAGGCTGACGCCGAAATGGACCGGCATGGCATATAGGCTCAAGGGGTAGTACTCGTGGGCGTAAGCTACCCTACGCCCCACTTCGTAGCGCACCAGGTCATAGTCGAAGTGGTTGTCCCCAGCCATCTGTTGGGCCAGCGCCGTCAGCTCGGCCTCGGGATCGAGTTCCTCGCTCAGCCGCCAGGTCTCGAGCAAACGGTAGTCCCAGTGGTCGGCGCGGACGAACTCTTCGAAGTGGAACGGGTCGCGGGAGAATGCCGCGTACACCGTCCCCGCGCCGCTTTCCTCGTAGACACGGAAGGCCTCGCGGCCGCCTCGCCCCTCGATCTCGTAGTCACGCTCGCCCCGGATGAAGCTGTCCTCGAAGGGGTCGAGAGGGAACAAGACACGAATCCGGCCATCGGGCTCGGCGTGGAGCAGGAGCAGGTATCCGTCGGTGGCGGTGCGCACGTAGGCCCGAACCCGGTCGCCGCGCTCCACGTCATGTCGCTTGCTCAGCCAGACTCTGACGGGGGGCTGCACCTGCGCGATCTCGATCGCGTCGGTGGGAGCAACGGTAAGCGATGTCAGCAGTAGTGCCGTGAGCATCAGTCCTCCCGGGCCGAAGGACCCCGCGCGTGGCCGACCCAGCATCGGCTCGCGCGCTCTCGTGACCGCCCCACCAAGGTAGCTATCTCCTGGGGAGCAACGCTAGTTCCGTTGCTATACTCAAGCAAGTTGCGGGCCAGAGGGTAAGTTGTTGTCAATCAATATACTACGTCGCTGAGGGGCGGGCTGAGTCGTCCACTAAACGGGACAACCTGCCCCAAGCCGTAACCGGTCCCCGACGGCATCCCAGCCCGCGGCCGACCCTGTCCCCAAGCGGCAGTCCCACCCGGACCGGGTTGGTGGTTGTGTGGTCAGTGGTCGCTCCCGTTTGACACCACACCCAAGCGATATGCCGAAACCACTCACCTCAGACTACAAACCACAAGCCACAAACCACATAGCACAAAGCCCCTCCTGGCGCCCTCCTTCAGACCTTCCCCTCCTTCCGGAGCGCCTTCAGCGTTTCCGCGAACTGCTCCATCTCGGCGGGCAGGCCAATCGAGAGCCGACTATGGGTCAGCATTGGCGGAAAGGGACGGCCCACCCGGATGCCCCGTTCCAGCATCATCTCCCTGTAGGTCTTGAGGTCGCCGGTGATGCGGTGCATCACGAAGTTGGTGTGGCTGGGGAGGTAGTCCAGGCCGAGATCTTCGAGGCACTCATGCAGTATCCGCTTGCCTCGTTGGTTAACGTCGAGGCTGCGCTCAACGAAACCCGCTTCGTCCAGGCTTGCCATCCCGGCGACCAGCGCGAGGTGGTTCGCGTTGTTCCGCACCCGGAATCGCCGGAGCCGCTCGGCGGTCTCTTCGTGTGCGATGCCGTAGCCCAGGCGGATTCCAGCCATCCCATAGACCTTGGAGAAGGTCCGGGCGATGACCACGTTGGGCCGTTCGGGCACCCATCGGATCGCGGACCAGTAGCGGGGATCTTCGACGTAGTCGAAATAGGCCTCGTCTACCAGGAAGTACATCGTATCCGGAGCCGATGCTATCCAGGCGTCAATGTCGGCGCTCGGCGTGAGCGTCCCGGTGGGGTTGTTCGGGCTGCAGAGGTAGACCAGCACCGTCCCGGTTCCGGCACTGGCTCGCGCCTGCATCTGGTCGAGGTCGTGGGAATAGTCCGAACGGAGCGGAACCTTGACAACCTCGACGGGGAGTGCTCCGGCGTACCAAGGGCCGTCTTCGTACGTGGGTTCCGCCACAATCAGTCGGCCCGATGGCGTGGCCAGGGCGTGGACCGTCATCTTCAACACTTCGGTGGAGCCGGCGCCCAGGACGATGTTCTCAGGCTTCACCCCGTGCTTGGCGGCGAGGGCTTCGATCATTCTTCCGCTTCCCTGGGGGTAGCGGTTCGCGTCTACTAATCCCTCGATGATCGCCCGCCGTGCGGCGGGAGCGATCCCCAGCGGGTTCTCGTTCGAGCTGAGCCGAATCGGTCCTTTCAAGCCTGTCCGTGGGGAGAGCTTGAGAAGGTGGGGTGCTGCCGTAACGCCACCCATACCCATGACACCTGCGGCGAGACCGGTTTGGAGGAATGCACGTCGTTGCATGGGAGAATCCTCCGGGGGGGCTGGTCTTATGCTAATAATGAGCCCCGGTGAATGACTCGGCCAGATCGCGGTTCTCCCCTCGACACTGCGTGATTCATGATGCAGTATTGGCGAGCCGCATCACGCGACCAAGCGAGGATTACATGACGACCGTGACAGTCACCCCTGCAGGCGACGAGGCCCTGTATGGCTTGCTGGTGGAGAAGGAGCGGGAGCTACGGGAAGTGGGGCGCGGAACGCTCCATCGCCGCGGTCCGCGCAAGGCGGGGCAAGAGAAGTGGATGCATGCGTCGTACAAGGGCTGGATCAAGCTCCAGCGAGGCCTCGGCGGCGTGGTGGTGGCACTGGTTCACGGCGCGGCGGAACGAGACGAATGGCAGCTGGTTACGTCATTCGTTGGATTCCTTCACCGACACTTTCGAGACGATATCGCCAGCGTGACGCTCTCGTTTGGGGTGGAAGCGGAGTGATCACGGTTTCCATTCCTCCCCTCTCCAGCACATCTCCCAGAACTGCCACTCGTAGCGGCTCGATAGCACGAACAAGTCGATGAGACGGCGCCGCTTCTCATCGCTGATGCCGGCCGCGACCCGATTGAGCTCCGCCTTGAGCCACTCTGCCGCCTCCGCGAACTCGGTGGAGGCGTACTGGGCGATCCAATCCGCATAGCGTTGGTCCGACGGCGGCCTGCCTTTGGCGAGATGCTGGGCGATGTAGACGTAGCCCCAGGCGCAAGGCAGGAGTGCTGCCAACAGATCCGCCATGTCACCGTCGGCTGAGGTGCGGACCAGGAAGTCGGTGTAGGCTCTGGTGGTCGGCCAGCTGGGCTGGGCCTCCAGCTCCTCACTGGAGATGCCGAACCGCTCGGCGTAGGAGCGGTGCAGCGACATCTCGGTGTTGAGGGTGAGGTCCAGGACCTTGGCGTACCAGCCCATTGATTCTAGCCGGTCCGCCTTCGCCACGGCCCAAGCGAAGATGCGGGCGAATTCCTTGAGATACAGGTAGTCCTGCAGCACCCACCGCTTGAATCGCTCCACCTCGAGCGACCCGTCACCGAGTCCCTTCACGAAGGGGTGCTCGAGCTGGGCGTCCCAAATCGACCTAGCTGCGTTGAAACAATCGTTGGTTAGCGACATTGGTCGACTTCCTCTACATGACGTCGGAGAGATCACGTGACGGGGAGCGGGGAGCGGGCGCCCCGTGTTCATGTCGCCCTCCCGGGCCTTCCTGCTCCCCACTCTCTGCTCCCGCTCCCCGCTCCCTGCTCCCCGCTCCCCTTTACGTAGCTGGCCACCCCTCCCCCGTCGCCGCCATCTCCCAGAACGCGATCTCGTACTTCGTCGTCAGCTCGAAGTACTCTGCCATGCGTTCGCGTTCGGATGGTCCTGCCTCCTCGGCCAAGGCGTTCAGCTCAGTCTCCAGGTAGGACACGTACTGGGCGAACTCCTCGCCGGCCCAATTCTCCACGAACGGATACCACTTCGAGTCCTGGGCGATGCCCTGCTTGACCACCTTCCAGGAATCGTGATACGCCTTTTCCGCCGTGTAGAGCACGGTGTAGGCCTCGGCGTAGGACGCTCGGAAGGCGGTGGCCAGCAAGAACTGGATGTAGGCGTGATTGGTGAATGAAGGTGGGGCACCTCTCAGGTTCACCCCGACAACTTGAGCCCGCTCTTCGAACAGCTTGAGCTCCTTCTGAAGGGCGGCGATGGCGCCGGCCAGCGGCTCCCAGTGATGGCGGGGCGCCCTGGCGAGGAGGGCGGCGAGGAACGGAATCGCCGCCTCGACGAAGAGGTAGTCCTGCCGCATCCAGACGGCGAACCGCTCGTCCGATATGGTTCCGTCCCGAGTCTCCCGCAGGAAGCGGTGGTCCAGCATCGCGTCCCACAGGGGCTCGAGGCGTGCTAGTTGGTCTGCGCAGAACGGCACGGTGAGGCTCCCGAGTAGTCAGGTTCGGATCGAAGGCTCATTCGCCGGGCCCGCGAGGGAAGGGAACAGGGTAGCCGGTTCCGTCGCAAGCCCGGGAATGGGGAGCAGACCGCTCGGGGCGGTACCACCCCAGCGGTCGCTAAGTTGGAGTCCTGCTGATGGTTCGGGCCACTCCATGGAGGCTCCGCCCCCTGAAACCGCATTGCGCCAGTCACCGTAGGGAGCTAAGTAGGAATCTCTGGCATCCGGGGACGAGACTATGTCGACTGTTCGCAGAATCGTGATCACGGTGGGGGCGCCAGTGGTGGTAGTCGTGGGCCTGGGCGTGCTCTGGGGAATCCGCAACGCCGCCGCCATGAAGGCCCAGATCGAGGCGTGGGCCGACAGCCTGGAGCACAGCCCCAATCCGGTGACAATGCAGCTGTCCTTCATTCCCATGTACGTGGAAGGCGACAGGGTGGGGAGGCTCCAGTCGGTCGTGGTCCAGCGGGTCGAGCCTGCCACCGTGGACAGTCTGCGGATTGAGATCGCGCTGTCAGAGAAAGCAGACGTCGAGCACCTGGCCGACTGCCAGTTCCACCTGGACCCCGATGCGTTCGACCGTGAGGGCCCCCTGGGGTTCAAGGAAGTGATGCTCTGCCGCTCGGACGCCGAGGATCTCGTGCGATTTGGCAGCGTGGTCTTTACAGGGACGGGTCGAGCGACCGGGCTGTATCTCGCGCCACACGACCTGCCCTGTGAGCGTATGAGCCACGACCACACTGGGCCCTGCACCCAGATAACCTCGGAGATCCACCGGCTGCGGACCGATGTGCGGGAGGAAATTCGGGACATCAGGCTGGACATTCGCGGCCGCCGGCGCGCCAAGGTAGAGGTTCGTCGCTGAGGTAATCCGCCGACGGCCCTGTTCCCGGCGGCGTACCCTCGACTCGCCGCGGCCGCCGGGGCGGGGTAGTTTCTAGTTGTGACATCTGGAGGAGGTTGGCATGGCACGACTCAGTGTGTTCACCCTGCTGCTGGCCGTTGGTGCGGCGGTGGGGTGTGCCTCGGGTACGGCTGGCGCACCACCGGCTACGGCAGAGCCGGAACCAGAAGCCGTCGACCCGGTGGGGACGTACAGTTTCGAAACCACCTACCAGGGACAGACCGTCACCGGCCGAATCGTGATCACCAAGACCGGGGAGAGTTTCGGAGGTGTCCTGGAGCCCGACGCCGGCCCGCCCCCGGTAGACATCTACCGCGTCACGGTGGACGGCCAGGAGATGACTGTCATTGGCGACGCCGGCGGTGAAGATCTCGTCATAACGATGACCTTCACCGGCGATACCTACACCGGAAGCTGGGTCCTCGGGTTCGATTCCGGTGAGCTGAAGGGCGAGAGGATCAAGAGGTAGCGGTAGAAGGGGCAGTGGGGGCAGAAGGGGCAGAGGGTGCTAGCAGATCCTCTGCCCCTCCTCTCCCTTCTGCCCCTTCTCCCCCCTATTTGTCCGGTTCCAGAATCCGATCGATTCTCACCACAGCATCCCGCAGGTGCAGCCGTGTCGCCCCATCCAGCCTGCGGTTCAGCGCCTGTCCGATCTGTCGCTTGACCGCCTCGAGCTCGCCCCTGACGAAGGCCCGGATGTCGGACTGGGGCACGTCCACCCGGGTGACGAAGGTACTGGGGAAGCTCGACGGAGGCTGGCTCGGCTCCTCGGTCATGAGCCACTCCATCCGCTCCAGATATCCCCGCTGGAGGTTGCGGCGGTAGACGCTGATGGACCGCTCCGCCCGGAGCTCAGTCCAGATCGCGCCACGCAGATCGCCCAGCATCTCGCCGAGGCTGTACGCGCTGTTCCCGTGGCGAGCCTCGTGTTCGATCAGGCGCTGCATCCGGCCTGGGTCCAGGATCCGGTTGAGGGCGCTCACCTGGAGGCTGCGCATCCGCTCGACCGTTCCCACGTTCTCGATCTTGCTCAGGATGTTCTCGTCGATCATCCAGGTCGGTGGCGTGAATGCCTGCTGGGCGATGAACTGCATCGCCCGGCGCTGAGTCTCTTCCCGCACGAACTGGTAGACGGGACCGTCCTGCCCATACGTCTTCCGGGTCTGGGTCACCCCGCCGATGTTGGCGGCCACGTGGCCCAGGTAGCGGTTCCACTGGGCGGTGACCTGGCCGTACAGCTCTTCCAGTTCGGAGTAATCCTCCAGTTCCTGATGCGACCACTCGATGAGGTTCGGCACGATGCGCTTGAGATTGGCGATGCCGTACTCGCTGGCCCGCATGGCGTCGTCGCCAATGGCTTCGGTGAGCGAGGTCGGGTCGATGCTGCCCCCGCCGCCGAAGTGGTACATGGGATTGTCGTACCGTTCCCGTACCCAGCGGTCGAGTTGCTGCCGCTCGTCGTCTGCCGTGTTGGCCTCCATGATGGGCCGGTACCCCCACATGATGGAGTATTTGTCGTAGGGGCCGATGCCCGGCATGAAGCAGACCCCTTCGTCTTCCGGCTGGGCCACGTAGTTGAACCGGGCGTAGTCCATGATGGACGGCGCGGTGCCCATGGTGCAGGTGAAGCTCGCCGACCGCAGGGAGTCCACCGGGTACGCCGAGCTGGCCTTCATGTTGTGGGGCAGGCCGATGGTGTGGCCCACCTCGTGGGCGGCCACGAACCGCACCAGCTTTCCCATGACCTCGTCGTCGAACTTCACCCGCCGGGCCTCGGGGTTCGCCGCCGCCGTCTGCACGAAGTACCAGTTGCGCAGCAGGTTCATCACGTTGTGGAACCAGCCGATGTCGCTCTCCAGGATCTCACCGGTCCGGGGATCGTGCACGTGCGGCCCGAAGGCGTTCTGCACGGGCGAGGGGAACCAGCGGATGACGGAGTACCGGATGTCCTCCGGGCTGAACTCCGGGTCCTCCTCGGGGGTTGGCGGGTCCTTTGCGATGATCGCGTTCCTGAAGCCCGCCTCCGCGAAGGCGATGTTCCAGTCTTCCACGCCCTGCTTGAGATAGGGACGCCACTTCACCGGTGTCGCCGGATCGATGTAGTAGACGATGGGCTTCACGGGCTCCACCAGCTCGCCACGGAGAAACGCAGCGGTATCCTTCGGTTCGAGCCGGTAGCGTGTGACGTACTGCCGCGTCACCATCTTCTGGTCGCTCCGCCCGTAGTCAGCCTGCTGCACGCTGAAGTACCCAACCCGTTCGTCCCACAGCCGGGGTCGCATCGGATTCTCGGGCAACAGGATCATCGAGTGGTTCATCTCGAGGGAGATGGTACCCGTCGATGAGTTGGCCGGCGGCTGTTGGGCATTGTAGGTCAGGACCACCCGCACTTCGATGTTCCGCGGGAAGCTCTTCACCCAGTTGACGAATGTCCGGTTCCTGTCGAGACTCCGCACTTTGTACTGCGTACGGGCGGACTGGCCGAGCCCGAGGACCGGAATGTCCGTGGTGAAGAGCTCGGTGGCCTCAACCACCAGCGCCGCAGTGTCGGCAGTCGCCGTGTCGACCTGGAAGGCCTCGATATCGAAGCTCTTGATGATGGGCTCGAAGTTGGAGTTCCGGACCGCCTCGAAGATGGGCAGCGAGTCGGCGGCGACATTGCTGTGCGACACGATGCGCATCAAGACCTGATCGTTGTGGCGCTGCCAGCGAACCGTCTGCGTGTTGTTCTTCATGCCCCCGTAGCCGATGTTGGCGGCGGTGCGCGCCCGGCGCGATACCAGGAGCATCTCCCTGTCCAGCATCTCCAGGGGAATCTCGTAGTAGAGCTTCTCGTCGATGCGATGCACGAGAAACAGTCCGGAGTCGGACTTCGCCTCCGCCGTGATCACCTCGTTGTAGGGCTTGATCTTCTCTTGCTGCTCCCGTTCTTGCGTCGCCCGGGCTCCCCTCTGGGGGGTGGGTGGTGTCTCCGCGCGACCGGTTGCACAGGCCGCGAGTCCGGCCGCCGTCAACAGAGCGGTTGCGGCAGACAGAGCACGTCTCATGGTTCGGTCCCTCGTGTTGGGGGTCAGCGACACCGCGGCTGGTGAGGTCTCAAAGCTAGTCGGCGATCAGCAGTTCGCAATTCGCAGTTCGCAATTCGTGGGGGGCGTTAGGGCGCAGGACGTTGCCCCCAGTGTTGATCACGAACTGCAAATTGCCAATTGCGAATTGCAGTCGTCAGTCAGCAGCACGCTCCGTCCGGCCCACAACAGGCGTAGCTGACGGCCTCCTCCCCCGGCTCGAGGATGGCAAACGCATGCTGATAGGGGGGACGGCTCAGCTTCGCCACCGTGTCGGTGCAAACCTCATATGGCTCGTTCCGCGGGAACAGGTGACCCTCCTCGTCCACGAATGCTTTGCCCGGCCCCAGATACACGGCCCGGTGTCCCTCGTAGACGCAGCCCGAGGTCTTCTCGAACTTGTACCCGCTGACCGTGACTGAGTAGAACGGATATCGCTCCACGTCCTTCCAGTGAGTACGACTCAGGATCGTGAGGCCGTAGAACCCTGCCCGTTCCAGCCGCGCGAGGAATTCTTCCTGAGTGAGAGCACCCACCAGGCACTCCCCCCACAGTCGTGGGTCGACCTTGAGGTGCGGCGGCACTTCGTGCTCGCTCACGATATCGCAGATGACGACGCGGCCGTGGTCCTTGAGGACCCGCCAGATCTCTTCGAAGACCCGGGGCTTGTCAGGAGAGAGGTTCACCACGCAGTTGGAGGTGACGAGATCCACCGACTTCGACGCGACCGGTATCTCTTCCAGGAATCCTCTGCGGAACTCGACCACGTCATAGCCGAGAGCGGCGGCCACCTTCGGCTGGTTGTCACGGGCGATGGCGAGCATCCGCTCGGTCATGTCGATGCCGATGGCGTTGCCGGTGGGCCCCACGAGCTTGGCGGCTATGAACACGTCAATGCCGGCGCCGGAACCGAGATCCACCACGGTCTCACCCGGCTGTATGCCTGCGCTCGCCATGGGGGACCCACAGCCGTAGAACCGATCCAGAACCTCCTGCGGGATGTGGGCGACGGCCGACTCGTCGTATCTGGCGGGACAGCATAGCTCGGTCTGCGGCTGTTCGGCTGCTTCGCCGTAGAACTCCCTGACCTTGGCCCGTGGCTTGTCCACGTCGAACGACAGGACGCAGTTGGAGTGGAGGGTGAGCACGGGTTGCTCGGCGGCGGCCCCGTCGGCCGTGCCGCAGGCTATGGCGCCCTCTCCCATCGCGTGGAGGACGAGAGGTGCGTCGTACCCGGATCGGCGATTGGCCCGCTCCAGTTTTTCACGTCCCAACTTCGTCATCACGTGCCGTACCAGGCTGACGGCGATGGGATAGTAGGGATCCTCGCCCAGGGGATCTCCCCACGCCCACCAGGCGTGCTCCCAATCGCCGCCGCCGGTGAAAAAGCGGAATGGGTCGTCCCGCAGCGATCGCTTGTGCGCCAGGCTGGCCTGCCGGAGGCGTTGGATCACGGCGGAGGACGCGAGAATGCGTCCCAAGTCGTCGCCCACGGCATCACCGCATAGGAGTCGGGGCTCGTTCACCAACGCAGCCGTGGGATAGACCTTGCCGTCTACGTAGACGCCAAGGGAATCCCACCCACCGTTCCCCAGGTCGTACTTCACGCCGGGCACGCCGTTCACCCGTCGCTTCACCACCTCCACATTGTCCAGGGCGACGCCGGCATCCTCGGCCGCCTGGATCGTCTGCATCACGGCTGCCAACAGTCGCGCGGTCTCTGGGAAGAGCCCGTTCCTGCTCGCTGCCGCCCGTCCGCGCTTGTGTGCCCACATGAGATGCTGGCTTTTCGCGCCGACGGCCTTCACGATGCGCGGAAGGTCAGGCAGCTCCTCGAGATTCTGTTGCGCCACTACTGTCGAGAGCGAGACGTGGAATCCTAGATCGGCAAGGAGGCGGGCGCCGTCCAACGCTTTGGCGAAGGTGCCCCGTCCCCTGATTCGATCGTTGGTTTCGGCCCGAGCTCCGTCTACCGAGACCTGGAATCGGACCCGCGACCGGTCCAGCGTGTTGAGGCCTGCTTCGATGGCACCCTGAAAAACCGTGGCGTTCGTCAGAATGATGACTTCGAGGTCATGCCGGTCCGTGGCGCGATGGATCAGATCGAAGATGTCCTTGCGGACGAACGGCTCTCCCCCCGTGAGATAGAGCCGCTCCAGCCCGAGCTGCGACGATCGACTGACGATGCGCTCCAGCCTGTCGAGGGGCAGACCGCGGTCTTTGCCGGGCCCCGACGAAACCAGGCAGTGGGTGCACGACAGGTTGCAGGCGTTGTTGATCTGGATCCACAGTTCTCGGAGTCCCTGGGGCGCACTGAGCTGGGCGCGCCCCGGGTACCGTTCCGGTGTGATCGGCTGGTGCGCCAGCATGCCCGCCCGCCCCAGGGCCGTGAGAAAGTCGTGAACGTGGACCCAAGCCTTGCCGGCTTCGAGCCGCCCGCGCTCCGCATGGCGCGCCACCAGTGCTCCGACGGTGAGCTCGCCGTTGCTTCGGGATATCAGGTCGAGCAGGCCCCCGCCCTCGCGGTCGACGGCGATCCAGTTGGGTGTCTCGGGATCCACCACGTAGGAGATGCCGTCTTCTTCAAACTTGTGCAGGGCTGGCAGGTACAATGGGGTACGGTGTTCGAGTGCGATCATGGTGCTTCTCGAAACATGCGGGTGAGACGTCTGGGTTAGCGGGTTGAGCTCACTCGGCGGACGCCGGCACCGAACTGCTCGAACATGGAACCTGGGGCGCCGGGCACAAGATGTTGGCCGGCTTCCCGCTCAATGCCATGGATCGTTCTGCTACTCAACGGGGACGCAGAGAGCTCGGTTCCCGGAACGGAATGTCTGCGGCTCCTCCCGCTTTTCGAACCCCAGGCTACCGCCTGGGGTCAGCCTTGTTCCGGTCCAGCTCTTGGACAATTCCGGGCTTTCGCCTGTACGGCCACTGCCGCCCCTGCCGCCCTCTGCCGCCGTCTGCCACCTGCTGCCACATCACAGTTGTTGGTGGAGCGCGGTGCGGCAGCGCTAGGGAACGCGCCGCTGCGGCGTTGCAGGGATAGCCGAGTTCCCGATCGCGTCGGTCCGGGACGCCAGGCGGCGGTACCGGTATACTGCAAATCCGGCTGCAAACAGTGCCAGGACCAGCAGCGCGGGGGCGAACTCCGGGTTGTGCCGGTAGAACGCGGCGAGTCCCGTCCCGGACATGGTGAAGAGAATCGCGCCCGGCGTGATGCCCACGGCGGTGGTCCACCAGAAGGTCCAGCGGCGGATGGCGGTGAGGCCCGCCGCCCAGTTGACAGCGGTGAACGCCACGGTGGGGATGAGGCGCAGTGTGAGCAACCCGGGCCATCCCGCCGATAGGGCCACCCGGTCCGTCCTGGCCAGGGCCTGGCGGGAGAGCAGCTTCTCGCCCAGAGGGCGGCCGAATCGCCGGGCCAGCTCGAAGCTCACGATCGCGCCTACCAGCCCCCCGCTCCAGGTGATCAGGGCTCCCACCGTGGAGCCGAAGACCATGCCGTTCAGCATCGCGGGGATCTCCGCCGGAATTGGCAGGATTGCGACCACGATCATGAACAGAGGCGCCAGCAGGTACACCCAGGCGCCGGAGTTCTCTATGAGATCGACGATGGGGTCGAGCATGGGTCGGGACGTCTCTACGGTGGCTGGTTGGTGCGGGTTTCGCTAGGGAGGGGGGAGAAGGGGGAGGAAGGGGCAGCAGATGAGCGAGGCGGCGGAACCTCAACGCCATCACGGCATGGCCGCGGGGCCAAATGAGAACCCCGGGCGTCCGCCCGGGGTCCCGTTATGCCCTCATGCCATTGTGCCGTTATGCGATTATGCCGTCACACCCATTTTCCCCTGCCGCCCTCTGCCGCCGTCTGCCGTCCTTCCCCTCGCCCCTGCGGTAACACTCAGAGACTAAACCAGTAATTCACCTTTACCACGAACGTGTTCGTCGCATCCAGCCGGAACAGATCGTCCAGGCTGTCCCCCAGGCGGAACACGCCATCGTGGTGGTAGTCGAACCGCCCGTGCTGCCACACCAGGAAGATGGTGGAGCCCAGCAGGTACTCCCACCGCAGCACGACGTTGGATCGGAACGAAAGCACAGTGAAGTCGGGGTTGCCGAGGTCGATGTCGGCGGTGCCGTCCCGGTCCAGGTCGATGGATACCTCGTCACCCTGCTGGATGAGCCGGTCGGAGCCGAAGTCGTCAAACCGATCCGCGAAGCGGTCGCCCCGGGGGTCCGCCACCTGGCGGAAGCCCTCGTAGTCGCCGGTAGACACGAACGGCTGAGCCCACACCTGGAGCGACAGGGTCGGCGTGAAGGTGACGTTGCCGCGGAACGACGCGTTCACGGTTGTCTGCTTGAGCTCACCGAAGATGAAGTGGTCCTCGCCCGCGACTTCCGAGCGCTCCAGGTACTGCCAGCTATCGAACTGCCTCGACAGCGATGGCGAGAACGAGAAGTCCATGTTGGATGCCGGCCGCCACGACACCCTGGGCCCTATGCGGAAGCTCCAGGTGTCGGCCTCGGGCTGGATGAACCATGATGTGCTGAGCCCACCCCGGAGCGCCTTCCTGCCGTCGGTGGAGAAGCCGGCCCAGCCATTCAGGTGACCGGGAGTCACGAAGGCGGGGCCGCCCCGTAGGGCGCCGGTCGAGAGGCCCCGAATGTTGCCACCGACGCCGGCGTACCCACTCCAGTAGTTCAGGAACTGCCAGTTGGCGTTCACATTGCCGCCCGTTGACAGGCGGTTCCCTCCATAGCTCCACGCGGCCCACTGGTTGAAGTTGACTTGGGCTCGACGGAACACCTTACCGGGGTGCACCCAGCGCCGGGCAATCCAGAGGAACTGGATCGTGCGATCCGCCTCTCGCTGGAAGCCCGCATCGTTCACCTCGAAGCCCGGCGAGCGAGTGTCCACGCCCGTGGCAAACCGCCAGTTCCCGCCGGCATGCTTGCCAAAGATCAACTGGCCTGCGAACCCCGAGAGCGACGTGCGCGTCGGATCAAGCGTGACATGGTCGTTGTCCGGGCGCTGATAGTAGCGGGCCGAGGATCGCTGCGTCCGCTCGATGGCCCCCTCCGATCCCCGCACGTGACTGCCGACGAGCCAACCCTCGACCGAATAGGTGTCGTTGCGGAATCGATGGCTCCAGTCGAAGCCGCCGGCGTAGGCTGAGCTGCGGAGGAACGACAGATCATCCGGCAACGCCCGGTTGACAGCGGTGCCGAAGAAGCCCACCTGCGTGTGGCCGTTGCGGAAGTCCCGAGCCAGGCGGCCGACGAAGTAGGTGGAGCGCGGCTCGACGATATCCGCGTGGGGCACGCCGTCGCCATCAATTACGTCGGCCTCCTCTTCGGCCGTGAGCGCGCCCAGCAAGCCGATGGTCCATCCGCTCGGTGTCTTTCCGGAGAGCTTCGCCGCGCTGAGGATAGTGGTCTGCGGGACGGTCTCCGCGTAGCCGCCACGGGGATCGGCGCTCCCCTGCGGGGCCCGGCCGATGCGCCGGGTGTAGAACAGCTGCTCGTTGGCACCGTCCCCGTCGCCTAAAAGGATGGGGAACCGGAAGATGTCGAGACCCTCGTTGAAGAAGGGGCGCTTCTCCGGGAAGAAGGTCTCGAAGGCCGAGAGGTTCACTACGGCCGGATCGGCCTCTACCTGGCCGAAGTCAGGGTTGATGGTGGCTGACAGCGTGAGGTTGGACGTCACCCCGATGTTGAGGTCGGCACCGGCTCGGCCGGTCCGGCTGCTCCCCGTCTGGAACGGGTTGCCGTCCTCGCCCGGCTCCCACGTGCTGGCCCCCGACACGTAGGGCATCACCTCCACCCGCCGGGGCGGCTTGATGCCCTGGAGGCCCACCAGATCCCCGAAGCGGGAGACGATGCCGGACTCCTCCTTGGGCATGAGGCGCCAATGCATCTCCTCGTTGAGCCGGTTGATGGTCCGCACTACCTGGAACCCGAACGTGTGCTCCGCAGCGTTGGGGAAGCGCAACTGGCTGAACGGGATCCGGAACTCGGCGGTCCAGCCCTCAGGATCGCGGGTACAGGCAACGTCCCAGACCGCGTCCCAGGAGTCGTCCGCGTCGTTGTCGTTGAATACGTAGAAGTCCCGCTTGACGCCGGCGGGGTTCACCGAGAAGACGAAGGCCGTACGCCGATCGTGGTAGGAATCGAAGCCCACCAATATCCAATCGGACGGCGACTCGATGTCCCGCCGCGTGAGCTGGGCTGCGATCTGGTCGGCCTGCGAGTCGTAGGCCCTGACCCCCACGTAGATGGCGGCGTCGGTGTAGACCACCCGGACCTCGGTTCGCTCCGACGGCGGCTCACCCTGGTTCGGGTCCTGCTGAGTGAAGTCGGAGATGGCGGGGGCGGTTTTCCAGATCTCGTCGTCGAGCCGTCCGTCCACCCGGGGCCCCCCGGAGAGGGCCCGGACCGCTACTGCCGCGGCCGGCTTCGTGCTGCCGGAGCTGGTGCGCCCCGGCCCGCCGTTGGAGGTCTGTTGTGCGCTTGCCGCCGCCCAAGGTGCGGCGAGCAGGGCCGCAAGGGCGATCCACCCCGTCGGTCTCCCCTCCCAGGGCCGACGGCTGGGTCGCCTTGCGGTGCTGGCTGGTTTGTGCTGGCGGTTACTCACGTGGTCCCCCCGGCTCGAGGGTATGCCGGTTTATGAACCCCCTACGCGTGACTGGGGGCATGGGTTTCGTCTGGTTAGATAGGTGGGATGGTGAGAGGGTTGGGAGGGACGGGGGGAGGAGGGAGAGCAGGGGTGCTTGGCGGGACCTACCTCCTGGGCGGTTCGCGACGCTGCCGAGCATGCCGGTGCCTCGTGATCGAGGGTCCCGGGCGGAGATGGATGCTCAAGGGTCGGCGTTAGGGGCTTGGGGATCGTGATTCGCACCGGGGCACTGCTGCCGACACAGGCGAATCCCGGAGACCGAGGACCCAGGACCAAGGCCCGTTCTCTAGTCGGGCAGCGCGAACGCTACCACGTAGTCGCCCAGGGTGCTTCCCAGGTTGCCATGCCCGCCGGCGGCGATGACCACGAACTGTTTCCCGTCCTCGCGGAGCCGGTAGGTCATGGGCGTGGCCTGTCCGCCGGCGGGGAGTCGTCCTTTCCACAGCTCCTCACCGGTGTCCACGTCGAACGCCCGCAGGTAGTCGTCCATCGCCGCACCAATGAAGACGACGCCCGTGGCCGTCACGATGGGACCGCCGAGGTTGGGGGTGCCCCAGCGAATTGGCAGCGGGATGGGCGCGAGGTCGCGGATGGTACCAAGGGTGACCTCCCAGCGTACCGTTCCGCTGGCCAGGTCCACCGCGAGCAGCGTCCCCCAGGGTGGACGGGTGCACGGCATTCCCAAGGGAGAGACCATCCCGCCCTCCCGGTTCATGCCGTATGGCGTTCCCGCTTGCGAGGTGAACTGGCCCTCTGCGTCGGGCGCCCGCCTGGCGCTGTCGAACTCCGCCCGGGGAATCAGTCTCACCCAGCTCGCGAAGCGGTTCATGTTGAGGACTAGGAGGCCCCGGGCGTGGTCGACCGCAACGCCTCCCCAGTTGGCTCCGCCGATCATGCTGGGATACTCCAGCGTTCCTCCGAGGCTGGGAGGTGTGAAGATGCCCTCGTTGCGCAGGCTCTCGATCTTCTGGCGGCACTTACCCCGGTCCCACGGGGTGAGTCCCCAGGCGTCGTCCTTGGTGATGCTTGGCGGGTGCAGCGGCGGTGGATGAGTCGGGAAGGGCTGGGTGGGCCACGTCTCCTCTCCCGGCACGTCCGTCTGGGGTACCGGTCGCTCCTCCACGGGGAACAGGGGCTCACCGGTCTCCCGATGAAGGATGAACAGGTGTCCCATCTTGGTGGCCTGGGCGACGGCGGGGACGTCTGTGCCATCACGGCGGATCGTGATGAGGGCGGGCTGTGACGCCACGTCGTAGTCCCACAGGTCGTGGTGCACCACCTGGAAGTGCCACACCAGCTCGCCGGTGGACGCCTGGAGGGCCACCACCGAGTTGGCGAACCGATTGCTGCCGAGGCGGACGCCGCCGTAGAAGTCCGGCGCGGCGCTTCCGGTGGGTGCGAACACCAGGTCTCGCTCGGGGTCAGCGGCGAGGGGCGCCCAGGCGTTCGCCGCCCCGGTGCGGCGCGCGCCTTCCTCGGTCCATTCGTCCCACCCCGGATCGGCTGGCGACCTGGGAATAGGGTCAAACGCCCATTTCAGGGCACCGCTGCGGGCGTCGAACCCGCGAATCGTGCCCCGCTCCACTTCGACCCGCCGGTTGTCGCCCATCGCCGAGCCCACGACCACGACGCCGTTGAGCACTACAGGGGGCGAGGTCATCTCGTACTCGCCCTGTTCGACCTCACCCACGCCTGTCTTGAGATCCACCTGTCCGGCTTGACCGAAACCTTCACACGGTTGACCCGTGTTCGCGTCCAGTGCCAGCAACCGGGCGTCGAGGGTGGCGAAGAATATCCGCTGGCCGCACACGCTCCCGGGGCTCGCTGTCGAGTCTTGCCAGGCCGCGACACCCCGGGAGATGAGACTCTCTGAGTACCCGACATCCAGGTCCATCTGGGGATCGTAGGCCCACCGCTCTTCGCCGGTCTCCGGGTCGAGGGCGATCACCCGGTTGAACGGCGTGCTCAGGTAGAGCGTGCCGTCGAACAGAATCGGCGTCGCCTCAAACGAGCTCTTGCGGGAGTAGACCCTGCCGTCGGACACGTCACCCGTCTGGTAGGTCCACGCGACCTCGAGGTGTTGCACGTTGCTGCGGGTGATCTGTGTCAGCCGGGAATAGCGGGTGCCGCCTTGATCACCGCCGTAGAACTCCCAGCCGTCTACGGGACCACCTGGCGGGATGAAGACCTCGGGTCCGGTCAGTGCTCTCACGGTGAGGATGATCACGACGAGCGCCAGCAGTGCCACGACCACCCACTTGCCGATTCCCGCAAGGGGTCGCCGCAGCAGGGCGATGAGTCTTCGCATGTCGATTCCTTAGATAGGGGCTGGCGGCGCTTCGTTTAGGGGAGGTGGGCTCACAGTAGTGCGGTGAGTAAGAGTTTTCGTTGCATAGCACGTGCGGTGAGCTCCAACCTGTGGGCGGTGCGCTGTACGCGGTGCGCGGGTCGTCGGATCGACGGACCGGCGGATCGCTGACTAGCGAACCGACCGCCGGACCGCCACCCGTACTGCGGGACTGCTCGGTGCTTGGTTTTTGTCACAAACTAGCGACTCGCTACACTAGTGGCGAGTCGGCGCAGGGGTCAATGGTGCCGCCCGGAGCGAGGTAGCGGGGCTGGCCGTGACGTCCCATTGCGGGCCCGATGCCGCCTTGACGCCTAGGCGTAAGCGATGTTACTTCAACATCTTACAGGCTCCAGATGGTGGGGTGGTGGGTCGTATCACGTAGTGGAGGAGCACCAAGATGAAACAGCTCGTGCTGTTGCGCCACGGCGAGAGCACCTGGAACAAGGAAAACCGGTTCACGGGTTGGACCGATGTGGGGCTCACGGAGAAGGGAGTGCAGGAGGCGCTTGATTCCGGGCGGAGGCTCCTGGCCGAAGGCTTCACCTTCGATGTGGCGTATACCTCGGTCTTGAAGCGTGCGATTGAGACGCTGTGGATCGTGCTCCGGGAGATGGATCTCGAGTGGATCCCGGTGTACCGCAGCTGGCGGCTCAACGAGCGTCACTACGGGGCGCTGCAGGGTCTCAACAAGGCTGAAACTGCGGAGCGGCATGGGCAGGAGCAGGTGAAGCTGTGGCGCCGGAGCTACGACGTGCGCCCGCCGGAACTGACCAAGGACGACGAGCGCTGGCCGGGCAAGGATCCCCGGTATGCGGACCTCAAGCCCGAGGAGGTCCCGCTCACCGAGTGCCTCAAGGATACCGTGGAGCGGATGCTCCCCTACTGGTTCGACCCCATAGCGCCCGTGGTGAAAGAGGGGAAGCGGGTTCTGGTCTCTGCTCATGGCAACAGCTTGCGGGCTCTGGTGAAGCACCTGGACAAGATCCCGGATGAGGAGATCGTCGGGCTCAACATCCCCACCGGTATTCCTCTTATCTATGAGCTCAACGACGACGATCTCTCCCCGATCCGGAGCTACTACCTGGCGGAGGAGGAGGCGGTGAAGGCGGCGCAGCAGGCGGTGGCGGATCAGGCGAAGAGGGGGTCCTAGGTCCTGGGTGTTGGGTCTTGGGGGGTGCCGTGGTCTGAGGTGCGAAGTTCGCGGTGTGGGGTGTGAGGGACAAGGGGTCGAGGTTGAGTACACGTCCCTCGAACCTCTCATCCCGCACCTCGAACCTCAGTCCGGCGGTGCCTCCGCAGCAGTTGACCCCATTTCCGGGCATCGGTAGGTTGACTTTCCTGGGAGCTCGGTCTCCCCGTGGTGGCTGTAGCTCAATCGGTTAGAGCGCCGGACTGTGGCTCCGGAGGTTGGGGGTTCGATTCCCCTCAGCCACCCCTGTCGGCGGTTCGGCGGTTGGACGGACCGGCGGTTCGTGAGGCCCGCGGGTGCGAGCGCGTCGATCCGCCGAACCGCCGCTCCGCCGAACCGTCGACATCGTAGGCTCGTACGCGCCGCACCGTACCCTCCCGCGCCCCTCCCGCCAGCCCCCCTGCCGAGTCCTAGTCCGCTGGGAACTTGTCCGCGTCCGCGTCCTTGACGTCCTTTCCGTCGTCGGTTCCCGCGTCGGTCCATCCACCGGGGTCGTCGACGGAGTCCCGCTTGTCGTCGTTGTCGTCGGCGATGAGGTCGCGGCCCTTGGAGACGTCGCTGCCCTTGGCGTAGGCGAACTCCGAGACCAGATCGGCGTCAGTCACCAGGACCTTCTGACCTCCTTCCACGTGGTCTCGCCTCCTCGGCCGGGGATCGGGATCCGGGAGCACCAGATGCAGCGTGTTCTCGTCATAGGGATGGACGACCACGCTGACGTGGGGCGGGAGCCGGATTCCACAATACATGTCGAAGTACTTGCGGGGGTTGGCGCGCAGTCGGGGGACGAAGTCCGGGTCGCGCAGCGCTGTGCCCAGCAGGCGGGACATCTCGACCGTCCGGTACTCGAGGGGCAGCGTNNTTTCCTCGTCGGTGAGCTGAACCGGGCTCAGGTCGTCGAAGGTCTTCTTCCTCTTCTCCCGGGGCATCCCGTCGTCCTGCTTGTCGTGCTGCGTGTCATGCGACATCCGTCTCCTCCTCTTCGCGATGGACGCTCAGCAATCCCTCTCGAACCAGCCGGCGACACAGCGTCACCTTGGACGCGTCCGCCAGATTCCCTGGAAGGTCTCCGACCCTGAACCTCGGCGTCGCGGCGATGAAGCGCAGCGCCGGCTCCACCGCCTCCGGTCCCTCGACCCGGTTTTCCCCGAAGGCGATGGCCACCCGGCCGTCTCGGCGCTCCACGGCGCAGCGCAGTCCCGGACGTCGCTCGACCCTGCTGCGGCACTCGAGGGAGCGGGCGCGATCGATGGCGTCGAACTGGCCCGCGTCGGCGGCGGCGGAATGGGACGCGGTCTGCCGCTCCAGGCGGCGTAGGGCCTCTCGCACGGACCCGGCTCTCGCGAGCGAGCTCACGAGCTGTCCCACCCCCTCTGCCGGGGGCGAAGGCCCCTGGGAGCGCAGGGTCTCCAGCGTGAGGCTCCTCCGGAACCGCACGTCTCTCTCTGCAGCGACGTCGAGAATCTTGTGGAGCAGCTCGACCCAGCGAACTGCGTGGACTCCGATGGTCAGATGCATGGAGGCTTCGTCGGTCGAGTATCCGTCGTGAATGAAGCCTCGGGGAATGTAGAGCAGGTGCCCGGGCTCCAGGGTGCCTTCGACGGTGCGCGCTTCCAGGTCCTGCTCCTCGATCTCGTACGGCTGCTTTTCCAGGGGCAGGTCGATCTTCGATCCGTACACCCTCCACACCTTGCGGCCGTAGAGCTGGAGTATGAAGACGTCGTGCCCGTCGATGTGGGGTCGGAATCCCTGTGCGGCTGGCGGCGTGAAATAGAGGTTCACGCCGATGTCGTGGGAGAGCGCCTCGCTCAGGCGGGCCGCCAGCATTCCCACCGCCGGGGAGCGGCGGTGCACGGCGTTGAGGACCAGGGTCCAGCCGTCCGAGTAGGCCTGATAGTTGGCCAGCATCTTCCGGGCGGCCGACACAGGCACCTCGCGGGTGCGCAGCCCGGCCGAGCGGACGATGCGGAGGTTGGCGGCCGGTGTGACCTGGAAGAGGTGGTCCAGGTCCTCCTTGCCCGGCAGCTCCTCGAGCCACTGCGGAGCCGGGCGGGCCACGTGGAGGGGGGCCTTCTCCCAGTAATCTGTCTTGAAGACCGAGCTCTCGATCGGGTCGAGGAGCTGTTGGAGGGCTTCGTCGGCCTGGCGTCGCGGGGATTGCATCGGGACAATTAAGCTCGCAATTGCCAGCTTTTCAACCCAGCCGTCCCGAGGCCGGCGCCAGGGGCCTCGCAGCCGATTAGGGACCAACGTCGGTTCCGGTAGACCGCGAAGTAGTTGTCGATTAAGATGGTGGCGGGGTAGTCCAGGGCCTCCTTGGAGGTCGAGTCTGGTAGGGGACCTTTATGGGGTGGACGGACGGACGGTCGGACCGGCGGTCGGATGTATGCGTTGTTTATGGGGCTGNNAATTGGCAGAGCACCGGTCTCCAAAACCGGGGGTTGCAGGTTCGAGTCCTGCCGGGCCTGTTATGACGAGGCCGCGCGAATGCGCGGCCTTCGTCATATACAGGCACCGACCGGATCTCGCTCTAACTGTCGGCTCGTCCGCCGACGCGCACTCGCCGCGGCCGCTTGGACGAGTCGAGTCCTGCCGGGCGGTTGCGTCTTCATTTTGGACAACTGCTCTACTGTTTCTCACGGGACCTGGGCGTAGGTTGAGGAGGCTTGCACTTGGGCGGCACACATGAAAATCCTCTCTCGGTTCCTGAAGCGACGGCAGCAGGTGACAGTTCGAGAACGCGTCACCATTCAGGACATAAGAACCATCTGGTCGCGTGAGCAGCGATCCTCTGGTCGGACACCATTCCTCATCGTTGAGCAAGTGAGTGAGCGAGATGCCAACGAACTTGCCGAGGTGCTCAGAGGCGACGAGATGGTTGAAGCCCATGGTTCCAACCTCGTCGTGGCGTTCCGGTCGGTTGAGTTCACCGAAGAGCTCCTGAAGAGCATTCAGGCTCACGCGCAACTCCTTCTGGAGTGCGAGGACGCTGCAGTGCTCATGGACCTCGCGATTGCCACAGGCGGATTCGTAATCACCCCCACTCTCGGTTATTCCTACAAGAACCTCCACACGGGCGATCTCGGCATTGCCGAGTCCTACGAACTGTCAGGCGATGCGCTGATACTCCGTCCTTGGCGGGCGGCCAGGGGGCGTCTTTGCGGTCGCGGCGATGAAATCCTCAGGTTCATACGACACACCCGCGATCCCGAAGAGCGGGAGAAGCTACGGCGTCGCTTCGATGGCTTCAGTCTAGAGCCTCTTACGGCATTGCCGGACTATGAACCTTGGCCAACTCCAACTGGCTTCGATGTCATCCTGGATGCCGGGTGGGCATCGCCATATTTCGTGACCGAACCAGATGACATGATAGCGCGTTGTGACTCACCGACGGTGTTGGTCTCGACGGTACCACTTCTCGAAGCGTCCCGCCCCGTAGACGCCGGGGGAGAGGAGCTGTTTTCCGGCTTGTATCTTCCCGACAACATGCCGGCCATTGCAACCTCGGGAGACTGTGTGCCGACCCTGTGGCCTGTATTGGCAGAGGCTGCATCTCGAGGCCAACCAATTGTCCTGGTCGCACCAGACCTCGGAGCCGCACCGCTTGCCCTCCTTGTGGTAAACAAACTCAGAGGGACTCTCAAGGCCTGTGCAGTGAACGGCAAAGGGCTGCCGGGCGATGCACTGCAGAGACTGCGGCGTGACCTGCGCCTCACACTGCTCCAGAGCGACGGTTGGCTCTCGGGTTGCCTGTTCATCGGAGGGTGCGCCGGCTTCTGCAGCAACGTGGAACTGAGCTATTTCAAGACAGCACGGTACTGAGCCACACCCCGACCATTCTGCAAACCATTTGCAAACCAACAGGAAGGGACTAGACGGTACTAGACGGTACAGGACGGGATGAAGGGCCTGCTAAGTCCGTACAGGATGGGGCAGAACGGGGCCAGATGGTACAGGATGGGACGAAAACCACCGAACTCCAAAACCGGGGGTTGCAGGTGGACGCCCACACCACTCAACCACCCCGCTCGCGTCTGCTTCGCAACGAATCCTGCCGGGCCTGTTCGGCGCAATTCATTCGTGCTCAAGCACTTAGTGCATTCCGTCGTCTCCACGTCGGTCGATGCGAGGGGCCGACTGCAAACCATCTGCAAACAGGACTCACCCCTGGGTCGGAAGGGCCGCACGAATCGGTGTCCGGCGATACTGCTAAACGAAGGCAACAGGCCCTAGACGATCAGTTCGTGGCGGAGGAGTCGCGCCTAGACTGCCTCAAGGCCCTGACACAAGACAAAGGGGCTGTGCAGAAGCGGTGGTGAGGTCCCCGCGTCTGCGTAGGGCCGCCTCGTACTCAGGCCAATTGCGAATCCGGTATGACAATTTCGCGTACTTGTACTGGCTCCGTTTCGGATACTTCACCGGTGCAGGCTCCGGATCAGGTGGCGTCACCACCATGATGCGCCGAAATCCAGAGCCATGCACCAACCCCAGCGGGTGGTGGTGAATTGGCCCGGGATCGCCTGTTTGGCCCATGATGTGGGCGCTCTGGGGCGGCCGGCCACATCTCGCAGTAGCCGTCCGATATGACCGCCTCGGTGAGCTGCCATCACCCAAGACCGTGCACAGATCCTTTTGAGGAGCCTAACAATGATTGTTGTTTTTCCAAGCTCCCTCACCACACAAACGGCATCTGAAACACGCAAAAGTAGCCAAACACGAAAAAGGCTGAAATCAGGCCCACGGAGAATATCCAGTGCGGCTTTAGGATTTTGAGCGCCTCTTTTGACAACAATTTTGGCAAAACCACAAATAACCCCAGCAGCACCCAGATCGCCTGGAACGGCGTCAATAGCAGCCCATCGAGGATGGCGGACAGCTTGACGATGAACACCGGCTTCAACCCGAACGAGTAGACGATGATCATGTTGGTGAGAAGAAAGATGCCGAGAAAAATGCGAAACTGGATTTTCCATTCGAATCTTTGATTAAAGCTGGGGATGCAGATTCGAAATGCATCGGCCAGCAGGCGCGGCCATCCGGCCAGCTGCCCTACCTGGGTGCCAATGAGCGCAGCAGCGCCGGCGATCATGAACAAAAGTCCGCCAAACTCGCCCCATCGAGAAGAGAAAATTCTGGCCAGCGTCGTCGCCACCTGCGGGCCTTCCGGCGCGAGCTGCTGCGCGCCTAATACGCCGCTCCCGGCAAGCAAAAATGCCGACGTGACGACTATGCCGATCACCATGGCCATCGTGGCGTCGACGTAGACGACATTGCGCCAGCCTCTGACTCTTTTCGCCATATCAACGGACATCGACTTCAGCATTGCGGCGTCCGCCGGACGCCCATAGCCGCGCCCTGCGGCGGCGCCGTACCCCGCGCCCATGACCCAGTAGGTGTACCACACCTGGCTTGCAAATCCACCGGCAGCCCATCCAATAAGCGGCAGAATTTCGCGCCACGGATTTTCATTCACTCCAGGAGCTGCAAGCGCCCAATCGGGCACAACAGGCGTCCTCATCATCAGTCCTTTGCCCAGGGCTTCGAGGCCCGGGAAAACGACCACAGCGACGTACAGCACGCCAATAACGATGACAACAATGAACAGGCTCATGACTATTTTCAGGATGTCATACACGCCTGACCAGACGACGGCAAGCGCAAAAATGGTGACCAGCCAGCCGCAAAGCGTGGGTGCCAGTCCCGTCAGACTGGAGAGGAAGACTCCAGCCGCCGTGGCCAAAGAGCCGATAGCGATGGCGGCGCTGGCAAACTGCGTGACGAGCGTGAGCCACACGGCCCAGTTTCTTGGCCCCGGCACGCGCGAGATCATGTCGATCATACCCTCGCCAGTGACGACCGTATAGGCAGCGCCGCTCATTCCAATCCANNAACAGTCGGCCCGAGGATGGCGCCGACGCGCGTGGCAAGAATGACCTCTCCGGATCCAATAAATTCTGCCGCCCAGACAAGCGAAGGGCTGACGAGCACAAGAATCGCCAGACCGCGCGGGGGCGATCTGATCTCGGGTGATTGTGTCATGCTTTTTCCAGTCGATTAGAGTCTTGGTGAAATGTTCAAGTGGCTTGACATTCCGGCAATGAGCGTGACAACAAATGAAGCCGCCAATAGCCGGGCATAATATCTGTTCTTGTCTTCTGATCGAAATCGGTCCCGTACAAATCGAATCGAAGATGAAACAATGCCACGTGCGCGACAGTGCGGCTTGGTTCGTTCGTTGGGCGATCGCCTGGCTTGACCATCGAGCTGCACAACATGGTCAGATCGCTGAAGCCCGACATCCTCATCAACAACCGGGTGGACAAAGGCCGCCAGGGCATGCAGGGCATGACCCGAACCGACCAGCGGTATGCAGGCGATTTCGGGACCCCTGAGCAGGAGATCCTCGAAGGCACCTCCACGCTCGACTGGGAATCCTGTATGACGATGAACGACACATGGGGCTTCAAGTCGACCGACCACAACTGGAAATCGGCAGAAACGCTGATTCACAACCTCGTCGACATCGTGGCCAAAGGCGGCAACTACTTGCTGAATGTCGGTCCCACGACGGAGGGACTGATTCCGGCGGCTAGCGTCGAACGCCTGCAGGAGATGGGCGACTGGATGGAGGTGAACGGAGAAGCCATCTATGGAAGCCGCCTGTGGGAGCACTACGCGGACGGCGAGACGATCAGATACACGAGTGCAAACGGCTACGTATATGCCGTGAGCTTGCAGTGGCCCGGTCGTCAGCTCACCCTGCACCAGGTGCGGCCCGAGGCCGGCTCGGAGATCCACCTCCTCGGCTACGATCGACCGCTGGAGTGGTCGTTCGACGCGGGCGATGGGCTGACGATCATGCTGCTCGACGGTCTGCAGGATGAGAGCTCGAGGCCCTCCAAGTACGCGTACTCATTCAGAACCGATGGCAACCCGATAGAGGGGGGCGGCCGCCCGTAGGCGCGGCAGGTCTTCTCCGTCGCTCCTCGCTCACGTCTCGGCGGTTCCGGTCGAGTCCCTACCGTCCTATCCGCCCCCACCGTCCTACCGACGCAGGGGCCTAAATCGCGATACGGAGTAGGGAGGCGATCGATCTCCGGATTCGGCCCACCGCATAGCGCCCGGGTTCGACCGGATGAGATGGAGCCCCAAGGAGTCCGTCAGGCGGGCGATCCGCGTGCGCGTTCGTCGCCCGCAGCTCGCCCCGGCGATCGCGCGAGCTGTTTCTCCAGCTCTTCCAAGGGTATGCCTTTCGTTTCCGGCATCAGACGCCAGACGAACAGCAGTTGCAGGACCATCATGAAAGCGAAGAACGCGAAAGCCATTCCCGGATTACCCGCATCTCCCAAAACGACGGGCATGAACACCGTGATCAGCGCCGCGAGAACCCAATGTGTCGAGCTCCCGAGCGACTGGCCCTTGGCCCGCAGGTGATTCGGGAATATCTCCGAAATGAATACCCAGATGACCGCTCCCTGCCCCACCGCGTGGGCCGCGATGAACACGAAGAGAAAGACCGGCACCGTCATGCCCGTCCGTCCCACGAAGAAGGCCGTCGCGACCGAGCTCAGCGAGACGATGTAGCCGACCGATCCGATGTACATCAGCACTCGGCGACCCAGCCGATCGATGAGATAAAGGCCGAGCAAGGTGAAGATCAGATTGGTGAGCCCGATCCCGATACTGTTGAGCAGGGCGGTGCTGGCTCCCAGCCCGGCCCCCTCGAAGATGCGGGGCGCGTAGTAGAGAAACGCGTTGATGCCTGACAATTGATTGAAGAAGGCAATCAGGAAGGCCAGGATCACGGGCAATCGGTACTTTGGCTGCAGGATGCTCTCGCGGCGCGCTGCGCCCTCGATGTCGTCCTGCATCGAGTTCAGGACGAGTGTTGCGTCCTGGCCGGGGCTGACCATCTCCAGAATCTTCCGAGCCCCCTCAGGGTCGCCCCGGCTGACCATCAGCCACCGAGGGCTGTTGGGCACGCCCAGCACCAGGAGCGTGTAGACGAGGGCCGGGACTGCCTCCACCCCCACCATCCAGCGCCACGCCTGTTCGCCCATGCCTTGCAGCAAGTAGTTCGACACGAAGGCGACGAGAATCCCGAACACGATGTTGAACTGATAGAGCGCCACCAACCGCCCGCGTCGGTCCGGGGGCGCGATCTCCGAGACGTAAGCCGGAGCGGCAATCGTGGATGCCCCGACCCCCAACCCACCGAGGAACCGGAAAGCCGAAAACACATAGGGATCGAAGGCGATGGCCGACCCCACCGCAGACACCAGGTACAGCACGCCGATCCAGAAAAGCGCCCGCTTCCGCCCCAGCCTGTCCGTGGGAATGTTCCCAAAGATGGCGCCGATGACCGTGCCCCAGAGGGCCATGGACATGACGACAAAGCCGTGGAACAGGTCCGACGTTGCCCAGAGATCCTGCAGCTGTTGATCGGCGCCGGAGATGACCACCGTATCAAAGCCGAATAGGAAGCCCGCCAGTGCGACGGTAACCGACCAAAAGAGCAGCTTGTCCTTCACGGGAGAGCTCTTCCGCCCGTCAGCGTGCGCCGACGCGCAAAGAAACGCCGCTGGACGAGTCGAGGTGGTCGAGGGGGTCAGTCACGCGGCACTCACGCATCGAACGCCTTTTCTTCTGCCGAGCTTGCGAGGGCGGTGCGGAGGCGCTGCAGGGGTCCGACGCCAGCCGAGCTCCCAGGCGGAATCTCCGCTAAGCTACGGGCGGTCCGGTGGTGTGGCCAGGGCGGTCTGCCCTGCAAACCATTTGCAGACCAACAGGACGGGACGGGACTAGACGGGACTGGACGGGATGAAGGGGGCCGGAAATCGGTACAGGAAGGGACAGAACGGGACGAGAGGGACCAGATGGGACGAACACCACCGAACTCCAAAACTGGGGGCTGCAGGTTGACGCCCCTTCACCCCACCGCACCACTCGCGTCCGCTGACGCGTCGAGTCCTGCCGGGTTTGTCAAACAAGACGGCGAGACGGGGACGGTAAGGATGTAGGACTCGCGGTGCTAGCCATCCTTGTCCTTTGCCATTCTCCCGTCTCCCTCCCTAGTATCCGTAATCCGGTCCGCTTGCGAGGGCCTCGGAGGAGCGCGCAGACTCGAGCAGGGCGGCACGGTCCACGAGGCGGCCGCCCTGTATCACGTGCCACACCCGCCACACGTTCGCGATGTCCCCTGAGGGGTCGGCATCGAGGATGACCAGATCCGCCAGCTTCCCGGGTTCGATCGTCCCGATCTCCGCTTCCGCGCCGAGCACCCGGGCCGCTACCGATGTGGCGGCGGCGATGGCCTCGACCGGTGAGAGTCCGGCCGCAACGAGCCCTTCGAGTTCGGTATGCATGGTGGTCGGGAACCACAGATCTGTGCCGACCGCGAGCGTCGCTCCTGCGTTGTACAAACGTGCCGTCCGCGAGCGTCTCCGCTCCCACGTACGCTGGTACAAGTTCTGACGCGCGATGCTTATGCCTTCGGGGTCGTACAAGCGGTCACGACCCCCGAGGAACTGGCGGATGTCGGGGCGGGTGAACGTGTCGGGCTCGTCGAGGAGCTGGAGGAACAGGAGACTGAGCCCCAGATCGGCCACGACCCAGATGCCAGCCTCCCTCTTGATGCGCACGTAGTCCTCGTAGATCCGGCCCTGGTCGCGCGCGCACGCACCCGTGTGTTCCTGACCATCGATGCCAGCCGCGACAAGCGGGAGTATGCTCGCGCAATGGCCGCTGACCCGCATTCCCTGTCGGTGCGCCTCGTCGACAATCGAGGTCAGGTTCGACCAACCATCGAGGTAGTACTTCACATAGGTCGCGCCGAACCCCTTCGCGAGGGCAATTCCGCGTGCAATCTCCGCGCTGTCTCCAACGAACAGACCAGCGTCTTTGCTCAACCCGTTGCCACTGAGGAAGAAGGCGCCGCCAAGGACGATTCGCGGGCCCGGCCGGAGCCCCGAGTTGATGAACTGGCGGTGTGCGGCCGACCACGCCATCGACGATCCCACGTCTCGCACGGTCGTGACGCCGTAGTACAATCCACCCTCGAGCGGTGGATGGGGCGTCCACAAGTGCTGGTGAAGGTCAATCAGCCCCGGCATGACATGGCGACCCCCCGCGTCGAGCACGTGCACGCTGTCGGCGACGAGTATTGAGCCCGTTGGCCCAATGTGTGCGATACGACCGTTTTGGATGAGGAGGTCTCGGGGTGACGTGGGAGGTTCTCCGCTCCCGTCGATCACTCGAACGTTGCGCACGAGGAGCGACGCTGGAGCCGGCGCGGTCTCATAAGTGATCGGCCAACCCAGCCTTATTGTCTTTCCAGATGAGGTATACAGATGCAATCCGTCGTCCGAGACGTATAGGACCGTTCCATCTGTCGCAGCAGTTGCGTAGAGCGCTGGCTCCTCGGAAACCGGCGTCGCCTGCCCGGATAAACCGGAGTCGGGGTGGTACGCCGCCTTCCACAACCGGACCCCGTGGATGTAGACGATCGAATCGGTGGCCGGCCACGACAGGAATGACGAGGACGAGGGAAGAGCCTCCGCCTCGCGTGACTCCCCATCGACCGAGACGAGCGTGGCACTTGTTGTGCCTTGCCCGTCGGTTCCATAGAGGAGGAGTGCTCTTGAGTCGGGCCGCCAAATGGGCTCGTCGCGTCCCCAGTAAGACCGCGGTGCGCGACCGAGATCGGCCGCCGCGGAGAGGTCATCGACAGCGTCCCCATCGGCTCGGATCAGCCGCACACGATTCCTTTCGGCGCGCGGGAGGTCTCTCCCCCAATGAATGAACGCGATGTACCGGCCATCCGGGGACCAAGCAGGGAACCCTTCCATTCCCGGGAGCATCGTGAGTCGGCGCAACGCGCCGGTCTCGACGTCGGCGGCGAAGAGGTCGCCAGTCGTGAACACCACCTCGCCGCCGTCCCCTGACCACGAGAGGTGGTAGGCGCCGTCCGGCACGTCGGAAATCGCCCTCGGTGAGCCATCGATCGGCCAGACCCAGAGCTTCCCCAGAGCGAGCATCGCGATGCGGTTCCCCTCAGGAGAGAGGGCAACGCCGTAGAAGCCGCGGGCCGGGCGCTCGCTCGCGGGCTCTGGGAAACGCATGGTGCTCGGAGTGTAGGCCGGCCGCTCGAAGCGAACTCGCGCAGTGAACGGGATCTCGCGTGCCGAGCCTTCTTCCGCACTGATGCGCCACAGTTTGCCATCCGCGGAGTACACGAGATCGGTTCCGTCTGGGGTCCATCGTAGCCGACGAATGGCCATGTCCTCGTGACTCGTCAGCTGCCGAGCTTCGGTCCCATTCCTTCGTTGGACCCACACCTGCCACCTAGCGCTCGAGTCCGGTGCGAAGAACGCCAAGGTGGCTCCGTCGGGTGAGTACGCGGGCGTCACGGCCCGCTGTTCAGCCCGTGTAAGCGGCCGTGCCGGTCCCCCACTGCTCGGCGCTTCCCAGAGCCGGGCGTTCTCGGCTACGGACAATCGGAACGCCCGGTGCGCACCAGTGCCGAAGGCGAGGTTGGCCCCGTCAGGCGAGAAGGCCGGTGTGCCAATACCGGCCAGCCTTGTTGCGCCGTCTGGCGGATCGACCGGCACGCGCGTCGTAGAGCCGGTCGCCACGTCGAGGCGGTATACGGTGTTTCCGAGGGCATAGACGACATGCAGCGAATCGCGCGACCACGTGGGCTGTAGGTGCGTGTACTGGTCGAAGTACAGATCCCTCGGCGTGAGGCGTCGGGCCTTACCCCCTTCCACGGGAACCAGCCAGAGACCTTTACCTGCCGGTCGGTCTGCTTGGAACACGATCCAGCGACCGTTGGGGGAGAATACGGGATCCACATCCTCGGCGGTGTCACGAACAGCGTCTGTCAGCGGTCGCGCGCGTCCCCCCTCCGAGGGCACCAGCCACAACTGGCCCAGGAGGTCGAACACGATCGTCTTGCCGTCGGGAGAGATGTCGAACGCGAGGTTGGTGCCCTCGGTGACTTCGAAATCGACAACAGGCGTCGTGGAGGTCGGTCGATACCAGTCCGCCACGACGAGGAGTCCGAGTAATGCCGCGTACGAGTAGGGCCGAGCCGACTGCATAGGATCCCTCCTCAATCGTGACCGGCGTCGGTGAGCACGAGCCGGGGACCTCGGCCACGGGCGAGGGCATCCGAAAGCCGAGGGGGGGTGTCGAAGATGGGATCAATATGTGGTCGAGTGTCTCAGCGTGCTACCACGGCACTCGCTGTATCCGATGAGGAAGCAGGCTTCCCTGCAAACCATTTGCAAACCAACAGGAAGGGACGGGAGGGGATGATACGGGCGGGGTGTTGGGTCCTAGGTGCTGGGTGCTGGGGCCGCCACTCCCTAATACCCAGTCCCAAGGACCCAGCACCTTGCCTGTAGCCCTTGCTCAGAACGCCTCAATGCAGACGAGCGCCGTCCCTTTTGGGGGCTGCAGTCGGGAGATGCCACGGTGCACATTTTGGGTTGACTGAGAAAGAGACCAAGCGGATGTTCGTCATCATGCCGTTTGGGGAGTCGCCGACCAGGAACGAGCAGGCGCTCACCGGCTTCTTCGAGAACACTCTGAAGAACACGATTGAAGACGGCGACGAGCTTGCGAACCAGTACGTCGTTCACCGATCCGCTCAGTATCATCGAGCAGATCATATCGGACCTCCATGCCGCGGACATCGTCATTGCCGATCTCTCTGGTCAACACCTGCTCCAGTTCCGGAACGAGCTCACGTGGAACGACGTGGCGTATCGCTAGCACGCGAACAGACTGACCGCAGAGGGGGCAGATATGTTTGACGGTTCGTCACACACTCGCAACCTTCGCGCGCTCTGCGGGGCCTGTTCGTCTTCTCTTGCGGCGTGTCTCTGCGTGGCGGCGGTGGTGGCGGCCTGTGACGAGAGCTTCGATCCGATCGCGCCAAGTGAGCTCGCCTTCTCGGTGTTCGGCTACCTCGATGCCTCGGCGGATACGCAGTGGATCCGCGTCATGCCCATCCGTCCTCTGAAGGTGACCTCGCGGGACGCGCTCGGAGCAACGGTGACCCTCGAGCACCTTGGGACCGGCCGGATCATCGAGCTGCGGGACTCTCTCTTCAGATTCTCGCCCTATTCGGACCCGGACCTCGGCCCCGGGGGCGCGTACGTCCACAACTTCTGGACGCTGGAGGATATCGAACCCTGGGCCGCCTACCGGTTCTCGGCGAGGCTAGAGGGCGAGGAACCGGCGGAAGCGGTCGTGGAGATTCCTCGCGACTATGAGGTCGAGGTGGCGATCAATCAGGTTCGCGCTCGGGGGGAAACCGACGAGCTGCGGATTACTGGAGTGAAGCACGTGCCGTTCCTCGGGATGGCCGCCAACTTCTACGACGGTTGCGAGTTGAGTGTGCGCAGGGCCCGGTACGAAGAGCGCTCGGGCGATGACGAGACTCTCGTGATCGCGATCACGAAGCAGAGGCTCGAGCCCCCCGACCACTGCGGCCCGCCGTGGGTCGCGAACGTGGCACTACGGATCGTGGGATCGGAGGCGGCGTGGCCGGCCGGCGGGTATTCCCCACTCGCACTGGGCGAATCGGGCTTGACATCCAACGTCACGAATGCGGTGGGTTTCCTCGGAGGCGTTCTGACCAAGGTCATCCCCTACGAGAACTGCGAGTTCCAGAGCGATGGGGCGCCGGTCCCGGATTATTGCCTGCTTCGCTATACGCCGGAAACGGCGATGGTGGGCGGCACCGTCAGCGATTCACATTACGCGTGCGTCGGGCCGCTTGACTCGGTCGTGGTGCAACTGACGGAGATGGACCGGGAACCAGCGAGGATCAGAACCGTCCTCAGCAACCGAGCCGGGGAGTTCTTGATCGGAGCGCTGGAGCCGGGGATTTCACACTTCGTGTGGGCGCGTGCCCCGCCGATTCCCATTGACTCGGTGTGGGTGTTGGAGCAGTTCCGATGGAGGTACACCGAGTGGTTCGATCTCCACGCCGTGCACACCGACACCCTGACGGTCATGCCGGGCCAGCGGCTGGACTACGATATTCATCTCCGGCGGTTGCTGCCGTGCAACGTGGGAACCCTGCTCGGCACCGTCACCGAGGCGCGTTGCGGCGACGGTCCGATCGACTCGGCCACGGTACAGCTGACGGAGCTGGAGGTGCCGCCCCCGCTAATCCCGAGGACCCTCACCGGCCGCACCGATAGCAATGGCGAGTTTCTCATCACCGGGCTGCGGCAGTACGTACACCTCCTGCGGGTGCGTGGCCCCGATCCGGATAGCTACACCGAGCGCGTCGACTACCTGAGGTTCCCGCCCAACCGGGTGGTAAAAAAGGACGTCCAACTCGGGCGGTTGACGCCATGTAGTGAGCCGCCCCCGGGGGGGCAATGACCACGTTTCGACTCGATGCTTTCGCGGTCGCGGCCGCGCTGTGCTGCGTCCCGGTCGCGGCCGCGGCCCAACAGGCAGCGATTCTGGGAATCGTGGCCGACTCCGGTACGGGCCGTCCCCTGGAGAACGTGGAGATCACGCTCAACACCGGCGGGCGGCCTGCCTATCGCACCCTTACCGACCGGAACGGCTTTTACCAGATGCTAGGGATCAGTGCAGGCATGTACACGCTGCGGATCCGGCGAGTCGGCTACTTGGGACATGCGCAGATCATCACATTGGCAGCCGGTGAGCAACGGAGCGTGAGCGTTCGGCTGGAGCAGACCGCCGTGGCGCTCGAAGCTGTCGTGGTGACCGCGGAACAAGGCGCCGCCGTCAGCGACCTGGGGCGCCAGATCGTGACTCCCGCGGATGTGCGGCTGGTGCCCGTACCCGGCGGGTCGGGCGACCTGGTTGCGTACGTCCAGACCCTCCCCGGAGTGACCACCACCGGCGATCGGGGCGGACAACTCTTCGTGCGCGGTGGGACGCCGGCCGAGAACCTGGTACTCGTGGACGGCATCCCGATCTACCAACCCTTCCATATCCTGGGCTTCTTCTCGGTGTTCCCCGAGGATCTGATTTCTAGTGCCGACTTCTATCCCGGCGGCTTCGGCGCCCGGTATCAGGGCCGCACGTCTTCGGTGTTGGACGTCCGTCTCCGCGAGGGCAATCCGCATGGCTTCCGCGCCACGGCATCGGTGAGCCCGTTCATCACGGAGGCGCTCGCCGAGGGTCCGGTCAAGGGGGCGATGTTGCTCGCCTCCGTGCGTCGCTCTCTGGTCGAGGAGACGAGCGGCACCCTGCTGGGCGCCACGCAGCCGCTCACGTTCGAGAGCCAGCTCTTCAAATTGACAACTACTCACCGGAGCAACGACCGATGCTCCGCTCTCGCCCTCCGCACTGTGGACCGAGGGCGGATCGATCCTGAAGAGCAGGAGTCGCAGGTTGCGTGGAACAACCTGCTCTTCGGCCTGCGGTGCGTCACGCTCTGGCGCGGCGGCCAACTGCTGGAGGCACACTGGGGCTACAGCAGGTCCGGCAGTGAAGCCGTGGCTCGCGGTTCATCGCGACTCCACTCGAGCGTGTTTCGAATGCAGCACGACCTGCACGCGACTGGCCGGATCGGCTTGATTCCGGTCGAGGCCGGTTATGAGATCTACGGCGAGGGCATGACCCAGGACGCGGCGGAGCTGATCGGTGGCCAAACGTCGGGGCGTGACGACGTCTGGGGCCTCAGCGTGTACGCCGAACCCACCGTGCGTGTCGGAAGCCGGATCGAGGTGAGGCCGGGCGTGGCCCTCGTCGCCTCCCCGCGAGCCGCTGTGGAGCCGCGGCTCCGGGTACGATGGGAGCCCTTCGGCCCCTCGAACGGAGCGCTCCAAGGGGCGTTGGGCCTGTACCGCCAGTATGTCGCCGGCGTGAGTGACATGCGTGACGTCAGCTCGGTGTTCGTCGCCTGGATGGAGGCGCCGAAAAGCGAGCCCCTCGAGGCGCTTCAGGGGATGCTGGGCTGGCAACAACCCCTCGGCGGCGGTCTCCGTTGGTCGGTGGACGGATACTACAAGCGACTGACCGGAATCCCCGTAACGGTGTGGAGCGCGGTGGCGCAGTTCACCACCCAGCTCGGTCGCGCCGATGGAAGAACCTTGGGAGCCGACGTGAGGGTCGAGTACTCGAGCCCTCACTTCTACGGCTTCCTCGGCTACGGATACAGCTGGACGCTCTACGAGGCTTCACAGCGAGAGTTCACCACCTGGTTCGGCGAGCCGGTGCAGAGCTACCATCCTCCGCACGACCGGCGCCATCAGATCAACGCCATTCTCAGCCTGGACCTTGGGGACTTCACCGCCTCGGCTCGGTGGCAGTTCGGTTCGGGGCTCCCCTTCACTCGGCCCATCGGCTTCGACGAGGCCTTCGACTTCGCCAGGGAGCTGTCCAAGGTCAAAACCACCCTCGGTACCACGCGTCTCCTGCTCGACAAGCCCTTCACGGGGCGACTGCCCTTGGTGCACCGCCTCGACCTGTCGCTGACCCGAGCGTTTGACGTGTCGTTCGGGCAGATCGTCGTGCAGGCCGGCGCGGTCAATGCATACGACCGGCGGAATATGTTCTACTACGACCTATTCACCGGACGAAGGCTGGATCAACTGCCTCTGGCGCCGTATGCGTCGGTTACGCTGCGCCGCAGGTGATGGCGGACGCCGCTTGCCATCCTGCGGATCTCGGCCAGGAACCGTTCCGGCCTTATGACCGCAGCAGTTCCGGCATCGCGACCTTCGCCGCCTCCGACACCACTGGTGCCCCACTCGCCTTGATTGGGTCGTTCACAATCGTCTGGCTCCGCACCGATGGCCAGTGGAAGGTTGTCAACTCTGCGGAGACATACCCGCTCATTGCGTGTTCGCCCTACTGATCGGTCGGGACTCTGTCTGTCAGCGTGCCCAGGCCCTTGAGCAACTTCCGTCGGCTGTAGCTGGTTGTGCGTACTCACCGCCCGGCCCCGCGCCGGGCGTTGTGTATCTAAGACCGTGGACCAGACTGTGGACGCACCATTCAGAACGGTGCGTATCGGTGTGTAGTGGAGCGTCGGGGATGTCCAAGGGATGCAGGGGTGCCGTGGTACTACAAATGGGCTATGTTACAACACAGTGCTTGCAACGGGAGGCGTCGATGGTCGGGTCTTCAAAGAAACGCTGCGGCCGCGCTCTGCCGGCCTCTTTGTTGGCCTGTATTGTTCTCGCTGCCTTCACAACCGCCTGCGCGCGTACGAACACAACGAGCCAGGCTGAGCCCCAAGTTGCGGGGCAGCCGGACTCAAGCCAGGTCTCCGCCATCCCCTCACGCGAGGCTCACAAACGGGACCCCCGCGAGCCGATCGAGGCCGTCCTGGCACGCCGCTTTCCCGGAGTGGACGTGTCTAGTGGTGCCGGCGGCATCCTCAGAATCCGCATCCGAGGAATGGAATCGTTCTACGGCAACACGGAGCCGCTGATCGTGATCGACGGCGTCCCCCTCGGCGCAGGGCACCGTGGGGTGGTGCGCGGCATCAATCCGTACGACATCGAATCCATCGAGGTGCTGAAGCATGCCTCCGAGACGGCGCTGTACGGTGTGCGGGGTGCCAACGGAGTCATAATCATCAAGACCAAGAAGTCGGACCGGTAGTCTGGAATAGGCTCAGCAATCGCTACCTGCGCCATTCGTTCCGGAGGCGAGCGTTAAGCAGTTCCCCGATGGACTTCCGTAGCGAGGGCGTCCGGCTCAGAATCGTCCTGTAAGAGTCTCTGATCTCCATCCGGAATGCGTTAACCGGCGCGAGCTCTAGGATATGCTCCGTCTCGCGGTGGTGGAGCAGCCGACTGGCGTGCCGAACCACGGGACGTGGAACCGTCCAGGCGTGAGGTGTGGCTCGCCGCTGCTATTCCTCTCGCAACGCCGTATTGGGGTCCACTCTGGCCGCGCGCCACGCCGGCACCAGCCCGGCGGTGGTGCCGGCCGCCGACAGCACGGCCGCGGAGAAGGCGAGCGTGGCGGGATCGTTGGCCGCGACGCCGTAGAGGAAGGCGCCGATCGTTCGTGTCACTGCGAACACGAGCAGCGCGCCGAACGAGAGGCCGGCCACGACGAGCAGACCGACCTCCCCCGCTACCATGCGCAGAATGCCGAGCCGGGTCGCGCCCAACGCCACGCGCACGGCGATCTCGGTACGGCGCTGGACCACGCTGTACGACGTCGTCCCGTAGAGGCCGATCACCGCGAGCAGCAACGCGAGTCCGCCGAAGAACCCGGACAGCGTGGCCAGCAGCCGCTGGACGGCGAGCGACTCGCTCACCTGGTTGTCGAGGGTGGTGAATTCCAGGGAGACGAGCGGACTGATCTCCCGCACCGCGGCGATGACCGACGGAATGAGCGCCTCCGGCGGCCCGTCGGACCGCAGAGAGAACTCGAGGGAGGGCGCCCACGGCTCGGCCTGCTCCAGCGGTACATAGGCTGCCGGCGCCACCTCCTCGCTCAGGCTCCTATACTTCGCGTCCTCGACGATCCCCACGATCTCAATCCAGGGGCTGAGTACGGCGTGTTCCTCCTCCTCCGTCCGCAGGCGTTTGCCCAGTGGGCGCGGCTCCCCGAAGAACCGGCGCGCCATTGTCTCGTTCACCACCGCCACGCGCGCCGCGTCGGGGCCGTCCTGCCGGTCGAACGCGCGGCCGGCCAGCAGCGTGGTGCCGATGGCCGCGAANNGCGCGTCGCGCGGCCGGTCCGGCGTGAAGCCGTCCACGACCACGAGGTCGCTCCACGATGTCCCGCTGATGGGCGTGATGAACGACGCGCCGGCGCTCCGGACGCCGGGAACGCCGCGTAGCCGCTCGAGCAGCTCCCGGCCGACGGCTAGGGACTGGCTGTCGGGACGGGGGATCCGCGCCCAGTCGGCCTCGACGATCAGCACCCCCTCGCGCCGGAATCCCGGATCGAGCGTGGCCAGCCGCTGGAAGCTGCCCACGAGCAGGCCGGCAGCCATGACCAGAACCAGGGAGAGCGCGACCTGTCCCACGACGAGGACCCGCGCCACCCGCTGACGGGAGTCGCCCCCTACGCCGCGCGTGCCGCTTCGCATGGCCAACTGGGGGCTGACGCGGGCGGATCGCCATGCCGGCGCCAGGCCGAACAACAGGCCAGTGGCGATGGCCACCGCGGCGGTGAAGCCGAGGACCCGCCAGTTGAGTGACAGGTCCAACCACACCTGGCGGGTGCTGGTCGAGAGGAACCCCACGAGCAGGCTGCTCGACCACTGTGCGAACGCGAGGCCCACGGCCGCTCCCAGACCGGCCAGCAGCATACTCTCCGTCAGGAGCTGCCGGATCAGGCGGCCGCGCCCGGAGCCGATGGCCATCCGGACGGCGATCTCGTGTCGGCGGGCCCTGGCACGCGCGAGCAGGAGCTGCGCCACGTTCGCACAGGCGACGAGCAGCACCACGCCCACCACCACCATGAGCGTGTACAGGGCGTCCCGATACTGGCCGCGCACGCGCGAGAGCCCGTTGGCCGCCGGGATCGCGCTGAGCGTCCTCTCGAGGTACTCCGTCTGATTGTGCGGCGCCCACTCCGTGGGCACGGTGGCCTCGTAGACAGGGCGTGCCATGGCCGCGAGCCCGGCGCGCGCCTGGGCCAGCGAGCCGTCCGGCCGCAGGCGGCCGAAGATGTCGAGGAACCAGGTGCTCCGCGCGTCGAGGTAGTCCCGGCCCTCGCCCTCGCGCAGGATGGCCACTGCGCAGATCGGCACGAACACGCCGGCCGCGCGTCCGACGTGGACCCCCGAGAAGCCGGGCTGGGCCACGCCCACGATTGTGAAGGGATGTCCCTCGAGCGGGAGGGTCCGGCCCACCACGTCGCGCGCGCCGCCGAAGCGGCTGCGCCAGAGGTCGTGGCTGAGGACGACCGTGCCGGGACAGCCACGCACGTCGTCGGAGGGCTGAAGGACCCGTCCCACGGCGGCGCGGACCCCGAGGACCCGGAAGTAGTCGCCGCTCACCAGGGCGCCCCCGGCCCGCGCGACGGGACCCTCGGTGGCCAGGTTGAAGCGCTGGTCGCAAGAGGCGAACGCGCCGGCCAGCACGTCGCCCTGCCGGTGGCGGATGGCCTCCCACAGCGGGTTGGTGAACGTGGGCCCCTCGCCCGCCATCGTGATCCGGACCAACTCGTCGGGCCGTGTCACCGGAAGGGAGCGCAGCATCACGGCGTTGACGAGGGAGAAGATGGCCGTGTTGGCGCCGATGCCGAGCCCCAGGCACAGGACGGCGGCCAGCGCGAAGCCGGGGTTGCGCCGCAGGGTGCGCAGCGCGTAGCGCAGGTCGTCGAGGACGGACTCGAGCCACGTGAGCACGTCCTCGTCGTGGGTACGTTCCGTCAGCACCTCGGGGTTGCCGAAGCGGCGGCGTGCCTCCCGGCGTGCTTCGGCCTCCGGCATCCCGGCCGCCACCAGTTCGTCGACAAGTTCCGTCACGTGAAACTCCACCTCACGCGCGATGTCGCGAGCCAGACGCGTGGGTCGCAGGAGATTGACCGCGCGGCGAATCAGGCCCATGAGAGTCCTCCGGGGGCGCGTGGGACGATCAGGCGTAGCGCAGCACGTGCTGCACGCCCTCGGTGAGTCTCGTCCACCGTTCCTGCTCGGCGGCCAATTCTCGCCGCCCCGCCGCGGTGATGGTGTAGAACCGGGCCTGCCGGTTCTTTTGCGTGAGTCCCCAGGCCCCGCGCACCCAGCCCTCCTGCTCCATGCGGTGCAGCGCCGGGTACAGCGAGCCCTCCTCCACGCGCAGCAGGTCGGCGGAGCTGAGTTTTATGTGGGTGGTGATGGCGTACCCGTGCAGCGGCCCGCGGGCTGCCAGGGTCTTCAGGACTAGCAGGGCCAGGGTGCCCTGGAGGATGTCGTTCCGGTGGCGCGGCACGGTCCCGACCTAGCTATGCATAACTAGCTATGTATACCGCAGCCGAGCCGCCGTCAAGCAAGCACCCCCGCGACGCGGCTGACGGAGCTGCACGTCACGCGCCCCGGGGGTGTGCGCACACGCCGCCTGCGAGCGCCGACTCACTTGTGCCGGGGGCATGCCCACGATGGCCCGCTGCAGGCGGGCACTTGCGCGAGGGAGAGATCGTCCGAGAGGCCAACGATGCCGGGTGTCTGGGCGCGCAGGGCTGTTGCGGCGGGCGCACTCGGGCACCATTCGCTAGCCCCGAAGGGCTCGCGATCGGGATGTGAGCAGGGCAGCTCGGTGTGCAAACCATTTGCAGACCAACAGCAAGGGACAGGACGGGATGATCGGGCGGGGTGTTGGGTCCTACGTCCTGGGTGCTGGGGTCGCCACTCCCTAACACCGAGTCCCGAGGACCCAGCACCTTGCTTTTGAGTCCTGCCGGGCCTGTCGGCGCGGCAGGATAGTGTGGCTTTTCGTTCCTGCCCCCGTAGACCTGGGAGGCATATCCCTGCATAGTGACTGAGGGGTCTTGGCTCGATCGAATGCCCGACTCTCACCCAGCGACTTGCGGGAACTCCGTCACCCGAATGTTGGTGCAGCCGTATGGAATCAACGTGAGTTCCTTTACCGGCTCGGACGACTCGCGTACCCCGGGCCCGAACTCGCCCGCCCATCCGTGTACCAGCTTCCAATTCTCGATCTGCCGGCCCCTGACCCGGGCTTCCATTCCCGCTCCGTCCGGTGAGAAAGGGCGCTCACCCACCGGCCGCTCCTCGAAACGGACTCCGGACTCCATGTCTCCTTCGGGAAGGACGAGACCGTAGTTCCAGCTGGAGGCGGGCCGGACCTCGAAATCGCCGTGCGGAAGCTCCCGCCCGGGCTTGTCGGAGTTGATCCGGTTCCAGCTCTCTTCCAGCTGCAGGGAGTAGACGAGCGGGCCCCGCTCCACGGCGGCACCTCTGTTGTAGCGGAGCGTAACTCTGGGACGCATGGGGAAGCGTAGTGATATCCTGGTCGCGCCCCGCCACTCACGCACGACGCGGTGGAAGGTGCCGGGAAGCAACGGTGTCTCGTCCGCTCCCTGTACGCGCAGGCTCGCTCCCTCGCTCCACTCCGGCACGCGGAGTAGCAGTGGGAAACTCACCGCCTGGCTGGTGGCAACCGTCACGTTGAGGGTGCTGCGGAACGGGTAGTCCGTATCCAGCGTGACCGAGATTGGCACACCACGAGACGTGAACCGCGCTTCGCTGGGTGCGTAGGCCACGGCGGCCAGGCCGTCGTCGGGCGTCCTCATCCAGAGATGCGCGGCGAACTTCGGCCAACCCTGGTGCATGTTGGCCGTACAGCAGCCGTAGTTCGGCTCCAGTCCGTAGATGTTCGACTCTGGACCGTTCGTGGTCCACATGTGGTCCGTGTTGTGGGTACACTGCACCTGGTTCACCTGCTGGTCGTACTGGTGCGCCCACATGTCTGGAGTGAACGTTGCCGGCAGGGCGTTGAAGGCGACCCGCTCGAGCCGGTCGCCCAGGACGGGTTCTCCAAGCACGGACATGGCCGTTTCCAGTGAGTAAAGGAACTCTACGACGGCACAGAGTTCTGAGCCCTGAACCGGGTTCTTGCCCGCCAGGCACTCATCTCCCGTGAACATGCCCGTGACTTGACCGTGGTAGCGGTCCAAGACACTGATCATCCGATTGGGTAGGTTGCGGTCAGCGTGCAGGCCGTCCAGGCGCCAGGCCAGAGCGCCTGCCTTTACCGCCATCCCCGTATTGACCACGTGTTTCTCCCACGTCCAGAGCCCCCTTCGGGGCGTGGGATGAGTAACATCCTCACCCTCGTAGTACCGCCCGTAGTCGAATCCCTGTTGCTTGAGCTGCCGAGCGAGTTCCAGAAGCCATGCCTCTCCAGTCCTCTCATAGACGTAGAACACCGGGATCAGTCCCTCGAACCAGCGGTATCTCCCCCAGTTGTAGAGAGGTGTTCGCTCCACACCCGAGGCGACAGCGCGGAGGCTTGACTCCACCGCTCGAAAGACGTCTTCATCTCCCGTGGCGTCGTGATACTGTACCATCATCTTGTTGGCCAGAAGGATCGCCCACAGGTCGTAGCGGGCGGCGTTCGCATCGACAGGGTAAGGTGAGTACCAGCCATCGGGGCGTTGTCGCTGCACGATCGTGCGTATGTACTCCGTGATCTTCCCCTTTAGGGCCGAGTCATCCAGCACCCACGCCAGTGCTGTCACACCGTCCAGCCAATAGGGAGCCCTCTCCCATCCTTCTGCCTCGCCACCGAACCACTGGCTCTCACCCACATCGGGCCAAAACTCGTCTAGATGACCGCTCAACCCCTCGGCCTGCAGGCGAAGTTGCCTAGCCAGCCAACCTCGCGGCCGGATGGAACCCAACGGGAGGGGCCGGAAGGCAGGATCGATCAGTTCGCCGTGTTGGCGAGTCTGCGGCTCTGGGGCTTGGTTTGACGAGGTGCAGCTGGCGAGTTGCTCAGGCGCACGCCTCGCGGGGTTATGAGGAACTGCCCCCGCGGCTGCCCACGTCGCTGTTCCCGCAGCTAGTCCGCCGAGAAAGCGGCGGCGATTGATGTCTGGCATAGTCGCTCTCCTCCGTGCACAAAAGATACGCCTGGCGCAACAGGGAGGAATGGCGCACCTGCGCGCTGCCCACCTAACGGGATCGCTCTCGTGAGAACATCTTATTACCGTCTAGGTCTCACAGCGGGGTTCTTCAAATGGCGGTCACGGACGTTTGTCGGCTCAGATTCCCTTGCTGTCGCTTCGCCCTTGTGGGTCTAGCCACGCTGGTTGGCTGCGGTCGAGAGCCGGGGTCAACCGTGCCGCCGTCTCACCTCGGGACGCGCTGGGGCGCGGAGGCGACTGCCGGACGTGTGCTTCCGGAATACCCTCGCCCCCAGATGGTTCGTTCTGCCTGGGAGAGCTTGAACGGAACGTGGGACTACGCCATTCGAGACAGTGCCGCGGCACGACCTGTCGAATTCGACGGGCACATCGTGGTCCCGTTCCCGGTGGAATCGCAGCTCAGCGGGGTGATGCGCCGGGTTGCGCCCAATGAGCGGCTCTGGTACCGACGGACGTTCTCCCTGCCGGATGTTCCGGAAGGCCACCGCTGGTTGCTGCTCTTCGGCGCGGTCGATTGGCTAGCGCGAGTCTACCTCAATGGCGAGCAGGTGGGCGAGCACCGCGGCGGCTACGATCCATTCACGCTCGACATCACTGATGCCCTGATCCCTCAAGGCGAGCAGGAACTAGTCGTGAGCGTGTGGGATCCGACGGACCAAGGTGACCAACCAAGAGGGAAACAGGTTCTCGATCCTCATGGAATCTGGTACACGGCAGTGACGGGGATTTGGCAGACTGTTTGGCTGGAGCCAGTTGCGGACGTGCATATCACGGGTCTCAGGATCGTGCCGGATGTGGATGCGGGAGTCGTGACGGTGAGCGTCAGGGCGGCGAATGCGGCTGGCGCCGCCAGAGTGCGAGCGGTTGCGTCCGCTGAAGGTCGGCCTGTTGCACAAGCGGAAGGCACGCTCGCAGGCGTCGTTACGCTGCGGATTCCAAACGCACGGCTGTGGTCCCCCGACGATCCGTTCCTATACGACCTGACCGTGCGCCTGGAAGATAGCGACTCGGTGCAGAGCTACTTCGGAATGCGCAAGATCTCGGTCGACCGTGCGGAGGATGGTCACCAACGCCTGTTCCTCAACAACCAGCCTCTGTTCCAATTCGGTCCGCTCGATCAGGGTTGGTGGCCCGACGGGCTGTACTCGGCCCCGACGGACGAGGCGCTGCGTTACGATGTTGAGGTCACCAGAAGGCTGGGCTTCAACATCGCCCGGAAACACGTGAAGGTGGAGCCGGCCCGCTGGTACTATCACTGCGATCGACTCGGTCTGATGGTGTGGCAGGACATGCCGAGTGGAAACAACGACAGCGATGAGGGGAAGGAGGAGTTCGCCGCTGAACTGCGACGAGTCGTCGACGCCTTATACAACCATCCAGCCATAGTGATGTGGGTGCCGTTCAATGAGGGTTGGGGGCAGCACGACACGGAAAGGTACGTGGAGTGGCTCAAACAGTACGATCCGACACGATTGGTCAACAACGCCAGTGGGTGGAGTGACCGCGGTGTGGGTGACGTGGTCGACATTCACCGGTATCCAGGACCCGGGATGCCGCGCTTGGAAGAAACGCGGGCGGCGGTATTGGGTGAGTTCGGTGGCCTCGGGTTGCCAGTTGAAGGCCATCTTTGGGTGAATCGGGACAACTGGGGCTATCGGACCTATGACACGAGAGAAGC
>WVYX01000242.1:69482-70004 GCA_011772755.1 Gemmatimonadales bacterium
TCACTTACGACCGCGCAATGGAGAAGCTCCCACCCGACGTCGCTGCGCAGAACCGATCGGTCTACGCCGAACCACCGCTCGTGAGGGAGTTTGTGCCGACATCCCGCGTATCAGGTCAGGTCTGGCGGTACACTACTAGCGAACCGGCGCCCGACTGGTACTCGCTCGACTATGACGACGAGTCGTGGGAGGAAGGACTCGGCGGGTTTGGAACCGCCGACACCCCCAGTGCTGTGGTGCGGACCACGTGGGATACGGAACGCATCTGGCTCAGACGTGCGTTCGATCTCGAGACACTGGACCTCGTGAATCCTCACCTGAGGATCCACCACGATGAAGACGCCGAGGTCTATCTGAACGGACAGTTGATCGGCACGTTTTCGGGTTACACGGTTGATTACGTGTTGGTCCCATTGGAGGAACGAGTGGTTGGAGAGCTGAGGCTGGGTAGCAACACGATTGCGGTTTCTGTGCGCCAGACCCGTGGCGGCCAATATGTCGACGTGGGGCTAGTCGAACTCG
>WVYX01000312.1:0-208 GCA_011772755.1 Gemmatimonadales bacterium
CACCGTGCACGTCTCGCACAACTTCGAGGAAACGCTGGCCGTCGCCGATCGTATCGGCATCATCCACCACGGGCAGGTGCGCCAGGTGGGCACGACGGAAGATGTGTTCCGGCGGCCCGCCTCCGAGTTCGTGGCACGATTCGTGCGCTCCGAGAACGTCCTCCGCGGCACCGCCCGCGGCGCCGGCGAGGGGACGGTGATCCGTGTG
>WVYX01000312.1:325-543 GCA_011772755.1 Gemmatimonadales bacterium
CTCGCGCTCGTCTCCCTGGTCGGCCGGCGTGCCTTTCAGTCCCTCGGACTGCGGCCAGGCAGTGAGGTATCCGTCTTCTTTCATCCCTCCGCGGCGCATGTGTTTGTGGCGGAGTAGCCCACATCAGCGCTTCCGCAGATGTCTACTGCACCGTCCCAGGAGCAAGCTCGAGAACAGCGCCTCTATGGATGGTCGCGCGAAGAAGTAATGTGCGATTC
>WVYX01000312.1:659-898 GCA_011772755.1 Gemmatimonadales bacterium
GAGGCTGGACAGTGTGTCGCACACATGAGCCTCTTGCCTTCGGGTGCAGGACCGAAGGCAAGAGGTTCCGTAGGGACGACGCAGGGCCTATGCGAGGCAGGACAGCCATCGCGTCAAGCTACTTGTGGGACACTGCACGAGTGAGCTGTGAGGCGGCGTCTTGCCGTCGCAGCGGACGGAGTGGGCCTTTCCGCACGCGCTGCTCGGCCAGCGGATTGACACCGGTCAAGACGACACCC
>WVYX01000312.1:1000-1584 GCA_011772755.1 Gemmatimonadales bacterium
GAAGCTCCCTCCGCACGACGACACGTGCCCCTTCTGTGTCGGGAACGAATCCCGGACTCCGTCCGAGGTCTTCGCTCTGCGCGAGACAGGGGAACCGAACTCCGCCGGATGGAGGGTGCGAGTGGTGCCGAACAAGTTCGCCGCGCTGAGGGCGAATGGCTCCGACCGCGTTCGACAGATCGGCCTCCATTCCGCGCGAGATGGCTTCGGCGCTCACGAGGTCATCATCGAGACGCCGGAGCACAACAGAGACCTGTGGGATATCGAGCCGAGCCAGCTCGAGGCCGTGCTCGAGGCCTACCGGCAGCGCTTCCTGGCCTTCGAATCGGGTGAGATCCTGCACTACGTGCTGCTGTTCCGAAACCACGGGCCCAGGGCGGGGACCTCTCTGGTACACCCCCATTCACAGCTCATCGCCGCACCGGTCATGCCGCATCAGCTCCAGGTCGAGCTTCAGGGCGCGGCAGCGTATTGGGAGTACCTGGGCCGGTGCGTGTTCTGCGCGCTGATCGAGGACGAAATCCGAAGCCGCGAACGGGTCGTCCTGGAGACCGACCATTTCGTCGTGATCACCGCCTACGCGG
>WVYX01000271.1 GCA_011772755.1 Gemmatimonadales bacterium
TGGTTCCCTCTGTCCCGATGGCTGCGGTCATGAGGGGATCGCTGGCGATGGACACGTCCATGATGAGCAGGCCTGTGCTGCCGCCCACGAACTGGGACCACACCGCGTGCAGCTCTTCGCCTTGCGCGACGAACCTGGTGAGTCTGCATCCAGTCTGCTGCTCTCCGATCACCGCCGGCATCCTCGGGTCACTGACATCAACCACTCGCACGCCGCCCCACTCAAGGCCATCGGTGTAGGCCAGCTTGCCCTCTGCATCTACTACTTGGCATGGCGCGTTCAGCCGGCCCACCACATGGGGGTTGGCCGGGAAGCTCACATCTACCACCAGCAGCGAGCTGCCCGTCGCGACGTAGGCATATCCCAGCGCCACCGAGATGTCGTAGGGAGTCCCCTCGACTGGAAGCTCTGCTGCCAGCGATGGGTGCGCTGGCTCGGAGAGATCGACCACCCGAAGGTAGCCGGCGGGGTCGGTCAGGTAGGCGTAGCCGCCGTCCACATCGACCGCCGATGCGTAGTATCCGGCGAGCGAACCCGTCACGCTTGGCGAGCTGGGACTGCTGACGTCGACGACCTTGATTCCGGCCGGTCCGCCAGTGACCACGACCAGCGAGCCCTCGCGATCGAGTTGGTACGGTATGAAGCCCACCTCGGCGGCGGCAACTCCCCGCGGGTCCGTCACCTCTTGCACATCCACGACCACCAGCCCATACTGCCGTGATGCCACGTAGGCATAGGCGCCGTCCGCCGCGACGTCCTTGATGCTGCCCAGGGGGATGCTCACAGGGGGTGAGGTCGTTGCATTGGCTGTGGGCGAGTTGCCCGAGGCGCCCGCTGAGTTGTACGCGCTCACGCGGTAGTAGTAGGTCGTGCTGGGGCTCAGCGCGGTGTCCTGGTAGCTGGTGATGTCTGCGCCGACGCTGGCGATTACCGCGAATCCGCTGGCGGCGGAGAGGCTGCGCTTGATGTCGAAGCCATCCTCGTTGTCGGCGTTATCCACCCAGCTCAGGTCGATCTGGGTGGAGGAAACCGCAGTTGCCGTCAGCCCGCTGGGGGCCGCGGGCGGGATGTCGAAGGTGTTCGTGATGGCGATGTTCGAGTAGGCTGAGCTGCCAGCCGCGTTGTAGGCCCGCACACGGTAGCCATACGGAGTGCCCGGCTCCAGCCCGGTGTCGGAGTAGGAGGTGACATTGGCTCCCACCGTGGCGATCTGTGCGAAGCCAGCGACGCCGGAGAGGCTGCGCTCGACCTTGAAGCCATCCTCGTTGTCCGAGTTGTCGGCCCAGGTCAGGTCGATCCGGGTGGACGACACAGCGGCCGCGGAGAGGTCGCTGGGTGCAGACGGGGGTGTCGGTTGGCTGGAGAGCACAGCGGTGTCGGTGTTCGACCAGGCGGAAGAGCCCACGCCATTCTGGGCGCGCACAATATAGTGGTAGGTGATCCCTGCCTGTGCGCTGTAGTCACGGTAGCTGGTGACATTGGCGGACAGCC
>WVYX01000186.1:0-736 GCA_011772755.1 Gemmatimonadales bacterium
TCCGCCGAGGAGGCGGTGCGCAACTGCGGTCGCGTGCTGCAGGAGACCGGTGCCCAGGCGGTGAAGCTGGAGGGCGGGCACGATGAGATGGCGCGGACGATCCGGAAGCTGGTCAACGCGGGCATCCCGGTGATGGGTCACCTGGGACTCACGCCGCAGTCGGTGCACAAACTNNGGCTGGTCGAGGCCGGTTGCTTCAGCATGGTGCTCGAGATGCTGCCGCGCGGGTTAGCGGGTGAGATCACGCGAGCCGTGGCGATACCCACCATCGGAATCGGCGCGGGGCCGGAGTGTGACGGTCAGGTTCTCGTGCTGCCTGATATGCTGGGCCTGAACGAGGAGTTCAGCCCCGGCTTCCTCAAGCGATACGCTGACCTGGCGACCGGTGTACGGGACGCGGTGAAGACCTACGTCCAAGAGGTCAAAGAAGGAGTCTATCCCGGGCCCGAGCACTCGTACGAGTGACCGGGCACCTGCGTGAGCCATCCTGCCGTGAAGCTGGTTCGTACGATCTCCGAGGTCAGGGAGGAAGTCGGCCGGGCGCGTGCCGGCGGCCTGCGTATTGGCCTCGTCCCGACCATGGGCTTCCTGCATGAGGGCCATCTGAGCCTGCTGGACCGCTGTCGCGAGTTCGCTGACTACGTGGTGATGTCGATCTACGTGAACCCCTTGCAGTTCGGACCGGCCGAGGACTTCGACCGTTACCCGCGAGATCTGGAGCGCGATCTCGCCGCGG
>WVYX01000186.1:898-1130 GCA_011772755.1 Gemmatimonadales bacterium
CCAGCCCGACGTGGGCGTGTTCGGCCAGAAGGACTTCCAGCAGGCGGTCCTGATCGAGAAGATGGTAGCCGACCTCAACCTGCCAGTCCGCGTCGTGGTCGCGCCTACGATCCGCGAGCCGGACGGGCTCGCCATGAGTTCCCGCAATGAGTATCTGTCACCGGAGGAGCGGCAGCGTGCGCTGAGCATCTCGCGGGCACTCGCAGCGGCCGTGGCAGCGTATCGCTCCGGC
>WVYX01000041.1 GCA_011772755.1 Gemmatimonadales bacterium
AAGGCACCCTCTACTTCGACCATGTGGCCCTCAATCCGGCGATCGCGATACACCAGACGCGCGGGCTGCGCGCGCTTGCCCTGGGAGCCGGCGAGAGTGTGGTGGATGGGCGCTACACTGCCGTTCACCGGATGACAGCCCTCGGAACAAGCGACTGCCGTTTCCTCCACGAGTACGGGGGCCGGTTCGACACGGATCGATGGGTGCTGGACAAGCAGGACGAGGTGGTGTACAAGCACAGAATTCTGCGCCCGGGGCTGGGTGTGCTCGACCAGACCATGCGGGCGGGACACCTGATAGGCCCCAGCCAGACATCATCGGTGAGTGCAGGCGGCCGCGCCACCAGCACTACCACCACCGTGCCGGTCACCGAGACCGAGCCGGACACCTTCCGGACGGTGAGGCAAGACGCGGTGAGCATTGAGGTGACCGTCGCCCGGTGCGAGGGAGGCAAGCTAAGCGTCGCCGTCAGCCCGGANNCGCCGTCAGCCCGGATGGGAGGCCGTGGACCTGGGTCGAACTCGGCGTCATCTCCAGGCCGATGGTGGCGCGATACCACGTGCCGATCCACATGCTGCCCGCGGCGGAGCTCTTCGTGCGGCTGAAGTCGGATTACTCCTCGTGCGTTGAGGTGACGAGCTACCGCTACAGCGCGCTGCTGCCCAAGAGCGAGGAGTGGCTCCTCTCGGATGCCTTCGGCTCCACCCAGTATTTGGCGGTCCTCCACAGCTCCCCCGACCTGGAGGTGCGAGTCACAGATGTAGGAGATGCGGTGCCCGGCGGCCGCAGCGAAGTGAAGATGATCCTGAACAACCAGACGGCTCGGCGGAAGCTGCGCTCGACGGTGATGATCGTCAAGGACGGGAAGGTTGCCTGTGAGTCGAATGACGTGTTCCCGATGAACATCGGGTCCACGAGACGCGTCTACCTGCCCTACACGGTGGCCAGGTCGGGCGATCAGCAGATGCGGATCATGGTCACCGAGGCGGATGGTGGCAAGCTGCTGCTGATGCTGGAGGGACGCTTCGTCGTCTCTCCGCTCGGGGACGCGCGGGGCGGAGAGCTGC
>WVYX01000076.1:0-834 GCA_011772755.1 Gemmatimonadales bacterium
GGCTGCGCCTGCGGAGCAGTACCGCCGGAATCGACATGACCTCGCAGCCCGCGTCCCCGCGAATCGCCTGAAGCAGCAACGAGCTTCCGATGTAGGCGACGGACGCCACTCGTCCGAGAGCACCGCCGAGGGCGAACAAGAGGACCACTGGGGCCACAGCCAGGGCGGCGCCGAACCAGCGGTGAAGGCCCGCACCATACCTGCTGATGACGAAGTGCAGTATCGCGTAGAAGGTCGTCACCCCCCCAAATGCAGCCAGAATCCGAAGATTGAACGCAGTGTCCTCGAAACGCATGACGGTGTAGGTCATCCAACCGAGCAGCATCCCCAACATCAGGCGCAGAGTCCGCCCGATGATACCTGCGTTGTGTTGAGTGGGTCGGGTCGTGGTCATCCGGCCAAGGTTCTCCGGGTCTCAGCCCCTGCCACGTCGAGCTCCGGGGCTGGGGCTTGTCTTGGGCGAGCAGGCAGTCTGTCGATGAAACAACACTAAGGGCCGCGAGTTCGACAGGCCACCACCCCCAATCACTGGAACCGAAGTGCATCCATCGGATGGATCCCCGAAGCCCTTCGGGCCGGCACCATGCTGGCCAGCAACACCACCAAGAACAGCACGCCCGCCGCGGAGCCGAACGAGATTGGATCGAGAGGGCTCACGCCCAGCAGAATGGACCGCATTAGGGCTGCTGTTCCCACCGCTAAGAGGGTGCCCGCCACCAGCCCCGGAGCGGCCAGGCGGACGGCATCCAGCATGACCGTTCGCAGGACCCGCTCACGCGTGGCGCACCCCGCGGATGATCGATCCAGCGGCCGCCGTTCCCGCGCTCCGCCCCG
>WVYX01000076.1:903-24577 GCA_011772755.1 Gemmatimonadales bacterium
ACAGCCGAGCAGTGGAGCAATCGCCTCTGAGCCCGACGCTCGAGCTGCCAACAACTGCCCGGGAAGCCTCATCGGAGTCGCCGGACACCTGCAGTACCAAGGGCGATACTTGCGAGGGGACGATTCAAATTCCTACTGCGCGTTGTGCTCCTTGGATAGATTCTGGATGATGTCGTTCGCGTCGTTTGATGCAATCGCCGATATGCGCCGATCCCCACGGTGGCTGCTCTCGAGAGCTTGTGCGATCTCCGCGCTTGCCATCCTGGCGGTTCCGCTGGCCGCACAGGAGCGGCGAGACGTCGTCGGCACCGTCCTCGCCTCGCGTGACTCCACGCCTCTCGTGGGCGTCCACGTGCAGGCTCCGTCCCTGGGGTTGCAGGTCACGACCGGAGAGGGCGGCAGGTTCTTGTTGCGCAGCGTGCCCAGGGCACGGCTGGCGATCACGTTCGCCCGCATCGGTGTGGTCTCTGACACTTTGCTGCTTGGGCCGGACCGGGACAGTGTCACCGTGTACCTTGGTCTTGCGCCGGTCGAGCTGACCGCGGTCGAGGCGGGGGCGCGGCTGGAGGCCCGGGAACGGTTCGAGCGCCTGGTACAGCCGAGCATCGTGAGTATCGATCGGGAGGCGATAACGCGACTGCCGGCGATCTTGGAGGCGGATGTGGTTCGCGCGGTGCAGCTCCTTCCCGGCGCGGTCGCTGTCAACGACTACACCGTGGGGTTCAACGTGCGGGGGGGCGAGCCGGACCAGAATCTGATCCAGCTCGACGGGGTGACGATCTTCAATCCCTCTCACATCGGCGGGCTGTTCAGCACGTTCGATGCCGGCGCGGTAGATCGGGTCGACTTCATCACCGGCGCGTTCCCTGCGGAGTATGGCGGGCGCTTGAGCAGCGTGATGGATGTGTCCTTGCGTCGCGGCCGGTCGGATCGCTTCGGTGCCCGAGGTCAGCTATCGCTCCTCTCCAGCAAGGTGCTGTTAGAAGGTCCGATCGGCGGTTCGGGTATGTCGTTCCTCGTCGGGGGGCGGCGTACGTATGCGGACTTGCTCATCAGCGCCTTGAGCGACGAGTCGATGCCCTACTACTTCGCGGACGGTATGGGCAAGCTGTCGGCACCCGTGGGTCCTGGAAGCCTTTCCGCAACCGGGTATTGGGGTCGAGATGTGATCGACTGGCAGTGGATCGAAGCCCGACCGGGGCGGGAGGGAGTGAATCTCGAGGCGAGCTGGGGGAACCGCCTGGTGGGGCTGCGGTTCTCGTATCCGCTGGGGCGTCCGGAGCTGACGGTCGATGCCAGCGTCTCCCGCTTCTCAACGGAGTTCCGCCTCGAACCCGGCATCATCAGTGCGGAGAACACCGTACGAATGCTGTCGACTCGCGCCGCCCTCGCGCTGGCACCGGGCGCAACCCACGACGTGCGCATCGGGGCCGGCGTCGAGAGCTACTGCATGACTTACGACGTGGGGAGTGAGAGCTTCAGCGCCGACTTCTTCACTGCGACGTATGCTCCGCGGGTTTGGTCGGCATTCGTGGACGACCAGTGGCGAGCATTCCGCTGGCTGCTGTTGCGACCGGGCCTTCGCATGGAGGTGGTGGAGGGACCCGGCATCGCGAACTGGGCGCCGCGGATCGGGTTCAAGGCGTTCCTCTCACAGAATCTGGCGCTCACCGGGTCGGTGGGCCGCTATCACCAGGCGATTCACTCGCTCCGGGACCAGAACGTCACGTGGAACATCTTCGATTTCTGGATCGGAGCCGACAGCGCGACGCCGGTCGCGCGCTCGGACCATCTCGTACTCGGATTCGAGCGCTGGTTCGGACCGACGGTGTCGCTGTCAGTGGAGGGGTACCGCAAGACCTTCCGTGACATCATCGACTTCGACATCAAGGAGGACCCCAAACTACCCGGGGACGAGACGCTTCCCATGCACGGATCGGCCTGGGGAGCCGATATCCTGCTGAGGAAGTACGTCGGCGGGATAACGGGATGGATCGCGTACGGGTTGGCAAAGGTCACGCGGCGCTCCCAGGGGACCGAGTTCCCAGCGGTGCACGACAGGCGCCATACCGTGAATGTCGTGCTTCAGATGAGAGGTCCATTTGGCAGCGACATGAGTGTGCGGTGGGGATACGGCTCGCCGCTTCCATTCACTCCCTTCGTCGGCGAATGGCGCCATCGCTACTACCAAGCCACGGAGCACTTGCTGGAGGACTTCGACCGGGAGCCCATAGCGAGTCCCGTTCTCAACAGTGCGCGTTACCCTTACTACAACCGGTTCGACGTGAGCTTTCGGTGGGAGGCCCGCAAATGGGGTGGAGTGCTGCGCCCGTACCTCCAGATCGTGAATGTGCTGAACCGGAAGAACGTGTTTCTCTACACGTTTGACTACAGTAGCACGCCCGCTACGCGAAGCTCCGTATCCCAGCTCCCACTGCTGCCGAGCATCGGCGTGGAGTTCGAGTTTTGAGACGGCGAGACGTCATTGTAGTGCTGTCGGCGACCGCGATATGCTCCTGCGAGTTCGGAGAGATCATGATCGCGCAGGGAGACCCGATCGTAGTCGTCCATGCCGTGATGCGCCCGGACCTCGACCGGCAGTGGATACTGGTGGAGCAGACCCTCACTGGATCGCCGTCGGACGAGTCGGCACACGGCGTCATTCCCGGGAACCCACCGCAGCTGCCTGTGACCGGTGCGACGGTTACCGTGGCCAACCTCAGCCTGGCCAATGACCCATGCGGTGCTGTCTCGTTCACTGAGAACCCCTCTGCGCTCCAGCTGCCCCGTGCGGACGGGCTGTACTGGGGTCCGCAGAACTGCCCGACCATGCGAACGGGGGATACGCTGGAGCTACTCGTGGAGACCACGGACGGTCATGCGGTGAAGGGGCGAACGGAGTTACCAGGTGCCGCAGCCATGATCTTGCTGGTGGGAAGCGACTCCGTGCTGTTGCCCGGTCCGCCGCTCCGACTGAATCGCGACAGCGATACACTCGGCGCCCGGGTGGTGGCGGTGGCCGGTCGTGCGCTCCAGCTCGAGGTCAGTGGCTTCGATAGCGCGGGAGGTTCAGCGCTGATCACACGGTTCCTCGTGGACACGACCGCGATCACTCTTCCCGGCAACCTCACGGATTTTCTTGCCGGCGTACTTGGGGAGGAGGACAGCACTTCGGTGGATGAGCTCGAGCCGATATTAGTGGCTGGGCGAAGCTACACCGCCACGATCGCGCTCACGGACGAGCGCTATTTCGACTACCTTCGCTCTGGCAACCTGCCGCTCTCCGGTCGAGGGTTCATCAACCATCTGGAAGGGGGAATGGGAGTGTTCGGCAGCATAGTTGCCCGAACGAACATGTTGAAGGTCGTGGGCGACATCGACGACGAGCGTGAGGGGACGTACCGGTTGGTGGGCTCGATTAGCGGCCGGCCGGTTGACGTCACGCTGGAGCTGTACGTGGCCGCCGCCGGTGAGGATTCCACCGCGGCCTCGTCCTTCGTTGTGGGGCAGTGGTTTCTCGGGGGGATCGACAACAGCGCCCGGGGGTTCTTCCGGGGTGATACGCTAGCGTTGACCATCTACCAGCCCGCGCTCGGACTCCCCGATTCCGTGTCGGCCTTTGTAGTCGGCGGGTTGATCGGTGTCACCGGCTCGTTCGAGCTGGACGTGTACGACGCTGATCTGTCCGTGGTGGGGTCTCTCACCGCGACGAGGGGCTCACCGCCGGGCTTGCCACGAGTCATCCGCGGCTTTCAGACCGGGGTCGACGCCTCGGGGTTCTCGAGGGCCTTCGGCTCCTCCATCCTTTGTCGGGTGAGCAACCGCTCCGCGAAATCCAGCCTCTCTTCAAGATCCAGCAGCCGGCCTGCCACCTGGGCGATCTGGTCGGACGACTGCTCCCAGCGCTCCTCTAACTCGGCAAGGCGTTGCTCCAGGGCTGGCTGCTCCGCGGGGTGGCGGATTCGCCGAATGGGACCCTTTCCCCAGATGAGTAGCTTCACGCCGAAGGCTACGCCCAGCATGGTGGCGAAGACGACAGCGGGTTCGAGTAGGTCGGCGATGTAAGGATCCATTTCGCGCTCCTCGAGGCCGCAACAGACCCAACGGTGCGGCGGCGGCTAGAGTTTCAGGCTACACCGCCGAGTTCGGATTCTCGCGATACCCAAAACCTGACACCTATCGTCTACTTCTCCCACGGGTACGCTGGTGGATCGAGGTGCTCCACCAGATAATCGATCCGCATCTTGGATGCATGCCGTCCTGCCGCGCCGCGAATGCCGTGGCGGTTGTCGGGGTAGAACATCAGATCAAAGTTGCGTCCAGCCTTGACGAGCGCATCGACGAGCTGGATGGTGTTCCCCGGATGGACGTTGTTGTCGATGGTCCCATGCATCAGCAGGAGTTTCCCTTCCAGGTTCTCCGCATAAGGAAGTGCTGAACCCAGGTCATAGCCTTCCTCGTTCTCCTGCGGGGTCCGCATGTAGCGCTCGGTATAGATCGTGTCGTAGTTGCGCCAGTCCGTGACCGAGGAACTCGCAACGCCGACGTGGAACACTTCGGGTTCCTTGAGGAGCGCCATCACGGTCATGTAGCCCCCGTATGAGCCGCCATAGATGCCGACGCGGGAGCCATCGATGTAGGGTCGCTGGGTGATCTGCCGCACGGCGGCGGTCTGATCGGCCAGGTCCACCTGACCGAGCTTCAGATAGGTCTCCGTCTCGAATGCCTTGCCGCGATTGCGCTGGCCGCGGTTGTCGACTCTCCAGACCATGAATCCCAACTGAGCCAACCGCTGGTCACCACTGCTGTGGTAGTAGCGATTGCTGATGGCCTTGGAGTGCGGACCGCCGTAGACGGGCACCACGAGCGGGTACGCGACGTTCGGGTCGTAGCCGGCGGGCTTGAACAGCATCCCGTGCAGTTCGGTCACACCGTCGGCGGCCTTGACGATCACCAACTCCGGCGGCTCGAGGGCGAGCGAATCCAACCTGGCAGTGTTGGTCGTCATGAGGTTCCGGATCAGGCTGCCGTCGGCGTTGTGCAGGTTCGCCGTATTAGGGGTGGTGAACGAGGAGTACGAATCGACGTAGTACCTGCCCGTGGGATCCATGCTGATCCGATGGGTCCCCGGATCGGTGGTGAGCTTCTGCATCGAGGAGCCGTCCAGCCGAACTCGGAAGAAGTGGGTCTCGAGACCCATCTCAGTATTGCCGGTGAAGTAGACCCACTCCTCGTCCTCGTCGAGGCGCACGATGCTACCGACGGGCCACTCGCCGCTGGTCAACTGCGCGATGTCGTCGCCCCGGAGTGAGTAGAGATAGAGATGGCGCCAGCCCGTGCGTTCCGAGCTCCAGAGGAACCGCTCTCCGTCTTCCAGGAGTCTGAAGTCGTCCTGCAGGTTGACGAAAGCGAGTTCCCGTTCGGTCAGAATCGTCCGCACTCGTCCTGTGCGGACGTCGGCCGCGAGCAGCTCCAGAACGGACTGGTGTCGGTTGAGACGCCGCAGCAGTATCTCACTGCCGTCCGGTAGCCAAATCGGTCGCACGATGTAGTTGTCGGGTGTGCTGTTGGTCTGGATCTCGACGGTCTCGCCCGTCTCGATGTCGATGATCTTCAGCACGACGGTCGGGTTGGGCTCTCCCGCCTTGGGGTAGCTCTGCAACTCGAGCTCGGCTTCAGGCGAGAGATGGTGCACGATGGGGAACTTGTGGACGTCGCTCTCGTCGGACCGGTAGTAGGCCAGCTTGCGTCCGTCCGGCGACCACCAGTACGCGTCCCGTTGGTTGAATTCCTCCGGGTAGACCCAGTTGGGGCGGCCGTTGAAGGTGTCCTCGTTTCCGTCGGAGGTGAGCCGCTTCTCCTCGCCCGTTACCGTATTGGTGATGTAGAGATCGTAGCCCTTCACGTAGGCGAAGTGGGTGTAGTCCGGTGAGTAGGTGCCGTTCCACAGCTGGCTCCTGGACATCCCGCGCATCAGATCCTGCGAGTAGGGCTGCGGCTCGATTTCAGGGCGCAGCAGCTGACGCAGCCGGCTCGTGCCGAAGTCCCACAGGAAGTGCTTGTCGTCCACCGTGAACGTCATCGCGCGGCCGTCATTCACGAAGGTGAAGCGGTCGAACGGCAATCCGGTGGGTTCTTCCCCTGTGACTCCGGTGTACTGCCGCCTGATGGCGTCTTCCGTAGCACCGTCGAACAAGGGGGATTCCTGCCCCGTCACGACATCCACCCGGTAGAAGCGCGTACCGCTGTCAGCAACAGCTCGACTCGTGAGAAGGCCCCGTCCCCCCGGTAACCAGCGTGCCTGTCCACTACCGGTCGTCGTGGTCAAACGCCCTTGGCCCATCAGGTCGTACAGCTCCCTGCCTCGCGCCTGCGCCCGGGCGTCCTGGAGCAGGCTCACGGCGGCCAGACAGAATATGCTCAGTAGAGTTGTGCCGATCCGCTTCATGGATTGCTCCGACTCATTGGTGATTGAATGCGTGTTATCCGTGCGATGCTGGGAAGGGTAAGATACACGACTGGCGGCTCGGGTGAGGAATGGACGCCAGAGCGGCCACGGATCTGCAGCCTCGACGCTGATCGGTCATCCGTGGCAATCCGCGAATGACCCGCGGCGCCTCACGCTTCTACCGCTCAGCGAAGCGCTTGGCGTACCCGCTCAGCTCGAGGAACACCGGGTAATCGGTAACCGAGAGGATGTCGCGCACGGCTCCCTTCTTATCCGGCGCCTGCTCGTAGTATGCCTTTACGATCCTGAACCCCATGGCATAGCCGAGGTCGCGCGGTTCCTCCGGGTAGCGGGGCTCAGCCCACATCCAGCTGCCCGGTTCTCGCTGGGCCATCTCGGCGCGGAACCGTTCCCACAGCTCCGGCTCGTGCTGCACGCAGTAGGCCTGCGCGCGCTCATGTGTGTGCCCGCCGGAGGCGAGGTCTGCGAGAAAGTCAGCCGATCCCTCACGGATCGCCAGAGCGAGCAGGCTCCGATTCGGCCCGTCTCCGTAGAGGGACTGGTAGGTTTCGAGCCCCTGCGTCAGCGCCTGCTGCACGTGCACGAGTTCGTGCACGATGGTATGTGCCAGGTGGTCGGCTGCGTCCGGCCGTCCGGCAGAGATCATTTGTCCGTGCCGTTCGACCGAGATGACTTGGCCCTGCTCGGTGGCCTCGCTGGCTCCCACCCACGCCCCGACGACGAAGTAGGTCGGGGGAAAGACGGCGTTCGGAATGAGCTGCTGGAGCTGGGCGAACGCGTTGCGGAACGTGCTCTCCTGAGCTGCGAGCCATTCCGGCACATCAACGAGCGAGCCGAACTCCCGCGGACGCTGCTGGATCGCCTGGGTCAACGACTCCGCGGTGAGGTCGTAGTCCTTTATCAACTCGCGCAGTCCGGGCGTCGCTCGGGCAAAGTACTCCGCCTGAAGTGTCGCGACAGTGTCGCCCCCGCCTTTCAGAAGGTCGAGAGCGTGCGCGAGGTTACGCACATCGTCGTAGACGATCGTGGCCTTCGCGGGGTCCGTCGCGAGGTCGCTGGTGATTTGGGCGTTCGCGTCGAACCGCACGAGGCCGATCAGCAACAGGCAAATGATGGGACCAGCGCGACTGCTTCGCATCTCGTCTCCCCATGAGAAGGTCAGAGTCGGGGGCGCGAGGCCGCCGACCGGGATGCTGGTTTCCCAAAGGTATCGCACCAGCGAGCGCTCCGCGTTTCACAACAGTCATCCGTGGCCTCGACGCTGATCGGTCATCCGTGGTAATCCGCGCATCAATCCGCGGCACAACGGGGTCCCCCACGGATCAAGCGTGAGGGAGGCGTGAGACGTGACTAGAACGTGAGGGAGGCGTGAGACGTGACGTATGACACCGAGAACCCAAACCCGAACCTTGCACGATGTGACCCTTATCACGTGCCGGGTGTCGGGTAAGGATTGGCGATTCGCTGACACCTGATCCTCGAAACCCGACACCTGTCGTATCGAGTTCCGCCGGGCCTGTGTGCGATGCGCGGCTCGCCAGCGTCGCAATCCGACGGGACCAACCGAAAACGGTGTTGCTCGGCGAGCAGAGGGGACGGTGTTGATGCTAGTTGGCTGCTTGCCCGTGGCCTCAGCGGCCTGCCGCAAGGCTCACGCTGCCTCCCCACGCCTGTCTGACAACGACACCACTGACCTGTCGAACGTAACGAGCTGCTCTTGTCCCAAGGGAGGCAGTACCATGAGAAGGATCGTTTTCACCGCGCCCGTGATTGCATTGTTAGGACTCGGCCTCTCAGGCTGTAGTGACATCAATCAGCCAACCGTTGAAGGCCCCAGCTTCGGTCTGGCCAAGGGAACCGAGAAGGTCACCGTGTGCCACAAGGGAACGACCATCACCGTAGGTGCACCCGCTCTCGCCGCTCATCTCAAGCACGGTGACACTGAGGGGCCGTGCGGCGTCACTCCCCCGTCCTGTGTCGCTCCGCCAGCGGGTCTGGTGGGCTGGTGGCCCGGCGACGGCAATGCGGATGACATTTGGGGTGGCAATAATGGAACGCTGGTGGGGGGGTCATACGCCACCGGCAAGGTGGCTGATGCCTTCAACCTGGATGGCCTTGACGATTTCGTGAACGTGCCTGACGACGGGAGCCTTAATATCGAGTCGTCGTTCACCTGGGATGCGTGGATCAATCCGAATGGCCTGGGCAATCGGCCAGTCATCGCGTCAAAATCAGCACATGATTTCAATCGTGTAGGTTTTGAAGTGCTCGCTGATGGTTCCTTGTGTGGCTATTTTGATTCTCCCGGCTGCACCGTTTTCTCCTTCTGGCCAGTTGTCCCAACTGGTGTGTTCACCCATGTTGCGCTGGTATTCGATGATGGTAATGATGTGCTGCAGCTCTATGCGAATGGCGCACTCGTGGGGTTGGCTCCTGAACCAAGGAGTCCGGCTGGGAACGCCGCGGCTCTGACCATAGGAAAGAGCGGCATCTTGCCGGGGTTTGAGTTCAACGGGTTGATAGACGAGTTCGAGTTCTTCAACGTTGCCCTCGGCCCTTCAGATATCCAGGCCATCTTTGAGGCCGGCAGTGAGGGCAAGTGCAAGCCTTGAGAACGATCGGGCCCATCGCAACAGGCTGCCGCTCTACGCGGAGGGAGATTGGAGTAAGGACCGGAGGGCCTACAGTGTTAGGGTAGCCGTCAATCAACCCGGAGTTTCACCAGCCCCGAGCGTGCCAGCGGCGCTCGGGGCTGTTGGCAGCCCGGCCCCGCNNGCGCCCCAGCGGCGCTCGGGGCTGGTGGCATCTTGACTACGCACGCTGGGCGAATGTCGCAAATGGCACGCCTGACACCCCTCTGTTCTCATTTCCGCGAAATCAGGCTAAAATGACCGGCCAGGATCTCGCACGGCACAGGCTCGACCCCCATTGAGGGACGCACATGGCCGGACGAAACGACCAATTCAGCTCGCGCTGGGGCATTCTGCTGGCGGCCATTGGCATGGCCGTGGGCACGGGGAACATTTGGCGCTTTCCCCGGGTGGCCGCCGAGAACGGCGGCGGCGCGTTCTTGATCGCCTGGTTGGTGTTCATGTTCGCCTGGTCGATACCCCTAGTGCTCAGCGAGTTCGCGCTGGGGAAGCACACCCGCAGGGGTCCTGCTGGGGCCATCGGCCGCTTGATCGGCGGGAAGTACAACTGGATGGGAGTGTTCGTCGGCCTGTGTACCTGCTTCATCATGTTCTACTACTCGGTGGTCACCGGGTGGTGCATCAAGTACTTCTTCGCCACCCTCGGCTCCGGTGTGGTCGGCGGAGATCCCGAGGCGTATTGGCAGAATCTGACCACAACCAACGTCCAGCCGGTGTTGTTTCACCTGCTGGCGTTGGTCATCGGCTGTTTCATCATCTCCCGCGGCGTGGTCAAGGGCATCGAACGCACGAACCGCATACTGATTCCGATTCTGTTCCTGCTGCTGATCGTGGCGGCGCTACGTGCCGTGACGTTGCCCGACGCGGTCAAAGGCCTGGGATTCTTGTTCACGCCGGTGTGGGGTGACTTGCTGTCGCACCAGGTGTGGCTCGAAGCGTTGAGCCAGTCGGCGTGGAGCGTCGGAGCCGCGTGGGGCCTGGTCATGACCTATGGCGTGTACCTCCGCAAACGGGACGACTTCGCCCTCACGAGCTACACCACGGCCTTCGGCGATTATTCCGCTTCGCTCCTGGCGGGCATCGCCGTCATGTGCACCGTGTTCGCCGTATTGCCGGAGGCAGACGCCCTCGCGGCCCTCGGCGCAGGCAACGAGGGCCTGACCTTCATCTGGCTGCCCCAGCTCTTCGAGCAGATACCGGCCGGGCGGTTCTTCCTTGCGCTGTTCTTCCTGGCTCTGAGCTTCGCCGCCATGTCCTCGCTCATCGCCATGCTCGAGATGGCGACCCGCATCGCCGTGGATCTAGGGATGACCCGGCAGAAGGCCGTGCCGTTGGTTGGGGCTGTCGGGTTCCTGCTGGGACTTCCCTCGGCGTGGAAGCTGGGGTTCTTCCAGAATCAGGACTGGGTGTGGGCGCTCGGGTTGATGGTTTCGGGCCTCTTCATCTCGCTGGCCGTGATCAAGTTCGGCGTGGGACGTTTCCGCGAACAGCTCATCAATACGCCTGAGGAACGTCGGCCGGTGGGTCGGTGGTTCATCTTCGTCATCAAGTACGTCATTCCTCTGGAGTTCCTCGCGCTCATGATCTGGTGGTTCTATCAGGCGGTAGCGGTCTACGATCCGGAAGGGTGGTGGCATCCGTTCCATACCTTCAGCGTGGGAACTACCGTGCTACAGTGGGGGCTACTGATCGCCGCCCTCATTCTCGTCAATCGCTGGTGGGCCGCTCGTGTCGGCGCAAGAGGAGGAGAGTAGCGTGAGTGCAAGCGGCTGGATCATGATGACGATCGTGCTGGCGGGTGTCTGGGGGGGCTTCGTGTATCTGCTTGTTCATACGGTGAAGCAGAGTCGAGATGATTGACCCTGACTAACAGATCCACCTTTGCCCGCGGCATAGCCCAAGCATACGTTTCAGGTGTGATCGCTCACCAAGCCAGCTGCGTCGGGACGGATAAGTGATGCTGCAAAGAGCCCTCCTGCTGGTAGCGACCGTGCTGCTGGTCGGCGCCAGCGCTGCCGGGGCGCAGACCGTGAAGGGTATCGTGCGCCAATCGGACACCAGCGCGCCGATGGGCGGTACGTACGTCGTGCTGCTGGACCCCGACTCCTTAGAGGTGACCCGGGCCCTCACCAACCCGCTTGGAGAGTTCAACATCACCGCGCCTCGACCGGGTTCGTACCGGGTCCGGACCGAGCAGATCGGCTATCGCAGCGTTGTCTCCTCGCTGTTCACCCTCTCCGAAGAAAAAGTCACCGAGCTCGAGCTGCTGGTTCAGCCGGTGATCGTGCGGCTCGACGCGATCACGATCAGAGGCGAGGCCCGCGAGTGTCGCGTGGTCGAGGAGCAGGCGCTCGAGGTGCTCGCTGTCTGGGATGAGGCCCGCAAGGTGTTGCAGGCCGTCGCCTGGTCGGACCTCCAGGGACATCTCGTCCACGAGCTGGAGCGCTTCGAGCGGTGGTACAGCTTCACCTTCAGGTTGCTGCACGAGGCACGCTCCACCACACCCACCCGTCACGTCTTGCCGTTTCGCAGCCGGTCGGTGGAGGAATTGGAAGAACTGGGATACGTGTTGCTCGAGGGTGACAGTGTGGTGTACGAGGCGCCTGACGCGGAGGTGTTCTTCTCGGATCTGTTCCTGCAGCACCATTGCTTCTCCCTCGACGAGGCGAATTGGGATGGCCGGCGGATGGTGGGGCTCCGGTTCGAGCCCGTGCGCGGCCGAGCCCTGCCTGACGTGAAAGGCGTATTCTGGCTCGACCGCGCGACGGCGGCGCTCGAGCGGCTGGAACTCGGGTACGTCAATGTCGGGATGTGGCAGCGGGAGCGCGGCGCCTCCGGGGAGCTGGAGTTCGCGCGGCTTCCCGATGGCCGGTGGTTCGTCAGTCGGTGGTGGATTCTGATGCCGCTGGTGAGGCGCGTGGAGACTATGAAAGGTCCAGTGTGGGACTTGCGGGACGCCGTCGTGGGGTTCGAGGAGGAGGGCGGGGAGGTGCGCAGAGTGTATGCTCCAGACGGCCGAACGCTATACGCTCGGGGACGGGCAACCGTGCGCGGCGTCATCTTCGACAGCACCAGTGGTCGTGGGCTCGCCGACGCGTATGTCCGTCTGGCGGGCACGCGGAGCGTCACCATCAGCGAGGCCGACGGCAGCTACTGGCTGACAGATCTACCGGAGGGGCGCTACACGGTCACCTTCACACATCCGCGGGCGACGCTGCTTGGGTTGGCGGATGAAGGGGAGGTCGATCTGGAGGTCGGTGTTGTTGCGCGCGTGAACCTGGCGCTGCCCAGCCCGAGGACCATCGTGGAGCGGGTCTGTCCCGAGCCTGCGACGGCGGCCGAGGAGGGTCTGCTAGTGGGTCGGGTGTATGACACGGCGCGGGACACTGTCATGGTTGGCGCGCGTGTGCGGGTCGTCTGGCTCGAGGGTGGCACCCCGACCGACAGGCTTCGCTGGGTGGAAGTGGAGACCGACTCAGAGGGAATCTACCGGGCCTGCGTTCCGAGAAGCGCCGCGTTGTCGGTGGAGGTCAGGGTCGGCGGCGAGCCGCTGGCAGCTGCGCCAGCGGTCTTCGGCGAGAGCAGGCTGCGCATACTTGACGTCGAGGTGCGGCGACCCGAGGGGCGGTGAGAGGCGTCGGGCTCCGGGTTTCGGGTGTCAGCCCTTGCGGAGCTTCCTGGCACCTGACCCCTGGTAGGCGTCGTATGTCGAGTCCCGGCTCTAGGCCGCCACTCTCCTAGGCGGTCTGGCGAATGGGTTGACGCCTGCGAGCACAGCACCGACGAATGGTAAGGCGAGCACCCAGATCTGCAGACCCAGCCATCCTTCGCCGCCGATCCCATTTAGCGCCAGCAGCGCGAGTCCGCCGCACACGAGTGCGGCTCCGGCTACGAGTCGCCACGCGGCGGATGGCGCGGCGGCGCCACCCCGCTCGAACCGGCCGAAACCTAGTGCCAGGATCGCCAGCGCCAGCAGGTAGACGATCATCCAGGCCGGCCGCACAACCCACCACAGCCCGCTTCCAGGCTCAATGGTGAGTCCGGCATCGCCGAATAGCATTGCCAGGCCGATCATCAGCGTCGACGCCGTGAGGTGCCACAGGAAGATCGTCATGATCATCCCGTTGATGAGCACCGTCACCGTCCACGGTGTCGCCCGATCGAGCCACCGACGTATGGGTGCTTCGAGCGAGAGCAGTATGCCGCTCTGTGCAAGGCCAAGCGCCAGCATCGGAAGCTTGGGTGGCAGCGAGTTGCTGACCTCTTCCCCAGGGACGCTCACCATGCTCAACGGGTGGGGACCGAGGAAGACCAAACCCAGGAGGACCGCAAGGCCGGCCGCGGCCCAGAGCAGCGCCCGCTGGGGTCCCGCGAGTCGGCCGTCACGCCACGCATAGCCGAGTTGATGGACCGCGAGCCAGATGAAGCCATAGTTGAGCCAGCCCAGAGCTCGGAGATCTGCGGCGAGGAACAATGTGTCGTCGACGGCAGCGGCGATTGCCAGTACCCAGAACGAGCCGAGCCCGAACCGCTGCCAGGCTTGGTAGGTAACGGGCACCACGACGACCGCCATCACGTAGACGGCGAGGAACCAGATGGGGATTAGCGCCATCTGAGATCCGACCTTGACCATCTCCGGCCGGGCGCCCATCCGGTGCGCCACCGCGCCCATGACCGCCCACAGCGCGATCAGAGGTAGCACGGGGCCAATGAGTCGCTGCAGCCGCCCGTTCAGCCACTCCGCATAGCTCCGCCCATCGCGCATAGCGGCCTGCCACGAAACGCCATTCGAGTAGCCGCCGACCAGGAAGAACACCGGCATCACCTGGAATCCCCAGGTCAGCCACTGCGTCCATGGCTGGTGCTCCAGCATGTTGCGGAGGCTGAGTACTCCACTGTCGACATACGGGGCCGCCACGAGCCAGTGTCCCGAGATGACGGCGAGGATGGAGAGCGCCCTCAGGAAATCGACGTAGCGGTTGCGCGATTCGGGCGTGCGTGCGGCGACCTGGGCTGCCTGCGACCAAAGGCTACGTCGGGGCCTGATGGCGCGTGATGAGTTGGTCATGGATTCATGTCACTGTACTCGGTGCCGCGCTGCAGCTCACACCTCGACCTCATCGGCCGGCCGCCACCTCTCGTCCCGGCCGATACCGGCGTATGGTGCCCGCCTCGATGTCGGCCTCCGTGAAGGCAACCTTCTTGAGACGACCGGTGGCGAACAGTTCCGCTTGGTCACTGTAGTGTGGTGAATCCTCGCGGGCACTCTGTCCGTAGCCCAGCACCGAGTACGCCCTGGGAGGATCATCGAACTCGACGGCGAGCACCCAGGCGTCGCCCCTCACGACCACCAGCTTGCCATCTTCATCTTCGGTGAAGCTGAGAGATCGGAAACAGCCGAGCCAGCCGCCACAACCAGCCACGGGCGCGTCGACGTCTCCACGCCGCACCCGGTGCACGTCGCCCCACGCGATGTCCCATCGCCCCCACTTGTGCCCGGTCTCCTCGACCGCCCTTGCAAACGCCTCAGCGGCACGCTCGGGATCGCCCAGCCCGTGGGGCGTCCGAACGGGATCCTCGGCACTCCACGGGGCCGCAAACGCCTGGCGCCACGCGTCAGGGAAGGTCTGGCTGTTGAGTTGCTGGCCGCCAGTCAGGTACAGCCTGAACCACGCCTCGAACAGCACTCCGCCCTGCGCGTCAACGCTCGTGGTGTTGTCCCACTGCTCGATCAGGTCGATGGCAGCGAGCACCTCGTCGCTCGGCGTGGACCGTCGCACGGCCGCGACGAGATCCGCCTTGACACGGTCCGCGAGCAACATGCGAGCGGTGTGCTTGAGCTCGATCACCTCCTCGAGAGAGAGCAGCCCATCTGTCTCGTGAATGAGGTCGAGCGACAGCTGGCTCCGAAGTCCGAGCTGCGGGCGAGGGTAGTTCGTCGAGTACCTCACCGTGTCGAACGGCTCATGTAGGTTTGCATAGTGGAAGGGATCGTTCTCGTTGTGCAGATAGCCGCCCCTTGGATTGCGCAGTTGCGGCAACGAGTCGAACGGGACGAGCTCGACCCAGATGTCCGACGAGCGCCGGGCGGGGACTACCGTCGTGTCGCCCCCCGGCTCGTGTGGGCGCCGTGGGAGGCGTGCGTTCCACAGATAGAAGATGTTCCCGTCCCCGTCGGCGTAGGTGAAGTTCGAGGATGGGTGCGCGCGCATTCGCATCGCGGCCTTCCACTCCTCCAGATTCCTCGCCTGCATCATGCGCAGGTACTGATCAACCATGCGGAACTCACCCTCGACAGCCGAGCGGAGGACGTAGATCTTCCCGCCGGCCCGCTGGACGACCGGCCCGAGGGGTGTCTGCCAGAACTCTCGGGTCTCGCGCCCCAGTCCGGGACCGCTCTTGAACTCGACGGTGACCGCCTCGCGGTCGAGCGGTACGGAACCGCCGTCGAACAGGTAGTGGTCGGGCCGTTCTGGATCGACATCGAGCGCATAGAACTCGTCGAGGTCCGGCCCGTTGTTTGTGGTTGCCCAGCCCAGGTGTTCGTTGAACCCGCCGATATAGAACAGGGGGTACCCGATTCGTACGTCCCCGTAAAAGTTGAGCCTGCCAGGGATGATGAGGTGTGCTTCGTAGTAGCCGGCGTTCCAGCTCAGGTGCGGGTTGCGAAGCAGGATCGCCTTGCCTGATTTGGTGCGGCTCGGGGCCAACGCCCAGGCGTTTGAGCCGGTGTCGGAGGAGAGCCGCTCCAGGACCTGTCGCGCGGCGTTGGGGTTCGACGCCAGGATGAACCTGCCGTGGACATCGTGGCCGGTGAACCTGGGCTCCATCCACTCGGGGAACTCGTCGGGGTGGAGCTGGATGTACCAGTTGACGCCTGCGGCGAACCCCTCGTAGAGATCTCGCGCATCCTGGCTCAGCAGGTGATAGGTCTCGAGGGCTCGGCGGTACCGCAGGCGGAAGAAGAAGTCAGACTCGATCGAGTCAGGGCCGAAGTGCAGGCCGAGCTCGCCGCGGGCGCGCACCAACCCCATTGCAACTCGCTCGCCGTAGTCTTCGAGCTGGCAGTAGGCGAGCCCGAAGCCCAGGGCCGCAATGTTCTCAGCCGTGATGTGGGGGACAAAGTACTCGGTGCGGCGCACCTCTACCTGAGATACCAGCGCTGGCTCGGTCACCTTTGCTGGCGTCCAGTCTGGCCCCGCCCCCGCCGACACCGCACACCCGATCACGAAGACTGCTCCCACGATCACGCGCGGCGCTCGGACCCCGCTCCAGGATGTCCGCCCCGTCGTGCCACTCGACCCGATCATCATGCCCTCCGGAATCCAGGGGATTGCGTTGCCTTAGCCAAGAGAGAGATGGAGTGTGGACTCATTCCTGTCCAGCGCCCGGCCATTGGGTGCGCTCCCCATACCTTCAGGGAACCTGACAACCGAGTTAGATTACGCACGGGACAGGGCGGGAGGCGCCCGCAGACTGACGGCGGTGGGTCTCCCGCTCAGCAGTCTAACCACTCTGGAGCTGGGCCGTGGGGCCCAGCTTAGGCCGAAGGCACATGGGGCCGGTAGGCCGCAGTGGCAGTCGAGCTTTGGCGAGGTGCTGTAGTGGCGATATCGCTGCCGGTTATTGAGCCGGTCGACTTACTGCCGCACGAGATTGAGGAGCTTCAGCGGGAGATCCGCGGTCTGGCGGCGGAGCGCCAGGCCGTGATCCTGGCGCACAATTACCAACGGGCCGAAGTGCAGGACGTGGCGGATTTCGTTGGCGACTCTTTGGGGCTCTCCCGCCAGGCGGCGTCCACCAGTGCCGACGTCATCGTCTTCTGCGGCGTCCACTTCATGGCCGAAACGGCCGCAATTCTCTCGCCCCAGAAGCGAGTGCTGCTTCCCGACCTCGAGGCCGGCTGCTCCCTAGCTGCATCCATCACTGCCGAGGATGTGCGGCGCTGGCGCGCCCAGTTCCCGGACTACGTGGCAGTGGGCTACGTGAACACCACGGCCGACGTCAAGGCCGAGCTGGACTATTGCTGCACCAGTGGCAACGCTGTCGAGGTGATCGACGCCATCCCCAGCGACAAGGGGATCCTGTTTCTCCCCGACTTTTTCCTTGGTGCCCACATCAGGCGGATGCGTCCCGACCGGCGGATTGAGGTGTGGATGGGTGAGTGTCACGTCCACAAGAACATCAACGCCCGGAACGTCAATGCGAAGCGGGCGCAGTATCCCGATGCTGAAGTGTTGGTCCACCCTGAGTGCGGCTGCGGGGGCCAGCTGATCTACAGCGCCGGCCTGGGGGACGTTGACCACAACGGGCTGCACATCGCATCCACCGAGGGGATGATCCGGGCGGCCAAGAGTGATGCGGCCTCGCGCTTCATCGTTGCCACGGAGGTCGGCATCCTGCACCGCATGCGGCAGGTTGCCCCGGACAAGGAGTTCGTTGCAGCAGATCCGCGAGCAGTCTGCGCCTACATGAAGACCATCACGCTGGAGAACGTGCGGGATGCCCTGCGGGACGACCAGCACCTGGTGACGGTTCCGGAGGAGATCGCCGAGCGGGCGCGGGCGGCGATTAATCGGATGGTGGCGATTGGCTGAGGGTCCACCCGACTCCGAGCCCCACAGAGAAAGCCTTCCTGACCTACTGGCAGCCGCGCGTCGAGTCGCCCAGCGCGTCTTAGCTGAAGACGGTCCCATAGACATCACCAGTGAGCTGGTCGGCGCGGCCGGACAGGCGGCCGTCGGGACGGTTCGGTCCGGCGGGGAAGCGACCGTCGCTGGGCTCCACTATGCAGCGGCGGTAGCCCGAGAGGTCGCGTGCCAGCCGGAGTGGAGAGTGTGCGATGGCGACAGCGTTTGCGCCGGCGAGTCCCTAGGGGTCATCCGGGGCGATCTCGGCGCGATTCTTCGGGCCGAGCGTCCGGTGCTGAACCTGCTGCAGCGTGCCTGCGGCATCGCCACCGAGACCCGCCGTTTCGTGGAGGCGGTGGCCGGTACCGGATGCCGTGTGCTCCACACCCGCAAGACGGCACCGGGACTACGAGCATTCGACGTGCAGGCAGTGCTCGCGGGCGGGGGGCAGCTGCACCGCCTGGGACTGGAGCGCGTTGTTCTCATCAAGGACAACCATTGGCCGGTGCTTGCCCAGCGCGCCGGCGGCCTTGCGTCGGTGTGTGAGGATGCCAGGCGCCGAGGGGTGGCCGCGGTCTATGTGGAGGTGGAGTCCGAGGCTCAAGTGGAGAAGGCCTGCCAGGCCGGGGTGGACCGGCTGCTCGTTGACAACCGACCGCCTGAGGCATTTCGGCTGCTGGCTGACCTGGCACGGCGACTTCTTCCTCAGATAGAGGTGGAGGCCACGGGGGGCATCACCCTGGACAACGTGCGGGCGTATGCGGAGTCAGGCGCGGACTTCGTGTCGATTGGTGCCCTGACGCACAGCGTGAGGGCCGTCGACCTGGCGTTGGAATTGTGAGCTAGTGTAGCGCTAGTGTAGTGAGTCAGAAGTTTGTGACTAAGACCACGCGCCGAGCAGTCCCTCCGTGCGGTGCCGTTCTCGCCGGGGCCACGGACTGATGCGCGGATTACCACGGATGACCGATCAGTGTTGATCCGCGTAACCAACCGTGGCCCTGCCGGACCGCCACCCACGCTGCGGGACTGCTCGGCGCGTGTCGTTTAGTAAGCGAGCTTTAGGAACACGGCACTAGGCGGTGTCAGATGTCAGGGCCGGATAGTCCGACACAACACACCTCACACCACAAACAACAAACCACAAACCTCCCTAGGTCGCCGGCGCCGGTGAATCCCGCTCCACCCGGCGCTCCGGAAGTCGTCGCGCCGATTCGATGTGCGCTGCCAACCGGTCGGCGAGTGCCTCGAGTTGCGGCCCGTACTGGCGTGCCAGAAACCCGGTGATCCACTTGTACGTGGAGATACCCCCACCGATGGCAAGGGGAAGCACGATGAAGGGGACGGCCTCATTTGGTGTCCCGAGCGCTGTAATGATGAGCAAGCTGAGCAGGCCACCTCCCGCCGCGCCCCAGCCGGGGGCGAAGACCGATGCGCCTCGTAGCTCGACGTGCTCCTCGATGTGAATCCGCGTGCAGCCAACGTCGCGATTGACCGTGATCCGCACATCCCGACCCACGAAGCCGGGTCTCGTTCCGCTCCAGTAGAGGGACTTGCCGACCCCGGACACCGTGCCCACGAAGCCGAGCGTCGTCTGAATCTCCTCCACTAGGGCCTCGTACGCAGACTCGGGGACCTCCCGGTCGATGGTCCGGTCGATCAGCAGCTTGCCCTTGCGGAGCTTGTGGACCGCCGGCGCAGGCGCCGTTGCGGCAACCGAGCCGGGTAGCTGCTCTAGCTCCCTGACGGCATCCCGCACGTGGACAGGTGGGATACCGGCTTCCGCGGCCGCCTGCTCGACGCCCCCGATGGAGAGCGCAGCTGCGTCGGTGGGTTGCTGCGCGTCGAGCTCCGCCGCGCGTCCGATGACTTCCCGCACCGCCCGGCTATCCAGCTTGGCGCTGCGCTCCGACGCGGCACGCAGCGCGTCGGCGAAGTCACCGGGCGTGGCGAACCGGTCGCCTGGTCGGATCGCCAGGGCCTTCACCAGGGCTTGCTCAACCCTTCCCGGGAGCTTGTCCAACCTCTGGCGATGTGTGGCCGAGGCGTCGAGGAACCTCCCCAGCCGCACCGCCTCTTCGGTGGGCCACATCTCCGGCGTATCGCCCAACAACATCTCGTAGACCACGCAGGCGAGCCCGAAGACGTCGGTCCTCGGATCGAGCTCTGTGATCCCAGCCGCCTGCTCCGGACTCATGTAGCCGGGAGTCCCCATTGGGAACCCACTCCGCGTGAGACCCTCTCCACCCGCCCTGCTGACTGCCTTGGCGATGCCGAAGTCGGCGACGATGGCGTGGCCTTCCGAGAACAGGATGTTCTCCGGCTTGACGTCGCGGTGGACCACGCCGTGGCGTGAGGCATGGTCGAGGGCTGACGCCACCTGCTGCGTGATGCGCAGGGCGTCGTTCAGTTGCAGCCGTTTCTCGCGGATCAGCAGTCGGCGGAGGGATTCGCCGGCCACAAGTGGCATAACGTAGTACAGAAACTCTTCGGCTTCGCCCGAGTCGAGCAGCGGGAGGATGTGTGGGTGGTTGAGCTGGGCGGTGATCTTGATCTCGCGCAGGAATCGATCTGAGCCCAGGGCGGCGGCCAAATCGGGACGCAGCACCTTCACGGCGACTTGTCGCTCGTGCTTGAGATCCTTCGCGAGATAGACGGTGGCCATCCCACCGCTACCCACCTCCCGCTCGATGGTGTAGCGGTCGGCCAGGGCGGCCTTGAGGCGATCGATATCCTCCGCCACGCGAACCCACTCCCGGTTGCCTGCAGGCTAAGGATAAGGGGTTGCCGGCGGAAATTCAGCTAGAGGGTGGCGAAGGGGAAGGTCGCTTCACATCCCTCGGGCTTCCTCCGTCTCAGCAACCACCTGCAGCAACATCCTGGGATCCACATTCCCCCCGCTCACCACTACCGCCACGTTTTCCACCGGATGATCGATCTTGCCTGCGATGAGCGCCGCCAGGCCAACGGCACCGCCTCCCTCAATCACCAGCTTGAGCTCTTTCACCCCAAAGGCCATCGCCTCGCGGATCTCTGCTTCCTCCACGAGTATGTGCTCGTCGACGTACTCCCGCACGAGCCGGAAAGTGTGCTGGTTGTCGAGTCCGATACCACCCGAAAGGGCGTTGGCAATGGTCTCCTCCTCGGGAAACTCGATGGGGTGCCCGGCCTTCAGGCTTTCATACATGACCCGTGCCGGCTTCGCCGAGACGCCGATCAGCCGGATTGTTGGCGCGTGCGACTTGAGGGCAAGGCCGATGCCGCCGATCAACCCGCCGGCGGAGAGCGGTACCAGGACCGTGTCCACGGAGGGTAGCTGTTCCAGAAGCTCGAGACCAATGGTGCCCTGACCGGCAATGACGTGGGGATCGTCGAACGGGTGGACATAGGTGAGCCGCCGCTCCCGCTGAATCTCGAGGGAACGCTCCGCGGTGTCGTCGTAGGTCTTCCCGTAGAGGATCGCTTCGGAACCATGGTTCCGAATGGCCTCTAGCTTCGATGGGTCCACCCACTCCGGCACGCACACGGTGGCGGGGATGCCCAGGAGCTCGGCGACATATGCTACCGCCCGGCCGTGGTTGCCACTGGAACAGGCCACCACGCCGCGAGACTTCTCTTCGTCCGTGAGTGCCAGCATCCTGTTGGCGGCGCCGCGCACCTTGAACGAGCCGGTGACCTGGAGGTTCTCGAGCTTGAGGGCAACCGGGGCTCCCACGCGGTCCGAGAGGCTCGGGACGCTCAGGACCGGTGTCTCAATCGCGATCCCCGATATGGCCTTGCGGGCTGCGGCGACGTCGTAGGGCATCGTGAGGAACTGCTCCTAGTGGAGGGTATCTGGTAGCGTTAGCACGGCGCGGCGCGAACACAACTCTAGATACGCTCCACTAGTGTAGCGAGTTGGAAGTCTGTGACCAAAACAACGCACCGAGTAGTCCCGCAGTGCGGGTGGCGGTCCGGCGGGGCCACGGATGCTTACGCGGATCAACACTGATCGGTCATCCGTGGTAATCCGCGCATCAATCCGTGGCCCCGGCGAGAGCGCCACCGCACGGAGGAACTGCTCGGCGCGTGTGCTATGCAACGAACTTCCAACCCAGGTTGTCCTTGGGCTCTAACCGATTTCCAGGAGTACCTTCAACACTCCTGGTCGCTGGGCATGTTCGAAGCCGGCGGGCGCATCACTGAGAGGATAGCGGGCATGAATCAGCGGCTCGACATCCACCTGGCGTTCCGCTAGCAGGCGGAGGGCCGGAGCAAATGGCCCGCAGCGTGACCCCACCAGCGTCAGCTCGTCCACCACCACCGCCGCGGCGTCCATAGTGAGTTTCCCGGCATAGGTGCTCTTCATCACCAGGGTCCCCCGGGGGCGGAGAGCGGCCTGGGCCAATGCAAACCCCTCGTCGTTGCCGGTACACTCCACGGCGACGTCAAACGCCCCCGGTTCCACCTCCTTGCCCAGGACGGTGCGGATGTCCCGTGCCGCAAGGAGATCGAGCTTGCTCTGGTGGTGACCCACCACCGAGAGCTTGCAGCCGGTCAGGGCCAACGTCTGGGCGATCAGCTGACCCAGCTTGCCGTCACCCACGACCAGCACGTTATCGTAGGGGTGGACCTCTACCTGCTGTTGGATCTCCAGCGCCGCAGCGAGTGGCTCCGCAAACGTCGCCGCGTCGATCGAGACCTCCTCCGGCACCACGTGCAGGTTCGCTACCGGGAGCGTCAGGTACTCGGCGAAGGCGCCGTTCCGATTGACGATGCCCAGCACCGTACGGTTCTCGCAGTGGGTCGGTCGCCCACTGCGGCACGCACGGCACTCCCCGCACACCGCATTGATCTCCCCCACGACCCGCTTGCCGGCTATCGCCTCGCTTCCCTGCTCGACGATCCCGACAAACTCATGGCCGAGGACCCCTGTGTACGGGTAATAGCCCCGAGTGAGCTCCAGATCGGTGTTGCAGATGCCGGCCTGCAGGACCTTCACCAATGCCTCGCCCGGCGGTGGTATGGGCACTGGGACTGTGTCCCGCACACCCAACTCGCCGTTTTCCAGCCAGACCGCTCGCATCAGCTTCGGCATTGATGGCTCCGGACCTTTCCTCGTTCTCTAGCGGCCCGTATCCAAGGTTCCAGCAGCGGCGCAGTGCGCTAGAGAATACTCGGTCATGCTCCTCCGGTGTGTCTTGCGGTTACCAGCTCTCCGCACTTTGCCCCCGGTGGATCGAGGGTCCCGGGCTGAAAGCCCGGGCTCGGCTGCCCAGCGTGAGCCGTGCGTTCTTGAGAACGCCGTCCTCGGCCGAGCCCGCCCTTTCAGGGCGGGACCCATGCACGAGAAGGAGCGTGCAGGAAGTGTCATCACCAGGTGGAACTCGGACGCAGTACTGGACTCCGGCCGGGCTATTTTGCCAACACGCCCGCCATCTCCAGCAGGCGAAGGTCCAGCTGCTTCTCGCACGTGACGACCTCGGTGAGCGGAGTGGTGGCGACGTCGCCTCTTTGCCATCCTACGAGCACCCCTCGGTCACCCTGAGCGAGGTAGTCCGTCGCTGCGACGCCCAACCGGGTAGCCAGCAGGCGATCGAACGCGCCGGGCGTGCCGCCACGCTGCACGTGGCCCAGCTTGGTGACCCGCAGGTCGAAGCCCAACCGCTCCCGGTTCTCCTCGAAGTGGCGCGCTAGCCGCTCGGCGTTGTACTGGCAGCCTTCGGCGACGACCACTAGGGCATGAGGCTTGCCTCGCTCGTAAGCGTGCCGCAACTCCGCCGCCACAGTTTCCGGGTTCATTTCGGACTCGGGAATGACGACCGCCTCGGCTCCACCCGTGATGCCGGCGATCAGAGCCAGGTACCCGCAATCGCGGCCCATGACCTCGACGAGAAAGGCCCGCTGGTGGGACGAGGCGGTGACTTTCAACCGGTCAATGGCCTCCA
>WVYX01000079.1 GCA_011772755.1 Gemmatimonadales bacterium
GAGAACCGCGGGCGGTTACTGCGTCAGGGAACAGCCCCACGCCGGCCTGCACCAGGGTGACGCTCTTCACTTCCAGCGCCAGCCTCCCCCGTCTGCCCCGGGCCAGCAGGAAATCGATGCGCGAGCGACCCAACGACACTTCGGTGCGTTCCAGCCGCCACCCCGAGAGTTCCTCGAGTGCCCTTTGGCGCAGCGCCTCCAGCACCAGGCGGTTGGGTAGTGTCGTGTCCACCGAGGCCATGCCGTCCCTCCCCGGCGCCTCCACCAGGACGGCGGTCCACTATGTCTCTCGCGGTGGACGGCTTCGAGATGGTGGCCGCTGCTCCGCCTCGAATCTGAGCCAGAGCCGGCGGCCAGGCACCAGGAGCTCACTGAGCCGGCCGGGATCGGGAAGGTGTGCCGCCACGGACCCGCCATCGAGGCGGCACCGGACCAAGAATCGGTTGGGGCGATCCATCAGTCGAGCCTCCACCAGAGGACCGGTGGTCGGCACGGAGGGTGGGTTCATCGGCTTGCCGAACGGTCAGCGCGTGGTCTGCACGACAGAAGGGACGTCACTGAAAAAGATACTCATTCTCAACCGGAACTTTCACGAGCGCCTGACTGGTCTGAGTAGAACAGCGTTCCTAGATTCTCACGGACGTTACGTCCAGTCTCGATCAACGGGACAGTTGAACACGGTCTTCTANNTATCAACGACCAGATAACCAAGGAGTTCTACGCCGCCTACCTATACTTGTCGATGTCCGCCTATTTCGAGATTGAAAACCTCCCTGGTTTTGCGAGTTGGATGCGGATGCAGCATCAGGAGGAAGTCACGCATGCGATGCGTCTGTTCGACTTCCTGTTGGCGAGGGGCGAGTGGGTAGAGCTTCAGGCGATTGAGAAGCCACCGTCTGACTTCGGCGGGCCACTGGCGGGTATGGAGCAGGCACTGGCGCACGAGCAGAAGGTGACGGTGGCCATCAACAAGCTCTATGAGCTGGCCATCAAGGAGAAGGACTATCCTGCCCAGTTCGAGCTGCAATGGTTCATCTCTGAGCAGATGGAGGAGGAGAAGACCGTAAGCGACATCATTGCCCGCATCAAGCTGGCCGGCGATAGCGGTCCGGCGATGCTGATGCTCGACAAGGAGCTGGGGGGGCGGGCGGCGGCCGAGTAGCACTTCGCAATTGGCAATTTGCAATTCGCGATGAGCCCGCATCACGAACTGCCGATTGCGAACTGCGAATTGCTCTTAACTTTCCCCCCATCTCGACGTCTGACTATACGAGACCGTTAGCTTTGTTGAGTGAGGAGGCTAGTAACGATGAAGGTCATACACGCACTAACCGGTGTCGCGTTGGCTGCCACGGTTGCCGGGACGCTGGCGGCCCAGGAGCCCCAACCGCGACCTCGGGCGGCCCTGATTCAAATGCGCTGTCCCGGCTGCCCGATCCAGGGGCCGATATGGGGTCAGCGCCAGGGCCGCATCCAGGGGATCGGGCGCCAGATGGGGGGCTTGCCCGGCATGGGGATCTACGCCCCGCCCGTTCTGCTGGCGCGGCGGGAGGCCCTCGGGCTCACCGACGAGCAGGCCTCTCAGCTGGAGGCGTTAGTGGAGGAGCTCAAATCGGCTCACGAGAAGGCCACTGAGGAGGCCAAGGGCCACCAGGAGGCGATGATGGAAGCCTGGCAGGCGGATGAGCCTGATGTCGCCGCTCTGAGGCAACACGCCGAGGCGCTGATGCAGGCGCAGCACCAGGCCCACCTCACCACCCTGACCGCGGCCGCTCGGGCGAAGGCTCTGCTCACCTCCGAGCAGCGGGGCCGGGTCCAAGGCTGGATGGACGCCGGGCGCATGACCGGGTATCGGCGCGGGTTGCGTCGGCCGGTGCGCCGCTCCTGGAGTCGCCCGTTCCGCCGGTGGCGGTAGTTACGTACAGTGCTCAGCAGGGGTACTAGGGGGGTGCCCCTACGGAGCTACTGGTACACTGGCGTCGCGGCATAACCGCCCCGCGGCCTCGGGCCGCGGGGCGGTTATCGTTGCACCAACCGGGCTGTCAGCTCGCCGGGGGCGCCACTTCAGGCGTCAAGATCCAGCGCACCCGCCATCGGCCCTCTGTGTCAAGACTCAAGCACACGATGGCCCCCATCCGAAATGCCACGATCTCTCGGGTCGGGTCACCGTGCACCAGGAGCGAGCACAGGCGGCTCAAGTGCGGTAGATGTCCCACGAGCATCGCCGGGGCCTTCAGCGTCGGGATGACGTCCGCCGCAGTCGTGGGCTCGTCGTTGGGGGCTAGACCGTCGAGCTGGTCGGGTGCCTGGTCCGGGTGAAGCTCACCGGCGAGGATTTCCGCTGTCTGCTGAGCCCGGAGCTTGCCGGAGTGATGGATGGACCCGACGGTGACCTCCTGGGCGCCTGCGGCTCGGGCCACCCGGGTGACCTCGTCCCGCCCCTCTGCGGTGAGGGGTCGGGCCGGATCCTCCTCTTTCGATGTCGCCTTCCCGTGCTGAACGAGGTAGAGTTCCATTGGCGCTATACTCCCTTGTCGGTGCTAGGCTGAGCCGCACGCGGCTGGAAGTCAAGATGCCCCGGGAGGACGCTGGGGAGCGCGATGGAGCAGTCACCGGACGAGAGGATTCGAATCACCTATCTCCTGACCCTCGCTGAGGGCGAGATGCCCGAAGCGCGAGCTCGGGCTGTCGCGCTGGAGCAGACGGTGGAGTTGCCCGATGGCTGCTATCCGCGGCGGATCGAGGAGCAGGTGGTGGGTCGACTGGAGGCTCTCGAGCAACGAGGTCCTGGTCGCTGGCAGGCCATCCTCTCGTTCGCCGCCGCGCTGGCGGGCGACGGCGTGCCGCAACTTCTCAACCTGGTCTTCGGCAACGTGTCGTTTCAGCGTGGGGTGTTGGTGACTGGCCTCGAGCTCCCCTCGGGCGTGCTGCGACGCTTCCCGGGACCGCGCTACGGCATTGCGGGGATTCGGGCCGGCTGCGGCGGTATTCGCGGGCGGCCCCTGCTGTGCAGCGCAGCCAAGCCACAGGGGCTTTCGCCGGTCGAGCTAGCGGAACTCTGCGGTGCGCTTGCGAAGGGTGGCATTGACATCGTCAAGGACGATCATGGCGTTACCGACCAGGCTGCTGCTCCGTTCAGGGAACGGGTGGAGCGGTGCCAGGGTGCCGTACTCGAGGCTAATGCGGCGACCGGTGGTTCCACCCTGTACTTCCCCCACGTCACTGCGCCGTTGGGAGGGCTCGAGGAGCGCGTCACGATCGCGCGGGCTGCGGGATGTCGTGGTGTGCTGATCAGTCCGTTTCTCGTGGGGCTCGACACCATCCGCTGGCTTGCGGAATCCACCGAGCTCATGGTTCTCGTGCACCCCACGTTCTCCGGGACCCTGCTGCGCGGTGATCACGGAATCGCGCCGGCAGTGTTGTTCGGCAGGCTGGTGCGGCCCCTGGGGGCTGATGCCGTCATCTATGTCAGTGCCGGGGGCCGGTTTCCCATCAGCGAACAGGACTGTGAGGCGATCAACACCAGTCTTCGGGAACCGCTGGACCACGTCAGACCGGCGTTCCCCGTGGCGGGTGGCGGTGTAGATGTGGAGCGGGTGCCGCATTGGATCGACCGCTACGGGGTCGATACGATGTTTCTGGTGGGCAGCAGCTTGTACGCCCAGGCCGACCTCGAAACTGCCAGCAGACGGTTGGTCGAAGCCGTGAGGGAGCACTGTGATGTCTGAACGATCGAAGGTCGTGAAGTTCTCAGATTATCGCTGGCAGGATGTACCGCTGGAGGACTACAAGCCTGGAGCTACGCACTTCAAGGACGTGACGCGTCAGACCTTGTTGGGGGAGGGGTCCGGGGAGGAGGTCCTGCACTTCGTGACTCGCTACTTCGAGATCCAACCTGGTGGCTATTCGACGCTGGAGAGACACGAGCATCCCCACTCGGTGGTGGTATTGCGGGGTCGGGGATCCGTGTTGTTGGGCGACGAGGCTTACGACCTCAGACCCTACGACTGCGTCTACTGCGCGCCCAGGAGCGCTCACCAGTTCCGGGCGGCGAGCGACCAGCCGCTGGGTTTCCTCTGCATTGTAGACCGAATACGGGATCGCCCCGAGGTGTTCGACCGTGCCTCGGGAGAGTGGATCACCCGCGGCTAGCGAACTGCTGACTGCTGAAGGCTTCACCTGAACACTGACTTCGCCACGAACCAGAGATTCGCTGGCCGCTCCGCCAGCCGCCGCATGTACCATGGGAACCAGTAGCTGCCGTAGCTGATGAGCACCCGGACGGAGTAGCCCTCTGCCGTTAGACGAAGTTGGTCATCCCGCCGGATCCCGTACAGCATCTGCACCTCGTAGGCATTCCTCGGGATTCCCGCGCCCTCGGCGAAATCCTGAATGCGGGTGATGAGGTGCATATCGTGGGTTCCGAACCCTGGGCGAACACCCTCACGCCTGGCCTCTTCCGCCAACAAGCGCTTGGCCAACTTGAAGAAGTTCGCGTCCACGTCCTGCTTTCGGGGGAACGCGATGTGCGGCGGCTCGTTGTAGGCCCCTTTGACCAACCGGATGGCGGGGGTCAGAGGGAGCAGGGTCTCTAGGTCATCCGCTGTCCGATGGAGGTAGGACTGGAGGCAGAGGCCCACGTTGGTGTGGCTCGTACGGAGCTCACGGAACACCTTGAGCGTGGCATCCACGTGCTCCGAGCTCTCCATGTCAATCCACAGGAAGTTGTGGAGGGCTGCGGCGCGGCTGAGGAGTCCAGAGATCAGCTCCGTGCAGAGGTCGCGGCTGATGTTGAGACCGAGTTGGGTCGGCTTTACCGAGAGATGCGTCGCAAGAGCGCTCCGGTCGACGCGTTCCAGCACGTCGAGGTAGTGATCCCTCACCTTCTCGGCCTCGCTTCGGTCGGCGATGGCCTCACCCAGTAGCGTGAACACCGTGGTGATGCTGCGCTCTCGGAGATCTCCTGCTGCGCTGATAGCCGCCTGAACGTGCTCCCCCGGCATGAAGCGCGACACGGCCCGCTTGGCAAATCGTCGGCTAGTGGCTTGTTTTGCCAGCCAGTCGCTCTGGGACGCTTTGAGTAGCAGCGTTCGCATGACGCCCATCCATACCTCCCCACCCACAGTGCAGTGTGAGTCCGAGCCTATGGTAACCTGAGGTAGATGCGCGGGCAATTGCCGGAGGCTCGTAGCAAGGGCATTGGGGGGCAGGGGTGCAGGGCCTGGCACCGCGAGTTGTGATGCCGGGAAGTGCAGTGCAGCTTTTGGTATCGGTTCCTGGAGGTGGCAATGCGCACGATCCTTTCAGCCGTGTCAGTCGCTGCCGTTCTGTTGACCATAGCTGTCCCGGTGCAGGCGCAGCGAGAGGTCAAGCACAAGGGATTCTGGATCAGTTTCGGGGTTGGGGGCGGATGGAACACGACCGAGAACATCGCTGGAGAGTCCCTCGTCGGCGGCGCGGGCTACCTTCGCCTCGGCGGGACGCCCAACGAGCGGTTCTTGATCGGGGGCGAGGCCATTGCCTGGGTGCGCGAGGAGAACAACGAAGTGCTCGTCCGCGGCAACAGCACTTTCAGTCTCTTGTTCTATCCGAGCTACTACGGCGGGTTCTTTCTCAAGGGTGGTGTTGGTGCCGCGTCGGTTGAGAACATCACGCAAGCGGGCAATGTGACCATTGTCGAGACGGATTACGGATTCGGAGCGACCTTTGGGGCGGGATTCGATGTGCGGTTCGCTCGCAATTTCTATCTCACTCCTGGCTTGGACTTCTTGTTTCAGCGGATCGACGACAGCGAGAACGCGCTGCTGCTGATTACCGTCGGCGTGACGTGGCACTGATACGGTCCGCACCCCGCCAGACGCCTGGATGCTCAGCCGGTGGTAGGTGGGAGGTGACGGCGCACACGTCTGCCACCTGATCCCCACGCACCGCTGAGCATCTGAGCGTCTGCGAGCTGAGCGGCGTCAGTCGCGGAACTCCCTGAAGCTCACCCGGAAGAACAGCGAGTACAGCACCGGTACCAACCCCAGGGTCAGCACCGTGGCGAACGCGAGGCCGAAGATGATGGCGATGGCCATGGGTTCCCACATGGGTCCACCTCCCCACCACAAGGGGAGCAGTCCACCGATAGTGGTTGCCGTCGTGAGCAAGATGGGCCGCAGTCGGCGTTGCGCGGCCTCGATCACCGCGCGGCGCGGTTCCAAGCCGTTCTGTTCGATCTCGATTCCGATGCGATCGATGAGGACGATGGCGTTGTTGATCACGATGCCGGCCAGCGCGAAGACGCCCAGCATGGTCATGAAGCCGAAGTACGACCGGGCCACGAGCAATCCGAAGACGACCCCGATGAGCCCGAAGGGGATCGTCAGCAGTATGATGAGTGGCCGGCGGAATGAGTTGAACTGGCCGACCAGCAGCATCACGATGATCAGCGCCATGATGGGCATCTTGACGTTGATCGACGCCTGCGACTCACGGGACTCCTCGGCTTCTCCTCCGATCTCGTAGCGGTAACCCAGGTCCCAGCTGCGGCTCTCGTCCGCGAGCCAGGGCACGAGCTGCCGGTTCACCTCGAAGGCCGTGATGTCAGGCGCCACGTCGGCCCGCACGCTCACCGTCTTGAGCCGATCTCGTCGCTGGATCTTGGATGGTTGCCACACCACCTCGACGTCGGCCACCTGCTTGAGTGGCACGGTGCGTCCGGTCGCCTGTGCGAACACGTTGATACTCTCGATCTTGCCGAGGTCCTCACGGTCCGCCCCCACCGACCGCAGCACAACCGGAATCACCTTGTCATCTTCTCGAAACTCGGTCGTGGCGAAGCCGGAGAACGCCGTTTGGAGCGAGACGGCCACGTCGCGGCTGGAGACGCCGGCACGGCGCGCTCGAGGCTCGTTGATTCGCACCAGCAGTTTCTTGGTGCGGCGGCCCCAGTTGTCGGTGGTGTTGCGCACTCCGGTGATCGTTGCCAGCCTTGCCTTCACCTGGTCGACGAGAGAGAAGAGCACGTCGGTATCGGGGCCGGAGATGCGCACTTCGATCGGTGCCGTAACGGGCGGACCCAGGATCGGTGGCTCGAACTTGGCTGTTGCGTCGGGGAGGTTGTCGAGCGCGAACGCCTCGAGGCGCTCAATGACGGACGGCACCAGGTCCAGCGAGCTCAGGTTGACCATCATGAAGCTGTACTCGGGCCTAGCCAGCTCGCGACTATACGTAAGCACGTATCGCGGTGCGCCTTCACCGATGAATGTCGCCCAGTTGGTGACCCCCTCGGTACGGTTACCCGAGACTGTGAGAGAGTCTGCGATATACTGCCCTAGCTGTCGCGTCACCTCCTCTGTCCGCTCGATGGGGGTACCTTCGGGCAGTTCGAGTTCCGCGTGGATGAGGGCGCGGTCCGAGGGCGGGAAGAAGATGTTCGGCACGAAACCGAATCCCAACATGGCCAGGAAGAAAACACCCAGGGTTGCCACCACCGTAATGGCGCGGTGGCGCAAAAGCTTCAGCAGCAGCCTCCTGTACCGCCGGTACCACTTCGTGTCATAGCTGACACGACGCGGATCTCGCGTGACTCGCATGAACCGGTGGCAGAGCATCGGAATCATGGTGAGCGAGAGGATCCAAGAGCAGAGCAGGGTGATGGTTACCACCACGAAGAGCGAGCCCACGTACTCACCCACCTCCGACTCCGCCAGGTAGATGGGCAGGAACGCGGCTGCCGTGGTGAGTGACGCGGTGAAAAGCGGGATGCGCAGCTCCGCTGCCGAATCGACTGCGGCTTCGAGTCGCCCTTGTCCGTGTGCGAGTCGGACCATTATCGACTCCGACATCACGATGGCGTTGTCCACCAGCATGCCGAGGGCGATGATGAGCGCGGCAAGGGACATCTGATGCAGCCCGATGTCGAAGAATGACATCACCAGCAGCCCGGCCACGATGGCCATCGGGATGAGCGTCGAAACCACGAGGCCTGTGCGAAGGCCGAGGGTCACCAACATGACGACGACGATCACGCCGATCGCCTGGAGCAGGCTCCGCACGAAATCGTCGATCTTCTTGTCCACTACGTCGGGCTGGAACGCGATGATATCGAACTCGATGCCGATGGGGTACGAGACTCGGAGTCTCTCGTATGCCTCCATGAACTGGTTCCCCAGATCGATGATGTTGCCGCCCTCGCGCATCGAGACCGCGAGAACCAGTGCTGGACTACCGGACGAACGCGTCAAGGTACTGGGCGGATCGACGTAACCCCGACGGACCGTGACGAGGTCCTCGAGCGAGACGACCTCGGTGCCGCCGGGCAGTGTAATGACGCTGCGCTCGAGCTCCTCCACGCTCTCGAAGTTGCCGGAAGGCTCCAAGGTGATGCGTTCGTATCCCGTTGTGACCGCTCCACCGGGGATGATGATGTTGCGTGACTCCAGGATTGATTGGAGCTGGAACGGTGAGAGTCCGACCTCTGCCAAGCGCGCGTTGTTGTACTCGACGAAGATCCGCTCCTCCTGCGCGCCGACGATCTCGACCTTGGCTGCGTCCTCGAGTCGCAGCAGCTCGTCGCGCACCTGGTCGGCGACCGTCTTGAGCTCGGCGTATGAGTAGCCCTCGCCGGTGATCGAGAACACGATGCCAAATACGTCGCCAAACTCGTCGTCCACCTGTGGTCCGATGATGCCTTCCGGCAACTCTGGTGCCGCCCGTTCGACCTTGCGACGCAGTCTGTCCCAGATGGGTCGCATCTCTTTGTAACGTGTGTGGATGTTCACAAAGATGAGCGACACCCCCGTGGTCGACTGACTGGCGATGAAGTCGAGTTCCGGAAGCTCGTGGATTGCCTTCTCGAGCTTGTCGGTCACGAGGAGCTCGACCCGCTCGGGGCTCGCGCCGGGGAAGAACGTCATGACTACGGCGGTGCGGATGGTGAACCCGGGATCCTCGGAGCGGGGCATGCCGAAATAGGTGGCCATCCCGCCGATCAACACCACGGCCAAGACAGCAGCTGTGATGCGGTTCTTCTGAATTGCGGCCTTCGTGATGTTCATGATCCTTGTCTCGCCATCCCCGGCAGCCGAACGCGGAGGCTGTCCCGCAGCCGACTGACGCCAGCAGTCACCACGAGTTCCTCATCAAACAGCCCCTCGAGAACTTCCAGTCCCTCTTCGGTGAGCTCCCCTACGGTGACGGGTCGCCGCAAGGCGATGCCAAGCCCAGAGTCGAGGGGCTGCACCACGAACACGTGTCGGCCGTCGCGATCCTCCCCAACTGCAGACGGCGGTACGAGGATTCGTTCGCCCGCGCCGGTTGCCGCGAATCGAAAGGAGACCTCCGCTGCCATTCCAGGTCGCAGCTCCTCAACCGCCTGCTCCAGCGAGACAGTGACGGGGTACGTAGTCGCAAAGCCTCCCGCGACGACCCCGACCTCACTCACCTGGGCGGCGATTGAACGCCCGGGAAGCGCGTCGAAGGTGACGGTGACCTGATCGCCCTCGCGAATCCGTGCTATGAGGATCTCAGGGACGGCGACCTCTACCTCCAGCTCAGACCCCGAGGTCAGCATTGCCACTGTGTGGCCGGCCCCCACGTTCTCGTTCACGTCCACGTCCACGGAAGCGATCTGCCCGGCCGCAGGGGCCGTCAGGCGCGTGTAGCTGAGTTGCAGCCGCGCAAGTTCGTTACGGTTCTGGGCGGAGCGGACCTGAGCCCTGGCGGACTCGTACGCTGTTCGCGCAGCGTCGAGCTCATTCAAGGAAGCGTTCTGCGTCTCGTAGAGTCCGCGGACCCGTTCGTAGTTGGCATTGGCATTCCGCTCTTGCGCCTCCGCCCGCCGCAGAGCGGCCTCGGCATCCTGCTGCTGAAGCCGGTAGTCCTCCGGGTCGAGTTGGGCGATCAGCTGGCCTACGCGCACTCGGTCGCCCACGGCCACGCTGACTCGCTGCACCGTGCCCGCCACACGAAAGCTGAGCTCGGACTCCACAGCCGCCTGGGCGACTCCTGAGAATGTCCGCTCGCGGGCACCACCGCTCGCGAATACCTGCACGTACCGGACGGGCCGAATGATGGGAGCGCTCTCTTGCTCGCCGGCACACCCCGCAGTGAGTGCCATCGCAACGAGCACTGGCCAGAAGACAAAGCGAAGGCGAACCATCGTGAAGTCCCCCTGGGTAGGGATCAGAAGTCCCGTGTCGAGCGCCGCCCGGGCAGCGCTCCGGTCTCGGCGAAATAGGCCTCCAAACGCTCAAAGAACGCTGCCCGCTCCTCCGCGGTCGAGAGGAGGCTGAACCGCCCGACTGCCCGTTCGACGCTCGCCATGTCGGCAAGGAAATCGTATACGGCGTTGGCCGCCACCAGATCGGCAACCACGGCCGCATTCTGAGCATCCAGGAGATCCACCAGCGATGCTGCGCCGCGAGAATAGGCATCGGTGACCAGCGCCAAGCTTCGTTGCGCCGCCTCCGCTCCGTCCCGCGCGAGATCGATGCTCGCGAAGGATGCTCCTGCCTGGTGCAGGGTCGACCGAACGCGCTGCTCAATGCGCTCTGCGGCCGCTTCCCGCTCGAGCCGCAGCTGCGCCAGAGTCTCTGACTGCGGCGGCTACCGCCGCAGCCCGCGCCCCGCCAGTGAACAAGGGGAGCGAGACCCGCAACCCGAGACTCCAGCTCAGGTCGTTGGCTTGCGGGAATGCGTCGGAGAGGTCCGGGCTTCCCGGTGGCAACGCCAAAGTGAACTCCGCTCCGGCGCCGCCTTCAGTCAGAAGGCCGGTCAATCCCCCTTGCAGCGCCACGGTGGGCGCAAAGTACGATCGCCGCGCCGACTGGAGTCCCCGTCCTTGTGCGCCTATCGCCTCGTCCAGCTGCCGCAGCTCGGGCGACGTCGCGAGGGCCTCCTCCACCATGAATGCCCGCAGGACACGGAAGGAGTATGGGTTGTCCATGTACGGCAAGATGCTGGCTTCGGCACCCACGAGGGGCAAATCTGCGAGATCGGCGTCCTCGGTCACGAACCGCTCCTCCAGCGGGCGGTGCAGCAGCCGGTTGAGCTGGATCTCCGCGAGATTCCGCCGCGTGTTGGCGGCAATGACCTCTTGCCGGTTAGCAGCGATCTGGCTTTCCCAGCGCAATGGCTCGCCCGGCCCCGCCATTCCCAGCGTAACACGCACCCGGGCGAGCTCGAGGTTTGACCGAGTGGCACTCACGTTCTCCCGCTGAATCCGCTCGAAGGTGTTCCCCCGAAGTACGTTGAGGTAGGCAAGGATCGCGTCCAACACGATGTCCAGCTCGACGGCGTCCCGCTCGTACTCCCGCGCGGCCTGCAGTCGGCGCTGCACCGAGACGTCGGCCCAGGCCGGCTCCGAGAAGATCACCTGCGAAACAGTGGCGCTTCCCGTAAGCGTCCGTTGGGCCTGGGAACCGAAGCTAGCCTGGGCTCTGTCCTGGTCGATCAGCGTCCCCAAGCTCGAGACCTCGGCCTGAGGAAGCAGCCGCGCCCAGGACTGACGCACGTCGGCGCGTCCGGCGGCCACCACCTGCTCTTGTGCGGCAAGATCCAGATTTGCCTCGAGGGCTTCTCGCGCGGCGCTCGCCAGCGATACACGCCGGTCGATATCTGTGCGCACGTCATTGATCAGGGCCGCCTCTGTGATGACGCGCCAGCGTGGGTAGACGCCGATGGCCCGCGCCGTCGCCATGTTGATGGTGAGCCGTTCGCCATACGCAATCGCGACGGGGATCCCCCCGGCGTCCTCCCCCAGCAGGATGCGCTGCACGTTCAGCGCCACGCGGCGTGCAAGGCGGAACAGGGACGTCTCAGGGCTCAGGCCGACGAGGATTCCCCGCTGCACCTCCTCCACCCCCATGAAGGAGAAGCTCGGAAGCCGCTTCGCAATCAATCCGTTGACCAGTCGGTCGAACTCCCCCGGCAGGAGTTGCACGAGGGGAGTCACGTAGACCGCCTCCACGTCGGCTGGGATCGCGGCGAGGACCGAGTCAGCGACGCGGCCGACCGGTACTAGTACAGCCTCGAGGCCCATGGCCTCCGCGGCGGCCTGCATTCCAGTCCAGAGCGAGGGAGCTCCCTCCGAGTACGCTGCGCTCAGCAAGACGCCGAGCCTGCGAAACCGCACAACCTCCTGGAATACCGGCATGTTCTCCTCGAATGACGCCGGGTGGGCCAGGTAGCTCAGATTGGGAACACCGGTCGTGCCGCTGTCGGTCAGGGGGAGATCTTGCAGTTCTGGATTGAAGACGAATGGAGCAATGACCGGTTTGGGCAGATCCCCGCGTCGGGCGGCATCTGCGGAGGCCAGTACGCCAAAGGCGAGCACCAGGTCGACTGCCGGATCAGCCAGCAGCCCGTCGAGCGCGCTCCGAACGCCGTCCAGTGTCCATCCCCCGTCCAGCGGGGCTGGGAACCGTACGTCGAACTCGCTAGACAGGAGCTCGGTCATTTCCCGCTGAAACAGCCCGAGGATCTCGTCGTTCCGTTCCCACGGCCCGTCCACCACCGTGCCGATGCGCACTGATCGGGGTCGCTGTGCTTGTGCGGCGCTGGGCGCCGCAGTTGCACCAACCAGTGAAAGCCCCAGCACTGTGAGGGTGATGTGCAGAGCGGCGGCGAAGAATGTGGATCTCATGGGATATCCCTGCGACGATTGGTTCATTTGGCGGCGCCGGTGCGGGGTGAGGCGCCGCTACGTGTGGGCTTGCATGTCGCTACTCGGAGCAGCACACCGATAACGGACCTGGTCCGACGGGAGCTGCATCGTCGTCCGCCACATCACCCCTGGGCAAAACTTCTGTTGCACGGCCTGACCCTGCAACCGCAGGAGACAGCCCAGACACATGGATCGGCCAACGTCTCCTGGAGGGGTGAGGCAAACGCAACCCGTGCTCTACTGTCCCACCTGTCGCGCCTACGATGGGTTTGGCCCCGAAGGGCGGGCTCCTAGGCGGTCTGGCTTGCAGGCACGACTCCCGGCAGCCTTCCGGCCAGAATCTCAGCCACGGGTCGGGTGGTCTCAATCCGTGCGAGCACGATTCGGAGCACGGCAGTCATGGGTGCCGCCAACAGCATTCCGACGATCCCCCAGAGCAAACCCCAGAAGATGAGAGCCAATAGAATGGTCACCGGGTGTAGATCGAGGCCCTCACCCATCACCTTGGGTTCTACGCCGTTTCCGATCACGGTCTGCACGATCCCGGGGAGGACGATCACGCCAATGATCGGCCACACGCTTTCGTACTGGACTAGCGCGATGGGGAGTGGCAACAAGGTCGCAATGATCGATCCCACGGACGGGATGAAGTTCAGCAGGAACGCGAGGATGCCGAAGACCAGTGCCAGGTCCAGGCCGAACAGCGCAAGGATGATTCCCACTAGCAGACCGGTGGTGGCCGACACGGCGATCTTGGTGAGGAGATAACGCCGCACCTTGCTGTCGATCTCGGCGTAGATGCCGGTACGGAGGCCTGCCGGTCGTCGAGCGCTGACGAGGTAGATGACGAAGATCAGCACCAACCCCGCGGTCGCCGCCAGGTCGACGACCGTGCCGAACGTGCTGCTGGCAAACTGCAGAAGCGGCAACTCCCGCAATCCGTCCAGCAAGTTTTGCTGGCCGACGTCAATGCCCACGCGATCCAGCACGGAGGTGGCCCATGCGACGCCGTCGGCGAGCTTCTCTCGGTAGATGTCGGCGGAGTCCAGCAGTCCACGCGTGGAGGTGGTGATCAAGAGCGCGAGTAGTGTGAGCACGCCGAGTGCCACCAGCAGTGCCACGAGGATGCCCACAAAGCGGGGCACCCTGAGCCGGTCCTGGAGGGAATCCACCATCGGCGAGACGAGGTACGAGATGAAGAGGGCCAGCATGAACGGGATCATCACGTCCCGGGTGTAGGCGATGGCGAAGGCGGTCGCCACCGCGGCCAGCACTGCGAGGGACACCGTGATGATGCGCGACTGCTCGTCGGCGAGCGTTCTCATGGTGACTCCGGACGGGTGGGTTGAGCTTCAGAACGGCATCATGTTCCGGCAGCGGATCGCTGTCAACGGCGAGGCTCGGCGAGGGCGTTGTGGGGAGCAGGGAGCGGGGAGCGGGCGTCACCGGAGGCTCCCTGCATCTCAGGACTGCCAGGGCGAGGGTACGGAGAGGGTGGGATTCGAACCCACGAGACCCTGACGGGCCTACCGGTTTTCGAGACCGGCTCCTTCAACCACTCGGACACCTCTCCCGATGGCAGGTGCATAATAGAGTAAGGAATGTGTAGTTTCCAGCCCGTATGCCCGCCGATATCCTTATCGCCGCCGAGCTCAGAGAACTCCTCCCCGACACCCCGGTCCCGGCGCACACCGTTGAGTGGCTGCCCGCTGAGGCCCCGACACCCGCTGGGCCCTACGTGGCAATCGTGCCCCTGCTGTCCCGGCGGATTGCAGAGCCGGAGCTCGACGCCCTCCCACAACTGAAGGTCGTGGCGAACTGCGCCGTTGGGGTGGACAATGTCGATCTCGATGCGGCCAACCGACGCGGAATCATCGTCACCAACACCCCAGAGGTGCTCACCGAGGCCACTGCGGACCTCACCTGGGCCCTCATCCTCGCTGTGGCCCGGCGCCTCAAGGAAGGTCAGGTACTGGTCGCCGAGGGCGGCTGGACGGGCTGGCATCCGACCCAGCTCCTGGGGCTCGAGCTCAATGGGAGCACACTGGGCATCGTCGGAGCGGGACGTATTGGGCAGGCGGTTGCCCGCCGGGCCGCAGCGTTCGCGATGCGGATCCTCTATGCCGATGTTTCGGCGAGACCCGAGTTGGAGGCTGAGACGGGAGCGCGTCGAGTCAGCCTCACGCAGCTGCTGGAGGAGAGCGACGTCGTGACGCTCCATACGCCATCGACTGCTGAAACCCGAGGCATGTTCGACCACGAGTGCTTCAACCGCATGCGAGCGGGATCCATATTCATTAATACAGCAAGGGGCGACCTAGTGGACGAGGCCGCGCTGCTGGCGGCCCTTGACGCTGGGAAGCTGGCTGGCGTCGGGCTGGATGTCTTCCCTCAAGAGCCCAGCGTCCATCCCGCCCTAGTGGCTCACCCCAGGGTGGTGACCCTACCGCATATCGGGAGCGCCACCACCCACACGCGTCACGCAATGGCGAACCTGGCCGTGCGGAACGTCCGGGCCGTGCTTGCGGGCGAGCCACCGCTGACGCCGGTGTTGCGTTGACGCCTATTGACGCCCCGTCTAACTTGGGGCACAGCTTATGAGCCCTTCCGAGCGGCAGACTCTCCTCGATGCCCCCGGCGTGGCGGGGGCACTCGAACGCATTGTCCAACAAGTTGTCGAATTCGCTGGCGGAACCGAGCGCCTGGTGTTGGTCGGCATCCAGCGGCGGGGTGCCGACCTTGCCCAGCGGCTCGCCCACATGATTGCCGCACGCTGGGGAACCGCGGTGCCGTTGGGGGTCATGGACATCACCTTGTATCGGGATGACCTCCAGACGGTGGGGCCACGCCCCATCGTGGGCGAGACACGGTTACCCGTGGACCTAGACCATCGGTGTGTGATGATTGTGGATGACGTGCTATACACCGGGCGCACCATCCGGGCGGCCATGGACCAGCTTGCGGACTTTGGTCGCCCGGCGCGGATCGGCCTGTGCGTATTGGTGGACCGGGGCGGCAGGGAGCTTCCGATCCAAGCCGACATCGTGGGTACCAAGGTGGACGCGCACGCCGACGACATGGTGGATGTGCTGGTGAACGAGCTGGATGGGCGCGACGCTGTCGAGCTCGTCAAGGGAGGAAAAACGTGACGGTACTTTCGCTCGGCAAGGATCTGCTGGGGTTGGAGTACCTGACCAAAGAGCAGATCGAACTCATCCTCGACACTGCCGAGCCATTCAAGGAAGTTAGTGAGCGGACAATCAAGAAGGTCCCAACGCTCCGCGGCAAGACCATCGTCAACCTCTTCTTCGAAGCCTCCACCCGCACCCGCATCTCGTTCGAGTTCGCTGAGAAACGCCTTTCCGCCGACACCGTCAACGTGGCTGCTTTGGGGTCCTCGGTACAGAAGGGTGAGAGCTTGGTGGACACGGCGCGCAACCTCGAGGCGATGCGCATCGACATGGTGGTGATGCGACACCCCTCCTCCGGTGCTGCGAAATTCCTGGCTGAGCGGATCCGGTCCAACGTGGTCAACGGCGGTGACGGGATGCATGAGCACCCCACCCAGGGATTGCTGGACATGCTCACCATCCGCGACCGGCTGGGCAAGGTCGGGGGCCTCAAGGTCTGCATCTGCGGCGACATCCTCCACAGTCGGGTGGCCCGGAGCAACGTGTGGGGCCTCCTCAAGGTGGGGGCCGACGTGGCGGTGTGCGGACCCCAGAGTCTCATGCCCGGAGGGATCGAGGAACTGGGTGTCATCGTGTTCCGCCGCATTGAAGAGGCCATTGAGTGGGCCGACGTGCTGAACGTTCTCAGGCTCCAGCTCGAGCGTATGGAAGCCGGATACATCCCCTCGATTGGCGAGTACTACCGCGTGTTCGGCGTCACCCTGGAGCGCCTGGAACGGGCGCCGCGAGAGCTCCTCATCCTGCATCCTGGGCCAATGAACCGCGGAGTCGAAATCGATTCGCGAGTGGCGGACGGTCCCCACAGCGTGATCCTCCACCAAGTGACCAACGGTGTCGCGATCCGCATGGCGGTGCTGTACCTACTGGCAGGGGGGAAGCCGGAGCTGGCGGAAGCGGCGAAGGGCATGCAAGAGGCCGAGACATGAGGCCGGTGCTCCTCAAGGGTGGCCGCGTCATCGATCCCTCGCAGGATCATGACGGCATTGCCGACGTGCTCATCGTCGACGGGAGGATCGAGGCGCTGGGCAAGAACCTCTCAGCACCGGACGGGGCGGAGGTATACGACGCGACGGCAAAGGCCGTCGCTCCTGGGCTGGTGGATCTGCACGTGCACTTGCGGGAACCGGGACACGAGGATGCGGAGACCGTGGCGACCGGCGCCGGGGCGGCGGCGGCCGGTGGGTTCACTGCGGTGTGTGCCATGCCCAACACTGATCCGGTAACCGACAACCAGGCGGCCGTGGGATTCATCGTCAAGCAAGGCACCGCAGCTCGGGCTGCCCGGGTGTATCCCGTCGGGGCGATCTCCCTCGGCCAGGAAGGGAAGCAGCTTGCCGAGTTTGGCGGAATGGTAGCCGCCGGCATTGTGGCAGTGAGCGACGACGGTCACCCGGTGGTGTCCAGTCACTTGATGCGTACCGCCCTCGAGTATGCTCGGTCGTTCGGCATCCCCGTGGCGGAGCACTGTGAGGATCCCTTCCTCTCGGGTGGAGGCGTAATGCATGAAGGCAGTGTGTCCACTCGACTCGGGCTTCGGGGTGTTCCGTCGGCTTCAGAAGAGATCATGGTGGCGCGGAACATCTTGCTTGCGGAACTCACCGGCGGGCACGTACACCTCTGCCATATCTCGACTCGGGGTTCGGTCGAGCTCATCCGGCAGGGCAAGGCCCGCGGTGTGAATGTCACCGCTGAAGCGACACCTCACCATTTCGCTCTGACACACGTGGCCTGCGAAGGCTACGACACCAATGCCAAGATGAACCCGCCGCTCCGTGAGCTGGCGGACGTGGAGGCGGTGCGGGAAGGGCTGAAGGATGGAACGCTCGACGCCATCGCCACCGATCACGCGCCCCATCACTACGAGTCCAAGGAGCGAGAATTCGACGACGCGCCCTTTGGGGTGGTGGGCCTTGAGACTGCGCTGGGGTTGGGAGTAGCGGAGCTGGTGGCTGGCGGATACCTGTCTCTGCCGGAGTTGATCGCCAGAATGAGCACGCGGCCGGCGGACATCTTCCACCTTCCGGGGGGCACGTTGCGGCGTGGGGCCGTGGCGGACGTGGTAGTGTTCGATGCCGACCGCGAATGGGTGGTCGATCCCGCAAGGTTTCGCTCCAAGAGCCGGAACACCCCCTTTGCGGGTCGCACGCTCCGGGGGTGGGTGGAGCGGACCATTGTAGGCGGTCAGACCGTGTTCGCGGCGGAGCGCGACTGACCCTGGCCGGCCGGAGCTTGGCACACAGGAGCAGGAACCGCTTATCTTGCAGTGTTAGGGAGTGCGCCCAGGGAGGAAGGAGGTGCAGGGCCTGGCGCGCTTCCTCCCGGCGCGGCCCTGGCTACTGCTGGTCCGGCTGCTTCCCTGGGGACGGGGCCGCTCGGCGCTGCGCCCCGCCGGATGAGAGATCGAGATGGCGAAGAAAGCGAAAAGCCCCACCGGCGAGATTGAACGGCTCCTCGACGAACGGCGCCAGGTCGAGCAGTGGCTCGAACGGCTCGACACTGCAACCGACAAGACGCCGCATCAGGTACGTGCCAAGGTACGCTCGGACTACCAGGAACGACTCGACGCCATCTTCGGTCAGTTACAGGGCTTCCGCGACGAGCTCACTGAAGCCCTGGATCAGCAGAAGCGCCGGCGGGACGATCTGGTCAAGCAGGAGGCCGAAGCGTCAGAGACGCTGGCCGAGGCCGAGCTGCGCCATGGCGTCGGCGAGTTCGACAAGGACAAGTGGTCGGAGCTTCGCGGCGAGATTCTCCAGTCAGTAGATAGCGTCCGGGAAGATCTCAAGGCCGTGGAGGAAGAGATCGCGGGCCTCGAGGAGGCCGTGGCGTCCGTCGCGGAGCCCAGTGCTGGTGCACAGGTGCCGGATCAGGAAGAGGCTCCCGCCGAGGTGTCGGGCGTGGAGGTGGTCGAGGCCGAGACGGAGGCCGAGCCGGCTGCGGCTGACGTGGGCGAAGCGTCCGAGTCGGAGCCGGCGGAGACGGATGACTTCGATGAGCTGGCGTTCCTCAAGTCGGTGACTGACCACGAGAGCCCGGTACCGAGGCCGTCGGGTTCCCACCGTATTGGGGAGCGTGTCTCGACCCAAGATCTCGCCTCGCCGATGGATGTCGTCGAGCCCAGGGACGAGGACAAGGACCGATCCCCGAGGGAGAGTCTGGCGGTGGGGGCCGAGGGTGTGAAACCGGTGGACCACCCGCAGGGTCAGCCCACTAAGGGCTCGCGACAGAAGACGGTCAAGTGTGGGGAATGCGGGACGCTGAACCTGCCCAGCGAATGGTACTGCGAGCGCTGCGGCGCTGAGCTGGCGTCCGTATAGCTACTTCTTCGCTGCTTTCTCGGTGACGTGCTTGTGTAGGCGGCGCTTGTTCCTCGCCGCATTGTTTTTGGCGATCAGGCCCTTGCGCGCCGCCCGGTCGAGCAACTGGCTGGCTTCGTGGTAGGCAGCCTGTGCCTCTTCGGTGGAGGTGGCCTGCCGCACCTTCTTGATCGCGGTCCGCACGGCACTCAGCTGTGCCCGATTGCGGGCGCGTTGGCGCGTGGTCTGCCGCATCCGCTTCCTTGCTGACTGAATTGTCGGCACCGCGACTCCTCGCGTGAAAATGGGGCCGAGGGGCCCCGAAAAGCGAGCAGAATACTATCGTGCAAGTCTCAGTCAGTCAAGGCGCTACGCCTTTGACACCGCCCTAGGGCACCATTAGGTTTCTGCCGCACCGGACCGACACTTAACGCCCTGACGTGCAAGAGTTTATCCTCGCGCTCCCCGTGCTCCTGTTTTCCATGGTGGCGCACGAGTATGCGCACGGGTATGCTGCCCTCCGGCAGGGTGATCCGACCGCCCAGGCGCTTGGGCGACTGACACTGAACCCGCTCAAGCACATTGACCCGTTCTACACTCTGCTGATGCCGGTGATGGTCTTCATGTTCTCGGGCGGTCGTGTCATCTTCGGCGGCGCCAAGCCCGTGCCGGTCAACCCCCGCAACTACCGCAACATCAAGCGGGGCGATGTGATCGTCTCTTCGGCCGGCATCGTGGTGAATCTCGTGCTGTTCCTCGTCTGTCTGGTGGTGGGCATCCTGGTTGGGGTGCTTGGTGCGGTGGCCCCTGGGGCTGGCGCAGTGCTTGGCCTCCTGCAGCGGATGCTGTTCTGGGGCGTTTGGCTGAATCTCTTGTTGGCCTTCTTCAACCTCATCCCGGTGCCACCACTGGACGGGTCGCATCTGCTGTATCACTTGTTGCCAGCGGCGTGGGCCGCGCGGTATCGCTATGTTGCGCGCTACGGGGTGTTGGCGCTTATCGTGGTAATCCTGGTCATGCCACAGGTATTCTGGGTGCTCCTCACACCGGCTTTCGCTCTTCAGGGCATTGC
>WVYX01000025.1:0-197 GCA_011772755.1 Gemmatimonadales bacterium
CAGCCTACGGTAGGGGCGCCCCTCGTGGGTGCCCAGGAGGGTGGACACGAGCCCCACCCTTATGTGATATGTTTGAGGTGTCCTTTGTCCGACCATACCGAATTCCTCCCGGTGGCGCTCTCTGCAGCCCACACCGCCGGTCGCGTCATCCGCGAGGGCGCGCAGCGTCCGATCGGATTACAGAGCAAGGGGCTGCG
>WVYX01000025.1:317-1029 GCA_011772755.1 Gemmatimonadales bacterium
GGTCCCCGATCACGACGTCCTGACCGAAGAATCGCCGCCCGGTGAACGTCTCTCGCCCTACCGCTGGGTGATCGATCCCCTGGATGGCACCGCCAATTTCGCGCACGGATACCCCTACTTTAGCACCTCTGTTGCCCTGACCCTGGACGACAGGCCGATCGCTGGCGTCGTCTATGATCCGATCCGCGAGCACCTCTTTAGCGCCACGCTAGGCGGTGGGGCGACGTTGAACGGCGAGCNNTGAACGGCGAGCTACTGCACGTCAGCGAGACGGAGCATCTGATCGAGGCGTTCGTCGGCATGGACTGGACGCGCGACGTGACGTCGCGGGAGCAGAACGCGCAGATCATCGCTCGACTGATGCCCCACTGCTATGGGCTGCGCATCTGCGGCTCGGCGGCGCTGGGCATCTGTTACGTCGGCGCTGGCTGGTGGGACGCCTACTGGCACCTGGGGCCGCAGCCCTGGGACACGGCGGCCAGCACGTTGATCGTGCGCGAGGCGGGGGGCCAGGTCACGGACCTGGCAGGAGAACCCTGGTACCTCGGCGCGGGACCGTACCTGGCCAGCAATGGGAGGCTGCATCAGCAGATCCGTGCGCTGATGGGAGAGTGAGGTGCGACGCACCCAACGGCGATGCTTCATTCCATATACACCGCACCAAAGTCAAGGGAGGCAGCGATGCTCATCGACATCCACGTTCACTGCAGCA
>WVYX01000218.1 GCA_011772755.1 Gemmatimonadales bacterium
GCTTCCTGCGCTCACGTTAGCCTGGAATCGGGCTGGCTACGTGGGCGCAGCAACTGCAGGCAGGCGCCTGACGGCATCACTCGGCCTGGGATCCACTGCCCGGTGAGATCGAGCACTCGATGCAGGTCCTCCAGGTTGTTGTAGCCTCGACGCGGCCCGGGTCTCCGGACCCGGCGCTGCAGCCGAGTGCCAGGGAGATGAGGACAGATGGCGTGTGCGCCTTCATGGTGAGGGCTCCCGTCGTTGTGGATGGAACGCCGTTGCCATCTGGGGTCGACGGTCCGCGGCTTCGAATCAGCTAGCCACCCTTATTGTCTGGCAACGACGGGCCGAAGGAAGTGATAATGCTCACAAGCGCTGGCGGTGCAGAGCTGCAGATGGAGCAGCGTTCTCGCTACTGCGGTGTTCTGGAAGTTCGTTTCACAGACGCCATGCGCCGGTGGGTCCCGAAGGGCACGTGAGCGCCCGGAGGGACCCACCGGCGCATGTGATATGCAACGAATTTGCGCGGCAGCACACTAGCTCCCCTCCACCACCGGCTTCTTGCCCAGCACGTCCTCGATGGAGAGGAGTCGCACCCGGCCGAGGTTCAGCGCCCGGATCCCCGACTCGATCTTTTCGCGGTCGCCCACCACGATGATCAGGACCTTCTCCGGATCCAGATACTTCCTGGCCACCCGCTGAACGTCCTGCTGTGTCACAGCGAGAATGCGGTCCACATACTGGTTGAAGTAGTCGGATGGAAGGTCGTAGACGAAGAGGTCGTCGAGCTGACCCGCGATCTGAGCTACCGTCTGGAAGCGCCCGGGATACCGGAAGGCGAGATAGTTCTTGCCCCGGGTCAACTCGTCTTCGGGTATCGGCTCTAGGATGGCGTCGAATTCTCTGAAGAATTCCTGGAGTGCCTTGTCGGTGGCGTCGGTCTGCACTGCCGATGAGGCCGTGAAGGGCCCGGGCATCACGCGGAACGAGAAGTAGGACCCAGCGCCGTAGGTGTAGCCCTTGTCCTCTCGGAGGTTCTGGTTGAGGCGCGAGGTGAATGAGCCACCGAGGATCGTGTTCATGACCTGAAGGGCGTAGTAGTCCTCGGTTTTCCGCTCGACACCGACCCGACCGATTCGTATCTCGCTCTGGGCTGCCCCGGGCTTGTCGACTAGAAGAACTTCCCGCCGGTCCACCTGCTTGACGTCCGGCCAGGAGGGTGAAGAGAAACGCCCGCGGGGCCATGCGCCAAACGCCTGCTGCAGCTTTGGCAGTATCTGGTCGGCGGTTACGTCGCCGACCACGATGAGCACCGCGTTGTTCGGGTGGAAGTAGCCGCCGTGAAACTCCGTGAGATCGGCGACGCTGAGTGAGCGGATCGCCGCTTCATCACCGATGCTGGAGGTGCCGTAGGGATGCCTGTCACCGTAGATCGCATTGTTGAACGCCACGGAGGCGACAGCCGACGGCTCATCGTGCCACTGGAGCAGCGTGGTGAGTCGGCTCTTGCGCTTCCGCTCCAGCTCTTCCGCGGGAAAGCTGGGACGGAGGGCCACGTCGGCCATGATTGGCAGTGCGTCGTCCAACTTGGAGAGCGGTGTGTAGAGCGAAATGACCGACGTGTGGTTACCCGCCCCGACGGAGAGACGGGCACCCAGATAGTCGATGGCATCGGCGAGCTCGAGGGCATCGCGGCTGCCGGCACCCTCGTCCATCATGTCCGCCGTCATCGTGGCCAGCCCGACCTTGCCTCGGGGATCCATGGCTGAGCCTGCCATCACCACCAGGCCGATCTGGACGACTGGAACCTGATGTTTCTCCATCAGCACAACACGAAGTCCGTTTGCCAGCTCGCGCTCTTGGATCGCTGGTAGCGAGAGCTGCGGTGGCGGCCCCAGCTTGGGTGGGCCGCTCCGGTCGGGTACCTGCGCTGTGAGAGGCGCTACGGCGGCCAAAGTCGCCAGCGCCCATAGTCCGGTGTATTTGATCGTCTTCATGGCTGCTACTCGCTCGTCTTCTTGGAAGCTGCCAGTTCTGGTTTTCCTTGCGGCACGATGCTGAGGATCACTCGAGCGTTGTTGCGCAACTGGGTCTTCACCACCGACTGGACATCGGCGGGGTCCAGGGCCCTGTAGCGGGCGAGATCTTCGTTGAAGTAGTCTGGATTTCCCGTCCTGAAGTAGTAGCCGTTGAGCTGGTCGGCCTTGCCCATGAGTGACTCCATCCGGCTCAGGAAGCCCGCCTCATATTGATTGATGGCCCGTTGCACCTCCCGGCCGGTCGGACCCTCCGCCTTGAGCTTGTCCAGCTCTTCCTGAATGACTGCTTCGAGCTCATTGAGATCGTGCCCGCTCCGGGCGGTGGACATGATGCAGAACTCGGAACCGAGCTCGGCTGAGGACTGGAATGCGGAGACGTTCTGCGCGATCTGCATGTCGTACACCAGCCGCTTGTACAGCCGGGAGTTCTTTCCCCGCGATAGCACCGCCCCGGCAATGTCCAGCTCGGCGTCGCCGGGGGCGTACAGCCGCGGCGTGAGCCAGCACATGTAGATGCGGGGGAGCTGCACCCTGTCTTCCATCACTACCCGCTTTTCTGCGGCGATGTATGCTGCGGGCCCGTCTAGGGGCGCGACGGCTGCGCCAGCCGCCACGTCGCCGAACCAGTGCTGCACGAGCCGCTTCACCTGCTCGGGGTCGATGTCACCCGCAATCGAGAGGCTCGCGTTGCTAGGCACGTAGAAGGTCTGATGGAACTGGACGACGTCCTCGTAGCTCGCAGCGGTGAGATCCTCCATCGAGCCGATCACCGGCCAGTGATAGGGGTGGTCGGGGGGATACAGGTTCTCGCTGATGGCGATGAACGCCTGGCCGTACGGTCGGTTCTCGATGCGGAAGCGACGCTCGTTTTTCACCACATCTCGCTGGCCATCCACCTTGGCCGGCGACATCGCGTCCAGCAGATACCCCATGCGGTCTGACTCTAGGAAGAGCGCCAGCTCCAGGGCACTGTTCGGTACGGTCTCGAAGTAGTTGGTGCGGTCCGTGTTGGTCGAGCCGTTGTTTACCCCGCCGGCAGCCTCGAGCCATTCGTCGAACTTGCCCTCCGCCACGTGCCCGGATCCCTCGAACATGATGTGCTCGAACAGGTGGGCGAAGCCTGTGCGGCCCGGCTGCTCCCGGCCCGACCCCACGTGGTACCACACGTTCACGGCTACCATGGGGGTGGTGTGATCCTCGTGGAGGATCACGTTCAGGCCGTTCGGTAGCACAAGGCGCTCGTAGGAGACCGCGATCCCGGACTCTTGGGCCGCGAGGCCGGTTACGGTGAGAGCGAGGATCGCAAAATAGAAACCGAGTATGCGTCTCATGCGACGCTCCAGAGGAATGGATAAGAGGGTTCCCGAGGGTTGATCACGTTGATCACTTGGATAGACAGCACAATACCGCGGAAGTTCCCGCGGGGGCAACCGGGCGTGGCTCCGGGAGCTGCGGTTTGATTCTACCGGCGCCTGCCGAGCGTCGCTTCGGCGTATGCCCGGACGGCTGCCCGGGTCTCAGGATCCTTCCATGCCCGCAGCACTTCGGCGTCCCACTCCCGCGCGTTACGCTCGGCACGATCGAGACTGGGCTGGCGGAGCTGATGCTTGGTGATCTGAAACCGCGCCGGGGGCATCGAGCCCAACCGTTCCGCTACCCCACAGGCCCGGTCCAGCAGCGTCTCGAGGTCGGCGATCTCGTCCACCAGGCCCCGCTGGTACGCCTCGTCCACTTCGTACGTCTTGCCGAGGTAGACGAGCTCCTGCAGGTGTGGCGTCGACGCCGCGAAGCGCAGTATCTCAATTGCCAGGGCGGGAAACGGTATCCCGACACGTAGCTCCGGGACGCCGATCTTCCCCGGTCCCCGGCCCATGATGCGATAGTCACACGCACAGGCCAGCACACAGCCCCCCGCGATGGCGTGGCCGTTTACCGCAGCAATCGCGGGCCGCGGAAAGGAAAAGAGCGCCGCGAACGTGCGGGTCATCGCACGGAGCAGATCCTGGAGATAGGCCTCTCCGCCGTCCAGAAACTGGACCAGGTCGACGCCGGCCGAGAACGTGCTCCCCGTGCCCGTGAGCACCACCGACTGGCCGCTCGGAGATCGCTCGATCTCCCCGAGTTGGTCGGCCAGGGCCGACAACAGGTCCACGTCCAACGCACTGACCTTGCCGTGATCCAGTCGCAGCACGGCGACACTCGCGTGGTCTTCCCGGTGGATCACACGGGCTCCCTACGGCCGCTCCTTGTTCTCTTCCGGCTCTTGCCGCAGCCGTTCGAGCATTCGGATACCGTTCGTGTTCTCCGGATTCAACTTCACCGACTTCTCGTAGTTCTCGATGGCCAGCAGCGTGTCGCCGTGCACCATGTAGGCTTCACCCAGGCTGTCATAGGTGTTGAATGCGTCGGGATACATCCGAACGTTGAGCTTGAATACTGCAATGGCCTCTTCCACCAGCCTCGTGCGGAGCAGACTGTAACCGAGGGTGTTGAGCATGCTCTCCTCAAAGGCGTCGGCCGGAGATTCCTGCTTGAGCTGGTAGTACCTGTCGATCCCCGCGGCGATTCCTTGCCCCCGAATGGTCCGTTCCAGGGCCTTGCGCACCAGCCGTGTGGGTGCGTCGTGAGCCTCGTAGTCCAGCCATGCGAAGCCTGGATGAGATCCACCTACGGCGCGGGAGAGAATGGCTTGTACGATCGACATGCCGTTATCGCTGTTCGTGAACATGACCACGCCGAGGCGGCGCTCTGGGTAGGTCACCGTGTACGCTCGATATCCCGTGTTGTGACCCCAGTGCCAGAACGCGCGGCCGTCCTCCGTGTCCTGGAGCCCCCAGCCAAGTCCCCACGTCACGCCGGAGTCCACCTCACTCTCTGGTGTGAGCATAGCCTGAATCATCTGTTCGCCTAGCCCTTCACCGTTCACGACGGCAGCCATGAACCGGGCGAAGTCCGGTGCGGTGGTGTGCAGGCTTGCCGCGGCGTTTGCACGCCGAGGCTTGCTCTTGTGGCCGGCAGACCCGTCGCTCCGATAGGGCATGGCGACGTTCGACTCGAAACGGGCTTCCCATATGAAGGAAGACCGCGTCATCCCGAGTGGCTGCAGCACGGTGCGCGCGACGAACTGGTCCATCGGTTCGCCAGTGAGGTGCTCCACCACCCGCTGGAGATAGACGAATCCCTCACCCGAATAGCTGAACTTGGTTCCTGGCTCGAAGTCGATCGTCAGCTTGCCGCCATGCGGGCGCCAGTTGGGGAAGCCCGGTGTGTGGCTCAGCACCATGCGGGCGGTGATCCGCTTGTAGCGCTCGTCGTGGGCAATGTCCTCGTATGGCAGGTACTCCCAAAGAGGCTTGTCCAGGTTCACCTCTCCCCGCTCGACCATCTGCAACACTGCGCGCGCGAACACAGGTTTGCTGAGCGACGCGGCCTCGAACACGGTGTGCTCGTCCACGGGCTCGCCCGTCGCGGCGTTCCGCGTGCCGAACCCCCTACTCCACACGACCTCCCCGTCGGCAACCAGCGCGATGGCGAGTCCAGTAACGTCTCCGCTGTCCATCAGCGCGGGAATTGAGCGCTCCAGCTCCGAGACCCGGGTCTGCCAGTCGCGTTCCTGGGCCACAGCGGCAGGGCCGGCGACAAGGAACCCGGAACAGAGCAAGCCGGTGAACCGTGCGACGATGCCTGTCATAGCGCGATGAGATTGCTGGATCATGTAGCACCCACCATGAGGAAGAAAGGACGCTCCTTCTATGTGCCAAGCAGAGCGCCGGCTTCACCGCCGCCCAGACGTCTCGGTGACGCTGCCACTGCAACTGCGAGGTCGGCCAACCGGTCGGCCAAGCCTGAGAGCTCCCGCTCCCGCTTGGTCGCCGTGTGCACGAAGATCGAACGCGACACGGTGTAGGTACCGCCCACGGCGAAGACGACGCCCAACAGCGCGACGATCGGCGCACCCAGCGCGCCGAGTCCCAGACCCACAGCGATCCCTACCAGCCCGCCGCCGACGCCGCCGCAGATGCCCCCGAAGACCGCACCAGCAAGATCTGTCAGGCGTTCTTCGATGTGGATCCGGGTGCGGCCGGCGTACGGGGTCACAGTCACATGCACGTTCCGGCCCGCTGCTTGGCCAGGTGCCGCCGCGCTCCAGGTCAGGGACCTGCCCAGGGTGCTGACGGACCCCACGTTCCGCAGCGTCGCTCGGACCTCCTCCACGAGAACGGAGTATTCGGATTCCGGCACTTCGCCCTCGACTGTACGCTCGAGTCGCACGGTGGTGGGCGATCCGAGGAAACCGGACCACGGCTCGGGGGCAATCCCCGGCTGCCTGCCCGGCGATGCGGCGGTTGCGGCCGGAATCTCCAGCGCCTCCATAGCCTCCCGCACGCGAGCAGGCGGAATGCCCACCTGGGCCGCGATCTGTTCAACCGCCCCGACACTCAACGCCTCCTCGTCGGTCGCAGTGGGATTCGCGGCCTGCGCATCAGCGGCGTGCTGGATGATCTGCCGCACTTCGGCGTCGCTGAGCATGTGGCTCCTCGCCAGCGCGGCGCGCAATGCCTCGACGAACTCGGCAGGGGAGGCGAACCGGTCATTCCGGCGCATCGCCAGCGCCTTGGCCAGGACCTGCTCCAGCCGTCCCGGGAGGCGGTCGAGACGGTCCCGGTGTTCCCGGGAGGCATCAATGAATCTTCCCAGCCGGACCTCTTGCTCCGTGAGCCACAGTCCGGGCGTCTCACCGATCAGCATCTCATAGCTGACACAGGCAAGGCTGTAGACATCGGTTCGCGCATCGAGATCCCGGATACCGGCGGCCTGCTCCGGGCTCATGTAGCCCGGAGTGCCCAGGGGAAAACCGGAGCGGGTGAGACGTTCCCCCCCGGCCGTTGTGATCGCCTTGGCGATGCCAAAGTCCGTGACGAGGGGGTGGCCCTCAGCCAGCAGAATGTTCTCCGGCTTGATATCTCGGTGCAGCACTCCCATGCGGTGGGCATAGGTCAGCGCTTCGGCCACCGTCGTGGTGATGTTCACCGATTTCGACGGCTCCACGCATCGTTCCCGATTCAGCAGCGCCCGCAACGACTCACCGTCGATGAACGGCATGACGTAGTACAGAAAGCCACCGGCCTGGCCCGAGTCGTACAGCGGCACGATGTGTGGATGGGTTAGGCTTGCGGCGATCTCGATCTCGTTGAGGAAGCGATCGACGCCAAGCGAGGCGGCGAGGTCGGGAAGAAGGACCTTGACGGCAACCTGACGACTGTGCCTGATGTCCCGGGCCATGTAGACAGTCGCCATGCCGCCACGCCCCGCGACGCGCTGCAGGTCGTACCGGCCGGATAGGGCGGTCCGGAGCGCGCCAGGTAGGTCGCTCATGCGCTAAAAGTATGGTGAGCGTCTGACGTGAGCGACCTCGGGTCTGCTCGCTGCTGGCCCTCCCTGTTCCTATCTTTCGCACGTTTCCGATCCTGCCAGTCGCTGCTCCGGCAACGTGTGGGAGGATTCCCGTGCCGAATCGGCAAAGCTGAGTTCAGATGGCCGCCGGTGGGAAGCCGGTCGAAAGGTCGCGTGGGGCATTTCGACTCGGCAGAATGTCATACGCCCCCGTGCCGTTCGAGAGCCCGTGGTATCGGCCGCTGCTCCAGCCTCTCGTGGTTGGGAGTAATCTGGCCGTGGCGGCGTGGATGTACCCTTGCTGGCGGACTGCACGCACCCTGTGGCGTCCGCCGTTGGACGTGCTGTCGGCGAGACTCGCGGATGCTGCAAGACCGGTCATCTACTACACATGGCACGCCTACGAGCTGCTGGGAGCGTGCGCGTTTCGTGACGTCCCGGAGCCGTTGATGCCCGTCGCCATCGGTCATGATGGTGTGCGGTCGCGAATGCTGCAGCAGGCGTTCCGGTGGTGTGGCGTATCGATCTGGGTGTACCGCAGGCAGTCTCCGATTCGTCCCAAGCAGCAAATCATCGACTTGCTTCGCTCAGGGAGGGGTCGCGTCGCGCTGGCGGCCGACGCGGGCGGACCCTATCGGCGAGTGAAGCCCGGGTTGCCCGAGATCGCTCAGGCCGCCGATGCCCTACTCGTTCCATTCGTTATTCGCGGTCGCGGTGTGCTACCGCTGCGACGTCCGGTCCGGTATGACGTTCCGCTTCCGTTCTGCTCGCTAGTCTTGTACTACGGTGCGCCGTTCGACGGTCGGGACGCGACGGTGGCGGCGTGTCAACGGGCGTTGGAAGATCAAGAAGGGCGCGCGCGGCAGTCAGCTCTTGGATGACATGTCGACGGGTTGGAGCCCCACTTTCGTCATCAGCTTGTCGAATCGCGGGTCTGCGCGGAGCGGGTCGTATGCGGGATCCGCCGCGAGGTAGATCAGTCCCGCCGACCGCTCCTCGTAGGCCTTTTCCAGCCACGCGATGGCCTGGTCGAGCTCGCCGAGGGCGGCGTACCCGCACGCAACGACCTCGCCCCGCACGTAGCGGTGCTCGGACTGGGCTTCCAGTTCCGCGAGCACGCGGCTGACCTCGTCTTGTTTGCCCATCGCTGCGAGCGCCCTGGCGGTGGACGCGTTGAATGACACGACACTCGCCTCGACGGCGTGTCCGCGCCGGTAGGCCCCGAGCGCCTCATCGGTCTTTCCCTCGGCCAGGTACGCGTTCCCCATATCGAGGTACACCCGGGAGTAGTTGGGGTTGATCTCCAGCGTCCTGCGGCTTTGCTCGATGGCCTCGTCGTAGTTCCGCGCAAACAAGAGCATGCGCGCCAGCCAGCGGCTGTGCATGTCCAACAGGGGATCGAGCTCGAGCGCCTTCCGCATCTCGGCGACCGCCTCGTCGGCCCGTCCGAGGCAGGGCAGCACGCTGCCCAGGGCGAAGTGAGCGTCTGCGTAGGACGGGTTCTGCGCGATGACGCTGCGTAGCACTCGCTCGGCGCCGGCGAAGTCCCAGTCATACCAGCCCATGATCTTGCCAAGCGACGTGTGCGCTTCCTCCAACGTGGGCTCCAGCTCCGCCGCCTTCTCCGCCGCCTCCTTGGCCTTGGGATAGGCCTCGTGGGGCGGCAGCCAGTCGTCTGCCAGGTTCATCCACGTGTCGGCGATCCCCGCGTAGGCGCGGCCGTACCGCGCGTCGTGCTCGAGAGCTTGCTTGTACAACTCGAGGCTGATCCGAAGGTCGGGCTCCGTGAACTTGTTTCTGAAAAACCGTCCCTTCAGGTAGAGCGTGTACGCTTCGAGGTTCTCGGTCGCCGGCACCACGAGGGGCACGCTCGTGTCACCCACCAGCTTGACCTTGAGCGCGTCCACGATAGCCCGGGAGATCTCCTCCTGAATGGCGAACACATCCTCGAGTTCGCGGTCGTACACTTCCGACCACAGGTGGTAGTCGTTTGCCACGTCGACTAGCTGGGTCGTGATGCGCAGCCGCTTCCCGGCCTTTCGCACGCTCCCTTCGAGGACCGAGCCCACGCCGAGCTTCTTACCGATCTCTCGCAGGTCCAACTCCTTCCCTTTGAGGGCGAATGAGGTCGTGCGGGACGCGACTTGGAGTCCTTTCAGCTTCGAGAGCGCGTTGATGATCTCTTCCGTGATGCCGTCGCTGAAGTATTCGTTCTCAGGATCCGCGCTCATGTTGGCGAACGGCACCACAGCGACGGACTGCTCGGCGCGCCCAGTCTGGGCTGCGGCCACGGCTGCAGTAGGTATAGCTGACGACCTCAGGGCCTCGGCGAACTCATTGACCGTTGGGAATCGGTCCACTGGAGTGCGGGCGAGGGCCCGTGATACGGCGCTGGCCACGGCTTCGGGAACGTCCCGCACGGCGCGCAGAGGAGTAACCGGTGACATGAAGCGCTTGGCGATGATGGCCTGTGCCGTCCGACCGGTGAACGGCGGCTCGCCGGCGAGCATCTCGTACAGCACGCATGCCAGGCTGTAGAGGTCGCTGCGCCCGTCGATCTCGGCATCCCCGGACGCCTGTTCGGGGCTCATGTAGGCCGGGGTGCCCAACGCGATGCCCGTCTCCGTGAGCTTTCCACCGGCCGCCGCACTCAACGCTTTGCCGATGCCGAAGTCGGTCACCATCGCGACACCATCGTGGATCATGATGTTCTCGGGCTTGATATCCCGGTGCACCACGTTGTGGCGGTGGGCATAGTCGAGGGCGGAGGCAACTGCTCGCGTGATCTCGATGGTGTCGTCCAGAGGGAGTTCCTTCTCGCGGTTGATGCGGTCCCGCAGCGACTCCCCCTCCACGTAGGGCATCACGTAGAACAGCAACCCACCGGCCTCCCCCGAGTCGTACAGGGGCAGGATGTGGGGGTGGGTCAGCCGCGCCGCGAGCTTGATCTCCCGCAGGAACCGATCGGCGCCGATCTCCGAGGCCAGCTCGGGGCGAAGCACTTTCACCGCCACCTTGCGGTCGTGCTTGGGATCGTGAGCCAGAAACACGATGGCCATCCCGCCTTGGCCGACTTCGCGTTCGATGGCGTAGCGATCGCCGAGGGAAGCCTTCAGACGTGGGAGGATGTCGCGCACGAGCCGAAAGATGGACCCGTGAGCGGCCCGCCGCCACCCGTGAGAGTGACCGTGTGGGTCAGCTTCTCTGTACTACCTGGAGCGCCTCTGCAAGGAGCCACCAAACCCCCGCCGCGACGATGGCACCAGGTATCACGATGCGGAGCCAGTAGTAAAGCCACAGCGGGGCGCGCTCGCCGTGTGCGGTAGCCAACTCCCTGAGCGCTGCCGACCGGGTGAGGGCCCAGCCCACGGTGAGCACGGCGAGCAGCGAACCCAGGCTCTGCATCCCTGAGCCGAAAGTGAGGTCCCAGGGAACGAACACCTCCATGTTGACCATGGGCGGGAGAGCGAAGAGGAAAACCACACCCGTGACGAGCCAGACCGCTCTCGTCCGGCCCAGCCGAGTGTTGTCGGTGACACCGGCTACGAGCACCTCGAGGGCCGCGACGGCTGACAGGAAGGCGGCGGCGGCCAGGCCCGCGAAGAACGAGAACCCAAAGAGCCAGCCGGCAGGGATCTCGGCAAACACCTGGGGGAGCGTCGAGAAGATGAGTCTGGGACCGCTGCTGGGCTCTAGACCGAGGGCGAACACGGCCGGGAAGATGGCAAGCCCGGCGAGCAGCCCAGCGCCGGTGTCACCGAGTGCGGTGAACGCGGCGTTCGTCCGCAGGTTCTCCCGCTCACCCAGGTAAGAGCCGTACACCACCATGAACGTGCCGCCAAGGGCGAGCGAGAACACTGCTTGACCCAACGCGGCCAGCATTACTGCGGGAGTCAGGTTGCTGAACTCGAGCTTCAGGGCGAACCAGCGAACGCCATCCATGGCGTTTGGCAGTGTCACGGACCGGACGATCAGGACGATCAAGACCACGAAGAGCATCGGCATGATTGCCTTGCTCGCCGCTTCGATCCCGGAGCGCAGTCCTTTGATGAGTACCGCCGCGCCGGTGATGATCACGACTGCCGTGCAGACTACCTGAAGGAGGAACGACTGGACGGCGATGCCCCGGTCAGGGGGCAGGATCGCTGCCGAATCCCACGACGCGTGCAGCGTGCCCGCCACCGAGCCCACTGCGTGGAACAAGACCCATCCGATGACGTTGCTGTAGTATGCGGTCGCCGCCGTAACCGAGAGGAAGAAGAACCAGCCGATCTGTCGGCCGAAGGGTAGCCCGACCCGTGCAAACGCTCCGACGGGTCCCCTTCGCGTGTGGCGCCCGAGGGTCCATTCGGCGATGAGGGCAGGGATTCCGATGACCGCGACTACGAGGACGTAGAAGAAGACGAACGCCGCCCCGCCGAACTTCCCCGCCATGTACGGAAAGCGCCACACGTTTCCCAATCCGACGGCCACACCGATCATGGACATGAGGAGGCCGAGTCGCGAGCCGAAGATCGCTCGGGCTGGTGTGCTACTCACCGGCAGTTCCAGGTGAATCAGTCAGGGCTTGCTCGCGGCGGGGCGTCGCGCTGCGAGAGTCACGGCGGTTCCCGCGTCGAGGTTGCTCGGGAAGTTACGGTAGAGCCCAGCACGGGCAGCCGCGCTAGGCGCTCAATGAGACAGGCAGACAAGGAAGGGGTCAGCGCGGAGTGCGCCTCCGCTGCGAACATCCTCGTGAGGGGTTAACGCTAGCCTTCTTTTTGGATACGTTCGGCGGTGACGAGCTGGACCACGAAGTCCACCACCTTCTGGCGTGCGCTGTCGACCTCCTGCTGTCGGCTCACCTTGCTCTCCAACGGCTTCCACTTTTCGCGCGCTACCACAGCCTCCTCGAACTCGCGCAGCACTTCGTGGAGACGCTGTAGGTATTCACGGCCCTTCCCCATGTGACCTCCTCTCATGACCTGTGTTGTGCGTGGTTATACGTCTCAAATACAGCATCGGAAGCCAATCGGCAAGCGGGCTGAGTGGGTGAAGCAGAACAACCTGGCTCTCGTGGGGCCGAGACGGTAAACTCAAACACTGCAGCGGTTGGTCAAGTTCCTTCCTTGATTGTGGAAACCTGGATGGAGATGGTCATCATGCTTCGCTCCAAACGTCAGTGTCGATCCCCCGTTTACGCTCTGTCTGTCGTCGCCTTCGGGTTGCTCCTGGCGATTCAAGCCACACCGCTGGCGGCGCAGCAGACGGGCTCGGACGTCGCGTACCGCACGCCGGATCAGGTGCTGGTGGACATCGTTGACGCGCCGCCGACGCCGGCCGTGCGCGTAGGTCCGGACTTCGAGTGGATGGTGCTCGTGCAGCCCCCGAGCCTGCCCTCATTAGCGGAGCTGGCCGAACGGGAGCTTCGAATCGCCGGCATGCGTATCAACCCGCAGATCAACGGTCGCAGCCGGACTAGTCCGTATGTTGGACTCAGCTTTATGCGAATGTCAGACGGCGCCGAGCGGGCGGTTACAGGGCTTCCCGAGAATCCCCGACTGGAGAACGTGCAGTGGGCGCCCAACGGCCAGCGGATTGCCTTCACCCATACCACGGGTGACGGCATCGAGCTGTGGATGGCGGACGTGGCCAGCGGCAAGGCCAGGCGTCTCACCGATCCGGTGCTCAACCTCACCGCCGCGGGCGCGCCCAGGTGGCTGTCGGACAGCAAGACCATCATCTGCACCTTGGTGCCGAGTGGCCGGGGCCCCGAGCCTGAAGCGCCGCGCGTCCCCGCGGGACCAGTCATCCAAGAGAACGTGGGGAAGACCGCTCCGGCGCGCACCTATCAGGATCTCCTGAAGAACGCGTATGACGAGGCGCTGTTCGAGCATTACACCACGGCACAGCTCGCCAAGGTGACGGTGGACGGCAAGATCAGTCCCCTGGGCGCGCCAGGCATCGTCTGGGGCTTCAGTTCCTCGCCCAACGGGGAGTTCCTGCTGGTGAACACGCTGCACCGGCCGTACTCCTATCTGGTTCCCGCATACCGCTTCCCCAGGCGTGTCGAGGTACTGGATCTGGATGGCAACCCGGTGCACCTCGTGGCGGATCTCCCCCTCCAGGAGGAAGTGCCCACCGCCTTCGGCAGCGTGCCCACGGGCCGTCGCAGCATTGGGTGGCGCGGTGATGCTCCGGCCACACTGGTCTGGACCGAGGCGCAGGACGGCGGAGACGCCAGGCGCGAAGCCGATGTGCGGGATCAGGTCTACACGCTCGCCGCACCCTTTGAGGGCGACCCGGTGCCCCTGATCACCCTGGGTCTCCGGTACAGTTACATCCAATGGGGCACAGACGACCTGGCGTTCGTCTATGAGTACTGGTGGAAGACTCGGAAGACGCGTACCTGGGTCGTACGCCCAGGGTCTCCCGGTGTCGAGCCGGAGCTACTGTGGGACCGCTCGTCTGAGGATCGCTATGGTGATCCGGGAAGCCCGGACACCAAACCCAATGCCATGGGGCGCTGGGTGACTATCGTCTCTGACGATGGCAACTCGGTGTTCCTCCTCGGATCGGGCGCCTCGCCCGAAGGGAACCGGCCCTTCGTCGATCGCCTGGACCTGAGAACCAAGCAGACCGAGCGGCTGTGGCGCTCCGAAGCGCCGTACTACGAGTACGCGACTCAGGTGCTGGACAACCGCGGACGGTATGTGCTGACCCGCCGGGAATCGCTGGAAGACCCGCCGAACTACTTCATTCGGGATCTAGAGAAGGGCACGCTGCGCCAGGTGACGCGGTTTCCCAACCCCACGCCGCAACTGGCGGGGATGACGAAGGAGCTGATCCGGTACAAGCGGGATGACGGCGTGGACCTCACAGCCACGCTCTACCTGCCTCCGGGCTACGCTCCCAACCAGGGCCCGCTTCCCATGCTCATGTGGGCCTATCCCCGTGAGTTCAAGAGTGCCGCCGCCGCGGGGCAGGTCTCGGGATCGCCATACCGGTTCACCCGCTTGAGCGGGTGGTCCACGCCGATCTGGCTCACCCAGGGCTACGCGGTGCTGGATGGTCCCACGATGCCCATTATCGGCGAAGGGGACGAGGAGCCGAACGACACCTATGTCGAACAGTTGGTGAGTAGCGCCAAGGCCGCGATTGACGAGGTGGTCCGCCGAGGTGTGGCCGAGCGGGGCCGTATCGGCATCGGTGGCCACTCATATGGCGCATTCATGACCGGGAACCTGCTGGCTCACTCAGACCTGTTCGCGGCCGGCATCGCCCGGAGCGGCGCCTACAACCGCACGCTCACGCCGTTCGGCTTCCAGGCCGAGGAGCGCACGTTGTGGGAGGCGCCGGAGATCTACTTCGCCATGTCGCCCTTCATGCACGCCGAGAAGGTGAACGAGCCGATCCTGCTGATCCACGGCGAGGCGGACAACAACTCCGGCACCTTCCCGCTGCAGAGCAGACGCTATTATCACGCCCTGAAGGGCTTGGGAAAGACCGCACGACTCGTCATGCTTCCCTACGAGAGCCACGGCTACCGGGCGCGGGAGTCGATTCTGCACATGCTGTGGGAGATGCAGGAGTGGCTCGACAAGTATGTGAAGCAGGCAGAGCCGGAGAAGCAGCGGGTGAGTCCGGGAGGGTCGGAGGCTCGGCGCTAGTCCAGGAGGAGTGGACAAGGGGCAGTTGGGGCAGGGGGGCAGAGTGGCACGCCACTTTAGGTGGCTCATGCCCCTTGTGTCCCTCCTGCCCCTTCTGCCGCCTATGAGCTACGCCAGCTTCATCCGCCGTAGCAGCTCAGCGAACCGAGGCTCGGATCGTATCGGATCCAGCAGAGGCTCCACGTTCAGGTAGGCGAGCCAGCCCCTGCGCTCTTCGTGCGCTCTCTCGAGCGATTCCAACGCGCGGTCTGTCTCACCCAGCCCCACGTGGATGATTGTGAACGCCACGGGAGAGACGTAGCGCTCGTTCTGGTGAGCGTGTAGCTCGTCGAGGAGGCCCTGCGCGTTCTTCCGGTCGCCACGCAGTGCGTGGAGGTATGCGAGTGCGGCTGTGGCGTAGGTGGCATCCCCGGACGCGGAGATCGCCTCTCTTAGAGAGGCTTCGGCCTCGTCGTGCTTCCCCTGTTGCATGAGAATCAGGCCCAGAACTCGGTGATTCTCCGAAGCGGTGGGGTCCATCGCCGTCGCCCGCCGGAGATGCTCGGCCGCCTTGTCGTGCTGCCGCGCGTAGTGATACAGCCAGCCCATGCTGCGGCGGACCGAGACGGAGGCTGGGTCGAGTTCCAGCGCCATGCGACCTTCCGCCAGTGCCTGCTCCACACGTCCCATGGCCATCAGGAGCCAGGCATACCACTGTCGAGCGGTCGCGTATCGCGGATTGAGCTTGATGGCTCGTCTGAATCCTCGCTCGGCAGCGCTCCAATCCCAGTCATAGATGAACGTCACCCAGGCCAGGGACGTATGCGCCTCGGCTAGCGTGTCGTCCAACTCCAGCGCTCTGCGGGCCTCGACCTTGGCACGACGCATACCTTGCGCGACCGGGGCGCCCCGGTAGTCGACCTGTAGGGCGTGCGAGTCAGCCAGACCGGTGTACGCCAGCGCGTAGGCGGCATCCTCCGCTATCGCCTGCTCGAAGTACTTGACGCCCTCGGCAATGCTCGCTTGCGATCGCTGGTTCCAGTGGTAGCGACCGCGTAAGTAGAGGTTGTAGGCCCTCACGTTCTCGGTATACCGGTGCGGTGTGAGATCTCCCAGTCCCCCGAGGACGCCGGTCTGCAAGGTGGTCACGATCGTGCTGGCGATCTCGTCCTGAATGGCGAACACGTCCTCCAGCTCCCGATCGTACCGCTCCGACCAGAGGAGCCGACCATCGGTGACGTCGCTGAGCTGCGCCGTGATGCGCAACTTCTGGCCGACCTTCCGCACGCTACCCTCGAGGACTGCCGATGCGCTGAGCCGTGTACCGATGGAGCGGATGTCCAGCTGGGTTCCCTTGAGGGCAAAGACAGAGGTCCGTGAGGCTACGCGCAGTCCTTCCACCTTCGTCAGGGCGTTGATCAGCTCGTCGGTCATGCCGTCGCTGAAATACTCGTTGTCCGGGTCGGGGCTCGAGTTCACGAACGGGAGCACTGCAATGGTCCGGCGAGCCTCAGGAACAGGCACGACGTACGCAGCGCTGGTGGCCGGCGCAACCAGCGCCTGGGCGAACTCGTTGGCGTCGGCAAACCGATCCTCCGGAGCCTTGGCCAGTGCCCTCGTGATAGCCCCTTCGACCGGCGGCGGCACGTTTGCCCGCATCTTCCCCAGGGCAGGGATCGGCGCGGTCATGTGCTGTGCCATGATTGCCTGGACATTTGCGCCCGCAAAAGGGGGCTGACCAGCTAGCATCTCGTACAACACGCACGCCAGGCTGTAGAGATCACTCCGCCCGTCCAGTTCTTGGTCTCCACTGGCTTGTTCGGGACTCATGTATGTGGGGGTTCCCACCGCGATCCCCCCTTCCGTCAAGAGGCCCGACTCGTCGTCGCGGCAAGCGGAGATCGCCCTGGCCACACCGAAGTCGGTGACGACGGGTTGCCCCGCGCTGAACAGAATGTTCGCCGGCTTGATGTCACGGTGGAGCACGTCCCGCTGGTGCGCGTAGTCCAGCGCCGCTGCAATCGACCGGGCGATGCCGACGGCCTCATCGATCGGGAACTGCTTCTCCTGATCCAGCCGGCGGCGCAGTGACTCCCCCGGCACAAGGGGCATGACGTAGTACAGCAAGCCGTCTGACTCGCCCGAGTCGTACAGCGGGAGAATGTTGGGGTGCGTCAGGCCGGCTACGATGCGGATCTCCCGGAGAAACCGCTCGGGATGGTAGCCGACTCCCCCCAACTCGGGACGGAGAACCTTGAGGGCTACTGATCGACCGTGTTTTTGGTCCTGGGCGAGATAGACGGTCGCCATGCCGCCGCGGCCGATTTGGCGCTCGACCACGTACCGACCGGTCAGGGCAACATTGAGACGCTCGATGAGGTTGGACATGAGCGACCTTCAAGTTAAGCGCGAGCGCCTCGCTTCGGTGGTGGCGCGAGGTGTGTAGGCCGGATCAGCCTCGTAGCTGCTCCTGCAGGAATTGCAGCACCGCTGCCTCGTCGCGACGCAGTGCCGCGGAGGGGTGCTCCCGCTCGTCGTGATCGCTCGGCGGTGGTGCCGACGGGATCTCCAAGACCGCACCACGCAGGTAGGCGTCGATCACAACCGGGTGCACGTAGTACTTGCGGCACACCGCCCGCGTGTTGCCCAGCCGCTTGGCGACCTGATCCATCGCGTTCGCGACGTTCTGGTTGGAGCTTCGCTCCGAATCGGCCGGCCCCAGGTCCCGCAGCGCCAGGGCTGCGTACACGGTGCCCGCCCAAGTGCGGAAGTCCTTTGCGGTGACTTCGTGGCCGGTGAGGTGCTGTAAGTACCCGTTGATATCGCCGGAGTCCACCGTCTGGCGGCGCCCGTCACCATCGACGTACTTGAACAACTCCTGACCCGGCAGCGTCTGGCAGCGCTGCACGATGCGAGCAATCCGCCGGTCGGTAATCGCGGCTGTGTGGATCACGCCGCTCTTGCCGCGGAACTCGAACGTGACCTTGGCACCCACAATCTCGACATGGCGGCGACGCAGTGTGGTGAGACCGAAAGAGCGGTTGGCCCTGGTGTAGGCTTCGCTGCCGACCCGGAACAGGGTTCGCTCTAGGAGCCATACCACCGTGGCCAGTACTTTCTCTCGGGGCAGCCCCCGGCGGGACAGGTCCCGCTCCACCCGCTCCCGAATGACCGGTAACACCTCGCTGAACGCGAGCATGCGCCCGAACTTCGACTCATCCCGGGCCTCTCGGAACCGGGGGTGGTAGAGGTATTGCTTGCGCCCCTTGGCGTCGCGGGCGGTCACCTGGATGTGTCCGTTGGGGTCCGGACAAATCCAGACGTCCGTCCAGGCGGGAGGAATAGCGAGAGCCTTGATGCGGGCACGCACCTGCCGATGCCGGATGAGCGCGCCGTCGACATCGTAGTAGGCGAACCCGCGGCCTGCCCCCTTGCGGCGGATGCCGGGTTGGGCGTCGGTCACGTAATTGAGACCGGCTGCTTTGGCGGTCTCGACGTGTGGATCGGAGCTCTCGTTGGGCAGCTTCAGCGCCTCGGCTTCTATTTCTTCTTGCGTCCTTTCGCTAACTCTTTGGCGGTGAGGCTCGCCGCCGCTGTGATCCCTGCCGCAGCGGCGGCGGCGCCGGCAGCCTTGAGGATCTGGCCTGCTTTCTTGGCGGTGCGCTTCACCCTCCTTCGTTTGGCAGCCCGCTTCGCCTTCCTCCGGCCCGCCCGCAGCGCAGCCTTGGCCCGTTTGCCAGCCTTGCCAGCGGCGCGTTTGGCCTTCCGCGCGCCCTTGCGGACGGAGCGCTTGGCCGTCTCGGCTCCTTTGCGAACCTTTCGCTGCGCTTTCTTGGCTCGTGTTGCCATTCGTTCCTCCTGGGTTGTCTCGGAAGCTCCGCAATCTGGCGACCTCGGCCGTATAGTACAAAGAGCAGTGGCGCAGCGGCGGTGCCACAGTAGGGCTCCCGAGAGCCGCGCCTGGGGAGCCCGGGCGAGCATGCAAGGATGCGGTTGAGAAGCGGTGGGCTTGTGTGGCATGATATAATTTATTACCATGCCATGAAATTAATGAGTGGGCAACTCCTTTGGCGCTCACGGCCAAACGGGTGGGTCGACCGAAGCACGAATTGGCGAGGGCCGAGCATCTGGTGACTCGCCGCGTGCGGGCCCTAATGCACCTCGCGCACGAGGGCAACCTGGGAGAGGCCAGCAGGATTGCCGGACTTCCCTATCCTACACTGCGCGATCTGTATACTGGCCGGACGGTCAATCCGAGCCTGAGAACGCTCGAGGCCCTGGCCGATTGCTACAGGATCCCTTTGGAGTGGTTTCGAGACGAGGAAGAGCCAGAGGAGGTGCCGGCTGAGGGATTGGTGGGGTTCCTGCCGCCCCATCCCAGCGAGGCCCGGGGCCGACCCCATCTGCGGGAGGTGCTGATCCCGTTTGCGGCGTGGCCCATGTACCGCGCCTTCACACTCCTGGAGGCACGGTTGGCCGGTATGCCTCCCAGCCCCGACCGGCCCGTCGTGGGCGAGGCTACCGGCGATGCCTTCAGGTTCCGGCTCACGACGTTTCTGTTTCAGCCGCTGCTGGCGGCGGAGCGGGCAGGCGAAGCTGGAGCCGTGCTGCCCGCTCCTGCAGCTGAGGCACGCCCAGAGGCCGTGGAAGGCTGGGTGGAGAAGCTGACGATCCTGGGCAGAATGTGGAGTGCTGTGCTGCCGGACCTTGTGGGCTCAGCGTGACGGGTCCGGACCAGGCCGTCACGGCGCGCGGCGAAGGGCGAAGCGGTGTCAGTCCTGCTGAACCTCTAGGACATCGCCGGTACGAATCACGCCCGATCGAACTACGCGGGCGCAAATCCCGCCCCGGCCTTTCCCAAGGGCTTTCGTCATGCCGTGCTGGGTGATCGACTGGATGTAGCCGCAGGGGGGTCTCGGCCGGTCGAATTCCAATAGCGCTTCGCCGACGGTGAATCGCCCTCCCGCCAACTCATCGAGGCGAACGCCCCGTGTCACGATGTTCCGGCGGTGCTCGCCACTGGTGACGTGCACGTCTGTCCCGGCGGTGATCTCGTCCAGGGCTTCTGCTTCGATCAGCGTCACCTGGCACTCGTCGAGGCCCGACCAATGACCTGCCCGGGTCATGTACCGGTCTCCGAGTAGCCCACCGCCGGCCACGGCCTCGACCTCCTCGACTCGTTCCATGGGTGCCCCGCCCCTGGGAGTGATGAAGATCGCCTCGACGACACCTTGCATCAGCGGCTCCTCCGAGTTGTTCGTGAAGATGGAGAGTCTGGCGGCGCAGCAGAGCCTTTTCCCAGGGCTACGGCCAATTGAGCGCGCTCGCGTCCAATTCGACCCACGCCAGCACTAGGACTCCGTCCAGCACGGCGGGGCGGAATCGCTGCAGCGCGACCCACTCGACCAGGTAGTCGTCGACGGAGGCATTCCCGGATCCCCGCGTCATGCTTCCGGTCAGCGCTCTGCCGCGGGCGTCGACGAGCACCTTCATGCGGAACGAGCGCAGGCTGCGCAATAGAGCCCACTCTTCCCGTGTGAGCCGCGGCAGGGACCGTCGCGCCTGCCGGTGTGGAGCCGATTGGCGTATCGCTTCTGGCGGGCAGTACGCGGCGCGCTCTAGCACCAGGGTCGGGTTCGGGCCCGTCGCGACACGCAACCGCACCCCCCACGCGTTCTCCGGCGGCTGCGGGCGCACTGTCGACTGCGCGGAGCGCTGCAGCACGTCGGCAGTGTCTGGTCCGTAGCCGCTCTCCAGCACCCTGACATGGGTGAGTTCGCCCTCGATGCCGAATGCGAGGGAGAACAGCAGGTTGGCGCGCGGATAGCTGAAGGTCACCTCGCCAATGGCCCGGGCCAGGGCCGCCGAGTCGACCACCTGGTTGATGTGGGGCAGGTCTTCGGGAACGCTGTCCGGTTGGCAGGAAGACTCTGCGCGCGCCACCACAGCCCTCCAGTCGACTGTAGTCCGGTCCACCGTAGCAGGACCGGCGCACCCGCTGCTGGCGGCGCCAATCACGAGAAGCAGATGCCGTGGGTGGATCACCTCAGTGTGATACTTCCCCTGGCATTGCCGGTTCCCGAGCTTCGGTTCGGGGCCGGCGGACAAATGGGGGGCACCTTGCGCTTCCCTGGAGATTCGGCCACATCTGTCACAGAGTCGTTCTCACCTCGCGGCTTCGAGGGCTACAGCTGACTGCACCAACTTGGAGGCCGGTCATGGAACATCGCAACGTCACACGGCGGGATTTCGTCGTGATGGGGGCGACGGGAACGGCGGCCCTGCTCCTGAATCGCGGGCTCCCCTTGGATGTCGGTCTGCCTATGCCCGAGCGTCCCTTGGGCCGAACCGGGCATCAGGTTCGCCTGTTCAGCCTGGGTGGCCAGGCCACGATCGAGCAGCCGGGCACGCGCGATCAGTCGCTGGCCATCATCAATCGGGCAATCGATCTGGGGGTGAACTACATCGATACCGCCGCCCGGTACGGTCGGGGTATCAGCCAGACCTACATCGGGGAGGTCATGGCGACGCGGCGACATGAAGTTTTCCTGGCCACCAAGACGCACGACCGCAGCCGTGATGGCTCGCTGCGTCTTCTCGAGGAGAGTCTGCGCCTGCTTCAGACCGATCACCTCGATCTGTGGCAGCTTCACAATGTCAGGACCACCGAGGATCTGGACCGGATCTTCGGCAGCGACGGCGCCATCGAGGCACTGCAGCAGGCCCGCGAGGAGAAAGTTGTTCGCTTTCTCGGCATCACAGGGCACTACGACCCGGCGGTGCTCATGGAGGGCCTGAATCGGTTCGAGTTCGACACGATCCTGATGGCGCTCAACCCTGCCGACCCACATCATCTGCCGTTCGTAGACCAGTTGTTGCCGCTGGCGAATCGCAAACAGATGGGCGTGATTGGCATGAAGATCCCGGCCCGCGGCCGGCTCTTCCGGGAAGGCGGCATTACGTCGATGAAGGACGCCATGACCTACGTGCTGACTCTCCCCGTCAGCACGGTGATCGTGGGCTGCGATACGGTGCAGCAGCTTGAGGAGAACGTGTCCATCGCCACTGACTTCCGGCCGCTCTCGCGGGACCACATGGCCCGCCTGGAGAAGCTGACGGCGCACTATGCCAAGGAGGCTGCGTTCTTCAAGAAGGGGGCTGCCGGATTCTAGGGGCGCCGTACGGGTGATCAGGATATGGAGTGATGTGGAGGCGGGGTTGGACAGCATGATTCGGAGGCAGGAGGCGGCAGCGAGCGGCAGATGGAGAATACCGTCATTCCTTGGCTGGGCGGGGAGGAGCGCGGGGCGGCTGTAATACCGCAGTCCAAGGTCTCTCGAGTGGGTTTCGCACCTGCTTGTCTATCAGACCGAGGGTCGATCCAATGCAACTGCTAGCGTGGTCTCGCGGGCGAGGTCCGCTGTTCCTGGGCGTCGCCATCCTGATGTTCTTGTCCGTCGCGCCGTCAGACTCCGCGGCTCAGGTCACTGCGGACGTCGTAGAGGGGCTCGAGTGGCGTCAGATCGGTCCCGCGGTGATGGGTGGCCGTATCTCCGACCTCGCGGTGGTGGAATCGAATCCCGCGGTCTTCTATGTCGGCGTGGCCAGTGGTGGGCTCTGGAAGACCACCAACCACGGCACCACATGGGAGCCGCTGTTCGACGATCAGCCAACCGCTTCCATCGGTGCCGTCACGCTGGCTCCGTCGAATCCCAACGTCGTCTGGGTCGGCACAGGTGAGCCCCAGAATCGGCAGAGTTCGCCATGGGGGGACGGCGTGTACAAGTCGACCGATGGGGGTCGGACATGGGAGTTCTTGGGGCTCGCGGAGACCCGCCACATCGGCCGCATTGTCATACACCCGCAGAATCCGGACATCGTGTACGTGGCTGCGGTCGGTCACCTGTGGGGGGCCAACCCGGAGCGAGGTGTGTTCAAGACCACGGACGGAGGGAAGACCTGGTCAAGGGTGCTGTTCGCGGACGAGAACACCGGGGCCATCGATCTGGTCATGGACCCCGGAGACCCACGGACGCTGTTCGCGGCCATGTATCAGCGTCGCCGCACAGCGTTCGGTTTCAACGGCGGCGGGCCGGGTAGTGGGATCTATCGTACCACCGACGGCGGTGCCTCTTGGAAGGAGCTTACGGAGGGATTGCCGACGGGAGATATGGGCCGGATCGGCCTCGACGTCTACCGGCGCGACGGGAATCTGGTGTTCGCCGTGGTTGAAGCCCAGCGCTCCCAAGGTCGCGGTGTCTATCGCTCTACGGACCGGGGCGAGACCTGGGAGATGTTGAGTGAGACCAACCCGCGCCCGATGTACTTCAGCCTGCTGCGGATCGATCCCAACGATCCTGAGCGCATCTACCTGGGCGGGGTGCAGCTCCACGTGTCGGACGACGGCGGCAAGAATTTCCGCGATGATGGAGCCCCTGGCGTGCATTCCGATCACCATGCTCTGTGGATCGATCCCAGCAACTCCAACCACCTGATCATGGGAAGCGACGGTGGGATATCGGTCACGTTCGACCGGGCTCGGAACTGGCGGATGTACGACAACCTCCCTATCGGCCAGTTCTACGAGATCGGCGTGGACATGCGGGATCCGTACTACGTCTGCGGCGGGTTGCAGGACAACGGTTCCTGGTGCGGTCCGAGCGCCACGTATTCTCGGCGCGGCATCCTAAACGCCGATTGGTACAATATCCACGGGGGCGACGGCTTTTACACCCAGATCGATCCCGATGACCACACCGTGGTGTTTGCCGAGTCCCAGAACGGCAACATCTCTCGGGTGGACATTGTCACAGGCGAGCGGCAGTCCATTCGACCGTTGCCGCGGCCCCAGGCCACGGAGGAGGAGCAGGAAGAAGCACCGCAGCAACGGCGCTACCGTTGGAACTGGAATACGCCCCTGGTCCTGTCGTCCCACGATCGCGCGACCATCTATGCCGGGGCCAACGTGCTGCTCAAGTCCACCGACCGGGGATACACCTGGGAGGAGATCAGTCCCGACCTCACCAAGCAGATCGATCGGATGGAACTCCCCATCATGGGCGTGAAGCCGACGGCTGCGATGCTGTCGCGCCATGACGGGGTCTCCACGTACGGCAACATCACCACGATCAGCGAGTCGCCGATCAATGCTCAGGTGGTGTACGTCGGCACGGACGACGGCAACGTCCTGGGTACCCGCGACGGGGGTGCCACCTGGACTGATCTAACGCAGAGAGTGCGCAATCTGCCCGAACGCACCTATGTCAGTCGGGTGGTCGCTTCGCGGTTCGACGAAGGGACGGTGTACGCAACCTTCGATGGCCATTACAACGACGACTACAAGCCGTACGTCTACGTCAGCGACGACCATGGGCGGAACTGGAGGCTGATCACCGAGGGGTTGCCAGACTGGTCTGTGAATATCATCGCGGAGCACCCCCGCCTATCGAATCTGCTGTTCGTGGGCAACGAGGTGGGCGTATACTTCTCAGTCGACCGTGGTGCGCACTGGGTGCGGCTCAAGAACAACCTGCCAACGGTGCCGGTGGACGACATCGTGATCCACCCGCGGGAGAATGACCTGGTCATTGGCACTCATGGGCGCAGCATCTGGATCCTCGACGACATCACGCCGCTGGAGCACCTCACGGCCGAGGTGCTAGCCGCGCCGGCTCACCTGTTCCCGGTGCGCACCGCAACGATCTTCAATGTCTATTCACCCCAGGGTTGGTCTCCGGGTGCGTTCTCGGCCCCCAATCCGCCGGTGGGTGCCTTGATCCGCTACTACCTGAAGGACGATTTGCAGGCACCGACGGCAGTGGCCGGGGATGCCGGCACAAACGGGCAGCAGGCGGATCAGGAGGACGAAGAACCCAAGGCGAAGATCACTGTCCTCGATGCGGATGGCGCGACCGTCGGTGAGGTGGAAGGTCCGGGAAAGGCCGGCGTGCAGGAGGTCGTGTGGAACTTGCGACTGCCGCCACCGTTCGAGGTGGACCCGGAACAACAGCAGCAGTTCGGTTTCTTCGGTCGGCCCCCGGGCCCCCGGGTGCTCCCCGGCACCTACACCGTGCGCCTCGAGGCAGCCGGGGCGACTGCCACGACCGAGCTCGTGGTGGAGGGCGATCCCCGGATCGACATCGCTCGCGCTGACCTGGAGGAGCGCCAGGACGCGCTCATGAGCCTATACGCCCTGGCGAAGCCGCTGTACCAAGCTACTAGGGCCGTGCAACGGCTCAACGAGCAGCTCTCCAGCGTCCAACAGCTCCTCAGGCAACACGAGGACGCCCCCGAAGAGCTAGCGGAGCAGACTCGGGCAATCCGCAGGGACGTAGGTGACCTCGGTCGCGAGCTGAATCGGGCTCGCAGCGGAGCATCCAGAGCCTTCTCCGGGCTGGACCGCGTAACCGCGCGCCCCACAGCCGATCAGAAGTGGCAGATCGACGATGGCTGGAACAAGGCGAACGAGCTGATTCCGCAGCTGAACGAAGTCATCAGCGATAGGATGCCGGCGCTCTATCGCATGCTCGATGAGCACGGCATCCGTCCCGACCCCGGCAAGACGGTGGAGGTGCCGAAGCGGCCCAACTGAGAGGCAGTAAGGAGTGAGGGGTGAGAAGTGAGGAGTGTGCTACTCCTCACTCCTTACCCCTTACCGCTCACTGTCTTTCGCCGATGGCTCACCCAGTTTCAGTGGAACCCTTACGAGGCCTCCCCGGGTGGACAGGACGTGTACCGACCCTTCGACGCCGGGAACGCCGTAGGTCCGGACCTCGAACTTCACCGACTTCCGCTCGCCCGGCTGGGTCCAGCCGGCCCGAATTGTCTTGTCCCTGGTGGGCGGCGTGACGATGCGGACAGTCGGCGATTCCCTCCTGGTGAGTGACGAGTCGAACTCGAGCCGCACTCGATCCTCCCGGACGATCTTGACGAGCTGAGCCTGTCGTAGCGCCGTGGGAAGGCGGCCGGTGTTCGACCAGCTCACGGTGATCTCGTACGTCGTGCTATCACTTGTGCGGTTCCTACGTCGCACGTCGGCTTTGGCCTCCCCGATCTGCGGCAGGTGCATCGCCATATCCAGGTTGAACAGCGCCTGCTTGCTGGCCCAGTGCTCGAGCTGATCGGGCGGTCCGTTCTGTGAGAAGAACTTGGGATGGAAGCCCCCGATCTCTACCTGTCCCAGGATCGGGTGGTCCAACGGCTCCCACTCGCGGAACCCCCGACCGCCGTTCTCCTCGTCGTCCCAGGTCAAGGCATCGACCTCATCGAGCAGACCGTCCTCGTTGTAGTCCCGCAGCCGACCGCCGTTCCACAACTCGTCCCCGTACCAGATCGAGCCGTAGTAGAAGTAGCCGAAATCCGGCCCGTGACCGAACAGTGGCCTTGGCAGACTTGGATCGCCGGTCACCGGATTGACGGGGACTCGGGTCATGTAGGTCTCGTAGACGTCGCCAGCCCAGGGATAGCCGGTGATCTCGAGTCCGATCCGGTCGAACCGCTCGTAGTAGGCGATGTCCTCCGGGTACATCCGCTCGGCGCTCCGAGATGTAGACGGTGGACGGAGATGCATGGGCACGCGGGTGTCCATGGAGTTGACCACGGAGACGTGCGGGTGGGTAAGGAGCCACAGGACCGTCGTGCGAGTTTCCGGCTCGCTCAGCGGGAAGGCTCCGGCCCCGAATTGGGTGTAGCCCCGTCGTGTCTCGTCCTCTCCACTGTCGGGGCGCCAGTTCTCGGGGTAGTTCCGATGCAGGTCGAGTCCGCCAATGCCGTCCTCGTTGAAGCGGTTATCACCGTCGTTATCGATGCCCTCGGTGATGACGATCCACTCGCCTTCCCCTTGGAGTACTCGCTTCATGAGTCGGCCGGTGGGATCGCGGTCGTCGAGTACGAAGCTTGCCCTGTCTTCCTCGTCCGGCCGCGCACGCCAACGGAGCTGATAGATCACCCCATCGCCGTCGAGATCCTCATTGGGATCTTCGTCGATCAGTCCATCCCTGTCGCTGTCATGAGGGCGGACGGAACTGCGATTTCGCTGCGCCGTGTGCAAGTAGAGGTTGGAGCCGTCGGGGTTGTTCTGCGGCCGGAGGTAGATCGTCTTGGTGTCGATGAGGTTGGTGATGTCGTCGTCGCGGCCGTACTGCTCCAGCAGGTGTCTGATCAGCCAAAGCACCGATTCGGAGCCCGTGACCTCGCCGGCGTGGCGGCCCCCTTCGAAATAGGCCGCTGGCTTGTCGGTGGCCTTGCCGGTCTCCTTGTTCGTGATCGTTACCTGGAGGATGGGTCGGCCTTCGAAGCTCTTTCCGACCTCGTACAACTCGAGCAGGTCGGGGTAGCGATCGGCCCAGCGCCGGAGCCAGGTGTACATGACGTGCACGGTGTGGTAGCGATCGAAGGTCAAACGCTCCCCGGCCTCGTACTCCACTTCCGGGTAGCGGTGTTGCCGGAAATAGCTGATACCGTGCCGCTCCCCCTTCACCGTGTACCAGGCGGTATCTCGGTCGGATTCTGCAAAGGTCTGGGCGGTGAGAACGGCATCGGGCACCAACAGCAAACCGGCGAGCAGCAACGTGCAGGGGAACCTGGACATGGTTGGCACCTTTGTTGGGGATGGGCTTGCTGATGTGCCTCAATCTAGCTTGGCCGTTGAAGAAGAGGAGCGATAGCACTCAGACGCTGCTGCCCTCACCGTTGTTCGGTACCGTTGTGGGGCCGCCCGAAGTATCCGGCGCGTCGACCAGGGGTGTCTGCGTGCATTCCATTGCACCCCGGTTGCAGCGTGCTGACGAAGCAGGGGGGTAGGCGCACGCTTGGCAAGCGACGGCCAAGTGGTGCGGGCAGAGGACGCCGGGGCGCGAGGTGCTCGGGCAGACGTGGATGTCCGGATCCGACCCTATCGGAGACTAGTCTGAGACGGGTACCGCCGGTGCGACTGCTACCGCGAGCTAAACCGCTCGAGGAATGCCTTTTCGTCTGGGGTCAGGCTGGCGATGCCCTTGGCGCTGATCTTGTCTAGAATGCGATCCAGCTCGTCCCGATTGACCTCGTGCATCGCCTCGCGGTTGATGTTCTTCCACCGCTGAAGGTCCGCGACACTGCTGGCCCTGCTCCTGGGCGCGGCCTTGGCCTTGAATCGTCTGGCGGGGGACCGCCACTCCATCCACATGAGGTAGAGTCCCCCTCCGAGGAAGCCCCCCAGGTGGGCGAAGTGGGCGACGCCGCCCCCTGCGCCTCCCAGTCCCGCCCAGAGTGATAGCCCCGTCATGATGATGACGAGCCAGCGAGCCTGGATCGGCAGGATTCCCCAGATGTAGATCAGATCCCGGGGCCAGTACCTGGCATAGGCGAGCAGCACGCCGAACACTGCCCCGGAGGCGCCCACGATGGCTGTGCGGGGTGTGAAAGGCAGGGAGACGAGGGCCGCCATGATGCCGCTCACGAAGTACAGCCACAGGAAATGGCGGGAGCCGAGGCGCAGCTCGAGGCGTGGCCCGAAGAAGAACAGGGCCAGCATGTTGAACAAGATGTGCATCAGCCCCGCGTGCAGAAACATGTAGGTGATGATGGACCACGGCCGGAGGGGGATCAGGATCGGCACCAGCCAGAGCACCCTGGTCACCATCGGGAAGACCATGCTCACGAAGAACATGGCCACGTTGGCCATGATGAGGCGCTTGACCCACGGAGTCATGGCTAGGAACGCTAGGGGGTTCCCCCCGTGAGCGCCAGGTAGTGGTTCGGTTCCGGTCCCTCGCGCCAGCGATATCTTACACGGGGCGATCCAACGCCAACTGAATATCCGACCGCCGCAAGCACATGACCGATCCAGACCTCGTCCGCCGACGTGACACAGCCCCCTCCGGAATCGTGGCAGCCCGCCTGTCAGCCGGCCTGCCACAGGACCTGGTCGACAAAGCGGGTCAGCGGCTCGGCCTGGCGGCGTTGGTGTACGCGGCGGCGTACTTCCTGGCGTACGGCACGGGTCGGCTTACGCAAGACTTCGCCGAGCACTGGGGGGCCGAGTCTGTCCTCTACCCCTCCGATTTCACTGCCGCAGGATTCATCGCCCTATCGCTGGGGATGTTCCTGGTCGCGCGCAGCGGGAGAATCGTGGGTGCTCGCCTCCTGGACCTTGGCCTCATCTACGAAGTGGTCGCGGCCGCAGGCATCGATGTAGGGCTGGCGTGGGGTCACTGGCCTCAGGGGCTTCCGTTCCATGGCCTGTCGTGGGTCTGCGTGTGGATCGTGTTCTTCCCATTGATCGTGCCCAGCACGGCTGGGAAGACCTTCCTGGCTGCTCTCGCAGCGGCGTCCACCACGCCCCTCATGTACCTGATTGGCGTTGCCGGAGGTGCCGAAGCTATGGCGACGCCGGTCGCGCTTCAGTTCATGATTCCGAACTACATCTGCGCCGGCATTGCAGTGGTGGGTTCCCGTGTCGTGTACCGACTCGGCTCCGACATCAGCAAGGCGCGTCGCATGGGGAGCTACCAGCTCGTCGAGCGGTTGGGGGTGGGGGGCATGGGCGAAGTGTGGAAGGCCGAACACCGGATGCTGGCGCGGCCGGCGGCGATCAAGCTGATCGTCGGCGAGTCGCTGGGGACCGAACCTGGACGCACGCCTGGAAGCTACCTCCACCGGTTCGAGCGCGAGGTGCAGGCCACCGCCCAGCTCCGTTCGCCCCATACGGTGGAGGTGTACGACTACGGCATGACGGAGGATCGCAGGTTCTACTACGTCATGGAGTTGTTGGACGGCCTGAACCTGGAACACCTGGTGGCGAAGTACGGTCCTCTTCCGGCCGACCGGGCCGTTCACATCCTCGAGCAGGTCTGCCACTCGCTCTCGGAGGCACACGCCAAAGGTCTGGTGCACCGGGATGTCAAGCCCGCCAACATCTTCATCTGCCGCTACGGCCGAGACGTCGACTTCGTGAAAGTGCTCGATTTCGGGTTGGTGAAGCAGGCGCCGGGGACGTCCAAGCAGGAGGTGAAGCTCACGGAGGTTGGATCGTTCGCCGGCACTCCAGCGTATGGCTCACCGGAAGGCGCGTTGGGGGAGGGTGACGACGTTGACGCTCGCAGCGACGTCTACTCCCTCGGCTGTGTCGCTTTCTGGCTGCTCACGGGTCGCACCGTGTTCCGGGCGGCGACATCTATGCAAATGCTCGTGCAGCACATCAACACAGAGCCGGACCCACCGTCGAGGCACACGGAGTTGGAGGTTCCCCCGGCGCTCGACAGGCTGATCTTGCAGTGTCTGCGGAAGGACAAGGCGGAGCGGCCTCAGTCAGCGGACGCCCTGGCCGCGGGCTTGGCCGCGATTGCGCTGTCTCGGCCTTGGACACAGGATCGGGCGCGGCAGTGGTGGGAACACCACAGACCACGGGCCGTCGAAGAACCGGTGGGTGCGGCTGTGTCGGGTGAGACCAGCGCGGAGGTGTCAGCGATTTCTGTGGTGAAGGTCTAGCAGCCCCGCCTACACCTCCGCCATGACTTGAGCCACCAGCTCCGCGTTGGAGCTGGTTCGTTTCATCAGATCCAGCAGGTAGCTCATGGCATCGGCCGGCGGCAGACTCGCGAGCCGGTGCCGCAGCGTGCTGGCCGCGTCCAGGGCCTCAGGCGATAGCAACCGCTCCTCCCGTCGGGTCGCGCTGGCGTTGAGGTCAATGGCGGGGTAGATGCGCCGCTCGGCGAGCTCCCGGTTCAGCACGATTTCGCTGTTGCCCGTCCCCTTGAACTCCTCGAAGATCACCTGATCCATCTTGGACCCGGTGTCGACCAGTGCCGTACCGATGATCGTGAGGGACCCGCCCCCCTGACGGGGATCGATGTTCCGCGCACTCCCCAGGAACCGCTTGGGCCTCTCCATCGAGGTGGCATCGAGCCCACCGGACAGGGTCCGCCCGCTGCCTTTCTCGAGCCGGTTGTAGGCTCGGGCCAGTCGGGTAATGGAGTCGAGGATCAGCACGACGTCTTCCCCCAACTCTACCCGGCGTCGCGCCCTCTCCAATGTCAGTTCGGCGACGGCGGCATGCCGGCTGGCCGGAAAATCGAATGTCGACGCCACTACCTCCCCAAAGCCGCACGCCTCCATCTCGGTGACTTCTTCGGGTCGCTCGTCGACGAGCAGAATCAGCAGCATGGCCTGGGGCTCGTTCTTGGCAATGCCTTCGGCCAGCGCTTGGAGCACCATGGTCTTTCCCGCCTTCGCAGGGGCGACGATCATGGCTCGCTGGCCAAGTCCCAGGGGGCACACGAGGTCGATCACTCGGTTGGTGTAGTCGGAACTGCCGAGGCGTGTGAGGTTGCAGTCCAACACGAGCTGCTCATTCGGGTGGATCGCAGTCAGTTCGTTGAAGGCCGGTCGGGTGTCAACGGACTCTGGTGGGCGCCCATTGAGTGCCGTGAGCGTGGTGAGCGAGCGGCTCTTGCCGCGGCCGGGAGACTTGCCGACGACACCCGCCAGCTCGTCACCCGTTCTCAGGTCGAATTGCTGGATCATTCTCTTGGCGACATGAATGTCGCCATTCGCCGGGAGGTAACTGTTCCGGCGACGGCGGAGGAACCCGGCGCCCTTAGGGGTCACCTCCAGTACGCCGAGGACTTCTGGCTCGGTCACGGTCGGGCTATCACGGTTGAACTGTGTGAAGAAGTCAACTGGACTGTCTGCTAATTGTGGCGCTCCTGGACCCTGCTCAGCAACTGCTGAATGTAGATGAAATCGCCGAGCTCTGACGCATCATCGTTCGCCGCATTGCCGGCGACGTGGAAGACGACGGTGCCGGAGGCCGTCGGTGGAGCAGTCCACTCTAGTATCCATTTTGCCTTATCTGGCGACGTGAGGGAAGTCCCCGCCTCTGTCTGGTGGGCGTACTGGACGGCAGTCACTTCCTGCTTCGTCACCTGGACCCGGCCGTCTAGGGGCCGGAGGGTGCCGGCCTGCTGGCCTCCGCCCGGTCCATCCGCAAACCGGGCGGCGAGCTGGAAACCACCCCGGCCAAGGCCTGGCCGCTCGAGGGTTATTGTGATCAGATAGCCTGCTCCTGCTGTGAACACCGCCGGNNACCACCCCGGCCGAGACCCGGCCGCTCGAGGGTTATTGTAATCAGATAGCCTGCTCCCGCTGTGAACACTGCCGGCACGCCCGTGAGCAGCAGCGATCCCAAGGGATCATTCACCGCGTGGTCGGAGTGGCAGCGCTGGCAGGTGGGTTCGTCGAACCCACCCGTGTGGCCTAACGGAGGTCCCTCGGGGTAACGCTGCGCTTCACCTGAGGGCGCGGCGAGCGCCAGGCCCCCCAGGACAAGCGGGGACCACCAGTGGAGCTCGCCACGCCGCTTCGGACCTTTAGGGCAGCCTCGCCCGCCCAATGGTGTTCGTGTCCGTCCCGAACCAAACGGTGCGGGTGGGCTCGTGAAAGTACATGTGACGTACAGTCCCACCGCCGCTACTGATCTCGGTGGAGCTGAAGAAATCGAGTGTCTTCGCGTCGAATCCCACAAAACGGTTGGGATCGGGTCCCGACTCCACGAACCACAGTCGGTCGCGATCGTCCACCGCCATGCCATAGGGCCGCGCACGCTCGCCGCTGGGCGCCGCCCACTCCTTGACCTCCCCGGTCACCGGGTCGAGCCGCCCCAGCATACCTTGGGCGTAGTCCACGTACCAGACCTTGTCGTCCGTAGTGACCTCAAGGCGGCGTGGCCGCGTTGCCTCGCGAGGCAGCTCGAACTCCTTCAACTCCATCGTGTTTGGGTCCACAGTCGCGATCTTGTTGGTGCCGAATTCAGCGATCCATGGGCGGTCCTTGGAGTCGAGGACGATGCCGTATGGGCGCGCTCTTGGCGTCGGCACCGCGATGAGCTGCACTGTGCCTGTGCTAACTGTGAGCTTGCCCACGAAATTGCTCTGTTGAGCCGTGAACCAGATGTCTCCGCGTCGGTCGAAGATCAGGGTGTGGGGATCCCGCGCAGCCGGATTCGGCATCGGATACTTGGTGATCTTTCCGTCCCGGGGATCCAACTTGCCGATGTGCGCGGCACGGTTCCCCGCGTACCATACGTTGCCGTCGTCGTCCACGATGAGATTGTGTGGGCCCGCCCCCTCCTCCAAGTCGTACCGCTTGAACTCGCCGGTTTCCGGTTCAAGGTACGCCACATAGTCCGCCCGTTGGCCCACGAACCACACCCGACCCCGGTCGTCGACATACGGATCGCGGGGACGGCTGCTTTCCCAGGGCACGGACCACTCCGTGATCTCTACGTTGGCAGGTTCATCTACCGCGATGCTGCCAAGCCACAGCATGGGTAGGAAGAGGAGGGGCACGAGCATCTTCATAGGAGCTCCTTCCGAGTGAGTAGGCTGTAGAGTCAACTGCAGGCCGCGATCGCTACCCAACGCGGCACCAGGCTGATTTCGACTGTGGCTTGGAGAGTGGCGAAAGCCGGTGGCAAGCCTCCTTCGCCATCGAAGTTAGTACCGCTGCCCCGCGGCGCAAGGGAACGGAGCCATCAGCCATCAGCCGTCAGCAAGCAATTAGCGGTGTAGCAGTTCGCAGTTCGTGGCGATCCTGATCTGCCACGCGGCGTGACTCACGGACTGCTGATTGCGAATCGCAAGTTGCTTACTGAGGGCTGAAAGCTGAAGGTTGATGTCTCACTATCAGCCCTTGTGCCGGAAGGTGATCCTCCCGCGGGTCAGGTCGTAGGGCGACACTTCTACGGTCACGCGGTCGCCGGCCAGTACGCGGATCCTATGGCGCCGCATCCTGCCAGCGATGGTTGCCAGGACGGTGTGGCCATTCTCCAGGAATACGCGGAAGGTGGCGTTCGGAAGAACCTCGGTCACTGTTCCCTGAAGCTCGATCGCGTCTTTCTTGGCCATGGGTCGATAAAGATAAGCCGTCGGCCCTCAGCCGTCAGCAACCAACTAGCGGTGTAGCAGTTCGCAGTTCGTGGCGATCCTGGTCGTCCACGCGGTGCGGGTCACGAACTGCTAATTGCGAATTGCAAGTTGCTTGCTGATGGCTGAGAGCTGAGGGCTGGCGCCATCTCATTTCCGCTGCCACCACCATCCCACGGCCGGCGGGAGCCAACACAAGTTCGCGATGATGGTTTCAAGCGCGGTCAACACTTGAGTCGTCGGACTGAACCCCAGCAGTCTGGCCATGAGCAGTGCGGTGGGCACCAACAATATGACGGCGAGCCCGGACACCATGACCGGGTGGCGCACGTAGGCGGCAACGCCGCGTCCCCACGAGCCGGAGCGTCGGCGCAAGAAGATGAGCCCCGACACGTTGGCACCGATCTGGTCGGACATGGCGTAGAAGTACGGGATATAGAACCCCTCGACACCGTACACGTCCAGCCCGAAAAGTCGGCTTCCCCAGTCGATCCCCCACGGCACCGTCATGCCAACTACCTTCCCCCACCCGTAGGCTTCCGCCATCCCCTGGGCACGGCGCCTGAGGCGCTGTCGCAGGGCATAGAGGCCCTCGAGAATGCTCTCCCCCTCCCCCGACAGGGTGCGCACCAGCCACTGACCCAGGGCGCTCCGGTGAAAGCCGAATTGGTCGAGGACACCGCCGAGGAGGAGCCCGCCAACATAGCCCGCCAGCGTGTACCTGACGAGTTCTCCGAATTCCTCGCGCTCGTCTGCTGCTGCGCCGGGTGATTGGTTTCGTGGGGGCTCGCTCAAAGATCAGACACTACCAGCACCGCAGCCCCACGCACGTTGCCGTCCCGCAGATCCTTCAGGGCGCGGTTGGCGTCGCCCAAGCGGTACGGTTGAATCTCGGTCCGCACTGGGACTTGCGGTGCGATCTGGAAGAACTCCTCACCATCATGGCGGGTGAGATTCGCCACGGAACATATCGTGCGCTCGCCCCAGAGGAGCTCATATGGAAAGGACGGAATGTCGCTCATGTGGATCCCGCCGCAGACGACGGTGCCGCCTTTTGCTACCGCCCTTAGTGCGGCCGGTACGAGGCTCCCCACCGGTGCGAAGATGATGGCGGCATCGAGCTGGGCGGGCGGTGCATCCTCCGAGGAGCCGGCCCACTCTGCCCCCAGCTGCCGGGCGAACTCCTGCCCATCACGGTCTCCGGGCTTGGTGAACGCGAAGACCCGACGTCCCTGGTGGCGCGCTACCTGCGTGATGATGTGCGCGGCCGCGCCGAAACCGTAGATCCCGAGCCGCTCCGCTTCGGCGGCGGCCTTGTACGATCGGTAGCCGATCAGCCCGGCGCAGAGCAGCGGTGCCGCCTGCTGATCGGAGTATCCGTCCGGAATCGGGAGGCAGAAGCGGTGGTCCGCCACCGTGTACTCGGCGTACCCACCGTCGATGTTGTAGCCGGTGAACAGGGCCTGGTAGCAGAGGTTCTCGCGGCCTGAGCGGCAGTAGCGGCACACGCCACAGGTCCAGCCGAGCCACGGCACCCCCACTCGGTCGCCGACGGAGAATCGGTTGGCCCCCTGTCCCACTTCCTCCACCGTGCCAACGATCTCGTGACCCAGCACGAGAGGAAGCTTGGGCTTGGAGAGCTCTCCGTCGAACACGTGGAGATCGGTCCGACACACGGCGCAGCAGTGTACCTTGAGCAGCAGTTGTCCCGGACCCGCGCTCGGGCGGTCGATGAGCGTCTCGCGGAGCGATCTCCCCTTTCCCTCGAAGAGCATCGCGCGCATCTCAGCTCCTTCGCTTCAACCGCCGGATCTCGCGGCGCTGTTTCTTGGTCGGGCGTCCCTTACCTTCGTAGGTGGTGGTGGGCTGATACCGCAGCCGCTCCCGGAGCAGCCCTCGGGCGTGGATGCTCGCTGGTCGCTCTTCGTAGAGGGTCTGCGCGGTTTTGGCGGGTCCCCGGTGCTCCGACAACCCGCGCACGTCAATGGTGTACTCGTACGGTGGCTTGCGGATGCGCAACACGTCTCCTACCTCGACCAGCTTCGAGCGCTTCACGCGGGTCCCATTCACTTGCACCTTCCCGCCATCGACCGCCTCGGCCGCCAGCGATCGTGTCTTGAAGAAGCGGGCCGCCCAGAGCCACCTGTCGACGCGCACCTTGTCGCCAGTGAGATCTTTGCTCATCCTGTATTCGCTGCGATGCCGGGGTCTCAGTCGCTCGGCCCTCTCACGGACCGACGGTGGCACCGTGGCTTGGTAAGATACGACGAGTCAGCAGATCCGCCTATCAGGAGGTCTCCGCCATGCACCGACATCGGTTAGTTGTCGCTCTCGGCATGCTGGTTCTGGGTTCGGGCACGACCCTCTCAGCTCAGACGTTCCCGGGCAGCGATCCGGTACTTCAGCGTGTCTGGCAGGAGGGCATGGAGAACTCCCATGCCTATCAATTGGCCCAGGTCCTGTTGGATTCGATCGGTCCCCGGCTGACGGGATCCCCTGCACATAGAGCCGCCAATGACTGGGCGGTAGCCATGTACCAGAGCTGGGGGATCGATGCCCGCAACGAGCAGTACGGTACCTGGAGGGGATGGGAAAGGGGGATCAGCCACATCGACCTGGTCGAACCCCGGGTGCGCACGCTGGAGGGAATCACGCTCGCGTGGAGTCCTGGAACTAGTGGAAAGGTCAGGGGAGGAGTGGTGATTCTGCCGCAGGTCGCCGACTCCTCAGAGTTCGCGGCATGGCTGCCGCAATTGAGGGGCAAGTTCGTCTTGACCTCCTTCCCCCAGCCGACCTGCCGGACGGATGCCAACTGGGAAGAGTACGCGGTTCCCGCGTCGTTCGAGAAGATGAAGGCAGAGCGCGACACCGCCCGCACTGCGTGGACCGGGCGGATGCGGAATACCGGCGTGAATTTCCGAGAGCTTCGCCGTCGGCTGGAAGACGCGGGAGCTCTGGGCATTGTGACTTCGCGCTGGTCTGCTGGCTGGGGTGTGAACAGGATGTCCTCAGCCAGCACTGAGAAGGTGCCCACCCTCGATCTGAGCTGCGAGGACTACGGCCTCGTCTTTCGCCTCGCGGCGAATGGCCAGAATCCAGTCCTGCAGGTGGAAGCCGAGGCGCGCTTCCTCGGCGAGGTGCCCGTGTTCAACACCATAGCTGAAATGCGAGGCAGCGAGCGGCCGGATGAATACGTGGTGCTGTCCGCCCACTACGATAGCTGGGACGGCGCATCGGGCGCCACCGACAATGGGACAGGCAGTGTGACCATGATGGAGGCGATGCGGATCCTCAAGACGGTATATCCGAATCCTAAGCGCACTATCGTGGCTGGTCTGTGGAGCGGGGAGGAACAGGGATTGAACGGCTCGCGAGCATTCGTGGCGGACCACCCCGACATCGTCGAGGGGTTGCAGGCTCTGTTCAACCAGGACAACGGCACGGGCCGAGTCGTCAATATCTCCATGCAAGGCTTGACTGGCGCGGGTGCCCACTTCGCTCGATGGCTTGCGCAAGTGCCCTCGGAGGTCACTCGGCACATCAACCTGAGGATTCCCGGAACGCCGGGTCGTGGCGGCAGTGATTACGCATCGTTCATCTGCGCCGGTGTGCCGTCCTTCTCCCTCTTCTCGTTGAGCTGGGATGACAGATACACCTGGCATACCAATCGCGACACGTTCGACAAGGTCGTGCTCGACGATCTCAAGAACAACGCGACGCTCACCGCGATGCTGGCGTACCTGGCATCGGAAGATCCGGAGCGAGTGCCGCGGGATCAACGGGTGATGCCGGTGAGCCAGCGGACCGGCGAGCAGCTAACGTGGCCGCAGTGCCGGGACGGGAGGCGCAGCTGGGAAGAGCGGCGCTAGGTTGCTAAGGCGGTACGGCGGTACGATGGAACGACGGAACGACGGGAGCTTACCGCATTCCCCTACCTCCGTTCAGCCGTACCGTCGTACCGCCGTTCCGTCCTTCCCGCCAAGCTAGGTCGCCCCAGAGTATTTTGCGTTCCATGGACGTGCTCCTCGTTACCTGTGCCGCAATGCCCGGTCTCCACGGGGACGACCGCTATCTTCTGCGCGCGCTGGGCGAGCGCGGGATCACTGCCGAGCCCGCGGTGTGGGAGGACCAGCGGCGGGACTGGGCTGGGGTGCGCCTCTGCCTCATCCGCTCCGCGTGGGACTACGCCTACCGACGCACCCAGTTCGTCGCGTGGGCGGAGCAGGTGGCGAACGTCACGCGGCTGTGGAATCCTGCACCGCTGGTCCGATGGAACACGCACAAGCAGTACCTCTGCGACTTGGCGGACCGAGGCGTCCCCACGGTGCCGACGGTGGTTCTCCAAGCCGGCACCGCAGTTTCGCTGGAGCGAGTACTGAGCGAGCACCGTTGGACGGATGTGGTACTCAAGGCTGCGGTAGCCCAGACTGGTCGTTACGCCATGCGGGTCTCGTTGGGGGCGCTTGAGGCCGGGCAGGCGCACCTCGATAGGCTCCTCCCTTATGAGGACATGCTGGTGCAGCCCTACGTGCCTTCGGTGGTGCAGGGCGGGGAGGTGTCGGTGGTGTTGATCGACGGCGAGTTCACCCATGCCGTACAGAAGGTCGCCGCCGAGGAAGAGTTTCTGGTACATGATGATTTTGGAGGCACGGTGCGGCCGGCGAGGCTGACGCGCGCTCAACTGCGGACTGCGGAGCGTGCGCTCGCCGCGCTCGACCGGCCGACGCTCTATGGCCGCGTTGATCTGGTTGCCGGCGAGGGGGGTCAGCCTGCGGTGATGGAATTCGAAGTGGTCGAACCGGAGCTGTTCTTTCGTTATTCGCCGGCAGCGGTTGAGCGGATGGTGATTGCGGTCGAGCGCGAGTTGACCAGCGCGTTCGGCGGCTGAGTTGTCTGCCTGGCACGCCGCTCCCTGCCGCTCAGCGCCGCCCTCTCCCGCCCTCTGCCGCTGACTGCCACCCTCTCCCGCCGCCCACGATCACGGAACTTCAGCCGCGAGCCACGCGCTGCTAGCTGTGATCGACCCGTCACTCATCGCATGTCGCTCAGCACCGCCTTGCCCCCGTTGTCACGACCTAGGTATCATGCGAGCACACTGCTTCTTCCTGACCACTTGGCTCGCCAACTGGAGAGACGATGCGTCGGGTCTTGAGTCTCTATCGCTCGTCGGTCGGCAAGAAGATTCTCATGGCCGCGACGGGCGTCATTTTCTTTCTCTACGTTTTCGCGCACATGTTCGGGAACCTGAAGGCGTTCCAGGGTCCCGAGAAATTCGATCACTACGCCGAGTTCTTACGGGAAGTGGGTGCTCCCGTGTTCGGGCACGGACAGGTGTTGTGGATCGCTCGGGTCGTGCTGCTGGTGTGCGTGGCGGTGCACGTCTTGGCGGCCCTTCAACTATGGCGCATGAGTGCCGTGGCGCGTCCGGTGAAGTACGGGCGGCGGCTTGAACCGGAGGAGTCCACCTACGCGTCGCGCACCATGCGATGGGGTAGCGTGATCATATTCCTCTTCGTCGTCTACCACATCCTCCATTTCACCGTCGGATCGGTGCACCCCGATTTCATTCCAGGCTCGGCGTACCACAACTTGGTGGTAGGTTTCCAGGTGTGGCCCATGGCGCTGGCGTACGTGGTAGTGATGTTCGTCCTATGCCTCCACCTATATCACGGGGTGTGGAGCGGACTGCAGACGCTGGGGGCGAACCATCCGCGGTACAATCGCTATCGCAGGCCGTTCGCCACTGTGGTGGCTGGCGTCATTTTTCTTGGTTTCATATCGGTCCCGATTAGTGTGCTGATCGGGATCATCGCGTAGGTGAGGGAGGGACTGCTCAATGGACCTCGATCCGAGAGTTCCTGCCGGGCCGATACAGGACAAGTGGGACAAGCATCGGTTTGAGCTGAAGCTGGTCAATCCCGCCAACAAGCGGAAATACGACATCATCGTGGTTGGCTCCGGGCTTGCTGGTGCGTCAGCGGCGGCGTCCCTCGGTGAGCTGGGCTACAATGTGAGGTGCTTCTGCTACCAGGACAGCGCACGACGCGCGCACAGCATCGCTGCCCAGGGCGGAATCAACGCGGCCAAGAACTACCCCAATGATGGTGACTCCATCTGGCGGCTGTTTTTCGACACGGTGAAGGGTGGCGATTTTCGGTCTCGTGAAGCCAACGTGTACCGCCTTGCGCAGCTCAGCGGCAACATCATCGATCAGTGCGTCGCCCAGGGCGTGCCCTTCGCCCGGGAATACGGGGGGTTGCTGGACAACCGATCGTTCGGCGGTGCCCAGGTCTCCCGGACCTTCTACGCTCGCGGCCAGACGGGTCAGCAGCTGCTGCTGGGCGCCTATCAAGCGCTTGCACGACAGGTGGGTGCCGGCGCCGTAAAGATGTTTCCGCGGACCGAGATGCTAGACGTCGTTCTGGTCGACGGTGAGGCTCGGGGAATCGTCGTGCGAGATCTCGTGACGGGCAAGGTCTCGTCGCACGCCGCGCACGCCGTGGTGCTGGCGACCGGTGGGTACGCCAACGCGTACTTCCTGTCGACCAACGCCAAGGGATGCAACGTCACGGCCACCTGGCGCGCTCACAAGCGCGGCGCCGCCTTCGCCAATCCCTGTTTCACACAGATCCATCCCACCTGCATTCCGCCGAGTGGCGACTACCAGTCCAAGCTCACACTGATGAGCGAGTCGCTCCGCAATGACGGCCGGATCTGGGTTCCAAAGCAGAGGGGCGATAACCGAGCGGCCAACGACATCCCAGAGGATGAGCGAGACTACTACCTCGAGCGGTTGTACCCGAGCTTTGGCAACCTGACGCCCCGGGACATTGCCTCGCGACGGGCGAAGGAGGCGGTGGACGAGGGCCGCGGCGTCGGCCCCCTGGCAAACGGAGTCTACCTCGACTTCCGTGACGCCATCAGCCGGCTGGGGAGGAACGTGATAGAGGAGCGCTACGGCAATCTGTTCGAGATGTACGAACGGATTACCGGGGAGGATCCCTACGCTGTGCCCATGCGCATCTATCCGGCGCCTCATTACACCATGGGCGGGCTGTGGGTGGACTACAACCTGATGAGCACTGTTCCGGGGCTGTTCGTCATCGGTGAGGCGAACTTCTCGGACCATGGTGCGAACCGTCTGGGTGCGAGCGCCCTCATGCAGGGCCTCGCTGACGGGTACTTCATCCTACCGTACACCGTCGGCGACTACCTGGCGCTGACCGGGCCCTCCAAGGTCGACCCGGAGCATTCTGCCTTCGGCGGCGTCGAGCGAGAGGTCCGGGAACGGAGCGAAAGGCTCCTCGCGGTGAACGGCAATCGTACCGTGGACACCTTCCATCGCGAGCTTGGGAACCTGATGTGGGAGCGGTGCGGCATGTCACGAGACCGCAAGGGTCTCGAGCAAGCCTTGGGACGGATCCCCGCCCTACGCGACGAGTTCTGGCAGGATGTCAGGGTGCCGGGTAAAGGGGAGGACTTCAACCAGTCGCTCGAGAAAGCAGGCCGGCTCGCCGACTTCCTGGAGTTCGCTGAGCTCATGTGCCAAGACGCCCTCGATCGCGAAGAGTCGTGCGGCGGACACTTCAGGGAGGAGTATCAGACGCCGGAAGGTGAGGCCCAGCGGGACGACGAGCGGTTTGCCTACGTCGCTGCCTGGGAGTTCAAGGGTGTTGGGTGCCCACCCACGCTCCACAAAGAGCCGCTCACGTTCGAGTACGTACCCTTGTCGCAGCGGAGTTACAAGTAATGGATCTGATCCTGCACGTCTGGCGGCAGGCAAGTCCTGCGGAGAAGGGTCGCTTCGTTCGGTACGAGGCGAAGGACGTAAGCGAGCACGCTTCGTTTCTGGAGATGCTCGACATCGTCAACGAGCGACTGACCGAACGGGCTGAAGAGCCCATCGCCTTCGAGCACGACTGCCGGGAAGGCATCTGTGGCTCCTGTGGGATCGTGATCAACGGGTACGCTCACGGGCCGCAGCATGGGGCGGCTACTTGTCAGCTCCACATGCGGCACTTCTCCGACGGCGACGAAATCTGGATTGAGCCGTGGCGGGCGAAGGCCTTTCCTGTGATCAAGGACCTGGTAGTGGACCGCAGCGCCTTTGATCGCATCATGCAGGTGGGTGGCTTCATCGCGGCCCGCACGGGCAGTGCCCCTGACGCCAACGCCATCCCCGTTCCCAAGGACAAGGCCGACCTCGCCATGGACGCCGCGGCGTGCATCGGTTGCGGCGCCTGCGTGGCCGCCTGCCCCAATGCCTCCGCGATGCTCTTCGTGTCGGCGAAGGTGTGCCATCTAGGCTTACTTCCCCAGGGCCAACCGGAGCGGCGGGAGCGGGTCCTCAGAATGATCGGGCAGATGGACGCCGAGGGGTTCGGCAGCTGCACCAACCACGCGGAGTGCCAGGCGGCCTGCCCGAAGGAGATCAGCGTCGACTTCATCGCCCGCCTCAATCGGGATCTCTTCGGGGCTGCCCTGACGGCGGTGTAACTGCTGGGTGCTCGGGTCACGGCCGCGCATCATTCTCTAGAACGCGGATCGGCTTGTGGACGAGTTGTAGGGGTGTAGCGTGCTACGCCCCTACTGTTTCGCCGCGACTGATCCGCGTTCGGCGGCTCGGGGTTCGCGGCCATTGCTACGCCCCGGACCCCCCGCTTGAGCGTTTTCCTGCTTTGCCGTATCTAACGCCAGTGAAGGAGAGCACCGGCCTAGGAGTGGAGTGCGGACCCTGCCCCACGACGTTGAGCTGAGCCCGACCGAGGCGGACGCCGTTGACGTAGAGTTCGCCATCAGCGGGGACACCCAGGCCTTCGAGCGCCTGTATCGGCGACACGTGGGGCGCATGCAGGGCCTGGCGCGGTGGCTGCTGGGTCATGACGACGTGGAGGATGTCCTTCAGGAGATCTTCCTCCGGGTGTGGGAGAAGCTGCACACGTTCAAGGGGCAGGCGGCATTCCGGACGTGGCTGCATCGGCTGGCGACAAACGTGATTCTCAGGCGGCGGGAGGAGCGAAGCACCCGCCAGAACCGCCACAGCGGAACGGAGCTCGAGTTGGACCGAACACCAGGGGACCGCATGACGCCGGAGCTCAAGGTGGATATCGAGGCCGCGGTGGGCCGTCTCCCGGAGAAGGCGCGAGAGGTGTTCGTGCTGCATGACATGGCGGGTTACAAGCACGACGAGATCGGGACCATGCTGGGTATCTCGGCCGGCACATCCAGGTCTCAACTGCATCACGCACGGATGGCGCTGCGGGCGTACTTCGAGGCCTGAAGGAGTGGGACCATGAGCGACCACTGGACCGAACGTCTATCGGCATACGTCGACGGCGAGCTCGAGGCCGGAGAACGGGACGCCCTTGAAAAGCACCTGGCCGGGTGCGAGCAGTGTCGGGCGGTGCTCAAGCAGCTCCACGGCGTGAAGGCCTGGGCGGAGGGCTATGCTGGTCAGCCGCCACGGGCGGACATCTGGCCGCGGATCGCGGCGACGATCCGGCAGCGCCAGGAGGGTGCCGTGGTCGAGGATATCCAGGTGGCCCGTCGCCGTCGGCGCCGGCCGTCCATTCGGGTACCCTACGCCATAGCCGCAGGCATCGCGCTGGCAGCGGTGGCCGGGGGGAGCTGGTGGCTGGCCCGGGCGACCGCCCCGCAGCCTGAGCCGCAGGTGGTGGCGGCGTTTGCGCCGACGACCGGGCGGTCCCCGGAGCTCGCAATCCTCGCCGCCGAGAAGTACGGTGGGGCCATTGCTGAGCTGGAGCGGGCGCTCATGCTGGGTCAGTCGCGGCTCGACACGGCCACCGTCCGGGTGGTGCAAGAGAAGCTGGCGGTGATCGATCGAGCGATTGCGGAGGCCCGGAGGGCCCTCGCGAAAGACCCCAACAGCAGTTATCTGGCGGATCACTTCGCCAGCATGATGAGACGGAAACTAGCGCTCCTACGGAATGCTGCCGTGGTGGCGGGCCCGAGGAGCTAGAGGGAGAAACCCATGTTGATGCAGATTGTGGCCGCAGCTCTGGTCACCGGCAGCACAGTGCAGGACACCGACACGACCTTCGCTGTGGACCCGCGTCTTCGCTTGGATGTGAGCAATTACTCCGGCGAAATTGTGCTCCGGACGTGGTCCCGCAATGAGATCCGTCTGCGTGCCGACCATTCCCGGCGCGATCGCATAGTGGTCGATCACACCTCGTCGGAGATCCGAATCCGGGCGGCATCGTGGCGTGAGTGGGCGGATCAGTTCGAGATCGACATCGAGCGGGAACATGTCGGCGTCCATATCGAGTCGCCCAGGTATCCGTCCATCATCAACTACGAGCTGACCGTGCCCGAGTCCATGAACCTGGAGCTCGGTGGTCCCTACACTGACGTGACGGTGGAAGGCACCCAGGGCGAAGTGTTCATCATGGTCAGAGAGGGTGACGTCACGGTGCTGGGAGGTGCCGGTCGGGTGTCCGTACGATCCGTGGAAGGTGAGGTGCGTCTCGAAGGCTCGCAGGGGAACGTGCGGGTCCTGGCCATGGACGGTGACATCTACATCCTCGACGCCGCCGGGGAACTGGCCGTCGAGACCACGGATGGGGACGTCATTCTCGAGCGTGTGCAGGCGAGGAACGTGGAAGTGGTCTCAGTGGATGGGGATATCGAATTCACAGGGACCGTGCAGCCACAGGGCCTGTACCTCTTCAGCACGCATGACGGCGACGTGACTGTCGGCATTCCGGAGGATGCCTCCGCCCGAGTGACCATAGCGACCTTCGACGGGGAGTTCTCGTCCGATTTTCCGATCACCATTCCCGAGCGAATCAGGGGGCGGCGGCTCAACTTCACCCTGGGCGCCGGCGATGCGCAGATCGAGATCGAGGCGTTTGACGGCGACATCGACCTGATCCGGTTCACGCCCGTCCGGCGACGGTAGGCCGCGGCCGATCCCTCGGAGGGTGGCCCCGCGCTGGAGGCACGGCGCGGGGCTGTCGCTTTCGGGGAGATCGGTGCAACGTTACGGCGCCATGACCCAGGCATCCCATCAACGCGTCGTGCGCTTCTGGGCCAGCTTTGGCCCGGGACTCCTGTGGGCCGCCGCCGCCATCGGCGTCTCCCACCTGGTGCAGTCCACTCGCGCTGGAGCCACTGCCGGACTCGGCCTCGCCGGCGTCATCGTCCTGGCCCTCGTCCTCAAGTACCCGTTCTTCGAGTACGGCCCGCGCTACGCCGCGGCGACGGGGATGAGCCTGGTAGAGGGCTACCGGCACATCGGTCGCTGGGCCCTGTGGCTCTACTTCCTCATCACCGTGACGACCTCGGTGATCGTTCAGACGGCGATCATCCTGTTCACCTCATTTCTCCTGAACTACGTCTTCGGCCTGAGCCTGCCCATCCCGCTGATGGGTGCCCTGTTGCTGATAGGGTGCGGTGGTATGCTGTGGGTGGGGCGGTTTCCGCTGCTGGATGGGGCGGTGAAGGTGATTCTGGTGCTCCTTGCCCTGTCGACTGTCGCCGCTGCGGTCGTGACGTTGGGCCGCGTCGATGCCGGGACCCTTGCCCTCTGGCCCTCCGACGCCCTGGCAACCGGGGCCGTGCGCTTTGCCTTCATCCTGGCGCTGGTGGGCTGGATGCCGTCGGCGATCGACATCTCCGTGTGGAGCTCCCTGTGGACCCTGGCGAAGGACAAAGCCGCCGGTGCTCGGGCATCGGTAGCCGCTGCACGGCTCGACTTCTTCATCGGTTATGCTGGAACCGGTTTCCTGGCGTTCTGCTTCCTGATCCTCGGCGCCGGCGTGATGTTCGGGTCCGGGACCGCCTTCAGTGGCGCGGGTCCGGTGTTCTCCACGCAGTTGGTGCATCTCTACAGCACTACGCTGGGTGAGTGGACTCGGCCCATTGTGCTGGTGGCAGTCCTCACCACCATGCTCTCGACGTCGATCACCGTCGTAGATGGCTTCCCGCGGGCCCTAGAGCGGTCGTTTGTGAACTTGAAGCCCGGGCACAGCGACGAGCACGGGGTTCCGTCCGCCGGGGTTCCCTACTGGGTCACGCTGGTGGCGCTGGCCGCGTCAACGGTTCTGGTGCTCGTGCTGTTCGTCGGCAACCTGACCACGATGGTGGATTTTGCCACGATCGTATCGTTTCTGACGGCCCCCGTACTCGGATACCTCAACCTGAGAGTCGTGAATTCCCCGGAGGTTGCACCGGAGCACCGGCCGGGTCGTGCGATGCTGGTGCTCTCTTGGGTCGGGCTGTTGTTGCTCGGGGGCACGGCGGTTGTGTATGTGGGTATGCTCATTGGGTAAGATGGCTCCGTCAGGTGCGCGGGCTCGAATCCGTGACTTGTCTGGGTGGCTGAACCCTGATGGTACCGTCCCTGAAGGCCCACGTTCCCGGCCGTTTTGGCCACCGGGCCGTGCGAGGTCCCGGATATCGTGACTGAGCAGTTGCACCGCCTGAGAACCGCTCTCGGAGACCGCTACTCCATCAGTGGGGAGCTGGGGCGCGGGGGCACGGCAACGGTCTATCGCGCCCAGGACCTCAAGCATCAACGCCGCGTTGCTGTCAAGGTCATGAGGCCGGAGCTCGCGGCCTCACTTGGTGCAGAGCGCTTCCTCCGAGAGATTCAGATCGCCGCACGGCTGAGCCATCCACACATCCTCCCTCTCTATGACTCCGGCGAAGTCCACGGTTTGCTGTACTACGTCATGCCGTATGTGGGCGGCGAATCCCTCAGGAACCGCCTCATCCGTGAGAAGCAACTGCCGCTGGAGGAGGCGCTACACATAACGCTGGAGGTGGCGGATGCGCTGGGCTACGCGCACGGTTGTGGCGTCGTGCATCGGGACATCAAGCCGGGGAACATCATGCTGGAGTCGGGCCATGCGCTGGTGACCGACTTCGGCATCGCCCGGGCGATCACGGCAGCAGGCGATGATCAAGTGACGACCGAGGGCATCGCTGTGGGAACTCCGGCCTACATGAGTCCCGAGCAAGCGGGCGGGGAGCAGCAACTCGATGCGCGTTCGGACATCTATGCCCTTGGGTGTGTCCTGTACGAGATGCTGGCGGGTGAGCCGCCGTACAAGGGTCTCAATCCGCAGGCTATTCTTGCGCGCAAGTTGGCGGAGCCGGTGCCCAGCTTACGCGCGGTCCGGGATACGGTTTCGACTACACTCGAACGGGTCATTTTCCGGGCGCTGGCCAGGGCGCCCACGGATCGGTTTGCGACGACCGCCGAGTTCGCGCAGGCGCTGGGTTCTGGACGTGCGCTCTCCACCCCCAGCGGGCCCATTCCGGTGACGGCTCCCACCGCTCCCCCGGCACAGTCGATCGCCGTGCTGCCCTTCGTGAACATGAGTCCCGATCCGGAGAACGAGTACTTCAGCGATGGCGTTGCAGAGGAAATCATCAACGCGTTGAACCAACATGGTGAGTTCCATGTCGCGGCCCGGACTTCCTGTTTTGCGTTCAAGGGCAAGTCAGCCAGCATCGCCGAGGTCGGGACCAGGCTCAACGTCGCCACGGTCCTCGAAGGCAGCGTACGCAAAGCTGGCACCCGCCTGCGGATCACGACGCAGTTGATCAACGTGGCCGATGGCTACCACCTGTGGTCGGAGCGTTACGACCGCGAGATGAAAGACGTGTTCGCGATCCAAGATGAGATTGCGAGAGCGATCGTGGAGGCCCTGAGGGGCCGGCTTGGGGGCGAGAAGAGACCGCCGCGCGTGAAGCGATACACGGAGAACGTCGCGGCCTATGAGCTGTATCTGAAGGGTCGCTACGTAGAGAACACGCGAACGCGGGTTGGGTTCAGTAAGGGTATCGAGTACTTCGAACAGGCGATCGCAGAGGATCCCGGATATGCGCTGGCCTACGCGGGGCTGGCGGATACGTACAGCCTGCTGGCTTGGTACAGGCACCTGCCTCCCGCAGAGGCATTCCCGAGGGCTCACTCAGCGGCATCGAAGGCGCTGGAGATCGATGAAGCGCTCGCCGAGGCACATACCTCGGAGGCCGTCGTGAGATTCTATTACGACTGGGACTGGCATGGTGCAGAGCTCTGCTTTACGCGCGCGCTGGAACTCAGCCCCAATCATCCGACGGCCCTGCACTCGTACGCCGAGTACCTGGCGGCGCGAGGGCGTCTGGACGATGCCCTCGAGATGGTGAGCCAGGCCCGTGAGGTGGATCCGCTGTCGCTCACCATCAACGCCGGGTTGGGTTGGGTGCACTACTTCGGTCGCCGCTATGACGAAGCCCTGCAACGCTTTGAACAGACCCTCGCGCTCGACCCTGACTATGTGTTTCTGCACTGGTTCCTGGGGCAGGCCTACATGATGAAGGAGATGTGGGAAGATGCCATCTCGGTGCTTCGCCGCGGCATGGTTAGCTCCGGCGGTCATCCCGGGATGGCGGCGTATCTGGGTCACGCGTGCGCGCGGTCGGGCAACCGTGATGAAGCGCTGCGACTCCGCGGCGAGCTGGAAGAGCGGGCGGTCCACGGCTACGTGCCCGCGGATTACATGGGTGTGGTGTGTATGGGCCTCGGGCAGGTCGACGAAGCGTTCGAGTGGCTCGAGAAGGCATGTGACGAGCGCGCCCTACACATGGTCTTCCTGGGGGTCGACCCGTTGTACGATTGCGTGCGCTCAGACTCGAGGTTCGCCGCGTTGCTCGGCAAGATAGGCTTGGAAGGGGTCTAGGATGTCCATCAACGCCGCGGTCATGCCCGCTCCGGGCAAGCCCATGGAGGTATGGGACGTCGCCGATCCCGACCTCGAGGCGGGGTCAATACTGCTCGAGACGGTTGCCAGCGAGGTCTGTGGCACCGATGTGCATCTACACCACGGGCGGCTGGAAGGCGTTCCGTATCCCATCATACCAGGGCATGTGAGCGTCGGCAGAGTGCTCGAGGCAAGGGGGGTCGAAACCGACGCGCTGGATAACAGCCTGCGCCCGGGCGATCTGGTCACGTTCTACGACGTGCACGAGGTCTGCAACGCGTGCTGGTACTGCACGGTGACGCAACAGCCGAACCGTTGTCCGAGTCGGCGCGTCTACGGCATCACCTACTCAGCGCACGATGGGCCCCTTGGTGGCTGGAGCGAGCGCATCTACCTCAAGCCCGGCGTGCGGGTACTCAGGCTGCCGGAGGAGCTATCGCCGGATGATGTGATCGGTGGTGGATGCGGTCTGTTCACCGGATTCGCCGCCGTGGAGCGCAGCACGCTGGCGATGGGCGATACGGTGGTGGTACAGGGTGCCGGCCCCGTGGGACTATCGGCGGCGGCGTTCGCGGGCCTGCGGGGGGCGGGAACTGTGATCGTGATCGGCGCGCCCGCCGGGCGTCTCGAGCTCGCCCGGGCCTTGGGTGCTGAGCACGTGCTGGGCCTCGACGCAACCGCGCCGCGAGAGAGAGCCGGGGCGGTGCAGGAATTGACGGATGGGCGGGGTGCGGACGTGGTGATCGAGGCTGCCGGCAATCCGGACGCGCTCCCGGAGGGCTTCGACCTGCTTCGGGACGGCGGCATCTACGTGATCGCGGGACATTATACCGACACCGGCGCCGCCGCCATCAATCCCCATTCGGACATCAACCGCAAGCACGCGGATGTCCGCGGCCACTGGGGTACGGCGTTCCAGCACATGGTTCGCGCGTTGCGTATGCTGGTAAAATACCGCGACCGCCTCCAGTTCAACCGGCTGATCGGCCGGCGCTATTCACTGGAGCAGACAGGGCAAGCGCTGGCCGACGTGGAAGCGCTCAATGTGACTAAAGCCATCATCCAGCCGCGGGGAAGCGCGAGCCCAGGGTGAGGAGGGCTATGTGAGGCTATCGCGGGTGATCTCGCTGGCTGCGCTCGTCGCCGGGCCGGCTGTCGGGTGCGGGGACTCAGCCGGACCCGCTGGGGTGACCATGGCGGACCTCGTGGGGACATGGAGCATGACCCGCCTGCAGTGGACTGAGATCGGAGGGGCTTCTCGGGTGTTCGACTTCATTGCTAACGGCGGCACCATGACGGTCATGGTGGCTGCGGACGGGTCGGTGACCGGCAGCGGTTCGTTCGCACTCACCGGCCCGTTCACGCTCTCGGGGAGCCTCGCTCTTCAGGTCGACACGATTATGCTGGACCTCCAGGCGCAGGCCGACAATCCGGGCGCGCCGACATTGACCTTCCCAACGGCATTCTCGTTCGCCCTATCGGGCAACACGCTCACGCTCACGAATACGAGCACCGTGTTCGACTTTGGGTTTGACGGCAGCGGGGAGGCGGCTACGCTGCTGATGGTGCTGGCGCTGCAGTGAGGGCCTTCAGCCGTCAGCCCTAAGCCGTCAGCTTGCAACTAGCAGTCCGCAATTCGCAGTTCGTGAGACGCCCTCGTGCCCGTCGTCCGCCTGAATCGTCCGAGGGTCAGCGGTTGGGTGCTCGGTCATCGTCGTTGGCCTTGCCGCTGACATGACTCCCTCCCGAATTGCGAACTGCGAACCGCAAATTGCTGCCGGACGGCTGGCGGCTCATGGCTCGCATGAGGCCGTCTGTGTCCTCCGGTGCTCGAGTCCACAGGCTCACGAGGACCGTCACAACTAGCGCTGTGGCGAAGGCCGGAATGAGCTCGTAGATCAGCGGTTCCAGGAACGGCGTCCTCTCCCAAACGATGGTCACCACAGTCCCCGTGACCAGGCCTGCGATGACACCGGCGCGGGTCGTCCGACGCCAGAAGAGCGCGAGGACAGAGGTGGGCCCGATCGCCGCTCCCAGGCCCGCCCAGGCGAACAACACCAACCAGAACACCAGTTGCTCGGCCAGCACACCGAACACCAGGGCGGCCGTCACTAGGAGTGCGACCATGATCCGGCTGTAGAGCACCAGCCGCTTCTGGGGTACGACTTCGCCACGGCGTAGGATCTTCTCGTACAGATCCCGTACCACACTGGAGGCAGCGACCAGCAGCTGGGAATCGGCCGTGGAGATGATCGCGGCGAAGATGGAAGCCACCACGATCCCGAACAGGACCGGGTGGAGATGCTGCGCGGCAAGCAGTGGGTAGAGCTGCTCGGTGTCGGCGTCGGGAAGGAGCGATACCTCCGGGAAATACGCCCGGCCGGCGAGCCCGATGAAGAGAGCGCCCCACGCCATGACCACGTTCCAGATGGTGCCGACCACGGCGGAGTAGCGCAGTTGGTCCGCCTCAGCGATCGACATGTAGCGGACGATGATGTGGGGGTTGCCTGGAGAGCCCAGGCCGATACCGAGGAATCCGATGATAACACCGGCTGCCAGGGCAACGGGATCGATGAGGGTGGGGTCCAGGGACCGAAGCTCGGCGAGCACCGTTGCGAGGCCGCCCCGGTCGGCGATGGCAATAACCGGGACTATCACCAGGGCCAGGATCATGATGCAGGCCTGGAGGGTGTCACTCAGGCTCACCGCCAGAAATCCCCCTAGCGTGGTGTAGATCAGCACGATCATGGCGGTGAGGAGGATGCCGCCGGTCGGGTTGAGCCCGAAGCTGGCCGCAAACGCCTTGCCCCCACCCACGAACTGGGCTGACACATATCCCACCATGAAGATCAGGATGACGACGATGAGCACCGAACGGAGCAGACCGCTGCGGTCGCCGAAGCGGGCAGCAAAGAAGTCGGGGAGAGTGACACAGTCGTGGGTCTCGCTAAACCGTCTCAGGCGACCGGCGTAGAACAGGAAAAGGAACAACTCCGCGATGATGTAGCCGGTGACTGCCCACACCGCCCCGGCGCCCATGGAGTAAGCCATGCCGGTGACGCCCAGGAGGAGCCAGGCTGAGCGGCCCGAAACCACTGCCGAGAGGGCCACCACGAATCGGTGCATCTTGCGGCCGCCCACGAAGAAGTGGCTCACGCCCGTCGAGGAAAACCGGGCCGACAGTACGCCGATGCCTATGATGACGCCGAGGTAGGCAACGAAGGCTGTGACGGCGAAGGGATCCGCCGCGATCTGAACCGTCGCGCTCTCCTGCATTACTTCTTCCGCTCCCGCGTGAGGCGGGCCAGCACGACGGCCGCGGCAATGATGCCGGCGGGGAGCGCGAACATGGTGAGGTAGAAGCCGAGCATGGGTCAGAGGATCGTCGGTTCGTCGGTTCGTCGGTTCGTCGGTTCGTCGGTTCGTCGGTTCGTCGGTTCGTCGGTTCGCATAGTCCTTGTCGTTGCGAAGTCCGAGGCGCGCAGGAATGTTACTTCTCGGGTCGTGGGATGCCAGAGCGCCGGAGTGCTTCCGCGCAGCTGGCGATCCGCCGACCCGCCGAACCGACGATCCGCCCTTGTCAATCCGAGTCCTCTCAGCTGACGACGTCCGGGCCGCCCTCTCGATGGGCGACGCCGTTGAGGCTATGCGGCAGGCATTCGGCCAGCTCTCGGACGGCACGGCGGAACTGCCGCTTCGGACCAGCGTCGCTGTGCCGGACCGAGGTGCAGTCACCCTGGTGATGCCTGCACGGTGCGACGTCCCGCACGGGTTGGGGGGCAAGTTCGTGTCGGTGTTTCCCCACAACCCGAAGGCTGGTCTCCCCCTCATCCATGCAGCCGTGCTGTTGCTCAGTCCCGAGACCGGCGAGCCCGTGGCGCTCATCGAAGGCCAGTCGCTCACGGCGATCCGCACGGGCGCAGCCAGCGGACTGGCCACCCAGCTCCTGGCCCGCCCGGACGCCTGCCGAGTGGCGGTCATCGGATCCGGTGTGCAGGCCCGGACACAGCTCGAAGCCGTGTGCTGTGTGCGGCCGGCGGAGTCGGTCGCGGTCTATTCTCTGGTCCGCCAGGAGGTCGAACAGTTCGCCGAGGAGATGGCTGGGACAGGTGGTATTCCGACGGCGATCACTGTTGCATCCTCGGTGCATGAGGCCACGCGGGATGCGGACATCATCTGCACCGCCACGTCCTCGGCCGATCCCGTGCTTGCCCCGGACGACATCTCACCTGGTGTCCATATCAATGGAGTGGGTTCCTATACTGCGGAGATGCGGGAGGTGGATCCGGCGCTGGTGGGCCGCGCGCGAGTAGTTGTCGACCAGCGGGAGGCTGCGATGGCTGAGGCTGGTGAGGTGATCGCGGCGGTGCGCGGTGGCCTGCTGGCCGAGTCGGCGCTGATCGAGCTGGGCGAGATCGTGAACGGCACGGCGCAGGGCCGCACGCGGGACGATCAGATCACCCTCTTCAAGTCGGTCGGGGTGGCGGTACAGGATCTGTGTGCCGGCGCGCAGGCGGTGCAGCGGGCGGAGGAACGGGGGTTGGGGCGGGTGGTCGAGCTGTAGGGCTCACCGGCCTGGGCTACCGGCCCCAGGCTGAGATCCGGGCGGCTTGTGCCACGAAAGGGGACACCGACATCACCCAGCTAGACGGCAGGAAACCCGAACCTGCCCCAGTCTGATTGGCCCTCAAGACAGGGAGCGCCTGACTGGCACCGGCAAATGTCCCGCCTGGGGCATACGATGGGTCAAGAGGGGACTGGTGCTACGCAGGTGGGCCCCCTCGCAGCATGGCGAAGGTGATCCCCGTCGCACTCTAGCGGTGAGCC
>WVYX01000185.1:0-502 GCA_011772755.1 Gemmatimonadales bacterium
CCCAACCGGCCTTTGCACATGATCTTAACCCCCTTCGCTCCGGCGTTCATCGACGCCTCACAGTGCTGCTTCATCGTCCGTCGGAAGCCGGCCCGCTTCTTCAGCTGCTCTGCAACCGCCTCCGCGACCAATTGCGCGTTCAGATCCGGCTGTTTGNNNTGTTGATCTTGCGATCCACCAACTCTTCCAGCTCGTCCTTGAGCCGATCGACCTCCGCCCCCTTCGGCCCAATCACCAGTCCCGGCCGCGCCGTGTGAAGGATCACCTTCACCTCGTTTCGCGTCCGCTCGATCTCCACCTTGCTAACGCCCGCGTGCGGCGGCCGGCGGTTCAGCCTATTGACGATGTACGCCCGAAGACGCTCGTCTTCGACCAGGAACTCGCCGTAGGCCGCCTTTGGCGCGTACCACCGCGACTTCCACTCTTCAGTGATTCCCGTCCGAAAGCCAATTGGATTGACCTTCTGGCCCATATCTCCTCCGCAGCCTACCCCCGAACGGAC
>WVYX01000185.1:512-813 GCA_011772755.1 Gemmatimonadales bacterium
CGGCCACATGACACGTCCGCCTGTCTATCGGATGGGCGCGTCCACGGTCCTTTGGTCGCCACCGCCGGAAAAACGGACCGTCATCAGCCCGGGCATCCGCAACGTACAGACGCGACATATCCGCCTCCTGCTCATCCGCGTTAGCCATGGCCGAGCGCAGCACCTTCTCGACCACCACGCTAGCCCGTTTGTTCGTGAACCGCAGGATGTCCAGCGCGTCGTCCACGTTTCGACCTCGGATCAGATCCACCACTAAACGTGCCTTACGAGCACTCGTGCGAGCATATCGATGCGTTGCCAG
>WVYX01000185.1:839-2103 GCA_011772755.1 Gemmatimonadales bacterium
AGCTCGACCCAGGTCGCGACTGAACCAGCCTCCTCGGCCACTCCTGCCCTAAAGCCCTGCCCTTGCTGGCACTGACGACCGCCCTATTCCCGTCGCCCCGAGCCGTGTCCGCGGAACGTGCGCGTCGGGCTGAATTCACCAAGTTTGTGGCCTACCATGTCCTCAGTCACGAACACCTTGTGGAACACTTTGCCGTTGTGCACCTCGAACGTATGTCCGACGAATTCGGGTACGATCGTGCATCGCCTCGCCCACGTACGGATCGGCGTTCGCGAACCACTTTCCTTAGCGCGCGACACCTTGCGAAAGAGCTTCTCGTCCACATAGGGCCCTTTTTTCAGCGAACGGCTCACTGCAAGTCTCACTCCAGGTCGCCGGACCAATCCTCCAGCGAATCCCACTGCTGCCCGCACACCCGCCGCCGCGCCCTCAACCCGACCTGTCGAGATGCCTCCGCCGCCCCTGCCGGGCACCCAGGCACCAAGAGATCATTTCAGACCAATCGCTAATGCGTTGTCATCGCAGCGCCACCTGCCCGTACCGCACGCTCCTACGCCGCCTGAGGATACGCTTGCTTGAGGCCTTCACAGGCTTGCGCGTCCGCCCACCTTTGGCCAGCTTTCCCGACGGCGAACAGGGATGCCTCCCGCCGCCGCTGCGTCCCTCGCCCCCCCCCAGCGGGTGAGCCACCGGGTTCATCGCCGTGCCTCGCACTCGCGGACGCCGCCCAAGGTGCCGCTTGCGGCCAGCCTTACCCATACGTACGTTCTGGTGGTCCGCGTTCCCAAGCTGGCCCACGGTTGCACGACACGCTGCATGCAGCTGACGCATCTCGCCGGAGGGGAGGGCAGGACCAAGACCGCCCACTCGCCCTCCCTGGCTACCAGTCGTGCCGACGCTCCGGCGCCGCGCGCCAACTGACCGCCGCCCCCAGCTGTCAATTCCACGTTGTGCACGTCCAGCCCCACCGGGATACTGCGCAGCGGCATCGCGTTGCCGGGCTTGGGCTCCACTTTGTCACCGCTTTCGACCATCTCGCCCACGACCACACCCGCGGGAGCAAGGATGTACCGCCTCTCGCCGTCCTCGTACTCCAGCAGGGCGATATGGCACGAGCGGTTCGGATCATACTCAATGGACAGAACTCTCGCTGAGCACTCATCCTTGTTCCGCTTAAAGTCAATCCGCCTGTATAGCCGCTTGTGCCCCCCGCCCCGGTGCCGCGCGGTGATCTTACCGTGGTGATTCCTGCCGCCTGTCTTCT
>WVYX01000099.1:0-292 GCA_011772755.1 Gemmatimonadales bacterium
CATGCCACCCGCGACACCGAGGCGCGCCGACATCTCCTGCAGGACCAGAGCAGCGGCCACCGCGAAGCACAGTGCCCAGATGAGCGTGAACCCGTGACGCGCGCCCGCCACGGTGGCCGTCGTGACTGTGCCCGGCCCCACGAACGCGGCGGCCACCACGACTCCCGGACCCAACCTCAGTTTACGAAGCCACATCACATCGCTGCCGCGAGGAAACGGTTATTTGTCGCAAGTTACGTAGAACGCGTTCCCGTCAACTTGACTTCCACCATGCCGGCTTCTAACATGCCGC
>WVYX01000099.1:423-651 GCA_011772755.1 Gemmatimonadales bacterium
GCGCCCAGCCACTTCGCCGCGGAATGGATCGAGGACAAGTACGGTGCGCTGTTGCTCGCCCTCACCCGCCGCATCCTCGGCGAGCACTTCCACCTGAGCGTCGAGGAACGGGCAGACGGGCGCCCGGCGCAACCCCTCGACGCCCTCCCGTCTGCAGACTTGCAGGAGATCGGCGCCAGAGAGCAAGCAGCTGCCGGGGCTACCCCGGCGCCAGCGGCCGCCGTCATC
>WVYX01000099.1:826-1061 GCA_011772755.1 Gemmatimonadales bacterium
AGACGCACTTGCTTCATGCCATCGGCAACCGCGTGCTGGAGCGTTTTCCAGGCACGCAGGTCGCTTACTTGTCCGCGGAGCAATTCACCAACGAACTGATAGACGCGATCCGCAGCCGCCGCACAGCGGAGTTCCACGCCCGCTATCGCAAGGTGGATATCCTGTTACTCGACGACGCGCACTTCGTCGGCGGGAAGGACAGCACCCAAGAGGAGCTGTTCCACACCTTCAACAC
>WVYX01000241.1 GCA_011772755.1 Gemmatimonadales bacterium
ACAGACCGGGGGGCCGCCACGTTGGCGGCCGTGATCTTGCTGTTCCTCAGGACGAAAGGATCAGAACTCCAACCGCGCTCCGAAAGTCGGAAAGACCCTCAGCAATGGGTTGATACCGCGTTCGGTCACTAGGCGCCCTTGCGACGTTATCCAGAACGCGTAGTCGAAGGCCTCGGCGTTCTTCCGGTTGTAGGCGTTGAAGACATCGAAGTACACCTCGAGCTGGCCGCGGCCAACAGGGAATGACTTCGATACTCTCACGTCGAGCCGGTGGTACGCCGGAAGGCGTTCGCGGTAGATCGGTCCGAACGTCCGAGCGACAAACCGAGAGCCATCGACAGCCGTCATCACGTCGTAGCGTTCGAGGGTGCCAGGCCACCCGGAATGGTACTGCCACGCGTAACTCAACGACCACGTTGGCGTCGGCCGATAGGCGAGCTCCAGCCGGACGGTGTGTCGTTGATCGCGGGGACGTGGCACCCACTCGTCACCTATCTCGTCGTCGGCCCGTGCAAGCGCGTAGCTGGCGGACCAGGCAAACCGTCCGCCGACATCCCGTCTTGCGAGGAATTCGATACCGCGCGCGAGGCCGCGGGTCGGCGCAACACGAATGCGGTCGCCATCGCCTTCTTCCCACAGTGCTTCGATGATCGGTACCAGGCTCCGGTACTCCGGCCGCGGGTCGGATATCCTTCGCTCGTACGCTTCAACGCGGAAGGACGTGCCGTCGGTCAGTCGGTGCTCCAGCCCGAGGACACGATGTTCGGCCCGCTGTGAGGGATAGAACCGGTCGTCGCCGTCGGCCACATTCAGCTCATCGAGCCCGTGTGACTGGTAGTAGTACCCCCAGGCTGAACGCAGAGTAGTCCGCGGCGCCACCTCAATGGCCACGTTCACCCGAGGGCTCACCGTGTTGTCGCCGCTGTGGGAGTGGTGATCGTATCGGAAACCGATCTCTGCCGTGAGTCGGTTCATGGGCCTCAGGCGGTTCGAGAGGAAGAAGCCAACCTCCTTACCGGACGGGCGTGCGGTCATCGAGAGGCGGTGGGAGCGTCGCTCCCACGCCGGTGCGGTGGAGTCGGTCGTGTTGGGTACCCACTCTGCCTGCCAGCGAGAGTAGTCGTAGTCCGCCAACCCGTGCTTGAGATCGACGCCCCACCTCACCAACATGCGATCCGATATCCTCAGGTCCCAGTCCTGTCTGAGCCCGTAGAAGTGGAACGTTCCGTGATCTTGCACACTCGTGCTGACCACCGGGTTGGGGCCACCCTCGTAGTCGCGGCCCGTTCGCTCGCGCGTGATCCGGCCGGCTGAGATGATCGTCTGTGCGGAAAGCGTGCGTGTGAAGTCGGCGTTCCAGTTCATCCAGACGTAGCTCGACCCCCATTTGCTGTGGACATCGGTGCCGTCCTCCTCGAGAACTGCGAAGTCATCGGCCGCATGGAGCACGTGTCCCGAGATCAGATGCCGCGGACCGAGCTGGTACTGCAGCTTACCGAACACGTCGTAGTACGTGGGTTCCGCTCCGTTGGCCTCGCCGAGGATCTTCAAGACAGGACCTAGGAAGCCATACCGCGCCGACGCCAACCACGCTCCCCGTCCCCCGGCGAAGCCACCTTCACTCTTCGCCGTCAGATTCATGACGCTGAAGCCGATCGTGGTCCTGGTGCGATCTGGTGGTGGGTTCGTGGTGTGCATGGCGAACACGCCCGTCATCTTGTCGCCGTATTCGGCGGTGAACCCGCCTGTCATGAGCTCGATGTCGCCCACGGACTCCACGTCGATGATGCTCAGCGACCCGTCCCAGTCCTTGAGATGAAATGGTTCAAACAGCTCGAGACCGTCGAGCTGTACCAGCACTTGATCGTTGGGCGCTCCGCGAACATTGATCTTCGCCGTGATGTCGTGGGTGGCCACTCCCGGAAGGCGGTCCACCGCCCGATAGATGTCGTCGGCGACACGGGGCAGAGCGTGTACGTAGTCCCGGGTCAACGCCTGCTCGGTGGCCACGCTTGCCTCCCTCAGGATCCCATACGTACCCGGTGTCACCACGATCTCGTCGAGTCTGACCGGGGCCGGGTCGAGCACCACCGTCACGGCAGTTGTGTCACCGTGCCCGATGCGAATGCCCCGCAATTGTCGGGGTGAGAAAGCAAGTGCCTGGACGAGCAGGTCGTACGGGCCAGGCGTGAGCGTGAGCTGGAACCGTCCCATGTCATCCGTGCGCACCACTCCCAGGCGACCGGACACCTGGATCCATGCACCGTTGATGGGCTGGCTATCGGGAGCGGCACGCACGAAGCCGACGAGCGTTCCGGATTGCACGATGCTCTCTCGTAGGCGCGCAGCACGGGGAGCTGCTGGCGGGCTCAGCACCACACGGCGCGTTGTCTCGCTGTACACCAGTCCGGTGCCTGCGAGAAGCGAATCGAGTGCAACGGCCACCGTCGCGTCGGTGCAGAAGCAGCTGACCGTGCCGTGACTGCGGAGCACGTCGGGGCTGAACGCGAATGGAACGCCGGATCGCTGAGACAGTTGTCGAATGGCTGTCTCCAAGGAGACTTCGCGTACCTCGAGGCGGGCCGGGCGATTCAACAATCTGGTACTGCTCTGGTGATCGGCTTCCTGCGCCTGGACGACAGGCGTGTGCGCCGCGAGCAAACAGACGATGATGGTCCGATATCCGGCCGTCATCGCGCCACCTCGATCGTGCTGCCCACGGTACATCGCGCGCCGACGACCTGACAGATCGTGGTGACGACCTCCTCTACGGACTCGTTCTCAAACCAGGCCGTCACGGAGCGGCTGGCGAGAGTGCTATCTCGGATGACTACTGGGGTGTCGAACAGGGCCGCGACTTCTTCGAGGGCCTGCTGCAACGGCGTGGCCTGGAAGATCAGCAGTCCCTGGGGCCAGTCGAGCAGTTCCCACACGTCGACGGCCTCAGGCTCGGACGGGCCGCCGCCGGTGATCCGGCTCAACTCTCCGGCACGTGCCTCCACGTTCTGCCCCGCCGCTGTGAGGCCGACGCGACCCTCGACGACTACCAGCCGCAGGGAGTCTTCGCTGGCGCGGATCTCGAACCGCGTGCCGAGTACCTCCGCCCGTCCGGCGGGTGTCGACACAACGAACGGCCGACTCGGATCGGTCACGACGCCGAAGAAGGCCACTCCCCTGAGGCCGACGGTTCGAGAGTCACTCCCGCGTACGCCCAACTCACTGTCCGGACCGAGCCGGACGATGCTGCCGTCCGCGAGAACGACCGTCCGAATGTCGTCAGGGCCTGTCGCGGTGATCGACTGTGGAGTCCAGAGCACTCTCACCGAGCCGAGTCCGGCGGCGACCAGTACCGCTGCCGCTGCCGCGGCCCAACGCCTGACGTGTCGGAGGCGTGACAGCGCGGGTACGACGGGAGTCGCGTACCTGCGGCGCTGCTCGGCCAGCGCGACGATCTGCTCCACCGGCGGTGGAGGGGTAATCCGCTCCTGTGGGTCGTTGAGCGCGGCGAGCCTCCACGTACGGAGAAACTCCTGAAACAACCGTTCGTTCTCGGCGGACTCGTGCCGCCAGCGCTCCACGCTCCGCTTCTCGGAGTCGCTGGCCTCGCCGCTCAGCACTCGGGTGATGAGATCTTCCATGCGATCGCCACGCGCCGGTCTCATTCTGAACACGAGTGCGGTGCCGGATTCCTACCAATCAGGGTTCACTCGAGCGAGGGTGTGGAAGGGGCCTGCGGGTTGTCGCTGCAGAGGTGGCTGAGTCGACCGCTTCAGCTCAGGCGGAGCGATCGGTTGTCACGTCCGTCGGCGAGTCGCTTGCGGAACTGGACTGGTCGTAGAAGTGCGGCGCCAGCAGCTTGCGCAGATCGGCGAGGGCCATCGTGAGGTGGTTGGCCACGGTCTGTGGTGAGAGATCTAGTACCTCGGCGGTTTCTCGGTACGAGAGGCCATAGTGGTGGACGAGAATGAACGCATCGCGCCGGCGTTGGGGCCCGCCCGCGCCTACCAGGAGTCCACGGGGCCCTCCGCTCCAGGCGCGGCGGACGACCTCGTATGGAACGAGTGCGGCGGGGTGATGTCAAGCAGACGACGGTAGGGTCTACGCGGAGCACCGGGTGCCGACCGAGGCCGTCTCCCGCCGCTCCACGCTCACTCTTGTGAAGCACTGAACGGCGGGACATACTCGCCCCGTTGCCCTCAAGGCCATGGCGTCTATGGAGTGGTACGCTGGTGGCCTCACGGCCCCGCCGCGCCTGCGATTTCATGGCACCAGGAAGGGGACGTCATCGCGGAGGGCAAGGTCATGAAGAAGACGGTCATGAAGGGCCCTTCGGAAGACGCTTCATAGTGGCGTGTGCGAGAGTACGCCAACCGCAACTTGGCCGCAGCTCCAGACACAACTGGTTCCCGCGCCAGGAATGTCCCGATCTCCTGTGCCAGGTGTCTAAGGTGTCGTTTAGCGAGTAGGCAGGCAGATCTTGCTTGCAGCATCCGAATGTCGAGATCAGCCTGCCGGCAGATCCATTTGGAGGAAAAAGGAGATGAATAAGTCCTTCCTACGCCGAGGCTTTCTCTGGCTCTGTCCAGGCTTTGTGCTGATAGGGACCGTGGCCGCCCAGCAGAACGATCGGCCTTCGCCGACGGCGGACACGTTCAGTAGAGACGGGCAACTCTATGTCGGTGTCGACTATTACCCGGAGCACTGGCCCAAAGAGCGCCGGGAGACCGATGTCCTCCTGATGAAGGAAGCAGGGTTCAACGTCGTCCGACTGGCCGAGTTCTCCTGGGTCTGGCTCGAGCCGTCGGAAGGCACCTACCGGTTCGAGTGGCTGGACGAGGTCCTTGCTCTTCTCGAACGACACGGCATGAAAGCCATACTGGGGACGCCCACCGCAGTCATGCCGGCGTGGGTGGCCCGCAAGTATCCGGAAACGCTGGCGATGCAATCCAACGGCCAGCGCTATACCTGGGGTTCTCGCAAGGATTACAGCCTCTCCAGCGGAACGTACCGTCTGCTCTCTGAGCGGATCACACGGGCCATGGCCGAGCATTTCGCAGAAACGCCGAACGTGATTGGCTGGCAGACGGATAACGAGTTTGCCGGGCCGCAGGACTTCAGCGAAACGTCACGCATCGACTTTCAGGACTGGTTGCGTCGTAAGTATGGAACACTCGAAACCTTCAACCAATCCTGGGGCACCCATTTCTGGGGGCACATCATACGGGACTGGGCTGAGATCACCATACCCGATTGTACCGGCGAGGGGATGTGGGGAATATCGGGGAACCCCAGCGCCTGCCTGGACTGGCGGCGCTTCAATTCCTGGATCAACTACCGCTTCCAGGCCGACCAGGTGAAAATCCTCCGTGCCGGCAACCCGGACTGGTTTATCACCCACAACCTGATGGGGCTGAATCCGACGATCAGCTACTACGAGTTGGGCCGGGATCTCGATTTCGTGAGCTGGGATAACTACCCGGTACTGTCCCGATCCTCCCAGCCCTACGCGGCGTCCATGACTGCAGATCTGATGCGGGGGGTAAAGCAGAAGAATTTCTGGATCATGGAGCAGACCGCCGGTCCGCTGGGATGGGGAATCTTCACCGATACGCCCATGCCGGGGGAGATCCGGAAGATTTCTTACCAGCAGTTGGCCCATGGCGCTGACGCGCAGATCTGGTTCCGCTGGCGCACAGCCACAGCGGGTCGCGAACAGTACTGGCACGGCCTTCTGGGCCATGACGGTAGACCGCTGCGCCGGTACCGTGAGGCCGCCCAAGTGGCACACGAATACAGGCGCTTGGAGAAGATGCTCGAGGGCACCACTGTAGAGGCCGAAGTCGCCATCATCTATGACTACGAGACCATCTGGTCGTTGGCCAGCCAACCTGGCTATGCCGGGAACAACTATGCACGCGCCATTGCCCGCTACTACAACGCCCTGTTTCGAGCCGGCATCAATGTCGACCTGATCAGCCCGGAAGTGGACCTCTCCGGATACAAGCTGGTGCTGGCCCCGCATCTCGTCATCCTACCCGACGCACGCGCCCGGAAACTCATTGCGTTTGTCGAGCAGGGTGGTGTCCTGCTGACGGATATCCGTACCGGCGTCAAGGACGAAAACAACCTGGCCCACGAAAGAACCCTGCCGGGACTCTTGTCAGACGTGTTGGGCATAGAGATCGAAGAATACGGCGCCCTGGACGACAGGTCCTATCCGGTGTTCAGCGAGGAGCTCTTCCCGGACACCCTTGCGGCAATCCACTATGTGGACTGGGTGACGCCGAAGAGTGCCGCAGTGATGGCCAGGTACGACCAGTGGCATCTCGAGCCCTTCGCTGCCGTGACGCGTCACGAGGCGGGTCGTGGCATCGCGTGGTACGTGGGCACGGTGTTTCAAGAAGATTCCTTCTACGATCACCTGATCGACCGCTTGCTCGAGGACGCGGGAGTGGAACGATGGGTGGATCTTCCCGAAGGCGTGGAAGCTTCGATCCGTCAGGGCGATGGAAGGAAACTGGTGTTCCTGATCAACCACAATGAAACCGAAGCATCGGTGGCGATCGAACCGGGGAAGCGAGACCTTCTCGAGGGTGAAGTGCTGGGGGATCGGGTGATGCTAGGTCCGTATGGCGTTGCCGTGATAGCGTGGTAGGAGAACGCGACATGTGGAGCACCGGCATCTCATCAACGCCGGACAACGGCTTGGCGGCAAGCCCTGGCGACCGGACTGGGTCTCACCGCGGGCGGGACACGGCATACTCGCTAGGCCTCGGGGTCAACACTTTCAGAGATTGGAGCTGTCGCAATGCACACTCTCACCAGGAGAGACTTCGTCACATCGACGATGGCTGGTGGCGTCGTCCTGACGGGTGTGTCGCTCGGCGCGGCCGGCGCGCGGGGCTCAAGGCTCGCCGACTCTCGCATCGACGTGCTTCTCGACGAATCCATCGGGACCATTGCGCCAGAGATCTACGGCCACTTCGTGGAACACCTTGGCGGCGTGGTCTACGACGGGATCTGGGTAGGTGAAAGCTCCAGCATTCCCAACATCGGCGGCATCCGACGGGCGATCGTCGAAGCGCTGCGGCCGATACGGCCCAGCGTGATACGGTGGCCGGGAGGCTGCTTTGCGGACTCGTACGACTGGCGCGACGGCATCGGGCCCCGCGAGCGGCGTCCTCGACGCACCAACTTCTGGATCGACCAACGGGCGCTCCGCGAACTCGGCAACGTGCCCGCCAAGTACGACACCAACCACTTCGGAACCAACGAGTTCGTTCGGTTCTGTCGCCTCGTCGACGCGCAACCGTATCTCGCTGTCAACCTGCGGTCGCTGCCGGCACGAGCGTTCTTCGAGTGGTTGGAGTACTGTAACTCACCGGCAGGCAGCACCACGCTCGCCGAGCAGCGGGAAGCCGGCGGCGAGCGGGAACCGTTTGGCGTCAAGTACTGGGGCATCGGCAACGAATCGTGGGGCTGTGGTGGCAACTTCACTCCGGAGGAATACGCAGCCGAGTATCGCCGTTTCGCCACGTGGGCCGTCCCCGATTACGGGGTCGACCTCTCGTTCATCGGGTCGGGCCCGAGCGGACGAGACCTCGAGTGGACGCGTCGCTTCTTTCGCGCGCTCAACGAGCGGCGCGACCTCAATCGCATGTGGGGCTGGGGCTTACACCATTACACCAGTGCTCCGAACGGTGAGGCGATTGCGTTCGACGACACGGCGTGGTACGACCTGCTCTCGAGCGCCAACCGCATGGACTCGCTCATCACGGCGCAGTGGCAGGTGATGGGTGAAATGGACCGCGAGCACCGCATCAAGCTGGTGGTCGACGAGTGGGGGGCGTGGCATCGCATGACGACCAATGTGGACCCGACTCACCTGTTCGGCCAGCAGTCCACCATCCGGGACGCGCTCGTGGCCGGCCTCACCCTGGATACGTTCAACCGGCACGCCGACAAGGTTGCGATGGCGAACATCGCCCAGTTGGTCAACTGTATCCAGTCACTGTTCCTTGCCGACGAGGACCGTTTCTTGCTCACGCCGACCTACCACGTATTCGCCGTGTACACCGCGCATCAAGGCGCCCGGTCGGTCCGCACCGTGATGTCGGCGCCGACCGTGCACTGGCGCGACGGGGAAGAGCGTGACCAATCCTTGTGGGGACTGAACGGCTCGGCGTCGGTGCGCGACGATGCGCTCACGCTCACCGTCACCAACTCACACTTGACGGAACCGCGCGAGACCGAGATCACCGTGCGCGGCGCACCCGTCGGCGCCATCATGGCGACGACGCTCACCGCGCGGAACGTGCACGATCACAACACGTTCGAGGAGCCTGATACCGTCGTGCCGACGACGGCAGATGTGCGTGGAGGCCGGTCGCCCTTCGTCTACCGTTTTCCTGCAGCGTCGGTGACGAAACTGGAGATTGCGTTGAGAAGATAGGGGCCTGTGCCCTCCCCTCATCCCGTGAAGTACAGGTACGCGGCCAGAATGGCGACCAACACCGCCGTCGACGCCACGACGTCGGTCCAACGCCAACTCCTGCGCGATTCACTACGCTGCGCATCAGTGATGGTCTCGAACGTCAGGCCGCTGATCTTGGCATGGTCCGGTTCCCGCGTGGCGTGGCTCACCGCCACCATCACCGCCACGCAAACCAGGAAGATGACGATGCTGTAATACTGGAAGAACGTGCTATTGACGATCCACAGGAACGAGCCTTCGGCGTAGCCGTCCTCGAATCGGCCAAACCCCATCTTGACGGGAGTGTCGACTGCGAGGCGAAACAGCCCGAGTAGGAAACCCACGACCAGAGCCGCCAACGCCCCCTGCGCGTTCAACCGCTTGAAGAAGATCCCCAGGAAGAACACCACGAAGATCGGCGGAGCCAGGTACGCCTGCACGCCCTGCAAGTAGTCGTACAATCCCTTGCCGCCCTGGATGACCGGAATCCATGCCAATCCGATCAGGACCATGACGGTCGTGGCGATGCGGCCGATCCACACCAGGCGGTGCTGTGACACGTCGGGACGGAGCTTGCTGTAGAAGTCCATCGTGAACAGGGTCGCCGAGGCGTTGAACACGCCGGCCAGCGAACTCATCAAGGCTGCCAACAGACCGGCCACCACGATGCCTCGCACACCGGCCGGCAACACGGTCGCTACCAGGAGCGGGAACGCCTTCTGCGCTTCATCCCTGATGACCTCGCCATTCGCGTCCAGCAGCACCTGCTGGATTTCTGCCACCCCTCCGGTCTTGGCCAGCGCGAAGCAGATCATGCCTGGGATGATGAAGATGAAGACTGGTAGCAGCTTGAGGAACGCGGCGCAGATGCTGCCGCGGCGCGCCTGCTGCTCGTTAGGCGCGCCCAGCGCACGCTGCACGATGTACTGATCGGTGCACCAGTACCACAACCCGATCACCGGCGCACAGAACAGCATGCTGAGCCAAGGATAGTTGTCGTTGAAGTACCAGGCCAACCGCACTACCTGCCCGGTCGCGTCGACATCCCGCACGGGTTGCCAGGTGCCGGCAACTCCATCGGGCACCAACGGCTTCCACAGGTCGAACATCTCGGAGCCGGCCACCTCCCGTAGCACCGACCAGCCGCCGAGTGCCTCAAGGCCGAACACGGTCACCAGGACTGAGCCGAGGACGAGCACAACCGTCTGCAACGCTTCCGTGTAGGCGACTGCCCGCAAGCCGCCAACGACAGTGTACAGACCGGTAAGCACTATCACGAGAATCGATCCGATCCAGAAGCTGTCGAGGGGACCGAAACGCAGCTCTGGCAGCAGCACGGAGAATACGATGCCTCCGGCGAAGATGCCCACGGCGATCTTGGTGAGCACATACGCGACCAACGAGATCATGGACAGTACCCAGCGGCTCGTTGCACTGAAGCGCCGCTCGAGGAACTCCGGCATCGTGAAGACCTTGGAGCGCATGTAGAACGGCACGAACACCCATCCCAGGACGAGCAGGCACCAGGCATGGAGCTCGTAGTGCGCCATCGCCACGCCGTCGGTGGCCCCCGAGCCGGCCAGCCCTACAAGGTGCTCCGAGCCGATATTGGAGGCGAAGATCGACGCGCCGACGACCCACCAGCCCAGGTTTCGCCCGGCCAAGAAATAGTCGTCGGCGGTATCTCTGATCCTGCGAATCACCCACCACGCCAGTACGAGCAGCACGGCGAAGTACCCGGCGACAACCGACCAGTCGAGCCAGTGCATGGGCTAGTTCCCTCTCCGTGGCATGGCTGCGGCGGCCGTCACCGGCGGCCGGCCCGCCCGTAGTAGGATTCGTTGCAGCGGAGCTCCTTCTTGAACTTTGCGAGGGACGTCGTATCACCGATGGTCAACAGCTCGACGCCGGTTATCTCTGCGAAATCTTCGAGCTGGGCGGCGGTGAGCGCCTGGCTGAAGCCGGTGTGGTGAGCACCGCCCGCCAGGATCCAGGCTGCCGCCGCCGTCCTCAAATCAGGCCGCGGCAGCCACACGGCACGCGCGACCGGCAGCTTGGGCAGCTCCTCATCGGACGGAACGACCTCCACCTCGTTGACCACCACGCGGAAGCGATCGCCCAGGTCGATCAGTGCCGCGTTCACGGCCGGACCGCTCCGAGCGTCGAACACCAGCCGAACGGGATCCTCTTTTCCGCCAATGGAGAGCGGATGGATCTCGAGTGACGGCTTCGCGCTCCCGGCAATCGACGGACAGATCTCCAGCATGTGTGCTCCCAGCACCTTCATGCCTTCCGGATGCAGGTGGTAGGTGTAGTCCTCCATGAACGACGTGCCGCCGGCCAGACCGGAGGCCATCACCTTCATGGCCCGCACCAGCGCCGCGGTCTTCCAGTCTCCTTCGGCACCGAACCCGTAGCCATCCGCCATGAGTCGCTGCACGGCGATTCCTGGCAACTGGCGCAAGCCGTGCAGGTTCTCGAACGTGTCGGTGAACGCCGTGAAGCCGCCGTCTTCGAGGAACGCACGTAGGCCAAGCTCGATACGCGCCGCATCCTTAAGCGACGCGCGCCGCGCACCCGACGGTCGCAACGCTGCGACGACATCGTACTGCTCGTCGTACTCCTTGGCCAGTCCATCGACTGCTGCGTCATCTACACCGTCGATACACGCCGCCAAGTCGCCCAGACCGTACCCCTTGACGGCATACCCGAAACGCATTTCAGCCTCGACCTTGTCGCCTTCGGTGACGGCCACGTCACGCATGTTGTCGCCGAAGCGGGCGATCCTGGCACCCTGGGCGTCGTGCCAGGCGCAGGCGGCGCGGCTCCATCGGGCGATTTCCGCCACCACCTCCGAGTCCCGCCAATGCCCCACCACCACCTTGCGCGCCAATCCCATCCTCGTGCAGAGATACCCGAACTCGCGGTCACCGTGGGCCGACTGGTTGAGGTTCATGAAGTCCATGTCGATCGTGGACCATGGGATGTCGCGATTGAACTGCGTGTGCAGATGGAGGAACGGCTTGTGCAGCGTGTTCAACCCGCCGATCCACATCTTCGCAGGCGAGAACGTGTGCATCCACAAGAGGATGCCGACGCAATCCGCTGCGGCGTTTGCCGCCGTGCACACTTGGCGAATTGCATCGGGTGTCGTCTGGACGGGTTGCGCGACCACTTTGACCGGGATCGAATCTGCACGATCCAGTGATTCGGCAATCTGACGCGCGTGATCGTCAACCTGTCGTAGGAGGTCGTCACCGTACAGATGCTGACTGCCGGTGACGAACCACAACTCGTATTGCCTGAGATTGATCATCTACCAATCCTGTCCGTAGTACGCGTCCTTGCCATGTTTGCGCTCGTGGTGTTTGTGGAGTAGGTGTTGCTCGAGGTCGGGTGCGTTCGCATCGATCACACGAGTGCCGAAGGCCATCTCCGCCACCACCTCCAGCGCAACTGCGTTGACCACCGACGCGGCGGCATCTCTACCCCAGGTGAACGGTCCGTGCCCCGCTACAAGCACGGCGGGCATCACCTTCGGGTCGAGGTGCGCGAACCGCTCCACGATGACGCGGGCCGTGTTGGCCTCGTAAGCGTGCTCGACCTCGGCGGGGCTGAGCGGGCGGGTCACCGGAACGGAGCCATGGAAATGATCGGCGTGGGTAGTGCCGAGGCACGAGATCTCGCGGCGCGCTTGCGCAAACATCGTAGCGAACCTGCTGTGGACGTGGGTGATGCCGCCGACCTGTGCGAAGTGCTGGTACAGCAACAGGTGGGTTGGCGTGTCGGTAGAGGGCCGCAGGTCACCCTCGACGACCGTGCCCGACAGGTCGACGACCACCATCTGAGCTGGCTGGAGTTCGGCGTACGGGACACCGCTGGGTTTGATGACGACATGGAGTCGCTCCGCGTCGATCCCACTGACGTTGCCGAAGGTGAGCGTGACGAGACCATGCCGTACCAGGGCCTGGTTGGCGCGACATACGTCATGCTTGAGTTCTTCCAGCATCGCCTATTCCTTGCGAGTGCGGTCGCGAATTGCGATCAGGGATTTCATCACGTGCCCCAGCGCCTGCTCGTACGCCGCCGTGCCGAACGCATCGTGCAATTGCTTGTAGAGCCCGTACAGTTCTGCGTAGACGGCCGCCGCCGCCTTGCGCGGTCGGTACACCTTGCGCCGAGCCCGGACCATCTTGCGCTGCGCGCTCCGGACATTGCGATAAACGCCACCGGCCACCGCCCCAAAGATCGCGGCTCCCAACGCGCACGTCTGCGGCGAGTGGCTGATGCTCATGGGGCGATTACATGCGTCGGCGTAGATCTGCATGACGAACGGGTTCTTCTCCGCGATGCCGCCGCAGTTCACCACATCCCTCACCGCGATGCCGTATTCCTCGAACCGATTGATGATGGTCAGGGCACCGAACGCAGTGGCTTCTACGAGCGCTCGGTACACTTCCGGCGCGGAGGTGTGAAGGGTCTGTCCCACGAGCAGGCCCGTCAGGTTCGGGTCCACCAGTACAGTTCGGTTGCCGTTGTTCCAGTCCAGTGCCAGCAGGCCGCTCGTGCCGGGCTGGATCGTCGCCGCCGCGCGAGAGAGGTTGGTGTGTGGATCACCTCTGGCTGTGTACTTCTGCGGCACGAGATGGCTCGCGAACCAATTGAAGATGTCGCCTACGGCAGACTGTCCCGCCTCCAGGCCGTACATGCCCGGGATGACCGAGCCGGGCACGATGCCGCACAGTCCGGGAATGTCCGGGAGCGGTTCATCCATGGGTGCGACCATGATGTCGCAAGTGCTGGTGCCAATGATCTTGACCAGGGTTCCCTGTTTGATGCCCGCTCCAACCGCGCCCATGTGGGCATCGAACGCTCCTACCGCAACCGGGACCCCTGCCGGTAGGCCGACCTTCCGCGCCACATCCCCAGTTAGTGCGCCCGCCTTGCGATCTGCCGGGACGGCTCGCTCGGCGTAGCGTCTTCGCAGCGGAGCGAGGTCGTGATGTAGCGACGCCAAGAAGCGCTCGGAGGGCAGCCCTCCCCAGTCGTCGTGGTACATGGCCTTGTGTCCGGCCGCGCAGATGCCCCGCGCCAGGAGGTGGGGATCGGTGTTGCCCGTGATGAAGGCCGGCACGAAGTCCGCGAGCTCGACCCACCCGTAGGCTGCCTGGAAGACTCTCGGGGCGCTGCGCCTGCAGTGCAGGATCTTCGACCAGTACCACTCGCTGCTGTAGACTCCTCCGCACTTCGTCAGGTAGCGATCGCGGTGCTTGGATGCCTTGTCAGTGATCTCGGACGCCTCGGCAAAGGCGCTGTGGTCCCTCCACAGCCAGGCGTGCGCGGCAAGTTCTCGGCGAAACTGCTTCCGCAATGCGAGAGGCATCCCGTCGCGATCCACGGGGATGGGCGTCGATCCCGTGGTGTCGATCCCGATGCCGACGATGTTCTCGACCAGGAACCCTCGAGTGCGCTTCGCTGCGGCGACGGCGCGTCTGACCGAGGCATAGAACCCCTCGATGTAGTCGGCCGGGTTCTGGCGGGCGAGGTTGGGATCCTTGGTGTCGAGGAGGATGCCCGCCTCACCGCTGGGGTACTTCCAGACGTGGGTGGCAACTTCGGATCCGTCAGCAACGTCAACCACGACAGCTCGTACGCTGTTGGTGCCGAAGTCAACGCCGATGGCGAATCGTCGACGGTGAGCAGTCACGGCCCGGCCTCCGATTGGCAAGACGTCCGACGCCACCGAACCCTCGGGTGGCGCTGCGCTGAATCCCGGTGCAGTATCATGCCGTCGAGTCGGCACCTTGGCCAGGGGAGGAATGCTGAGTGATTCGAGCAGTGATCTTTGACATGGACGGCCTGCTCGTAGATAGCGAGCCGGTGTGGTTCGAGGCCAGACGCGAGTTGCTCTCGCAATTCGGGAAGAGCTGGACCGAGGCAGACCAGGAACGCCTGATGGGCGTCAGCACGTCGACGTGGGTCGAGTACGTGAGGGGGAAGCTCGAGGGAGCGATGCGTTCGGAAGAGGTGTTGGACAACATCGTTGGCATAATGGCTGCGTCGTATCGGCGTGGCGAGGTTCCTCTCCTTCCCGGAGCGACCGAAGCGCTGGAATACTGCGTCGCCAGATACCGAGTCGGGCTGGCGTCGGGTTCCCCCAGAGTGCTGATCGATGCGGCGCTCTCGGGCACCGGCTGGCAGCGATACTTCGAGAAGGTCGTGTCGAGCGACGAATGTGCTCGTGGCAAGCCGGACCCGGACGTCTACCTCGAAATTCTGAGCCGAATGAGCGTGAGTGCCGAGCAGGCCGTGGTGGTAGAGGACTCGTCTGCTGGCATCCTGGCCGGCAAGGCAGCCAACGCCAAGGTGATCGCCATCCCTCGTGGCTACACTTCGTCCGACGATCCTGCGATCAGGCAAGCAGACGCGCGAATTGCGTCCCTGCATGCGCTGCCGGAGACCCTTGAAGGGATGGAGAGTGACACCGCCGTTGACAAAGGAAGGGCGGGGTAGGAGAAGTCTCAGAGGGGCTCGTCTTGGGGTGCGTTTCTCCCAATAGAGTACGATGTGAGGGTGTTTGAAGTTCGGCATGGACGCCCGGAATCCCCCGTGATACCGGCAAGTTGTCGTTCTTCAGTCCCCCCGAACCGAATGGGGCTCAGGTGGTCAACGCCGAGCACCCGTCGGCGCGTGGGGTGCAGCTGTGCTAGGTCGCCGCCCTTCGCGGTCGCCGCGCCACCCCCCCCCCCCCCCCCCCCCCCCCCCCCCACCCCCCGCCCCCGCCGCGCCACCCCCCCCCCCCGCCCCCCCATCCCCCTTGCCATCTTGTAGCCCTCCCCTGAACCCACTCGTAGCTAGAAAACCTGGAGGCCCGAACCCATGTCCTGGACCCGTACGATCTCCAGCACAGCCGCCGCCTTCTTCGCCCTGCTTGCTGTGGGTCCACGCCCCGCAGCCGCCGTCGTCCAGCAGGACACGGCCCAGGCCGACACGACGAAGAAGGAAAAGGAGAACAAGAACCTGCCGCTTGAGCCGGGGCGCACCATCAAGCTCTCCACCGACGAGGGCTCGTGGATTTCCCTGGACGTGAGCCCCGACGGCCAAACCGTCGTGTTCGATCTGCTGGGTGACCTCTACACCGTCCCCATCACGGGCGGGAAGGCCACCCAGCTTACCCACGGCATGGCGTTCGACGGCCAGCCACGCTACAGCCCGGACGGGAAGAAGATCCTGTTCACCTCTGACCGCTCGGGCGGCGACAATCTGTGGATCCTCGAGCTCGAGACCGGCGACACCACCCAGCTCACCAAAGGGAAAGGAAGCACCTGGATGTCCCCGGAGTGGATGCCTGACGGGAAGTACGTCGTGGCTTCCAAAGGGGAGACCCGCCTCGGCGTGACCAAGCTGTGGATCGGCCACGTGGACGGCGGCTCAGGCGCCCAGCTCCACAAGGAGCCCCGCAACCTCAAGTCCGTGGGCGCGGCGCTGACACCCGACGGGCGCTACATCTGGTACGCCCGCCGCACCGGAAGCTGGAACTACAACGCGAGCTTCCCCCAGTACCAGCTCGGCATGTACGACCGGGAGACCGGCGAGGACTACTCCCGCACCTTCCGCTACGGCTCGGCATTCCGCCCGACGATCTCCCCCGACGGACACTGGCTGGTATACGGCTCGCGCCACGAAGACCAGACCGGCCTGCGGATCCGCGACCTCGGAACCGGTGACGAGCGCTGGCTCGCCTACCCGGTGCAGCGGGACGATCAGGAATCAATCGCCGACCGGGATGTACTGCCCGGCATGGCGTTCACCCCGGACTCCAAGGAGCTGGTGGCCTCCTACGGCGGGAAGATCTGGCGTGTTCCCGTGGACGGGGGTGACCCCATCCCCGTCCCGTTCCGGGTGGATGTGGACTTCGAGATCGGACCGGAGCTGGCCTTCGACTACGAGATCCCGGACTCCGCCGAGTTCACCGTGCGACAGATTCGGGACGCGGTGCCGTCACCCGACGGGAAAAGGCTCGCGTTCGTGGCCATGGACCGGCTGTATGTGATGGACTACCCGGATGGCGAGCCCAGGCGGCTTACGGACGCTTCGCTGACTGAGGCGCACCCTGCCTGGTCGCCGGACGGGCGCTGGATCGGCTACATCACCTGGTCGCCCCAGGGCGGGCACATCCAGAAGGTCCGCGCTGACGGGCGCGGACGACCACAGCAGCTCACATCCGCGGCAGCCACCTACCAGCAACCGGCCTGGTCACCTGACGGTGACCGGATCGTCGCGCTCCGGGGGCCCACCCGCGCCTACCAGGAGTCCACGGGGCCCTCCGCTCCAGGCGCGGCGGACGACCTCGTATGGATTCCCGCCGCCGGCGGCGATGTCGCGGTGATCGCGCCCACGGAGGGGCGGTCGAGACCGCATTTCACCGAGAACGCGGCTCGCATCTACCTGTTCCACAGCTCCAAGGGCCTGCTTTCCATCCGGTGGGACGGCACCGACGAGAAGGCGTATGTCAAAGTCCAGGGCAACAAGCGCCCCGGGGCGACGCAACCCAACCGAGCCTCAGTGATCGTGATGGCGCCCAAGGGCGACCAGGCCCTCGCGGCGGTGAACAGTGACCTCTACGTGGTGACGGTACCGTACATCGGTGGCGACACTCCAACCATCTCGGTCGCCAACCCGGCCAACGCGGCGTTCCCGGCGAAGAAGCTCACCGTGATCGGCGGTCAGTTCCCCGCCTGGAGCGCCGACGGCCGCAAGGTGCATTGGTCCATCGGGAACGCGCACTTCGTGTATGACCTGGATGCGGCGAAGGCGTTTGAGGACTCAGTGAAGGCGGCGAAGAAGGCGGAGGAAGAGGAGAAAGAGGGGGCGGCGGAAGCGGGAGAGGCGGGACAAGCGGCAGGCGAAGAGGAGAAGGAAGAACAGAAGCAGGAGAAGGAGGAGAAAGAGAAAGAGCCGAAGTATGAGCCCGAGGAGCATCGCGTCGTCATTCGGGCTCAGCGAGACATCCCGCAGGGCGCGGCGGTGCTCCGGGGCGCCCGGGTGATCACGATGAACGGCGACCAGGTGATCGAGAACGCCGACCTCGTGATTCGCAACAACCGCATCGAGTCCGTGGGGCCGTCGGGGCGGGCCGAGGTGCCGGCGGGCGCACGGGTCATCGACGTTTCCGGCAAGACAATCGTTCCCGGGTTCGTCGATACCCACTCCCACATGTGGCCCGCGTGGGGGATCCACAAGACTCAGGTGTGGCTCTACCTGGCGAACCTGGCCTACGGGGTGACCACCACACGCGATCCCCAGACATCCTCTACCGACGTCATCACCTACGGTGATCTGGTGGACGCGGGTGAGGTGCTGGGACCGCGCGTGTACTCAACCGGCCGCGGCATCTTCGGTGACTATATCGAGGACCCGATTCGCGACCTGGACCACGCCCGGGACATCATGAAGCGCTACAGCGAGTACTACGATACCAAGACGATCAAGATGTACATGTCCGGCAACCGGCAGCAGCGGCAGTGGGTCATCATGGCGGCGAAGGAGCAGGAGATGATGCCCACCACCGAGGGCGGGCTCCGCTTCATGTACGACCTAACCATGATGATCGATGGTTACCCCGGGCAGGAGCACTCGCTGCCGGTGTACCCGGTCTACAAGGACGTGGTGACCCTGGCGGCCGAGTCGAAGATCGCATATACGCCGACGCTGCTCGTGTCGTACGGCGGCCCCTGGGCCGAGAACTACTGGTACGCCAAGGAGCAGCCGCACGACGACACCAAGCTGGCGCGGTTCACGCCGCATAGTGTGCTGGACCAGGCGACTCGCCGCAGGAACGCCGGCTGGTTCATGGACGAGGAGCACGTGTTCCAGGACCATGCGGTGGGCCTCAAGCAGATCGTCGAGGCCGGCGGTCGCGTGGGCGTGGGTAGCCACGGGCAGCTTCAGGGCCTGGGCTACCACTGGGAGCTGTGGTCGATGCAGGCGGGCGGGATGTCGGAGCACGACGCCCTCCGCACCGCCACCATCATGGGTGCCGAGGCCATCGGGCTCGGCGAGGAACTCGGGTCCATCGAGGTGGGGAAGCTGGCTGATCTCCTGGTGCTCGATGCCAACCCGCTCGTCAACATCAGGAGCACCAACACGATCCGCTACGTGATGAAGAATGGTCGGCTGTACGACGGCGACACCTTAAACGAGATCTATCCCAGGGAGCGTGCGCTCGAGCGGACCTGGGTCATGGCGGAGCCGAAGAGCGTGGTGAAGGCGGGGATACCGTAGAGCGGAACTGTGGAACGGCGGAACGGCGGTAGGTGAGGGGCGGCGCGGCGACCTTCAAGTCACCGGGGCACCCTTCAACGTTCCGCCGTTCCGTCGTACCGCCCTACGGCCCTACCGCCCTCCTATCGGCGTCCCCGGCGGCATCGCGCGATGCTCGCTCCGTTGCGTCGCCTCGTCGCGCCGATTGAGAAACCGCTCGATGTCTGCCCAGGCCAGTGACTGGTGTGCCTGCTCCGCAGGCAGGCGCGGTTCCTGCATCTGGATCAGCTCGAAGATCCGCCTCAGTCCCCACTCGGCGGCGGCGCGTGCCTCGACCGTGGCATTCGGACTTCCCGCGAGATCGATCAGCTCGTCTACCACGATGCGCTGCACCACCCGCCGCAGGGCGGCGGTCTCACTCCGTGTGCGGGCCTCCCAGGTTCGCGCCATCAACCTTCCAATGACTTCCTCCAGGGAAGGGAGATCCTGGTTTCGTGCGTGGAACGCCGCGAGTCGTGCCGCACGACGGGGGGCCAGGAGGTTGCCGATGATCATCGACGCCAGGGTTCGGGCGGCGCCAATCTGATCGAACGCGGGGTAGGCGTCAGATCCAAAGAACCACTCATCGGTCCCATAGCCGTACGCCCTGGGGGTCATCAGTTGGAGTAAGCGTTCGGGAATTGCTAGCTCCTCGGGCTCCAGGGCGTCGAGCACGAGCTCCAGCGCGCGACGCTGACGCTCCGGTTGAATCATGCGCGTGGGCGCAAGGGTGTCGCCCCGTACGGCGTAGCGAAACTCCATCCCGCCGATAGCCTTGATCGCGGCTTCCAGCGTGAAGCGATGGTGCAAGTAGACCGGGACGAATCGCCGATTCAGCCAGACCATGGGCTCGCCCTCTGCAATGGCCCGCTCGTCGAATCGCTCGATGAGCGCCCGCCGGACCTCCATCACCCGGGCGAGCTCGTCGACGGCGTCGCTCCCATTGATCCATTGCGTGACTTCAGGATAGGAGCTCCAGGCGGCAGCGTCGCCCCCGGTATTGAACTTGATTCCCTGAGACAAGCCCTCGTTCACGATCGCCTGGAGGCCTGCCTCTTCCTGCTCCGCCGGGAACTCGGTGTAGGCGTAACGAATGGCGAGGGAGTCGTACGCGCCGGGTCCATTCCTGTATGCGTCGCCGAGGTCGATGCGCCCGTCGACCAGCCTGATGAGCGGCGCCGGGTAGTCCATCACGGACGCGCGGCCGTAGCTCGCGGCCACGAAATTGTGTGCCAGGCCCAAGGTGTGCCCCACCTCGTGGGCAGCGTGTTGCCGGCGCCGGGCCATGGCGAACTCCTCCCCACTGACATCCTGGTCGAGGGAGGCGAGCCACTCGGTGATCTCGAGATCGGGGGCCTCCGACGCGGCCGGCAGCGTGCCGGCATAGAGATCGTAGTCCGTGAGCGACCGATACGAATCCATCCGCACCGCCGCCTTGATGATCTCGCCGCTACGGGGGTCCACAAACGACGGCCCGATGGAAGACCCCGGGTTGGAGCGGTGGACCCACTGGATCACGTTGTACCGGGCGTCCATGGGGTCCATGTCGTCGGGCATGTCTTCCACCCGGAAGGCGTTGCTGAATCCCGCCGCCTCGAAGACCGCATTCCACCACGTGGCCCCTTCCCGGAAAGCGGTGCGGTAGGGTTCAGGTACACCCTTGTCCAGGTAATACACGATGGGCTCGACCGGCTCCGACATGGCGGCGCCAGGGTTCCTCTTCTGGAGTCGGTGTCGGGCGATGTAGCCCTCTTCGTAGCGCTGCTCCAGCGGGCGCGAAAAGTCGTAGAACGTCACGCGGAAGTTGCCGACACGCGGATCGCCCTTCCGTGGCTTGAAGCCGTCGTCCGGCAACCTGACCAGGGAGTGATGCTGCCTCAGCGTTACTGCGCGGCCGTCAGGCGCGTGAGAGCGCACCAGGAAACCAGGGTTGTCGCTGGTGAATGTGAGGGAGACCTCGACTTCGGTGTTGTCCGGGAAGCCTTTGGTGCGGGGCAGGAAGACTGTGCTCCGACTCTCATCGAGTCGGAAGGTTCCCTGATTCGCCGAGCGCAACCGCTGGATGACGCCAATGTGATCAGTGAGGAAGTGGCTGGTGACGTTGATCAAGTGTCGCCCGTCTTCCTCCGCCTCGACCTCGAAGGCAGCGACTGTGGAGGTCGGGAAGGATTCCTCCACCGCGCGGATCGAGGCCGGGTTGCTGGTGTTCACTGCCCGGAATCGCGGGTTCCTGAGGATCAGGTACACTGTGGGCCCCACGCGCTCGAACCTGGCTACTGCCTCGTCGGCGATCATGCCGCGGTCGAGACCGAGGCGGGTATGACCCATCCCCGTCGCCAGGGAAGTGAGGTAGAGAAAGTCTTCACCGAGGCGGCGTACCTCCATGAAGAGGCGACCCTCTGCCCCGTCCCAGTAGAGCGGGAAGTAGCCGTCCCGCTTCTCCAAGTCTCTAGTGAACTCCCTGATTGACTGCTGGGCGGGGGCCGTGGCAGGGACAACCACGAGCATGCCTAGAGCCACGACGCTGAACCGACGCATGTGAACCTCCCGGAGGTGGTCGACGTGTTCGGGAGGGATATTGCGACGGCGTCGGGTTGTCCAGGCCTGGTGGTGTGGGGTGTGAGGTCTGAGGTGTTCTCGGTGTGTGGTCAGTGGTTGGTGGTGCGCTCCGACCTGCCCGGAGGCAGAGCGAACCACAGACCACTAACAACACACCACACACCTCGAACCTCACACCACACACCTCGAACCTCACNNGCCGTGGTACATTACAGCACACGCTCCACCCTCAAGGGCAATGATGAGGAATGGACTACCACAGATAGCACTCGGTGCGGTCATGGTCCTTGCCCTGCTTCCGGCAGACGTCGAAGGCCAGCGGGGGCAACGGGGCCGTCCCAGCCGATTCATCGCTCGGGCCGTGCCGGAGGTAGGCGTGCGGGGCGGCTACGACTTCGATGCGGAGGCGGTGAGCGTCGGAGCGCAGGCGCGGCTACCGTTGGGTGCGTTTGTGGAGCTGCTTCCCAGCGGTGACTACATCTTTGCAGGCGAGGTCACCACCTGGCACGCAAATCTGGACGTCGCATTCCGCATGGGCTTTCGCCAGGTGCTCTATGCCGGTGCAGGTGGGGGGCTGGCCCGTCGCCAGTTCGAGATCTCCGGCGATCCGGCGGAGGAAGAAACCAGGTTGGGCATCAACCTGTTCATCGGGGCTTCCACACCTCGATTTCTTCGCACCCCTGTTCGACTGTACGTGGAGGTGCGGTGGTTCCGCGCCAGTGATTTCGATGCAGTGTTCGGGTTGGTGGCAGGACTGAATCTGCCGTTGGGTGGAAGGGAGCCGTAAGCTTCGATGCTGGAAGTGCTGCTTGGGGTCATCGCCGTCCTGCTGATCATCATTCTGTCGGTGCTCCTGAGGCGGGGCGCGGGGGAGGCGGAACTGGTGCAGCAGCAGCTCATCGAGCTACGGTCACGGCTCGATGACCTGGTTGGCGCGCAGCAGGAGGTTCCCAAGCGCCTGGCTGAGGGGAGCATTGAGCAGTTGCGATCGCTGGCCGATCTGCGGGAGCAACTCGGCCGGCTCACCGATGCCACCGAGCGGCTGGAATCGATGGGGCGAGCCGTGGCCGACGTTCAGGAGTTACTCAAGGTGCCCAAGCTCCGCGGCACCCTCGGGGAGGTTTGGCTTGAGGAGCTGTTGCGCCAGGTGTTTCCCGCACGCCTGTATGAGACACAGTACAGCTTTCGATCAGGGGAGAAGGTGGATGCGGTCCTCAAGGTTGGCCAGCGCCTGGTGCCCATCGATTCCAAGTTCCCCCTGGAAGCATGCCAGCGGATGCTCAGTGCCGATGGTGAGCAGGCGGAACGGGAACGTCGCGTGTTTCGACGGACGCTGCGGGAACGCATCGACGAGATTGCCGACAAGTACGTGCGGCCGGATGAGGGGACTTACGAGTTCGCGTTCATGTACATTCCGGCGGAGAACGTGTACTACGAGGCCGTGGTCCGGGGCGAGGAGCTGGAGGACGGGCGGAGCATCGTCGCGTACGCTCTGTACCGGCGGGTCATTCCCGTTTCTCCCAACACGTTCTATGCCTACCTCGCGGCGGTTCTCCACGGGCTCCGGGGCCTGGAAGTGGAGCAGCGGGCCCGGGAGATCCTCGCGGCGCTGAGTGGTCTGCATCAGCAGCTCACCCGGTTCCAGCGAACACACGAGCTCGTGGGCAAGCACATCGACAACGCCGTGAGGCAGTACGACGAGTCGGACAAGCTGCTCGTGAGGATTTGGGAGCAGTTTCAGGAAGTCACCGGCCTCCGCGACCAGCCCGAGCTGCAACAGGAGGGAGGAGAGAGGGGGGAGGAGGACGCTCATCGTTGAGCAGTTCGCCGGTGCTCGGCGCGTACTCCTCACTCCTTACCCCTCACTCCTTGCCGTCTCCCTCCTCTCCCGGTGGAGGCAAGTCGTGTGGTGTTGACACTCCCTTGACGCCACCCCTCGAACGTGTGTGTGGGGCGGATGATGCTTACGTTGGAGTCTTGGGTTGCACCGTTCGCGATCGCATGACGCCGGCAGACTTGAGGAGGCGTATCGTGAGACCGCTGCTAGCCCTCGCCGCTGTAGCCTCGCTCGCCTGGCCAACAGCAGGGTGCGCCAATGACAGGTCCCTCCCAGCTGATGCTAGCTATGTCGAAGTCAAGGTCATGAGTCGCAACGTGTACGTGGGGGCCGACGTCGATCAGGTTCTCAGTGCCCAGACGCCGGAGGAGATGTTTGCCCGGGTTGAGGAGGTGTGGCAGATGGTGTTGGCCGCAGACTTCAACGAGCGGGCCGAGGTGCTGGCGGACGAAATTGCTGCGGCGCGTCCGCACCTGGCGGGTCTGCAGGAGATCTCACTGCTGCGCACCCAGTCCCCCGGCGACGCCATCGTCGGTGGGACCGTGCCCGCCGAAGACGTGGCGTTCGATTTCTTGGAGATCCTGATGGGGGAGCTGGCCGAGCGGGGACTGGACTATCGCGCAGCCGCCCAGGTCCGGGATTCCGATGTCGAGATCCCACGCGGCAACGCCACCTTCGATGACGTGCGGCTCACCGACTTCGACGTAATCCTGGCTCGCGGTGACGTGGAGATCGCGGATGTGGTGGCCCAGAATTTCACGGCAAGGCGCGTTGTTCCCACACCGGCCGGGATCCAGATCGAGATCCTTCGCGGCTGGGTGGCGGTGGATGCCACTATCGACGGCGAGACGTTTCGGTTCATCAACACACATCTTGAGCCCGCTGAGTCCAATCATCTGGTGCAGGCCGCCCAGGCAGCCGAGCTCATCCAGATCTTGAGTGTGGAGTACCGTCCCATCATCCTGGTGGGCGATCTGAATACGACCGCAGACGGGAGCGGCACGGCCACGTACGAGACGCTGCTGAATGAGGGGTACGTGGACGTCTGGTTGCGTGATGCGACGCCTGACGGCGCCGGCGCGACATGCTGTCACACTGTTGACCTTCGGAATTCTGTCTCGTTACTGGATCGGAGGCTCGATTACGTCCTCCTGCGAAACGTCGCCCCGCTCTCGGTCGAGGCGTGGGTAGTAGGGGATGAACCGAGCGACCGAACGGGCTCGGGCATGTGGCCATCTGACCACGGCGGCGTGGTTGTCAGGATCTTCGTCTCGAAATCTTCGGTGGAGCACAGCCCCTGATAGGCTGCGTCGCCCGGCTCGTCGCGGCCGGACTGATTGACAGGAACTGCCAAGATCGCTAGCCTTGTTCAGCGCTAGCTACAGGCTGTTTCGTCTTACGGTAGATTGTTGATCGTAATAAGGGAATTCTGGCCAAGGCCGGGGTCCCTTTTTGTACTTTGGAGCGTAGTGGCCGGAGCGGGTGGGCCGGTGACAAGTCGCCGGCAGGCCGTGACGGCAGCCCGACGCGGGGGCTGAGCCCGCGAGCGTTATGGAGTCGGTTGGTACGGCGTTGCCGCACCCCGACGACATCTCAACCCACGGGGGAGCACGGCATGCGTACGACTGGAACGGTGAAGTGGTTCAACGACAGCAAAGGCTATGGCTTTATCACGCCGGAGGATGGCAACAAAGACTGCTTCGTCCACTACTCGGCCATCAAGCAGGAAGGCTTCAGGTCGTTGAAGGAAGGTGAGCGGGTGGAGTTCGACGTCGTGGAGAATGACAAGGGACCCGCGGCGGAGAACGTCACCAAACTGGAAAACTGAGAGGTCTCTCGTGAGAGTCGCAGGCCGCCTCGGTGAGACCGCGGCGGCCTGTTTCTTGTTTGTGCCCAGACGCGGCGTCGCACAGTCTGGTGTCCCCACTCCCCTCGCTCCCCCTTCTCCCCCATCTTACGCCCATGCCTAGTCCCTTGGTCTTGGCCGCCATCCTGTTCGCCGTCCTGGCCCTGGCCTTGTTCGTCGCCGGCTTCTACGCCATCAAACAGCGGCGCCTATTGGGGACGGCAGCCAGCCTGACGTTGGCCATACTCCTTCTCAGCCTGGCCGGCCTCTGTGCGACAATCTCGGTGGCGACGCAGGGTTATCGTGCCTTCACCAGGGAGGAGGTAGCGGCAGTGGTCGAGACGCGTCCGACTGGGGCACAGAGCTTCAACGCGACGTTTCGGTTTCCCGATGGGCGCGAGAAGTCGTTCAGCCTCGCCGGCGACGAGTTCTACGTCGACGCGCATATCCTCAAGTGGAAGCCCATCGCCAATTTTCTGGGCCTGCATACGGCGTATGAGCTGGACCGGGTCTCCGGGCGGTACGTGCGCCTCCAGGACGAGCAGCTCCGACCCAGGACCGTGTTCGCCCTGGCCGATGACAAACTGGTGGACATGTTCCAGCTGCGGCGCCGCTTCCCGCTTCTCAAGCCCCTGGTCGATGCCGAATACGGCTCGGCCACGTTCATGCTGGCCAGCGAGCGGGCCCGGTTTGAGGTACGCGTGAGTACCACCGGCCTGCTCATTCGCCGAGTCCTCGAAGACTCGCTCTAGGCCGTGCTGCGCCGCAGACCACCAGTGAAGCGAAGATTAAAGGGATCTACATGTACCTTCACACTCCGATCACGGTCGCGGTCATAGCTATCCCGGCGCTCCTGGGGCTGGTGCTGCCCGCGGCGCAGGCCCAGGAACCCGCTGTGCCGTGTGAGAAGAACGCGGCCTACCGCCAGTTCGGTTTCTGGATCGGCGAGTGGGACATGTTCAATTCCGAGGGCCGGCTGGTGGGCACCAACCGCATCGAGAAGCTATTGAACGGTTGTCTGCTTCTCGAGCACTGGACCAGTGCCCGGGGTGGGGAAGGCAACAGCATCAACTAGTACGATCCCGTTAGGGGAAAGTGGGTGCAGAGCTGGGTGGATGGGCAGGGTGGTATCATTGCGGTGGAAGGTGCGCTACGCGACGGTGCGATGCACTTCGCGGGCGAGCACCTGTACCTCGATGGCCGACGGCAGCGTTATCGCATGAGCTTCACGCGACAGTGCGACGGCTCGGTCCGGCAGCTCATCGAACAGTCCGAGGATGCCGGGGAGTCGTGGTACGTCTGGTTCGATGGGAGGTACGTGAGGCGGAAGTAGAGAGTGGCACAATGGAGTGGGGTGCGCCGTCCACCGTGCCACACGCCCCGCTCGACCCGTTTTCATGACCGGAGGAGACACTCAATGGCGGTACATGCTACCGAATCGGAGCCGCCGGTACCCGCGGAAGCGGCGGCTGGCGTAGAGGACCTAAACCCGTATCACATCGCACGCCGGCAGTTCGACCACGCCGCTCAGTATATCCCCGAGCTCAAGGCTGGTCTCGTAGAGTTCCTCAAGCGGCCGGATCAGGTGATCATCGTCGAGTTCCCCATTCAGACGCATGATGGCAACGTGCGCAATTTCGTGGGCTACCGCGTGCTCCACAGCACGGTGCGCGGCCCTGGCAAGGGCGGCATTCGCTACCATCCGGACGTGACGCTGGACGAGGTGCGCGCGTTGGCGTCGTGGATGACCTGGAAGTGCGCGGTGATGGACGTGCCATTTGGTGGGGCCAAGGGTGGCGTTGTGTGCAACCCGAAGCAGCTCACCAAGGACGACCTGCGCATGATCACACGGCGCTTCATCGCCGATCTGGGAGAGAACATCGGGCCGAACACGGACATCCCAGCCCCGGACGTCAACACCAGCGCCGAGACGATGGCCTGGATCTATGATACCTACCACATGATGCACCCGGGAGAGAACAACCTCCCGGTGGTCACCGGAAAGCCAGTCGACATCGGGGGATCCCTTGGGCGCCGTGAGGCCACTGCACGGGGCTGTCTGTTCTGTACGCAGCGAGCCCTGGAGCGGGGATTGGTGTCGGCCCTGGACTCGGTGCGAGGCGCCACCGTGGTAGTCCAGGGCTATGGCAACGCCGGGTCCATCGCGGCGCAGCTGTTTGCCGAAGCTGGTGCGCGGATCATCGCGGTGAGTGACTCCCGAGGTGGGATTGCCAATCCCGATGGACTGGACTGGGCGGCCGCACTGAAGCATAAGCGGCTCACCGGGTCGGTCGTCGGCCTGCCGAACGCGCAGGTGGTCAGTAACGAAGAGCTCCTGACGCTGCCATGCGACATCCTCGTTCCGGCGGCGCTGGAGAACGTCATCCGCGGCGACAACGCTGCCGATATCAAGGCACGCCTCGTCGCGGAAGCGGCGAACGGGCCGACCACGCCGGATGCCGACCGGATCCTGTTCGAGAGGGGCATCCCGGTGCTCCCGGACATCCTGGCCAACGCGGGCGGGGTGACGGTGAGCTACTTCGAGTGGGTGCAGAACATCGAGAACGAGCAGTGGGATGAAGAAGAGGTCAACGGTAAGCTGCTCGTGAAGATGAATCGGGCCACCGACGCGGTGATCAACGAGCAAGCGCGCATCAACCAGTCCCTCGATGAGCTCAAGGCTCAGCGCGAGGATCGGGGCATCGAAGGTGACGCGCTGAAACCTGTGGATCTCCGGATGGCCGCCTACGTGCTGGCAATTAGACGGGTTGCCGAGGTGACCCTCAAGCGGGGAATCTGGCCGTAAACTAGGTCCTGGGTGCTAGGTCCTGGGTGTTCGGGGGCTGGTCGTGAACCGTCACCCACGCTCGCTACCCAATACCCAGCACCCAGGAGCCGGCACCCCTCCGTCTCAGGGAATCCCCAGGTACTTGTGCGTCTGCAAGCTCAGCCGCCACTTCGGATGGCCCAGGCAATAGCGCACGGCCAAGCCGGTGTTGCGTTCCCGGTCGGGGCCGTCCATGGGTTGAAGGAAGAAGCAGCGGAAGTCGAGGTCTTCGTACCGGTCGGGCGGGGCTCCGTCCTGGGGGTAGACCAGCTTGAGCTCATCCCCCGAGGTCTGCACCAGTGGCGCCCTGGCCTTGGGGCTCACGCAGAGCCAGTCGATCCCCGACGGCGCTGCCAGAGTGCCGTTCGTCTCGACCGCCAGTTCGAAGCCCGCGCCGTGCAGTGAGGTGATTAGGGCTTCGTCAAGCTGGAGCAGCGGCTCGCCACCGGTGCACACCACGAACGGCTCTCCGACTCCGTTGCCCCCCCACGCTCGGACCACCGCATCTGTGAGGGACTGAGCGGTGGAGTACCGCCCCCCGCCGGGTCCATCGGTTCCCACGAAGTCGGTGTCGCAGAACGGGCAGATCGCAGCGCCACGGTCCCGTTCATGGCCCGACCACAGGTTGCAGCCGGTGAAGCGCAGCAAGACGGCCGGTCGCCCGGTGTGGTACCCCTCACCTTGGAGGGTGTAGCACAGCTCCTTGACGCTGTACGTCATGGGTGTGCTCTCGCGGCGTCCCGCCGATACCGGGTAGGGTCCTCCACCCCCGCCTCGGCGAATCCCTTGCGCCTCAACTGGCAGGCGTCGCACCGCCCGCACGCCTCACCCGTTGGCGACGGGTCATAGCAGCTGGTGGTGAGGGCATAGTCCACGCCCAGCTCGAGCCCGGTCTGGATGATCTCCCGCTTCGTCATCCGAATGAGGGGTGCGTGGATGGTGACCTGCAAGACGCCCTCGACCCCTGCCTTGGTCGCCAGGTTGGCCATGCGCTCGAACGCCTCGATGTACTCCGGCCGGCAATCAGGATAGCCCGAATAGTCGAGCGCGTTGACGCCGATGAAGATGTCGCCGGTGCCAAGCGTCTCAGCCCAGGCGAGGGCCAACGAGAGGAACACCGTGTTCCGGGCGGGAACGTAGGTGGGCGGGATATCGCTCCCTGGCTGGTCGGGTTCCCGGTCCTTCGGGACCGGTGTGGCATCCGTCAGCGCGGAGCCTCCGAAGCGGCGGAGGTCGACTTCGAGGACGGCGTGATCGGCCACTCCCATCGCCTCGGCAATGCGCGTGGCAGCGTCCAGCTCGACGGCATGGCGCTGGCCGTAGCCGACGGTGAGGGCGTATACTTCGTACCCCTGTGCTCTAGCGACGGCGAGGGTCGTGGTCGAGTCGACGCCGCCGCTGAGCAGCACCACAGCTCTCCGGCGTCCGGTGGGTTTCATGCTCAGGAAACCTAAACTGGGGCCCGTGGAGGAGAAGCGAGGCGATGGGAAAGTCACAGGATAGCCTCCCCCGTACTGGGCCGCTCCCCCAGCCGGAAAGCCCAGAGCAGGCCCGGGAGGTGCTCAAGGCCGAGGCGTTTCCGGCGCCCGACGTTCAGATGGTGACGCTGAGCGCCACGGAGTTCACCGCACTCTGTCCCCGGACCGGCCAGCCCGACTTCGGCTCAGTGACGATTGAGTATGTTCCGGCCGAGCGGTGCGTCGAGTCCAAGGCGTTGAAGTACTACCTCTGGTCGTACCGGAACCAAGGGGCTTTTTGCGAGACCATTGCCGCGCGCATTGCCGACGACGTGGTGTTTGCGATTGCGCCCAGGTACTTGCGGGTGCAGGTCAATCAGAGCATTCGGGGAGGGATCGCGCTGCTCGCGGTGGCGGAGCGTGGGGTCCGGTCGGCTTCTTAAGCCCGTCTTATACGAAACTTCAAGCGCTGTTCGTTATTAATGCTTGCTTGGCGTGGGTCTCGCCGACAAAATGTGACGCCCGTCACATCTCGCGGCGGTTGACGTATGGACTCTCGTGACGGGTTCTACTAGCATTCTCTGCGAAAACCGACCGGTACAATGGAACCAATGACCAAACAAAAGACAGCTCCCAAACCCTCAAGCAGCAAACCTTCGCCTCGCAAGGTCGAGGAACAGCCCGCGGAAGATCTCAACCCATTCCATATCGCACAGCAGCAGTTCGACGCGGCTGGCCGCTATTTGCCGGACCTGCCTGGCGGGCTTCTGGACTACCTGAAGCGGCCCAATCGGCTTCTGACTGTCGAGTTTCCCGTCGAGACGCGGGACGGAACGGTCATGACCTTCAAGGGCTACCGCTGCTTGCACTCTCGTGTGCGGGGGCCTGGCAAGGGGGGGATCCGTTACCATCCCGATGTCACCGCCGACGAGGTGCGAGCCCTGGCCTCGTGGATGACCTGGAAGTGCGCGGTGGTGGACGTGCCGTTCGGCGGCGCCAAGGGCGGCATCGCGTTTGACCCCAAGAAGTTCGATCTCACTGACATCCGGCGGATCACTCGGCGCTTCATCGCCGAGCTGGGAGAGAACATCGGGCCTCACACCGACATTCCCGCCCCCGACGTCAACACCAACGCGGGGACCATGGCCCGGATCTACGACACGTACCACATGATGCACCCAGGTGAGAACAACCTTCCTGTGGTGACCGGCAAGCCGGTGGACCTCGGGGGTTCCCTGGGCCGCCGTGAGGCTACGGCTCGCGGGTGTCTGTTCTCCACGGAGCGGGCCCTGGCTCGTGGGGTGGTGCCCGGCCTCAAGTCGGTCAAGGGCGCGTCAGTCGTGGTCCAGGGATTCGGGAACGCCGGAGCGATCNNGGTGATCGCGGCCAGCGATACCAAGGGCGGCATCGTTCGGGAAGGGGGCCTGGATCCCGCCGAGGTGGTACAGCACAAGAAGCGGACGGGATCGGTCGTCGGCCTCAAGGGGACCCGGACCGTTAGCAACGACCTTCTGCTGACACTGCCGTGCGACATCCTCATACCGGCCGCGCTGGAGAACCAGATCCGTCGCGACAACGCCTCCGACATCCAGGCACGGTTCGTGAGTGAAGCGGCAAACGGACCCACGACGCCGGGCGCGGACAAGATTCTCTACGAGCGGGGGATTGCGGTACTCCCGGACATCCTGGCCAATGCCGGCGGCGTGACCGTCAGCTACTTCGAGTGGGTGCAGAACATCGAGCTGGAGAAGTGGGATCTCGATGAGGTCAATCGCAAGCTGCTGGTTAAGATGCAGCGGTCGACCGACGCGGTCATCGAGACGCAGCAGAAGATCAACGAGTCACTGGACGAGCTCGAGAAGATGCGGCAGGAGCGGGAGCTGCCCGGTGATCCACTAGAGCAGGTGGATCTCCGCACCGCCGCCTACATCCTGGCCATTCAGCGAGTAGCCCATGTGACGATGGAGCGGGGGATCTGGCCATAACCTGAGAGCAGTGAGGAGTAAGGGGTGAGGAGTAATAAGTACTCCTCACTCCTCACCGTACCGATTCCCAGCTAGTTCTTGTATTTGACCGTACAGCCGTACGGCTGCGTCTTCGGGACACTCACTTCCTTCCCGTTCATTGCCTCTTCGAGGGCCGCGGCCAGGTAGTTATGGGCCCCTTCGAGGGACGAGGGCCGCGCTGACGGGCGGTCGTCGATAGCACCGTTGTAGAGCAGGATGCCCTTGGGGTTGATGACCACCATCTGGGGCGTGTTCCGCGCCCCGTACATCCGTCCGACGGTGCCTTCGGGGTCGAGGAGCACGCCCTTGGCCTTTCCGCCCTTCTGTTCGGTCAAAGCATTCATCTCGTCGGGCTCGTGGTATCCCTGCTTCCCGGGAGCGGACGAGACGATTGCGAGCCAGACCACACCCTTCTCGCCGTACGTCTGCTGAAGCTGCTGCATGTTGCCGCTATCGTAGTGCTTGGCGACGTACGGGCACTCGTAGTTGAGCCACTCCAGAACCACCCACTCGCCGCTATAGTCGGCCAGCGAGTGCTCTTGTCCGTACGTGTCCGGCAATGTGAAGCGGGGAGCTGGCTTGCCGATCTCAGGGCTCGAAAGCTGGGCCTGGAGCGTCGGCGCTGCGAGTAGCAAGGCCACGAGCGGTACCACAAGCAGGGCAACTGTATCTCTTCTAGTCATGGGTCTCTTCCTCCTGGGCACCATCGGTTCTCGTTGGAAAGTCACGGTAGTCCCGTTTGAGGCTCCGCGGCCGAGCTGAGCTACGACGTGGGGATTTGCTCGAGGGCATCGAGCACGATCTGCCTCGTCAAGATGACTGGGAGCACGACTGGCGGAGCGCTGTTTCCGTCGGGGTAGAGAACGTACAGCGGCACGCCGCTCCGACCGAAGCTCTCG
>WVYX01000118.1 GCA_011772755.1 Gemmatimonadales bacterium
CCCAGGCGAGGTAATAGTTCACCACCCGGACGGAGGATTTCCCGGACACCGCGATCCCCGGAAGCAGGGGAAAGGCCGGGACGTCGTAGATCCCGTCCGCCGCGCCGACCAGCTCGGTCCCGAGAACGATCCGGTAGACGATGATGCCGAACCCCAGCGTGGCCATGGCGAGGTAATGCCCTTTCAGCCTGAGGACCGGCCCCCCGATGGCATAGGCCACGGCGACGGCGATTCCCACGGCGAAGATACACGCAGCCCAGGGATGGACCGTGAGCAGTTCCCCCCCGTAGAGGTCGGGACGGCGCGTGAGAATCCCCATCGCGCCCAGAACCGAGACGATGCGTCCCCCGTGGGCCGACAGGTCGTAGGTGGTCAGCAGCGCGGAGAGATANNGCGGAGAGATACCCGCCGATCGCGAAGAAGCCGGCGTGCCCGATCGAGATCTGCCCGGCATACCCGGTGACGATGCAGAGACCGAGCACGACCAGCGAGTAGTAGGCGGACATCGTCAGCTGGGTCAGGTGGTAAACGTTCCCGGTCAGGGAAGCCACCAGCTGGATCGCCGCGACCATTGCAGCGAACCCGGCGATCTGAAGCCCCTGCTTCCTCATCAGAACTCCTTCAGGCGCGACTCTTCGGCGCTCCCGAACAGTCCGCTGGGCCTCGCAAAGAGGATGACGAGCAGGATGGCGACCGAGATCGCGTCCTTGTAGGCCGCAGGCAGCACGGAGATGCTGAAGGACTCGAGGATCCCGAGAAGCATTCCCGCTCCCGCAGAGGCCGCGCTGTTTCCCAAGCCCCCGAGGATCGCGACCGTGAACCCCTTGATCGCCAGCGGCACCCCGCTGTCGTACGCGACGTAGGTGATCGGGGAGACGATGCACCCTCCGAGCGCCCCGATCGCGGCGCTGAGCATGAACGAGAAGGTCACCATGTTCTTCGCGCTGATGCCGCACAGCCGGGCGGCGTCCCGGTTCGCGGCGCAGGCCCGCATCTGCATCCCCAGCAGGGTGTACCGGAAGAAGACCCCCAGGATCGCCACCACGACCGCGCTGNNAGCACCTGCGGGGAGATGTACACCCCGCCCAGCCGGATCGAGGTCACCGAGGTCCCGGTGAAGTAGGGAAGGGCCCGGACGCTCTCCCCCCAGATGTGGAGCGCCACTTCCCGGATCAGGATCGAGAGCCCGATCGTGATGACGATCATCCGCAGCACCGAGGGACGGTGGAGCCAGCGGATGAACAGGACCTCGATGAGGGCCCCGACCGCCGTGGTCACGAGCACGGCGGAAAGGATGGCCGCCGGGAGGGGGAGAACCCGGCTGAAGGTCACGGCGGTCATCCCGCCGAGCATGACGAACTCCCCCTGGGCGAAGTTGATGATCCCCGTCGTGTTGTAGATGATGTTGAAGCCGATGGCGACGATCCCGTAGATCGTGCCGTAGGTGATTCCGGCGACCACGTATTGCAGGAACAGGTCGAGGTTCATCGCGCCCCGTCAACAAATCGGGAGTATCCGCGGCGTGCGCGGATACTCCCGCGGTGTTGGTTCTTGCCGA
>WVYX01000306.1 GCA_011772755.1 Gemmatimonadales bacterium
TGCGGATGAGCTGCCGGATGGAGTGTGTGGGGCGTACACTGTCCCGGTCCCATCACATGCTGCACCTCCCACCCACGTACCACCAGGTAGTCGGCGATCAGCTGGCGATGACATCGCCATGGCACGGCTTCGGCGCACATGATGGCGGTTGGCGCCGCCGCGGCCCGCTCCATCACCCGGCTGAGCGCGGCGCCAAACGGCTGCGTTGCGGCGTGATCGGCGTAGCCACGGAACCCCGGTCTTTCCCAGGCCCGGTTGGGCGAGTCACGCCTCGCCGTCCGCCGGCCGCCGAGGTCGGGCTCGTGGACATACGTGATAGCGGCACCCGCGAGGGATCGCTGTAGGATGGCCTGTACGAAGTGGGGGTGGCGGCGCGAGGTGGGGTAGCGCCGCACGTCCACCAGGACCTCTATACCGAACTGCTTGAGCAACCCGAGGAACTCATCAGCCGACCGTGTCGAGTGGCCCAGGGTGTAGATGGTGTGACGGGTGCTACTCACTTTCCTCGGCGAGCTCGAGCACCATCACCTCGGCGGTCTCCGGACAGACCGAGGTGAATTCCACCGACTGCTTGACGCCTGCCGCCACCGCCGACCGCGATACGCTGTGGAAACCGAACCGGGGGAAGAACCCGACAGCGGTGTCGGTCAGCAGGTAGATGCTGCGCACCCCACATCGACGAGCCAGGTCGAGGGCCCGCTCCGTCAAGTCTACACCCAGCCCCTGTCCCCGAAGTGATGCGTCGACGGCGACGGATCGAAGCAAGGCGTCCTCACCGTAGAGCTCCAGCGCGGCACAGCCGATCACCTCATCACCGGCTCGCGCCACCAGCAGCGTCTCGAGGTGCGCCTCCAGTCCGTCCGGCGGGAGCTGAGCCTGCCGCAGCAGATCCCGCACAGCTGGAAACTCCCCAGCCCGCGCCACACCGATTACGACACGCGGTGGGTGACTCATGAGACGGAATATACGTAGGCCGTCAGCCGTCAGCGTGCTAACTGACTGCAGTTCGCAATTCGCAGTTCGCAATTAGTGGCCGACCGGTGTTGCGCCCCTCCGCTTATGGGCTCGTCTGCTCCCCCGTCTCCCCCTGCCGCTTCTGCCGCTGCTCCCGCTCCTGCCCTCCTGCCGCCACTGCCGTTCCTGCCGCCTACATCCCGGCTCCTTGAACCCCAGGCTCCCGTCTGGTGTCAGCCTTGCCTTGGTCTAGTCCTTTCGTGATCCCCGGGCTTTCGCCCGGGGTCAGCTAGTGGAGAGTCCTTAACCCTTCTGCCGCTCCTGCCGCTCCCCCCTCCCTCCTCCCACGTGTGAAACTTCCCTACCCACCCACCGTAGGGAACACAGACCATCGAACCCTACGTCGCGGAGGATCCCCAACATCCACCACTCCGCGCCAATCCGGGATTTGCAGCAAGGATCGGCAGTATGAAGCGTCGCACTAAGGTCGTCTTCGGCGCAGTTGGCTTGGTCGTGGTCGGGGGCCTGGCCGTTGTCGTCGGCTCGTCTCGGGGCAGCGGTCGAGGCAACGACGTCACCACCGTCACCGTGACCCGGGACACCATCGTGGACAAGGCCCTCGCCGTGGGCCGGATCGAGCCCGAGATCGAGGTCAGCGTCAAGTCTCAGATCTCGGGCGTCGTCGGTAGACTCCTGGCGGACGAGGGTGACTTCGTGCGGTCCGGCGCACCCCTCCTCGAGATCAAACCCAACCCCACACCCCTCGAGCTCGCCGACGCGCGGCGCCAACTGGAGCTGCGCCAGATCGAACTCGACAACCTCAAGCGGGATCTCGAGCGCCAGCGGGCCCTCAAGGAGCAAGGCCTCCTCTCCGATCGGGAGTTCCAACTCACCGAGCAACAATACGCCGGCCAGCAGATCAAGCTCGAGATGGCACGGGAGCGGCTGGCCCTCCTCGAGGAGGGCAAGCTCACCGCCGCCGATGACGAGGTGGAAACAGTCGTCCGGTCGCCCATCGATGGTTTCATCCTCGAAAAGATGGTGGACATCGGCGACCCGGTGGTGCCCCTCAGCACCTATCAGGAAGGCACGGTGCTGATGACGATGGCAGAGATGAACAAGCTGGTGTTCCGTGGGACGGTGGACGAGATCGACGTCGGCAAGCTCCGGGAAGGCATGCCCGTTGAGATCAAGATCGGCGCCCTTCCCGACGCCCGGGTCGAGGGCCGCCTCACCAAGATCTCCCTCAAAGCGCGGACCGAAGACAATTCCACGGTGTTCCCGGTTGAGATCACACTCACCGAGACCCATAGCTCGGTGTTGCGGGCCGGGTATTCCGCCAATGCCGACGTCTTCATCGATCGACGTGACAGTGTGATAGTGATTCCCGAGCGTCTGGTCACGTTCAGCGGGGACACTGCACGGGTCAGAGTACAGCTACCGGACGGAACGATCGAGGACCGGGTGATCGAAACCGGACTGAGCGACGCGATCAATGTCGAAGTGCTCTCCGGCCTGCGGGAGGGCGAGAAGGTCGTCGAGCCGCCGCCCAGGGAGATCACGTAGCCCCTATGCGGGTCGCGAACACCCTGCGGGAGTTTGTCACCGACCTAAAGGCGCAGCGCCTGCGCACGACCCTCACCGTGCTGGGCATCACCTGGGGCACCGTCGCCGTCGTCGTGCTCCTCGCGTTCGGGGTGGGCCTGGAACGGCAGACCCGCAAGCGAGCACACGGCTTGGGCGACCGCATCGTCATCCTCTGGGGCGGGCGCACGACCGTGACCTTCCAGGGCTTCCCGGAGGGCCGCTACATCCGACTCCACGAGGACGACGGCCCACTGCTCCAGCGGGAGATTCCCGACATCGTGTCACTTAGCCCGGAGTACAACCAGTGGGGCACTCGCGTCCGGCGAGGCGTGGCGACCGCCAACCCGAACATCACCGGCATCTATCCGATCTACGGTGAGATGCGGAACATCATCCCGGAAACAGGCGGTCGCTTCATCAACAGTAACGATCAGGCGGAGCGGCGCCGCGTAGCGGTACTGGGCGATGAGTTGGCGGAGTTGCTGTTCGACGACGAGGAACCGGTGGGACAACAGGTGTTCATCGGCCAGGTGCCGTTCACGGTGGTGGGCGTGATGCGCCCCAAGCTGCAGAACTCTTCGTACAACGGCCGCGACAAGGACCGGGTCTTCATTCCTGCCAGCACCCACACCGCGGTCTTCGGCAACCGCTACGTCGGCAATTTCGTTTACCGCACGGCCGACCCCGACTTGACGAAGCAGGTCGAAGAGCGGGTGTACGAGGTTCTGGGGCGTCGCTACACCTTCGATCCCAACGACGAAGACGCCCTTGCCGTCTGGGACACAGCCGAGTTTGAGAAGCTGTTCAAGTACCTGTTCCTCGGCTTCCATGCGTTCTTTGCGCTTGTGGGTTGCTTCACGCTCACCGTCGGCGGCATTGGCGTAGCCAACATCATGTACATCGTGGTTCGCGAACGCACGCGGGAAATCGGGATCAAGCGCTCCGTCGGCGCGACGAAGCGCGACATCCTGTTGCAGTTCATCACCGAGACGTTCATGATCGTCGGGCTCGGCGCCGTGTTCGGCTTCTTGTGCTCCTGGGGCGTGGTCTGGCTGCTGGGGTTCGTGCCGATGCAGGAGTTCGTGGGAACCCCTACGATCTCGCCGGTGGTGGCGACGGTAACGCTGCTCCTTCTCGCCGCCATTGCGTTCATGGCGGGTCTCTTCCCGGCCCGCAAGGCAGCGAACCTAGACCCGGTTGAGTGTCTCCGGTACTGACCATGTGGAAGATCCTGCTCGAGGAGTTCATTGGCGATCTGAAGATCCAGAAGCTCCGGGCGTTCCTCACCATGTTCGCCATCACATGGGGAACGATCGCGGTCGTCTTGCTCCTCGCCTTCGGCGAGGGCTTGAAGGTGGCAATCATCAACGGACTCATGAACGCGGGCGATCGGATCTTCATGGTGTACGGCGGCGAGACCAGCAAGATCTTCGAGGGCCTCCCCACCGGTCGGCGAATCCGGCTCACCGAAGACGATCTCGATCTCCTGCGGCGGTCGATTCAGGAGATCGAGTTTGGCAGCCCCTCCTACGGCCGCTGGGGCACCAGCCTCAAATGGGGCGACAGCAGGACCACTACGTACATGGAAGGTGTCTACCCCGAGTTCTCCGAGTTGCGCCGGATGTTCCCGGCGGCGGGCGGGCGGTTCATCAACCAGGAAGACCTCGACCGACGGCGGCGCGTGCTCTTCCTGGGCAACGACATCGCGGAGCGAATCTTCGGCCAGACGGATCCGATTGGCCAGACGGTCATGCTCGACGGCCTCCCGTTCACCGTGATCGGGGTGATGCAGAAGAAGTTCCAGGACTCCAGCAACAACGGCCCTGATGAGGATCGGGCGATCATCCCGGCGTCAACCCTGAAGACGATCTATGGCCGTCGCTACGTGAACCACCTGATTGTGCGGCCCCGGGAGGTCCGCCGGGCTCCGTTCGTGAGGCAGGAACTATTCCGAGTTCTCGGGCGTCGCTACCAGTTCGACCCCACCGACGAGCGGGCACTCTTCATGTGGGACTTCATCGAGGACACCAAGATGGTCACCGCCATCGGGTTGGGCATCCAGATCTTTCTGGGGCTCGTGGGCAGCTTCACCCTGCTCGTGGCCGGCGTGGGCGTGGCAAACATCATGTACGTCGTGGTGAGGGAGCGGACCAAGGAAATCGGCGTGAAGCTGGCGGTGGGGGCGCGCAGGGTCCACATAATGGCCCAGTTCATCTTCGAGGCGCTGCTCATCGCCCTGACGGGTGGTGGCGCGGGCCTCGCCTTTTCGGGCCTCGTGGTGGTGCTGGTGAACGCGATTCCCACCGACAACCCGGCCATGACATATCTGGCGAATCCCATCCTGTCGTGGCCCATCGCGCTGACGTGCGTCTCGATCCTGGTGCTCATCGGGTTGGCGGCGGGGATTCTACCGGCCCGACGGGCCGCAGCAGTCGATCCGGTGGAGTCGCTGCGCTACGAGTAGGGCTGCTCCTCACTACTCCCTCCACCCCAGGGAGGAGGGGGAGATGGGACAGGAGGGGCAGGAGGGGCAGTGGCGGCAGGAGCGGCGGCGACGGTAGGGCGGAAGGGCCACGAAAAGCAGACAACTCCGCGCACCGCTCACCGCACACCTGTGGATGATCCCGCAGGTCGGTCTCGTTTTCCCGCGGTTCCGTAGTTCCCTCGTTCCGTCGTTCCATCCTACCGCCAGCTTGCGTGGCTGGGCGGCAGGGGACAGCATTCAGGGTGTGAACCCCACAATCATCGGCGTCGCCGGGGGGTCCGGCTCCGGCAAGACCACCGTCGTCCAAGAGATCATCAAGAGCCTGGGTGCCGACCAGGTCAGCTTCATCCAGCACGATTCCTACTACTACGACCGCTCCAGCGTGCCCCCTGAGGAGCGGTCACGCTTGAACTATGACCATCCGGACGCATTAGAAACCTCATTGCTGGTGCGGCACCTCAAGGAGCTCAAAGCGGGCCGCGCGATCGAAGTGCCGGTCTATGACTTCACCCAGCATACCCGCACGAATGAGACCCTCACCATCTCGTCTCGAAACGCCGTCATTGTGGAGGGAATCCTGATCCTCGCCGATCGTGAGCTCCGTGAACTCATGGACATCAGGGTGTTCGTGGACACAGACGCCGACCTGCGGATCCTCCGCCGCATGGACCGTGATCTCACGGAGCGCGGCCGCTCCCTGGAGTCAGTGGTGCAGCAGTACATGGAGACCGTTCGGCCCATGCATCTGGAGTTCGTCGAGCCCAGCAAGCGCTACGCCCACGTGATCATACCCGAGGGCGGGCACAATCGGGTGGCGGTCGGTATGCTGATCGCGAGGGTGAGAGCGGCGGTGGACGACCAGTGAGGAGTGAGGAGTGAGGGGTACGGACTGAGGAATACCCCTTACTCCTTACTCCTCACTCCTTACGCAGGACCGCCCGCACCGAGTCCAGGCTCCGGTCGAGGTTGGCAGTAGACGCCTTGTCCCGGAAGTGCCACCCGAAGCCGTCCACCCCGACAAGGACGACGGTGGGTTGCGTCTGAGACTCATGGTCCGGAGCGCCGCCGACGGCGTAGCCTACCGAGAGGAGTACGGTCGCTGCAGCAACGATTCCCAGCAAGGTGGCAGCACGACGACTGATCACCATCACTCGCCTTTCCTCATGCTCCCCTTCCCAGGAGTGCGCAGTGCCTCGCTCGAGTCCGATGGCCGAGACTGCCGTAGCGACCGACGCGCCAGCCTCATCGTGCAACACGCCCGCCCATGCCTCGAGTTCCCACCCGGCGGCTCCATCTAGTCACGGGCGAGGCAGCTGACAGTCTCGCCGACGCCTGTGCCGAGGGACCAGATAGCAACTCGGACTCGCTTAGCGACGCCGCGCTGCGGCGCGCCGCAGACTGGCTGTGGAGACGGGAGGCAGTAAGCCTCGAAAGATCCCGATCGCGTATCAGCGCTTGGTAGACACCAGGATGGCACCGCCCATGTGCCCGGTACCGTATCGCGTCGTGGCATCCGGCCCACTCATGAAGCGGAGCTCCGAGATGTCCTCGACCGCCATCCTCTCCAGCACCTCCAGGCCCCCCATGCGGATGTTGTCGACGTAGACGACCGGTCGCGCACCACCCACACCCCGGAGCCAGGACGACCGCAGACGCCTCACTGCATCCATCGCAGTCCGAGCATTCACCGCCTCCATCTCCGCCGCGGTGATCCGGTTTCGATCTCTGGCTGGACCGCCAGCCTGAGACGAGGCGGCACACGCCGACAGGACGAGCAGGCCGGCGAGCATGGCGAGCTGCGCACGTACTCTCACGTTATCCTCCCGAGCATCGGCCTCGCCAAAGAATCGCTGGCAGTACGGGGAGGTCGCAAGAGCATATTGACCGGCGCTGCCGTGGGCAGTCGAGCGGGGGGAGCCTGGCACCCGAGGTGTCGGGGTTTCGGGTGTCGGGTTTCAGGGTAGGTTGAGTGTCGGGGTGCTGGTGCCAGCCTCTTGCACCCGCCTGCTGAAGCCTTACACCCGACAACTAAGTGGAATGCCGAGTGAACACCAGAATCGCGCCGCCGGTGTGTCCCGTGCCGTAGCGCGTCGTGGCATCGAGACCGCTCATGAATCGCAGCTCAAATATGTTCTGTACCCAGATCCTTTCCAGCACCGCCGGACCGCCCATCCGGATATTGTCGACGTACACCACTGGGTAAACGCCACTGCTGCGTCGGCCCTGCAGCCAGACGGCCCGGAGCTGGCGCACGGCTTCCAAAGCGCTATGCGCGCTCACGGCTTGGATCTCGATTGCAGTCAGGCGGTTCGGATCCCGAAGCGAATCGCCCCACTGGGTCGCCGCGGCGCACGCGGCCAGAACCAGTGGGGCGGCCAGCAAAGCGAGCTGGAGGGGCACTCTCACGGTTGCTCCCGGGGGGCGTCGGGCAACCAATCTTCCCCGATTCCGCGACACCGCAATAGCCAGCGCGCATTGCTACTAACCTTCCATGGCCATTACGCGTACATAGGGTGTTCCTTCTCAACGGCGGATGCATGCGAAGTGCACTCGCCGCTCTCGCCCTCGGGCTTGTGCTGGCTAGGGAGTCGGGCTTCGGCGTCGGCGAGGTGTCAGGGTCCCGGTGCCACTCCGCGACCCTGACACCTCACTCCCTCATTGATCCGCCGGTCGTCCCCTCGGATACAGCGCAGAGAGGACCCGCTCTCGCTCATGCCTGGAGTCGATAGTATCAAGGGCCCTCATGAAGGCGGGTCGTAGATCGTCATCAATTGGAAACGCTTCGGCGACCCGAACCAGCAGCCGAGCCAGCTCAAAATCGGACTCGATCTCGAGGGCGGCTGCCAACACCGCCGCTACCGTGGGTGCGGTCAGGGACTCCTGGTCGACGACGGCACGCAGCACCTGGCCGAGTTCGAAGTCCGACCCGATCTCACCGGCGGCACGGAAGAACGCCGGGCGGGTGGCGTCAGTGAGAGTGTGTTCCTTTACCACCGCGGTCAGGACGCGCCCCAGCTCGAAATCCTCCTCCACAGTCTCGGCGATCTCGAGCACCCCATTCAGCGCCTCGGGACTCAGTCGGGCTCGGCCGATGAGGTAGTGCAGCACCCGTCCAGCTTCGTGGCCGGAGGAGATCGTCTTCGCAGCCGTAAGGTAGGAGGCAGGCAGCGCCCGATCGACCGGATAGACCTCCGCCACCTGTGCCAACAACCGGCCCAACTCGAAGTCAGAACTGATGGTGATGGCAGACTCCAGTGTGCGATCCAACACCTCGATACTCGGCGTTCCCTTTGACACGACGGCGGCCAGCACGCGGCGGTGCTCGAAATCGGAGTCGATGCTGTTCGCTGCGTCGAAGAATGCGGGTGTCAACGTCTCGTCGAGAGGGCGAGCTTCCACCAGCTCGATGAGGAGCCGTGCCAGCTCGAAGTCCGACTCGATGTCCCTGGCCGACCGGAGCATCGCGTCGGCCACCTCGCGGCTCAGGCCTTCCCGCTGGAGGATGGCCGTGAGCACGCGACGATGCTCGAAGTCCGACTCGATGCTGCCGGCAGCCTCGACGTATGCCGCACGCACCGTCTCATCCAACGGCTGGTTTTCGGCCACCGTGACGAGCAGCCGCGCCAGCTCGAAATCGGAGCCGATCTCTTGCCCGGCTTGCCGAACCACACGCCCAACGGTGGCCGGATCCAGGTCGACCCTTTCCAGGAGGATCGCGAAGTACCTCCGGGCGACGTAGTCGCTGGTTATCAGGGAGATCTCCTGCATCAAGGCATCCACGCCACCACGAGCCAAGATTCGCTCCGCCCGCTGCTCCGCCCCAATCCCCGTTGCACGGAACAGCATGGGGAGAATGCGCGCGAGCCAGGCACGAGCCTCATCGTCGTAGGGGCGCGTCTCGCCATTCACCCTCCAACGACGCACCAGGGTGCCGTCGGCGGCGGGCTCGATCTCCAGGCGCCGCACCGTCCGGCCTACTTTCTCCTCGATATCCAGGTACCCGCGACGTGAGATACTCACGACGTCCGTGTCGTCCTCGCTGAACTCGATCTCACCGTCCGCATCGATGTCGAGCTCGCAGTCTCCCGCCCGAATGCGAATCCGCATCCGCTCGTCGTCGATGTTCATCGAGCTCGACGTCCGCTCTAGCCTATCCCAGTCGCAGCCCTGCAGTGCGGCGGTCAGGAGGTCAGGCGCCGTCGGACGGAACGACGGAACGGCGGAACGACGGGGAGGCCGTCGGATGGTCGGGCGTTCGGACGGATCGCTGGTCGCAGCTGGGGCGGTCTGGCGGCCAGGCGGTCGGGCGGTGTGCTTCGCCGTCAGCGACACATCAGCCGAGCCCCGAGTGATCGATGATGCTTGCTCCCCTCCAACTGACACATCCGCACTCGAGTCCGCCTCGCTGGAAGCACTGGCACCGGCAAGGGGGATAACGACCAGCGCAGCCATCAGCGCTGCGGGCACGGCAAGCTTCGCCGTCACCCCCGCCCGGGCCCGGCGCGCGTCGAGCACGGCCAGGAGCCTTCCACTCAGCTGCGATGGGCGCGCCATGGCCACGCTGGCCACCGATGTCATGGGCTCCACCCGCAACGAGCGCGCGATCTCCAGGAGGTGGCCCGCGTACGCGGACGCCTTCGAGCCCGCACGCAGCACGGCATCGTCACACGCCAGCTCACGCTCGATTCGCAGCCGATGCGTCGCGAGCCAGACCAACGGGTTGAACCAGTAGATCGCGCAGGCAAACCGGGCGATCAACTGAGTCAGGTAGTCGTTGCGCTTGACGTGGGCGAGCTCGTGGAGCAACACCGCCCGCAAGCGGTCTTCCGTCCAGTCCTCGGCTTCCCGCGGCAGGAGCACCGTGGGATGCACAACGCCCCAGGTCATCGGCACTGGAGACACCCGGCTCGTGAGGAACCGCACCGGCCGGCCGATGTTGAAGCGGCCGACCAGTTGGCGGGCGCAGCGAGCGAGGTGGCCTCCGGTCACCGGCGCGGCCGTGGCACCGAGCCGCGCCACCCGCACGATCCCCAGGATCACGACCGCAACCAGTCCAACGGCACCCAGCGCCCAGATCGCGACCACCCAGACGTACCACGGGAAGTCGAGCCGCACCCCCATGTCGGGGCGGCCCGCGGGCACCGGCTCACGGTCGACCCGCACCGTGCCCCCGTCAGCCCACACTTCACCGTCGAACGGTGCCGGCTCGGCACCCGTAGGCGGGACCTCTACGGCACTGACGTGACCAGTGCCGGTCGACGCGACGATCGGGGCCGAAACCGGCTGCTCAACAACCACCGCTTCCGCTGTTACCGGTTCTGGCAGAACGCCGGAGAGCCCCGGGAGCTGCCACTGAGGCGCCACCGCCCACAGGACCGGCAGAGCCAGGGCGCCGGCAAGGCCGAGGGACCACACCAGGTGTCGCACTGCCGCCGGGGCACGACGCAACAACAACGCGGCGCACCCGGTCACCAACAGCAGCACCGAACTCTTGAGGGTGAGCTCCGCCAGGACGGAGATGGCTCCATCCGCCCCGACACCGACCTCGAAGGGAGTGAATGGGAGTGCCATGACTACCGTCCCTCCTGTCTGGTGCGTTCAATCAACTCGGCGAGTCGTTCCAGCTCTTCGTCCGACAACTCGTCAACCGACATGTCCAGGAGCGCAGCTACCGCCGCCTCGGCGGAGCCGTCGAAGAAGGTCCGGAGCAGCTGCTTCAGGGCGGACCTCCGGGCCTTGTCCCGTGCAACGGTCGGCAGGTAGAGGTACCTGGGACCCTCCTGGCGGTGCCGCACGTGCCCCTTCTCTTCCAGCACCCGCAAGAGCGCCCGCACCGCCGAGTAACTCGGCGGATCCGGGAGGTTTCCCCTCACTTCCTGCGCCGTCGCTTTGCCGAGACGGTAGATCACGTCCATGATCTGCCGCTCACGGCGGCTCAGTTGGGCCTGGGATTCCGGAGCCATGGACTCACCCTTTCCTTATAGACGCGGCGAACCCGCGATTGGTGTCACATCGGCCAGTGAGATGCTAGAAAAGCAGCACGCTGCTAAAATATTAGCAGCACAGGGCCGCCCGTCAAGGGCTGCGATCCGCCGGGCGGACCAGCACATTCCGAACGGTGTACGTCGGGATTAAGCTGCTGCCGATCGGAAACCAACTGCGGCCGGTTGAACGTATGGAGTAGAGCGGAAAGAACGCGATCTCTATGTGGAGCACGTCACCCCAATTGCCGACCCCAACCAGCTAGACGGAGAGAGAGCCGCATGTCGCGACATGTCAGTGTGATAGCCTCGACCCTGGTGCTATTCGCCGCAGCCACGAGCCAGGGCTTTGCCCAGACCCAAGGTGGAACGACCGCGGATCGGCGACCGATCCCCTACCCCGTCACGGTGCCCTCCAACTTCCAGCAGGCGGTGGAGCGGGGCACCCGGAGTCCAACGGGTGAGCCTGGTCCCACCTACTGGCAACAGTGGGCGGACTACACCATCAACGCCCGGCTGGACACGGAGGCCAAGCGGATCGACGGAACCGTTCGCATCGTGTACTACAACCGATCTCCCCAGCCGCTCCCCATCGTCTGGCTCCATCTTCTTCAGAACGTGCACAAAGAGGGTGCCATGCGGTCTCGACCTCAGGAGACGACGCCTGGCATGGAGATCAAGAGGGTGGTAGCGCAGGGTGAGGAGCTCGAACCGGGTTCCCCGCGGAGCCGGGCCGGCTACCTGGAGTTCGGGACGACGTTAGGCCTCCGTCTCTCTCGCCCGGTGGCCTCGGGGGAGTCCCTCGAGATCGAGATCGACTGGGGATTCGCTGTCCCCCAGCGCGGCAGCGGTCGCATGGGGTGGAGCCGGGACAACCTGTTCTACATCGCCTACTGGTATCCCCAAATGGCCGTCTATGACGATGTCGTCGGCTGGCAGCGAGACCAGTTCCTGGGCAATGCCGAGTTCTACATGGGGTACGGCAACTACGACCTGACAGTCGAGGCGCCTGAGGGCTGGCTGGTGCGGGCAACCGGCCGTCTCGTGAACGCCGAGGAGGTGCTGCCCGATCCGATTCTCCAGCGCCTGCGGCGGGCCGAAGAGAGCGACACGGTCGTCCACCTCATAACCGCCGAAGACTTTGGACCTGGGAAGGCGACCCGCCGCTCAGAGACCGGCTACCTATCGTGGCACTTCATCGCGGATTCGGTGCGAGACGTCGCCTTCAGCGCCACCAGCGAGTCACTGTGGGACGCCGCCCGGATCCCGCTGGGCGACCGAGATGGTGACGGTCAGACCGACTATGCCCGGGCCGACGCGATCTACCGCGAAACCGCCCCGCGGTGGCAGCATGCGTGGCGCTACGTGCAGCATTCCATCGACTTCCTGTCGCGCTGGACAAGTTACTCCTACCCCTGGCCGCACATGACGGCGGTGGAGGGTGCCGACATCATCGGCGGTGGCATGGAGTTCCCCATGATGACCATCATGGGCGACTACAGCCAGTCGAGTGACACGGGGCTGTACGGCGTCACAGCGCACGAGTTAGCTCACATGTGGGTCCCGATGATTGTCGGTACCGACGAACGGCGCCGCTCATGGATGGACGAGGGGACCACGTCGTTCAACGGCAGCCAGGCGATGAAGGAGTTCTACCCCGGAAGAAACTGGGACATCGGCAACCGAGGGGGTTACCTACAGGTCGCGCGCGCCGGCCTGGAGGGTGAGATCATGCGCTGGTCCGACTTCCACTACGCAGGACCCGCGTACGGAATAGCGTCGTACGCCAAACCGGCGACGCTTCTCGCCACGCTCCGCGGCCTTCTGGGCGAGGAAACCTTCGTCCAAGCGTTCCGGAAGTACATTGGGAACTGGGCTTTCAAGCATCCCAAGCCGTGGGATTTCTTCAACACGTTCAATTCCGTGAGCGGGCAGAACCTGGACTGGTTCTGGCGCGCTTGGTACTACGAGACGTGGACGCTGGACCACGCCGTGGCCGAGGTCACAGTTGGGAACGGCGGTACCAGGATCGTGGTCGAGGACCGGGGACTCGCGCCCATGCCCGCGCGACTCACGATCACCCTCGCCAACGGCGACATCCTGTTCCGCGAAGTCCCGGTGGACGTCTGGCTCTCGGGTAGCTGGACCGCCGAAGTAGTGGTGCGGACGGATTCGCCGGTGGTGCGGGTCGTGATCGATGCGGACAGCGTATTCCCGGACGTTGACCGGGAGAATAACGTCTGGTCGCAGTCCTAGCGGTCGTGTCAGCCTTCAGCTTTCAGCCATCAGCCCAGAGCATAGCAGGCTGATGGCTGACGGCTGATGGCTGATGGCTGTGCTAATTGCTAATTGCTATCGATCACCCTCTGCAGATGGGTGGGGCGGAATCCGGCTGGGTACTTGAGTCCGAAGCCGAGGAGCCGGTCAACCCCAATGTGCGCCCCCCAAATGAGGGCGATGCCCATCATGAGTCCCGCCTCGGTGATAAACCCCGCGGCAAACAGGACGGCGGGAAGTGCGTACGTGTGTACCACGTTGTACGTCACCGCGCCGACTCGGCTCCCCGCTAGATAACCCAGTATCGAGAGATCAGGAGCGAGGATCAGGAGCACGAACATCCACCAGCTGGCGCCGACCTCCCGATAGAGGAGGAGGGAAACAACCAGCACGGCTGCTCCTTCAACATGAAGGAGAATGGCTGGACTCGTCGGATCCCTGTTCATGAGATCGTAGCGCCTCCGGAGTTCGTGTAGTAGCCATGAGCCCGCATCCATCAGCAGCAACCAGCAACTTGCGGCTCGCAGTTCGTGGTTTCGCACTCTGGCCGCTGCACCTGTACACCACGAATAGCTAACTGCGAATTGCAAATCGCGAATTGCCGGCGCGGCCCGCCAACCTTCGCGTCAGTTCGGCTACGGTCCACTAGTGGCTCGGTGAGCCACTGTGCAACTTAAGGGCATAATCTATCACCAAACGCCCCACGCGGCGGCGGAGATCATCGAGTGACGTCACTGTTCGAGCCGACTGCCAATCGCAAGGTCACCCAGCGTATCGACCGCCTGACGCCGCAGCACGGCCCGCGCTGGGGTCGCATGTCCGTTGGTGAGATGGTGTGTCATCTGAACGACTACTTCGATGTCGCTCTGGGAAGGGTGACCGCCAAGCCGATTGGCAACACCATTACCCGGGCACTGGGGCGCTGGATTGCCATCTACCTGCCCCTGCCATGGCCGAGGAACATCCGCACATTGCCGGAGTTCAAGGCAACCAACCCAGCAGACTTCGAGCGCGACCGTTCGGCGCTCAGGGCCAACATTCATGCATTCGCCGAGCGCAAGGACCAGACGGACTGGCCGTCAAACCCCGCGTTCGGCAAGCTGTCGAGCAACCAGTGGGCGGTGTTGGCCTATAGGCACCTGGACCATCATTTGAAGCAGTTCGGGGAATGAACTGAGAGGGAAATCGTCGTGAGGTTCCAGCCGCGTAGATTCGTGCTCCTGGCACTCCTGGGGATTCCCGTTGGACCACCTGAGCTTTCCGCTCAAGGCCCGCCTGCCACTGACATCTACTTCGCCACGATCTCACAGCGCGGCAACCAGATCCGGCTCGGCACGCTGGCCAACCTGACGGACCGGCCGGGCTACGACAACCAACCAACGTTCACACCGGACGGGGGAGCGATTCTCTACACCTCGATCCGGGGCGACGGCCAGGCCGACACGTACCGCTACGACATTGCATCCGGGAGGACGACCCGACTCACCAGAACAACCGAGAGCGAGTACTCCCCGACAGTCACGCCCGAGGGGAAGACGTTCTCAACCGTCAGGGTCGAAGCCGACTCGGCACAGCGCCTCTGGCAGTTCGCACTGGACGGCTCCGACCCACGACTGCTCCTGGAACACGTAGCGCCGGTCGGCTACCACGCGTGGGGCAGTGAGCACGTCGTCGGCCTCTTCGTGTTGGGGACTCCCCCCACGCTGGTACTGGCCGATATCCGCAGCGGCGACACCACCACCCTGGCCCACGACATCGGCCGGTCACTCCATACCGTGCCGGGGCGCCAGGCGGTGAGCTTCGTGCACCGGGAGTCCGACACGGAGGTGTGGATCAAGGAAGTTGACGTGGCAACCCGAGCGATCCGACCACTCGTACGGCCGGTGGGCGAGAACGAGTTCTATGCATGGACGCCGGACGGGGCGATACTCATGGGAGAAGGAGCGAAGCTCTATAGGTGGCGCCCTGGCACCGACCAGGCCTGGCACGAGATAGTCGACCTCGGCAGTGCCGGTATCGAGAGCATCAGTCGACTCGCAGTGAGTCCGCAGGGGGATCGGCTTGCTATCGTGGCGAGTAGGAGATAGGAGAGTCAACATGGCGCTGCATGCGGCGCCCTCACCGACGGCACGACGTTGACGTCATGGCGATACGCTATCGATCCCACTCGATACCGCTCTGTTACACCGCAATCACAGCGGCCCTGGCACTGGGCTGCGGTCCCCCCGGTACGCCCGCAGCACACCCGTCCATCCCGGTGTCTGGGATCGTCGAAGGATTCTACGGACCGCCGTGGTCACACCAAGATCGGCTGGACGTGCTCCAATTCATGGGCCAGGTGGGATTGACCACCTACTTCTACGCCCCCAAGGATGACCCGTATCATCGGGAGCGTTGGCGGGAGCCCTACCCTGCACCGCAGTTCGAGCAGCTCGAGGAACTGGTGCAAACCGCGCAGGAGAACGGCGTCACCTTCTACTACGCTATCAGTCCGGGCGGAAGCATGGTCTACGCCGACTCCGGTGATTATGCCCTACTCCATGCCAAGCTGAATGCCATGGCCGCGGTCGGTGTCACCCACTTTGCCCTGTTTCTCGACGACGTGCTGCCCACGCTGCAGCACGAGCGAGACCGCCAACAGTTCACCACGCTGGCGGACGCCCACTCCCACCTGACCAACCGACTGTACGAGGACCTGAGCGCAAGGGGGGCCGAGTTGGCGGTCACACCCACGACGTACACCAATGCCTGGGGAGACCGAGAGTACTTGAGACGACTGGGCCAGGGTGTGGTCCCGCAGGTGCCGTTCTTCTGGACCGGCGTGGACGTCGCCGCGCCGGAGATCACGGCCCAACAGGCCCAGGAGTGGGGGGAGCTCATCGCTCGATCACCGCTCATCTGGGATAACTATCCGGTAAACGACTACGCGCGGTGGCGACCGTTCCTCGGGCCCGTTCGTGGGCGGGCCCGCGATCTCGGCGGTCATGTCGCCGGGATCCTGGCCAACCCCATGAACGAAGCTCACGCTTCAATGATCCCCCTCGCGACGCTCGCCGACTACGCCCGGGACCCCGGCGGCTACGATCCCGAACGGTCGCTCCGGGGCGCGGTGGAACGACTTCACGGCCGGGCGGCCGCGGAATTGCTCTGGCCGTTTGTGGAGATCTACGGCGACTACGGGTGGAACGCGAACCTCTTCGAGCCCCTGTTCATCCCCGGCCCACCTATCGACCTGGCAGCGGTGGAGGCAGGCCTGGCCCGGCTAGACGATGCACTGCGGCAACTCGACTCCGCTGCCGTGGGAGAGCGCCGGTTGCGAGCGCTGGTGCAGGAGCTGACGCCGTTCGTGGCACAGACCGCCGAGCGGTTCCACGAGCTACGGAACGATCCTGCGTACGAGCAGCGCGACGGCCAGTTGGTGTTTCGTGCAGAGCTCGGCCGGCTGATCGCAGGGAAGACACGCTCCCCCGTGGCGGTTGACGGCGACCTCGGGGAGTGGGACGCTGCCGACTGGCGCGCGATCCACGGCCCGGAGGGTGGTCCCACCGCGGGTCCGCGCGCGGCGATCCTCCAGGACCCTGACTACTTCTACGTGGCGCTACGGGTGCCGGCCGCTGACATTCGGGTGGAACCGGGTCAGCGCATCGGAGCGGGCCACCATGTGGCACTCGTGCTGCAGCATGACCTCGACCCAGGGCGCAACTTCCTCACGCCGGAGGATCTGGTGGTCCTGCTGCCGCCGCCATCCCCAACCGGGCCGCCAGCCCCACTCACGGTGTCAATGGACTTGCGCGGGTTCATGGCCAAGTTCCTTGCCGACAATCGAGCCCTGCGGTTCTCGGAATTCTTGCTATCGACGTTCGGCACCCCGCCCGCACCGCCGGTGGCTGAGATAGCTGGCGGCTTCATCTACCGGGTGCACCGAACCGCCGAGGGATATCAGGGGGAGATGGCCCTCCCTCGACAGGGTCGTGATCGGGCCCGCTTGAGTCTGATGGTGGTCGGCGAACGAGATGGCGCCCGAACCGTACACTCCCTGTCGCGCTGGAATTACCCAGCAAATCCCACAACGTTCGTTGAGGTCCGGGCGGAACGGTAACGGACTACTTCTCAGCACCTCCTGCCACCGCCCCCTCGTCCAGCATCCGCCGCACCCGAACCAGAAGGTCCGTGAGGGTCCAGGGCTTGTGGAGGAACGGCACTGCGGGATCGACTTCCGAGCCCTCCTTCACGTCTTCCGCCGAGTAGCCGCTGGTGAGCAGGATCTTCACCGGCTTGCCTTCCTTCTTCAGGGCTTCGTGCAGCTGCCGTCCGCCGAGCCTGGGCATCACGAGATCCGAGATCACCAGATCCACCAGGCCTTCGTGCTCGCGGTAGATGTCCAGTGCTTCCTGACCGTCCGCAGCGAGCCACACGGTATAGCCACGGCTTTCCAGCGCTCGCTTCGTGGCCCGGCGAATCCCTGGCTCGTCCTCCACCAGCAGAATCGTCTCGGTGCCGGCCCGGAGCTCCTCCACGGACGGTGTCACCGCCGTGGCTTCGGCGGCTTCAGAGGCGGCCGGCACGTACACCTTGACTGCCGTGCCCTGCCCTACCTCGCTATGGATGTAGACGTATCCGCCATGCTGCTTGACCAGGCCGTAGACCATCGCCATGCCGAGTCCGGTCCCTTCGGCAGTCGGCTTCGTGGTAAAGAAGGGCTCGAAGATTCGCTCCTTGGTTCCCTCGTCCATCCCTATGCCGGTATCCGTGCATGTGAGGCACACGTACTCGCCCGGTTCCGCCCACGGATGAACGATGCGGTAGCCTTCGTCCAGCCAGCTGCGAGCCGTCTCGATTCTGAGAATGCCGCCGCCCGGCATCGCGTCGCGGGCGTTGGTGGCGAGGTTGAGCACGACTTGCTCCACCGCGCCGGGGTCGGCCAGCACCCTGGAATCGTGTTCACCGACGCGGAGCTGGATCTCGATGTTCTCCGGCACGACTCGGCGCAGCACCCCCGACAGCTCGGTGACCAACTTGGAGAGGTCAATCAACTGCAGCTCGAGTCGTTCCCGACGGCTGAAACCGAGCAGCTTCCTTATGAGCGCGGTCCCGCGCCGCGCCGCGTTCTGAAGATCATCCAGGTCGGCGCGGGTGTCCGTCATCCCCCGCGGCAGAGCGGTGCCGATCAGGTCGGCGTTCGCGAGAATGACGGTCAGGACATTGTTGAAATCATGGGCAATGCCGCCGGTCAGCTGCCCGATGGCCTCCATCTTCTGCGCCTGCCGAAGCTGCGCCTCGAGAGCCCGCCGCTCCGATACATCCTCTGCAATCATCTCGAAGCCTTCGAGCTCCCCGCGGTCGCCACGCACAGGTCTACCGCTCAAGCGCACCGTAACACGACTCCCGTTCTTGCGCTTCCATTCCACTTCGAGTCCGCCCACCCGCTGCGCGTTTCGGTACTGTGCGATCAACCGGTCTCGCTCCGAGGAATCTGCGTAGACGTCCCGGGTCGGGTCGACTGCGAGGAGTTCTCGTTCTGACGAGTAGCCCAGCATCTCGACCAAAGCGGGATTGGCGGAGATGAACTGCCCGTCGGGACTCGATCGGTAGATACCGTAGGTGGCGTGCTCGAACAGCGCACGATACTTGGCTTCCGAGCGGCGCAGTTCCTCCTCTGCCCGTTTGCGCTCAGTGATGTCGATACCCGTGCCCAGGAGGCAGGTCTTGTCGCCCAGGGTAACACGGAGACCGGTGAAGAAGTAAGGAATCTTGCTCCCGTCCTTGGTGAGGAGCTCAGCTTCAACCGTGGCATGGCCCCGGGTGAAGACTTCCTGAATCCGCTGACCGATGAGCTGCTTGTTCTCGCTGGCGAAGAAGTCCAACGGATGCATGTCGGCAATCTCGGCGTCCGTGTATCCCGTGACGCGCGGCACGTTCTTGTTCCACCTCACGAACCTCCGCTGATCGTCGACCAGATAGAACACTCCCGGAAGGCTGTCGATCGCCGTATCGGAGAAGTCCTTTTCCCTGAGCAACACCTCCTGCGCCCGCTTCCGCTCGGTGACGTCCTCCACCATGGCCTGCCAGCCCGGCGCGCCGTCGACACTCACCCCTGTCAGGCTAAGGAGTGCGTCGTAGCTAGTCCCGTCTTTTCGCTTGAATCGCACTTCATGCTGTCGCACGAACCCCTGTTCCCTGGCGATGGCGAGGACTTCCTCTCGCTCACGGGGATCAGCGTACAGCTGAGCAACATTCCCGATCGCTGCGATGTCCTCCCGCGTGTAGCCGCCGGGCTCCAGCATGCTGTCATTGAACGCCAGCAGGTTGCCCTCGACATCGGCGACGCCCAGCCCAATGGGCGCGCTCTCAAACAAGCTGCGGTACTTGGACTCGCTCTCCTGCAGTGCCTGCTCGGCCTGTTTACGCTCAGTAATGTCACGGTAGATGCCGTACACGGCGACTTGACCCTCACCCATACGAACCGGCGCGCCGAGGATCGAGACGTGGACCGGCGTTCCGTCCTTGTGCTGCCGCACTGACTCCACCGCAATGTGCTCCCCTTGTGCCACACGCTGCGTGATCGCCGTCGCCTCCTGCCGCAACTCGCGGGGCGCCAGCAGCTCGTCGATAGACTGCCCTAGGACTTCGGCCTCGGTGTAACCGAACAGCGTCTCGAAGTACGGGTTGACCCGCAAGATGTGGCTCTCGTTGTCAACCAGCACGACTGCCTCTGGTGAAGCCTCGAACAACTCGTCGAGGTAGGCTTTCTCCAGTCGCAGCGCTTCTTCCGCCCGCCGACGCTGCTTTTCCACTCCCTCCAGCTCGACAACACGCTGTCGGAGGACAACCAGTTCCTCGATGAGCTGCTGCTTGGTCTTCTTTCGATCGTTCATTGCGGACTCGTAGATCTGCGGCGTGGCCTACTGAGACGGAGCCTAGCCAAGAAAAGATAAGTGGGGCAGGTGGGCGGTCACCGGCGAGGAGGCACGCCGGGCCGGAATGCCGTCACGAGATCACGACGCCGGCGTAGGCGACAACCCCCGAATCGTCACCCGTTACCCAACCGCTGTGCCGGTAGTCCACGACCTCCGCCCGGGTCGCGCCCAACTGCCGGGCGGCTTCCAACACCACCGCTGAGGGTGCCCGACCACACATCGTGACGTTCTCCCTGTGACAGATGGCGAGCAGCTCTCGGCCATCAAGCCGCTCCACCGCCGACAGGGCCTGGCGATCCTTCTGCGCAGCTCGCTCGGCAGGCTCGTAGTGCGTCATGTCCGACGAGGCGACCAGCAACACATCTTGGGGCCACTCGGCGACCACCCGGGCGATGGCGTCGGACAGTTGCTTGCATGGCTCCCATTCGTCCCAGGCGAGAATGATCGGGGCCAGCTTCGTTTCCGGCGCGAGTAGCCGCAGGAACGGTAGCTCGACCTCGATGGCATGCTCCCGCAGGTGCGCGGCACGGTCGTGACGAAGCAGCGAGCAGGCCTCCTCCAGACGCGCAAGAAGATCTTCCGCCACCGGCGTCTCGCCCAGCGGGGTCTCAAATACACCCCTGCTCCAGGCACTGGCACCGCCTGGGTTGTCCAGGAGTCCCGTGTGGTTGGGCGCGATCAGCACAACGACGGGTGGGATTGCCAGGCGCCCCCAGACCTGGGCGGCACAGCGCCCTGAGTAGATCAGACCGGCGTGCGGCACGATGGCCGCACGAGCTCGCTGTAGCGGCTCGCCAACTTCGGCGAGCATGTCCTGAACCAATGCGCGCAGCTCATCGGGGTGGGCCGGATAGAACATGCCCGCCACGGCGGGGCGGCGCCTGTCACGGGTACCCAGAGTCATGGCTCGAATCTCCAGAAGGAAGGACGGCGGTACCAGGCCGTCACCCCAGGCTCATCTAGTTCGTGTTCTCAGGATACAGCGTTACCTGTACGTAGTTATCCGTCCGAAGCCAGCGATGAGCGGCGCTGCGGACGGTGCTCACCTCCAAGGCATCGATCAGGTTCTCATACGTCAGGATGTCGCGGAAATCCAGCCCCTGGCGGTCGTAGCCCACCAGCTGTCCCCTCCAGTAGCCGTTCTGCTTGAGGCTCGTCTCCCTGCCTCGCCGCTGCATTTCCTGGACCTTGCCAATCTCGACGTCAGTGGGACCAACAGTCTTGAGGCTGTCGATCTGCTGGAACACGACACCCACCAGCTCATCAACCCGCTCCGGCGCCGAACCAAAGGTGATCCGTATCGAGTATTCCGGGTCAGGATACAGTGAGCTGCTGGCGCTCACGCTCACCCCGTACGTACCACCTAGATCCTCCCGCAGCCGCTCCCGCAGCCGGATCTGCATCACATCGCCCAGCGACCTGAGTGCATGGCGGTGCTGTCGCGAGTCCTCGAATTCCCCCGTGAAGGCAATCACGGTCGTGCTCTTGGGCTCCACGCCTCTGTGGACCGTCTTTCGGATCACACCTACAGGCGGATCGATCCCCACGTCCCGCCAGGTCTCCTCCCGCCCCGTGGACGGCAACGCGCCGAGGTACGTCTGAGCCAGCGGTCTGAGGGAATCGGGATCGAAGCTGCCAACGATCACGAAGCTGAAGTCTCCCGCGTCCGCAAAGCGATCCTGATAGAAGGCGAAGGACTTGGTGAGGTCCATCTGGTCGTACAGCTCGCTGGTGATGGGACGAGCGCGAGGGTGATGCTGCGTCATCGTCACCTGTACTGTGTCCCAGAACTCCGCCTCAGGACTGGCGCTGATATTCTCCAGATTGGCCTTCATCCGGGTCTGGTAGGCAAGGAACGCTGTGCTGTCTCGTCGCGGTGCCGTGAAGTACAGATAGATCAGCTGAAACAGCGTCTCCAGATCTTGCGGCGAGCCGCTTCCGGAAACGCCTTCGTACAGGGAGCTGACGTACGGACTGACCCGCACCGCCTTCCCGGCGAGCGCTTTGTCCAGTTCGATCAGGCTGAACTGCCCGACGCCTCCAGCCGAGACCGCGCTGGCGGCCGTCATCGCCGGCACGTAGTCCTCATCCGGTACCAGCGAGGTCCCGCCGGCGCTCCACCCACTGACGAGAATCTCGTCATCCTTGAAGTCGGTGGGCTTGACAATCAGCCGGACGCCGTTGGCAAGCACCCAAACCGTGACACCCACCTCCTCGATCAGTTCCTCGCTGACGACGGGAGCCGGCTCCGGTATCTCAGCCACCAGCGGTGCGTCCGGTACTGCGTCCTCGTACGGTGCGATCTCCTTCGCCAGCACCGTCCCGAAGACCGCTCCGAGCTCCTCCTCGCTCGGCACCTCCACGCCTTCCTTCTCAGGTGCATTGGCCAGCACCACCCGATTGCGGTCCGAGATCCAAGTTCGGGCGAGTTGGTTGACCTCATCGAGCGTGATCAACGGAACGAACCGCCGCGCCATGTCGAATTCCAGCGCGATGCCGGGAATCGGCTCGCCCACGAGGAAGTGCCGCGTGTACTCGCTGGCGTAGGCAGCCGACTCAGTCTTCTCCCGCTCCGCATACGCCTGCTCCATGTCCCGCAGCAGCTCGCGCTTGTTCCGTTCCAGCTCGGAGGCCGTGAAGCCATGGCGCGCCACCCGTTCGGCCTCGGTCATTACGGCTTCAAGACCAGTATTGATGCCACCGTCCGGCACCAGCGCGCCAAGAACGTACACTTCCTTGGACCGCACAAAGCGACCCTGGCCCGAGTACGCGCCAATGAACGGGGCGTCAGGAGTCTGAGTCAGCTCGAACAACCGTGAGTTCAGGATTCGGTTGTACAGTCGCTCGACCAGCATCTGTCGATAGGCAGCCACAGTCTCCATCGGGCGCAGCGGCTGCTTGAAATAGACGGACACCTGGGAATAGGTGGCTTCCTCATCCGTCGCCAGCGCGAACAAGACCTCGTCGTGGTCCGGCACCGCGAACATCGGTCGCTGCCGCGGGGAGGTGGGCGCCGCAAGACCTGCAAAGTGCTTGCGGATGAGCTCTTCAATGGCAGGCGGGTCGAAATCGCCGACTGCGATCACCGCCATGAGATCCGGCCGGTACCAGTCGGCGTAGTAGCGCTTGAGAATCTCGTGTTCAAACGTCTCGATGATCTCCCTCTCACCGATCGGGAGGCGTTCGGCATAGCGTGATCCCTGGAACAGAATAGGGAACTGCTTGTCCTGCATGCGCGCAGCGGCACCACGCCCCAGCCGCCACTCCTCCAGCACGACACCTCGCTCCTTCTCGATCTCCTCCGGGTCGAATACCTGATAACGGGCCCAGTCCTCCAAGATCTGAAAGGCCGTTGCCAACAAGTGAGCACTGTCAGTCGGCACAGTGAGCATGTACACGGTCTCATCGAAGCTCGTGTACGCATTGATGTCGGGCCCGAACCGCATCCCGATGCCTTCGAGGTAGTCCACCAGATCTTGCTTGGGGAAGTTGCGTGTGCCGTTGAAGGCCATGTGTTCCAGAAAGTGAGCCAGCCCCCGTTGGTCCTCGTCCTCAAGCACGGAACCGGCATTCACCACGAGCCGCAGCTCGGCACGCTGCTCCGGCCGCTGGTTGGCCCGCACATAGTAGCGGAGTCCGTTATCCAGGATGCCGACGCTCACCTGGGGATCGACAGGGAGCGTGTCCGCCAAGTCGAGTGCGACGGCACCGGGAGGGGTCTCCTGTGCCGTGGCAAGGGACGTCGCTCCCAGGACAAGCGTCGCGAGGAGCTTACCGATCGCAGTGCTACGGGCCATGGGGGGATCCTCGAGGAGAGTTCTACTACCTGCGAATGTCGAAGACGTAACTATTCAGGTACTCAATGGTGTCCTTCTGCTCCTGCACCTGATGGGCGAGAATGTCACCGCTGGTGATGACGCCGCGGAGCCCCGAATCATCGACTACGGGCAAGTGCCGGACGCGTTTGACCGTCATGAGTCCGACGCACTCTTCCAGCTCCGCCTCCGGCCGACAGGTGATGACCGGCGACGTCATGACTTCCTGTAGGGTGGTGGCGGCCGGGTCGAGCTGCTCGGCCACCACGCGCCGCAGGATGTCCCGCTCCGTGAAAACGCCGACGACCTCGCCACCATCTGTGACGACTACACCGCCGACGCCGCGCTCATTCATCAGTCGGGCCGCGTTCAGCACGGACTCGCCAGCAACCATGGACACCACATCACTCCCCTTCCGCCCCAGAATGTCTTGAACCGTAGCCATCCTTCGGGCTCCTGAGCTGGGGATCACCGGATTGTACGACGCGCCCGCCGCCTGCGCCAGCAGCGCCGCTGGCCGGGCTCGTCTCTCATCTGCGGAGTAGCTTGAACGCTATCTCGGGACCCAGCCCCTCCGCGTAGGCTAGTCGTATCCACAGCATTGCCAGTGGCTCCAGCAGCCGGGCACTGGTCAGGGGACCGGCGTCGACCAGATCGAACCCCAACTCCTCCACGAGCTTCCCCACGGTGGACTTCGCCGCGACGTCATCCCCACAGATGAACATGTTCGCCACTTGACCGCCGAACCGCGGATTCAAGAAGTTCTGCGCCCCGAGCGTATTGAACGCCTTGACCACTCTTGCACCCTTGGCCCAGCCTGCGATCTCCTCGGCCGCCGCAAGCAGATCCTTCACCTTTGAGGAGCCGGGATCCCGCGTCCCAAACCGAATCTCGTGTTGGGCGGCCCACTGCTTCCCCAACGTGGCGCCGACATTACCAGTCCCGATGATGGCGATCTTCATGGGTCACTCTCCCTACATTCCGGACCCCGTCCGCCTCGTCCACCACTGGGATTGTGCCCGTCCCACAACAGCGTGAACATTGGACAGGCGCGGTGGATACGTTAAGCTGCCAAATCACGCGATGACTACAGAGACCTGACCGAGGTCCATCGCCATGGAGCCAAACAAGACGCAAGCAGCCGACCGCCATCTGATCGGCACGGTGAGCCACCTGGCCGACCTCGTGAGCTACCAGGAAGGCTCGGTCGTGAGCAGGACTGTAATGAAGGGCGACGCTGGGAGTGTAACCGTCTTCGCGTTCGACAAGTTCCAAGGCCTAGGTGAGCACACCGTTCCTTACGACGCGCTGGTCGTTCTCCTCGATGGAGAAGCGGAGATCACCATCGCCGGAGAGGCATCCCGCCTGAAGCAAGGTGACGTCATCATCATGCCCGCCAACCAGCCGCACGCCGTGCAGGCCGTAGAGCGATTCAAGATGATCTTGACGATGATCAGAGCATGAGCCGGCGGGATGAGACTGCGGCCGGCCGGAAGCCACCACGGAGTCACTCAGCGACGCTGCGCTCGTAGACCACTACCTGCCACATGGGCGTCTTGCGATAGAAGCGACGCTCCAGCCCGCTGCGTCGAACCACCTCGTCAACGGCATCGCTAGCGTGGACGAAAACACGGAACGGGTTGCGCCACAGCCAGAGCCCGAAGTTCATGATCCGGAAGGAAGCTCGCGTAAGCCAGGTGTCGCGGGGATACACCAGGCCGTAGAGGTGCCGGGCTCGTGCCGCGGAGAGCTTGACCAGTGTCGGCATGTCGTGATAGCAACAGATCACGCGGTCCAGCGTCACGATGTCGGCATCCGGAAGCTCCGGAGCCCGATCCACGAAATTGCCGTGCGAGAACTGCACCCGGTCCCCGTAGCCTCGCTTTCTCGCCTCGGCCTCGGCGACCTCGAGGTAGGCCGACGAGGCCTCCACCGCATGGGCCCGGACGACCCCGGCGTCCAACAGCTCGTGCTGGATGATCCCGACCCCACCGCCAATGTCGAGCAGGGTCTTACCCCTGATGTGGTCGCCCTTCAGGGCATCGAGCAGCATGCGAGTGGTCTTGCCTGGACCCTTCCGGCGATATTGCCGAAGCTCCCGGGCGACGCATTTGCCGCTGAAGACTTGCTCAAAACCCTGGCACTGGCAGCAGTTCATAACGCCCCCTGAAGTCGCTAACTTACGGCAGCCTAAAGGGAACTTAATAGTCGCTTTAGCACCGGGATAGCATGGCTCAAGCAGTTTACGCCAACATGCGTCTGCGCCACTTGAGACATCCGATTATGGCCGCCGTGGTGGCCGCTGCGCTAGCGGTCCCATTCACGGCGCCCGTGGCGTGTGAGCTTGCGAGTCGCGCGGCGCAATGCCATCAGTGTGCGGACGCGCACAGCGGCCAGGCGTCGACAGCCCGAGGCGAGACAGGGGACCACCACGATATGAGTTGCTGCATCGTGGCACCTGTGGCCCTGGCAGCCGACGGCTCCGGTGACGTCTCGGCGCTGTCGTCGCACGGGGAGATCACGCTCCCTCCGGAGCGGTTCATCTCAGGCGGCCTCCGTCCGCCACCCGCGCCGCCTCCCAAGGCGTAGCCCCCTCAGACAACAGGTAGCCGGCCCCCGCAGCCGCATCCACGGCAGCATGTGGCTGCACGCCCCCGTGCCCGGGACGCGACACGGGCCGGTTACGCCAGCGACCATACGGCTGAACAGGGCCTCGGTCGCCATTCACTGAACTGGATACGAGGCGGTCAGGGTGCGCGGGCGGCATGGTAATGCTCGCGACCGTCCACCTCATGCAAGAGGAGATGCTAATGCGTGACTACAAGCACTGGACGAAGCTCGCAGCAGGAAGCGCAGTGGTGGTGCTGGCCATCACCACGGCGTCCTGGGCTGTTACGCAGGAGGCCGGCGGTGCTGCTATCACGGTATACGCCACGCCCACTTGCGGCTGCTGCACTAAATGGGGTGACCATCTGCGGGCCAACGGGTTCGATGTCACCATGGAGTTGGTGTCGGACCTCACCCAGCTCAAGGTGAGCCACGGCATCGGCTCGGAGCTCACGTCTTGCCATACCGCGTTCGTAGAGGGCTACGTCGTCGAGGGCCACGTTCCCGCCGAGGTAATTGAGCGACTGCTTGAGGAACGACCTGAGGTTGCTGGCATCGCCGTTCCCGGAATGCCTCAGGGATCACCGGGAATGGAGGGGGACCGCCACGAAGCCTACGAGGTCCTCGCATTCGACAGGGAAGGCACCACCACCGTGTATGCGCGGCGCTGACTGGTAGGCACGGCCGCCCCTGCGCTCATCGCTTGGGGGCGGAGCCGTTCCCCGCAACCCGATCTCACCGAACGGCTGCGCCCAGGCGGGGTCACCGCCGGGCCCGAGCGCCACACCCGGAGCAGAACTTGTCGGTCCGCGCCACGGGACTGCCACATTGTGTGCAGTATTGCCGCTGCGCCAAGCTAGCGTCGGGCGACGACACCGATTCGTGCCGCCCGGCCTCCGGGCTGCTGGTCCGCACGGGCGCCACCCTGCCCTTCCTGGACCCGGCGAACACCCCATATCCCACGACGCCCACCAGCAAGATGCCGCTGACGATGAGGATGTTCTTCATGGCGCTGCCGCCGGTGGGGCCGTTCGCGGCAGCATTCGATACTGACGGCGTGCGATCCGGTTTCCGATAGGAGACAGCGACCGTACGCTCCTCGTTCGGAGGGAGGTTCTCAAAGATGAACCGATGGTAGTTGAATCCCTTGGCGTCTTCGACGACGTCGAGCGCTGCGGGTGACGTACGGAACGCCTCTGCCCTGAGCGGTCGCTGCACCCGCACCGATAGCCGGGCGACGGCATGGGGGGACACCACGGGATAGCGAAACTCCCTGGCGACACCTTCGGTGAGCGGGTCGTAGTAGAATTCCATGTAGAAGTTGGGTGTCGCAAGCTGGTAGCTCACCTCGGTGAGGGTCTCCCCTAGCGGGCGTGTCTCAAACAGCGCGTGCAAGTGCTCACCCCTGTCGCCAATAGCACCCGCCATGTGGATCTGCGCCCCTCGGGGGATGAGGAACGTGAACTTGCGAGGGACCTGGACCCCCGGTTCGAGCTTCCCCTGGTAGATCAGTAACACCCTGGGGTCATCATATTCCGGCCAGATGTCGATCTCCATGGACGCGACGCGCGTGATCGCGCTGTCTTGTGGTGACGACGAGGCCGCGGCTGGATCGAGAGCGACGGCCAGTGGCGTAGCCAACGCGACGGCGATAGCCTGAGCCAATACTGTCTGCTTCATGTCCCACCCTCACTTGCGGGCCCCCAAAGCTCGGCCCGTTGTTTTCAGATGTTCACTGCTGTCCGGCCCCCGGGGGCCGGACATGTCCCACTGCCACGCCGCCGGTCAGAGGGGACTCCCACAGACGCCGCAGAACTGGTCGCTGGGCCCGTACACCGCTCGGCAATTGGCACACGCGGGCCCGGCACCGAGGGCAATGCCGCACAGCTCGCAGAAGTGGCTCATACGCGGGTTCACGTGCGCACACTTGGGACACCGAGGCTGATCTACTGAGCCTTGCGACCCATCCGCGACGTCAGTGACGGCAGGCTCGTCTTGCACTTCGTCGAGTTCCCTCAGCAATGTGAGTGCCCTCGCTCGATAACCCCTCCTGAGCTCCAGGTAGTCCTCCTCGGAGAGCTTGCCGGTCTGGTACTCAAAATCCAGATCCTTGATGGCGGCATAGACGGCGTCTTTCTCCTTCAGGACCCGGCTGCGGCGTGTGACCGCTGCACGAGGCCCCGCCGGTGGGAGTGCTGGGGTACGGAAGAACGGATAGGCGACGAACGTCAATCCCCCCAGCACGAGCACGGAATACACTGCAATCTCCATATGTTCACCCGTCGAAATCTCGCAATTCGCTCTCCAACATCGTGCCGTATCTCGATTCCAGGTCCTCGGAAAGCACAGTGGCAGCCTCTTCCGCCTGGCTGGTCCGCCGGTGTTGCACCCAGGCTGCAAGGACGACCCAAAGCACCACGCTACCGAGAAGGATCAACCCGAAGGGTGTGATCCATGCTGTCAGATTGAACCCTCGCTTGGTGGGCGCCGCCAGAACCTGCTCACCGTAGGTCGCTGTCATGTACTCAATGATCTTCCGTTTATCCCACCCGCCAGCCAGCTTTTCACTGATGATCGCCTTCATTTGCTGCGCGGTGTCCATCTCGCACACGTTCAGCAGCTTGTTACAGCCGCAGAGGCAGATCAGGTGGCTGGCCACGTCGTCGACTGTTCCCTGGGCCTGCAACACCCGGCCGGACCCAAGCTGGACCAGCAAGAGGCCGAGCACGGCAACCCGGACTCGCCGCTGACTACCCCACCTCGACATACGCCTCCACCTCCTGCTTCCGAACGGGTTTCACCAGTGGACGGCTCGGCACTCGCGTGTCCGGCAAGATCGCTATAACGGTTCCTGCTGTGATCACTACTCCGCTGATCCACAGCCACATGGTTAGCGGGTTGATGATGAACTTGAAGCTTGCCTGGTCCTGATCATACGCTGCCAAGATGACATAGAGGTCTTCCTTCAACGTCGAGCGAATCGCAGGTTCCGTGGTCGGTTGGTCCGAGCTCCCGTATAGCCGCTTCTGGGGCGCAAGGCTGCCGATGAGCCTGCCCGCCTTGTGTACCTCCAGCTGCGCGGCCACGACGAAGCGATTCCGATCGCGGTACGTGGAGTTGCCACGGTAGGTCAGGGTGTAGTCCCCGATCTGAGCGGTCTCGTCGCGGGCGAGGGTAACTTCGTTCTCTTGGACGAAGGCCTTACCGGTAGCACCGATGAAGAAGAGCACAACGCCAAAATGCACCACGTACCCACCGTAGCGCCGACGATTGCGTGCAACCAGATCACCCAGGGCGCTTGGCCAACTCTTGCCGGAGATCTGGCGCCGGGCTCGCGTACCCCGATAGAACTCGTACACGATCGTCGCCAGCACGAACCCGGCGAGACTAAAGGACACCAGGGCATACACATGCCGAAGCCCGAGCGTAACGAGCACTAGGGCAACAACCACGGCGGCGGCGCCGGGTCGAACGAAGTTGCGTCTGAGATTGCTGGCAGACGCCTTGCGCCACGCGATCAGCGGACAAATGCCCGTCAGCGCCAGCAGCGCCAAGAAGATGGGGATGCTAACCTGGTTGAAGAAAGGCGCCCCCACGGTGATCTTCACGCCTCGCACGGCCTCGGAGATCAACGGGAAAACCGTACCCCACAGCACCGCGAACGCTGCCCCCACAAACAAGAGGTTGTTGAAGAGAAAGCTCGACTCACGGGAGACGATTGAGTCGAGCTCGTTCTTGCTGCGCAACTGCGGCAAGCGGTGAGCCAGGAGTCCGAACGCGAAGACCAGCACGGCACCGATAAACCCGAGGAAGATCGGCCCCAGCGTCGACTGGCTGAATGTGTGCACCGATGAGAGGATGCCACTGCGCGTCAAGAACGTCCCAAAGATCGTCAGCGCGAAGGTGATGATGATCAGCAGCATGTTCCACACCTTCAGCATGTTCTTCTTCTCTTGGATCATCACCGAATGCAAGAAGGCCGTGCCCGTCAGCCATGGCATGAGCGACGCGCTTTCGACCGGATCCCACATCCAAAAACCACCCCAGCCCAGCTCGACGTAGGCCCACTGTGCGCCGAAGAGATTGCCCCAGGTGAGGAAGAACCACGCAAACAGGGTCCAGCGCCGCGTGGTGCGAATCCACTGGTCCCCCAGCCGTCCAGTGATGAGGGCGGCGAGTGCGAAGGCAAACGGGATCGTGAATCCGACGTAGCCCAGGTACAGGGTCGTCGGATGAAAGATCATCCCCGGATTCTGAAGCATGGGGTTCAGACCCTGCCCATCGGGCGGAACGAAGGCCAGCCGCTCCAGGGGCGGCGTCACGAACACCAGCAAGGCCTCGAAAAAGACCAGTACGACCCCGAGGACGCCGACTGCGTACGGCATGAGCTCGCGATGCTTCCACCGGTTTTGCAGCACGACCAGGCTGGTGAGAAGCGCCAGCACCCACGCCCAGAAGAGCAGGCTGCCTTTCTGCCCCGCCCATAACGCCGATATGGTGTAGAAGATGGGAAGGTCGCGACTCGAATAGCCGGCCACGTACTCGACGCTGAAATCCCGGGTCAAGAAGGCATGCAGCAATGCAGCCACCGCGACGCTGAGCAGGGCGAAATTGACCAGCATGCTGTTCTCGGCACTGCGGAGCAGAGCGATAGTGCGGCTACTCCCGCCGCGAAACGCGGCCAGCGTGCCGTATACGCCCACCGCAAATGCAAAGATCAATGCGAAGGTTCCGATCTCTGGCATCGTCACTCTCCCTGCCCGGCCGAGTCCAAGCAAGCGTTCATGCTCATTGCGCTGGCTCTACGAGTTCCGCCCCACACAGGGGACAGACGCGACCACCGGCCCGCACGGCCCCACCGCATTGGCCGCATTCTGCTCCCGACGAGGCACCAGCCAATGCCTCATCCATACAGCACAGGCGAGCGCTTGCCGAATGGACCCGCAGGGCACGGATCATCCAGAACCCCGCGTAAATGACGATCAATGAGAACGCGGTCAGTCCCAATACGATCGTGACCACGTTCCCTGAGGTGGGCGGCGGACCAGGAGTCTGGGCGGTCGCCTCGCCGAGAAGGACTAGCAAGATGCCGCATCCCAGGGACGGTGCACGGCGAAACGGTGGGCGGTACAGCGTGCGGTCTTGTGGTAGGTCATCCCCGCGCACCCTCCCCTTCCTGTGTGTCACACGCCCCATACTGCTGTGCCGGCGGTTGGACGATTGCTACGTCAGCCAGCGACCCCAGCGGCTCGGAGCGCGCTCACGGCAGTTCTCTTGCACGAGGCGCACCGCAAGGCTCCAACACAAAACACGTTGTACCGATTGATGTTAGGGGTGAGTGACAGAGACGAGCTGGTCGAGGCGTGCGTGAGCACCCCCGCCGAATGGGGCAAATGCCACGTGACGCAGCGCGCCGGAATGGTGTCACAGCATTTGGCCGACGTGGGCTCTGAGCCAGTGATCGGGCAGCGGCGCTGGGTGCGGTGGCTTGTTGCTGAGTCGGTGGTGCGGCAGCCAAGTCGCTCCGCTGCCCTACGCAACGCGGCGTTGCCGCCGAGACGCGACGGCTACCCCACCCCAACCAACAGCTGCTCCAGGGAGGGAACCCTTTCGAGCTCCACATCCAGCAACTCAGCCAAGCCGGCCCGAGCCAGGTCGGGGCGCATCGCCAGCCAGGAGAGGTCTGACCCCTCGGTGAAGAAGTAGTGCACCTGCCCCTGACCGAGGACGAGGTGAATCTCTCTGGCGTCGATGGTGAACTGCGCGTGGTGACCGAAGCCGCTACTTCCTGCACCGATCCGGTCTGACATGGCGGCAAGCTGCGATCGTGCCTCTTCGTCGGACGCGAAGCGGCTGACATACAGCACCGCCTGCATCGCACCGCCGCCGTAATAGCCGATATGACTCTCCGCAGGGGCGACGTCTTTGCCGTGGAGACGCGCGATCATCGCCGCAGCGCCTTGTCCTGTGGTCACTCTGACCAGCTTCATCCCGCTGAGCTCTGGCGGGAGCGGGGCCGCCGACTCTTGCTTCGCACAGGCCGCCACTAGCGCGACGGCGACCGCCACACCCCACACGCCCATCGTGGTGCACTCAGGCGCTCGTACCATTCTTACTCGTACCACTCCGCCCCCCTTAGGCCAGCCAGTCCCTGAAGCGCTCGCGGCCCTACGCCTGCACCTGTCGCAGTCTCAAGGCATTGCCGACGACCGACACGGAGCTGAAGCTCATGGCGGCCGCAGCGATGATGGGACTCAAGAGAATCCCGAAGAACGGGTAGAGGACCCCGGCGGCAATCGGGACGCCCAGGCTGTTGTAAATGAACGCAAAGAACAGGTTCTGCCGAATGTTCCGCATTGTCGCTCGGCTCAGGCGGCGGGCCCGCACGATGCCGCGCAGATCCCCCTTCACTAGTGTCACCCCGGCACTCTCCATCGCGACATCGGTTCCGGTCCCCATTGCGATCCCCACCTCCGCTTGGGCGAGCGCCGGAGCATCATTAATGCCGTCACCGGCCATGGCCACGACGCGGCCTTCGCCCTGAAGGCGTTTGACGATCTCCGCCTTCTGATCGGGCAAGACCTCGGCGACGACCTGATCGATCCGTAGTTTCTCAGCCACGGCTTCGGCCGTCGTCCGGCTGTCGCCGGTGAGCATGGTGATCTGGACGCCCTCGCGGTGTAGGTGCTCGATCGCTTGCGGCGTCGTGTCCTTAATGGGGTCGGCCACACCGAGGAGCCCGGCGGGTTTCCCGTCGACCGACAGGAACATTACTGTCTGGCCGTCCGCGCGCATCGACTCAGCACGCTCTGCAAGCGCCCCGACCTGGATGCCGATCTCGCCCATCAGCTTGACGTTGCCAAGGGCCACGCTGCGGCCCCCGACGGTTCCCTTCACCCCTTTGCCCGTCACCGACTCGAACGACTCGGCGTCAGTGAGCGACACGTTTCGCTCGTTTGCGCCTTCGACTATGGCGGCAGCCAGCGGATGCTCGCTGCCACGCTCGATGCCTGCGGCGAACCGCAGGAGCTCCTCTTCACTCCATCCCTCCGCCGACACAACGCTCACGAGCCTCGGCTTGCCCACGGTGAGCGTCCCCGTCTTGTCCACGACGAGCGTGTCCACCTTGCGGAGCACCTCGATCGCCTCGGCGTTCTTGAACAGGACGCCCAGCGTGGCTCCCTTGCCCGTCGCGACCATGATGGACATCGGCGTCGCGAGACCGAGTGCGCATGGGCAGGCGATGATGAGGACCGCGACGGCGTTGATCAGCGCGTAGGCCATGGCCGGCTCGGGTCCCCAGACACCCCACACCATAAAGGTGACGATCGCAATGGCGACGACCGTGGGCACGAAGTACGACGCGACCACGTCGGCCAGTTTCTGGATCGGGGCGCGGCTCCGCTGGGCCTCGGCGACCATGCGAACGATCTGGGACAGCAGCGTGTCGGCACCCACGCGCTCGGCCCGCATCACAAGGGAGCCGGTGCCGTTCACCGTGGCCCCAATTACTCGGTCACCCGCGGTCTTCTCCACCGGAATCGGCTCGCCCGTAATCATCGCCTCGTCCACGGCACTCACGCCCTCGAGCACCGTACCGTCGACGGGAACCTTCTCACCCGGCCGCACGCGAAGCCGGTCTCCCGGCTGCACCTGGTCCAACGGCACATCCTCTTCAGTGCCATCGTCGCTCAGCCGCCGGGCGGTCTTCGGGGCCAACCCCAACAGGGCCTTGATCGCCGCACTGGTGCGGCTCCGCGCTTTGAGTTCCAGGACCTGTCCGAGCAGCACGAGGGTCACAATAACCGCGGCCGCCTCGAAGTAGACGCCAACCTCCCCGGCCTCATTCCGGAACGACGCCGGAAAGATTCCCGGCAACAGGTGCGCGATCACACTGTACACGTACGCGACCGCCACGCCCAACCCGATCAGGGTGAACATGTTCAGATTCCATGTCACCACGGACTTCCAGCCGCGCACGAAGAATGGCCAGCCGCCCCACAGGACAATTGGCGTCGCAAGGACAAGCTCTGCCCACGACCATATCGCTGGTGTGGCCAGTCGCTGCAAGAGATCCCCGAGCAGAAAGTCGCCCATCGCGATCACCACGACAGGCAATGTCAGAACCGCGCTGACCCAAAAACGCCGGCGCATGTCGACGAGTTCGGGGTTCTCCTCCTCCTCCACGGTCACGGTCCGGGGTTCGAGCGCCATCCCGCAGATGGGGCACGATCCCGGCTCCTCCCGGACGATCTCCGGATGCATCGGGCAGACGTATTCGGTGCGCGTCGCGGGGGCTTCGAGGACCTCCGGCTCCAGCGCCATGCCGCACTTGGGACAGCTTCCCGGGCCCTCCTGCCGGACCTCGGGATCCATCGGGCAGGCGTATGTGGCGCCCGGTGGAGCCGGCTCAGGTTCCAGGGCGGCAGATTCACTGAGGAACATGTGGGGTTCTCGGCGGAATCTCTCCAGGCAGTGTGCGCTGCAGAATACGTAGGTCGCCCCGGCGTGCTCGTGGCGCAGCTCGCCGTCCGCATCCACGGTCATGCCGCAGACGGGGTCGATGACCTCACGAGGCCCAGGAACCGACGGCGAGCGTGCTCCATGATCATGATGTGCGTCTGCCGAATGCATGCTACCCTCCCTGCTGTCTCACCGTCTCGTTCCTTCCGTCTGTGCGCGTGTCCAACTCAAGCCCCATTGGACGCCCGTGGAAACGCATCGCCCGCCGCTGCCACAATCGATCCCTCGTTCGGACGCTCAGTGACCACACCCCACAAGGGCGTATGTGACGTGCCCTGGAGTGGAGCCGGGGTGGTGTCGCCTTCGCCACGCCTCCGAATGGCGCGCCCCACCACTGCGAGCAACTGGTCGGCCTCGACCGGCTTTTCCAGGTATGCGTCAGGCCTGGGCAGGTGCTCGACCTCGAGAAAGCAACGGATGTACGTCTCCATATCTCGGTCGCCAACGGTCAGGCCGGTAACCACCACCAGCGGCACGTCGCGGAATCTCGGCTGCGACTTTATCTCGCGGAAGAACCGGATGCCGGCCTTGCGCGGCATCCGGATGTCGAGTGTGATCAGGTCCGGGACCCGCTCCTGCATTTTCTCCAGCGCTTCCATGCCGTCATACGCCAGCTGTACCTCGTACCCACCGTCCCGCAACATGGCGGCTAGCAGGGCGGCGTAGTCCTGCTCGTCCTCCACCACCAGCACCGAGCCGAGGGTTTTCTTCGTCTCTCCCATGTCAACAACTCCTTGCTGACGCTCAGCGTGCACGATGCACGCGCTCTTGGTCTCGAGGCGCCGCACAGCCCCTGTACGGCACCGCCTCAGGTTATCTCCGATCGAACGGGCAGGGTAAACTGGAAGGTGGTGCCCCGGCCGAGTCCGCTCTCGCACCAGATCCTCCCGCCGTGGGCTTCCACCGCGGCCCGGCAAAATGCCAATCCGAGGCCGGAGGCATGACCGAGAGTCTGCTCGCTCTCGGTCACGAACTCGTCGAACAGCCTCGGAACCAGCTCGGCGGGGATTCCTGGCCCGTCGTCATGGCACGAGAAAACCACGTCGCCGTCAGCGGGTGCGGCGTCGATTATCACATTCACCCCATCCGGATTGTGTTTGAGAGCATTGGTGATCAGGTTGGCGAGTACTCGGACCACGAGCCTTCTGTCACTCCACACCACCGGGCAGTGGGCGTGCCGGTGGCCGATCTGCACCCTGCCATCGACCCCGGGTGCGTCAACGTTCTCAAGCGCCTCAAGGAGCATGGAGGGAACGTCCGCCCAATCCAGATCCAGGCCGGGCACCTCCTCTAGGCGGGCCAGGTCCAGCAGGTCGATGACCGCACTCAGCATCTGGCGCCCCTGGCGGACGATTCGCTCAAGGGCCTCCCGATCGCGATGTCGTCGTTCTTTTGTTGCCCGCTTCAGGAGCAGCTCCGCGAATCCGAGCACGCACCCCAGGTGGGTCTTGAGGTCGTGCACCAGGAAGTACGTCGAGCGCCGCTTCGCCATCTCCAGCTCCCGCAGGCGTTGGTTGTGGCCTTCCAGCTCCCTCCTCAGCTCCTCATTGAGGGCCAGTTGCCGCGCTAGCCGGTTTCGCTGAAACTGCAGCACCGAGCGGTGGTAGCCATCCATCGCGCCGATCACCATCCCGAACAGGCCGAAGACCACACCCATCGGGAACATGTCGATGGTGAAGGACCTCCACAGCAGACTTATGCCCAGAGATACCGAGCCGCCTCCCGGATGAACTCCGAGCCACCCGAACACGGCCATCGACACCGGGTGGAGGACCAGGAGTCCGAACCCTAGTCCGACGGTGGCGTGGAGAAGGGTCTTGCGGACTTGGAAACGACGCAGTGAATCTTCGCTACGACTCGGGTCAACCCGATGCAGCAGATTGCGTCCCAAGGCTGCATCCTGCTCTTCCGAGACAGCGCCACAGGGGTCAGAACTCTGAGAGTTCAGTGGGGCAGGTTTAGCAGTCTGTGGCACGGCGTGGTCCCAATGGCGACATTACAGCCGCCTCCGTCGGGTGCATGCGAGCGGCCCAAAGCAACCTAGAACGCCAGTTGCCGCAGACGGAATCGTACTTCGCGACGTGCAACTCGTCCTCTCTACGTTCAGTTTCCCCACGGCGCTGCGCCCAGCAGTGTAATGAATGCGTGAACCGCACTACCGCCCACAATTTGCAGGACACGCGCCGCCAGCGGTTGGCTTGTAACACATTGCGGCATTAAGACATAGGACACCGTCCATCAGCGGCACGGTTCCCGGCCGTGGGGCAGTTGAACCACGGACCGTGCTGTTTGACCCACCGATGAACCGAGCTTACCCGCCAACCGAGGGACTCCCGCGATCGCCAGGGGCACAACGTCGGCGGGACAAAGTGCCGAACATGGCACCGCTTGAGAGAAGCCCTCGGCGAGGTGCCTGTGGTCAATCGGATGCAGCCGGTCACTCACCATACACGACGTACCACCCGTGTTCGGGATTGAGAACCCAGGCTGGGGGGTGAGACACGTCTATTCTCGCGGGTGTACGCGAGCTGCGACCTCCGGTACTCCGGGTGGTACGTATCCCGCTGTGAGCTCGCTTGCGACCAAGTGTTGTCTCCCGCCCTCTCGTATCACTCCGCCACCACTCTACGGAGGAGTACGACCTTCGTTCGTTCGGGACTCCCAAGCAACGACACCGAGCCCTACGATCGTCACAAGGACACCTAGCCCCTCCAGGACACCGAGGCTTTCGCGGAAGAAGGTGACGGCCAGACCAAGACCGAACACCGGGACCAAAAACAACAGAAGGCTCAGGCGTCCAACCTCATCGCGCTGTAGGAGCCAGTACCAGACCGCTGTGGCGAACGCCGTCCCTACGAACGCGAGAAAGAGCAGCAACACGACAAAGCGGCCGTTCCAGACGACGGCCGCGTCGCGCTCGAGCCAGGCTGCGAGGGCGAGCAGCGCGATTCCGCCGACGAGCAGCTGCCACGCAGCAACACGCAGGAACGCGCCGCCGACATCCAGGCGCTTGATCAGGACGCTCGCCCCGGCAAATCCGGCGGCGGCAGTGAGGGGTAGGACCGCAGCCCACGCACCGGATTGAGCTGGGTCAGTGACCGTTGGATAGGATATCAGACCCACGCCGATGAACCCGAGACTCATCGCGGCGGCCTTGCCGCTCGTGACCCGTTCGTGCAGGAATACTGCTGCCAGAACGATGACGATAAGGGGGCCGGTGTTCCCGATAACGGAAGCGATACCGGCGCCGGTCCGACCGGGGCTGAGAAACATGCCCCCGTAAGCAAACAACGTACCTATAGCTGCGAGGGCTAAAGTCCCAAGGATGAATCGACGTGGAGGGAACAAGGGTTGACCTATGATCAAGAGCATGAGCGAGAGCACAGTGCCGCCAATCACCGCCCGCAATCCGGCGAATCGAAGTGGCGGAGCAAATGCGAGGCCTGCCTTGATCGCGGTGTAGCAAACCGCGTACACACCCGCCAGGACCACCACCAAGGCAACGCGTCGCGGGGAAGTCATCGAATGGCTTTCTGGTAGCCGTAGCCGCCAGACCGGTTTCCTCGACGAGATCGTGTGGTGAGGTCAGTCATGCCTCACGCGTTTCTGCGGCCCTTGAGCCGACCCGATCCCCGGGCGACCGTCGAGGGGACCCCGCAGCGCCGAGTACAGTACTGGCCAGGACGTGCGCAGCGCGCGACTCGGGCTCCGGGAGTCCCGTCGCCCGGTTGCCAGCCGGTAGCTCCCTGTTCGGGTCACCCATCCAGAACGCCGCTCCCTCCCGGCCGCACTCAGCCGATAGCAGAGCGACGGAAAGGGCAAGCATGAGAAGCGGCCACGCGGCCCGACATCGCGCGAGGGCGGCTGGATGAGTCCTGCGGGCGCGCGAGTCGCGCCGGCCCCCAACGCTGCGGCGGAGCGCAGGTCGCAGTCACGCATCGCTCCACCCCTCCCTCTGCCAAGCGTCCAACGTGGTAATCCACCATGAACCTGCTAGCATACTACAGCCATGAACCGACAGCCATGAACCGACTTGATCCCCGGGCGACGGCGCGGACACGGGCCCGCTACCACCGCATCGCGCCTCTCTATGATGCCATGGAAGCCCTGGCCGAGCGGCGTTACCGCCCCTGGCGCCGTCGGCTCTGGTCGCTGGTGGAGGGACCGACGATCCTTGAGGTCGGCGTCGGGACGGGCAAGAATATGCCGTTCTATCCCGCTGGCGTGGAGATCACCGGCGTGGACCTCACGCCGGCGATGCTGCACCGAGCCCGGGCGCGGGCAGTCGAGCTAGGGCTGGCTGTGAACCTGCGCCTGGGCGATGTCCAAGAGCTCGATTTCCCTGACGCGAGCTTCGACACGGCCGTGGCGACCTTCGTCTTCTGCTCGGTGCCCGATCCCGTACTCGGTTTCCGGGAGTTGAGGCGGGTTGTCAAGCCGCATGGCCGCATCCTACTGCTCGAGCACGTGCGCTCCGCCCGGCCGCTGCTGGGCCGACTCATGGACCTGCTGAACCCGATCGTGGTCCGCCTCGTGGGCGCCAACATCAACCGCCCGACGGTGGAAAACGTGCGGCGGGCCGGTCTCGTGGTGGACAGCGTCGAGGACCTCGGTGCCGGCGACATCTTCAAGCTGATCCTCGCGCGGCGGACCGATGGAGCACCCCTATAGCGCCTGGCGCCATCAGGGGAGCCGTCTCGCCGCTCCTCCCGCTCGTGGTGGGCGACATGGGCGCGTCCCTGGCGGTCGCCCAGAGCGCTGCGCCGCTGGCACGGCTACAGACCGGGACGTGAGCCGCAGGCAGGTCTGGGCCAAGAGCGCGGCACCCCCCCGCCCGGCCGAAGCTTGTGTCGGCGCATGCGCGTGGCACCCCCCGTCCCCGCCCGCCAAACCTCGAAGTTGCCAGTCTACTTGCTACCAGCGCATCGCGCCCCTCTGCGATGCCATGGAAGCGCTGGCCGAGCCCCGGTATGGCGGCCACGCCACGAGTTCCCGAAGTCTCGCGTCGATGCGGTCCGCCAAGCTCAGAGCACGATGTCCGTCCTGGGTCTGTGTCGCCAGGACATCGCGGATCGCCTCGGACAGGTGGCGCAGCTCCCGCCGAATGTCCTGCCGGTTCAGCCCGAACGCCCCCCACACTGAGAGTTCCCTCCAGAGCAGCCGTTCAACCACCAGAGCCCGTACGGGGCTCTCGGGCGCTAGGGCAAATACGACCAGGGCGCGGACGAAGTCCCGAGAATGGCACCGGTGGTAAGCGTTCTTGCCCAGGCGACGGCGCCACTCATTGCGCGCAAGCGTCTCGAGTTCGTCCACTGAGAGCGACCCGAGTTCGGGGTCGATCTCCCGGACGATTCCCGTATCGGTCCCAGAAAGGGGACACGTCGTGGCAGTGGTCACTGCGTCCCATCCAATTCCCTAAGCCTTCGAAACACGTCAGACCTCCCCTTCGCACTCCACGTATCGCTCGGGGTCCTCCTCAAACGCCGTCCTGCAGTGCTCCGTGCAGAAGTAGTACGTACCGCCCCTGTACTCGGCCGTCGCGGCGGCCTGCTCCGCGTCGAAGCGCATCCCACACACAGGGTCACGTACTTCCATGGCTGCCTCCCTTGGTTCAGGCGTTGTCAGTCAGCGCGGGCGCTTGTCCGGTGTCTCATCGCGCGGCGACGACACGGCATCGGTTACGGAGATGCAGGCCGGTCCCTGGGCCGCCATCCACCATCCGTGTCCCGAGGGCCAGATCTAAGACCACCTGACACTCGCTTGATAACGATGTCGAACAGCGCACACCCAGTGCGCTGGGTGACCTACCCACGCCGTGCCCGCTTCCACAACGCATTGTAGATCGGGACGAACACCAGCCCTGCATAGATCCCATACAGAAAGGATTCCACGAGCCCGATCAAGAAGCCGGTCAGCGTGAGCCACTTGAACCCGGGCAGCGCGATCTCCAACCCCTGCGCCATGTGCAGCGGCTCGGGGACGATCAACCCCTAGACCACGCACACCACGAAGGTCACCGCCCCGAAGATGCCCAGGGACCAGGTGACCACCTTAATGTCGAGCATTGTGCTCATCCCCGTCTCCCTGGCCCGCCTCCTCGTGTGTGTGCTCACCGTGCGAGGGGCCGCAGCACCCGCCGTGGCCGCCGTGCCCGCTATGGCTGCCGTGTCGGCCGTGCCCGCCGTGCATCTTCGCATGCATCCAGAAGAACCCCACGGCGATCGCCAGCCATAACCAGTTCTCCCGTAGCCAGTCCATCGTCTTGCTCCTGTCGGTTTATGCCACCTGTCCGGCCGGCCGGTGCCCGAGACGCGGCACGAAGGCCGGCACCAGGGACCGATACCTCAGGTACGCTTCGCCGAATTGCGCGATCATCTCCCGCTCCTCCCGCATAGCCAGGCGGTAGTACGCCCCTGTCAGCACCGGCCACATCGCGAGGGTGAGCAGCGTGGGCCACTGGATGAGCATGCCGATGGTAATGAGGAAGAGCCCGGCGTACTGGGGATGGCGCAGCCGGGTGTAGATACCGTCGGTGACGAGTGCCCCCTGCGCGGCGTGGACCTGCCGCCACCCGCGCCACATGATCCACAACCCGACGGCCATGATCAGTCCACCAATCTGGCACACGATCAGTGCAGCCCAGGCGGGGAGGCCCAAGACCGTCGCCAGGAGATGGCCCTCGAGGTGTCCGAATGACGGGCTGCTTCCCAGCTTGGTCGCGAGCAGCCCGCTCAACACATAGATCGTGAGCGGGAAACCGTACATCTCGACGAACAGCGCGACGATGAATGCCGAGAACACGCCGAGGGTTCGCCACTCGATCTTGCGGCGGGGTCGCAGAAACGCGATCACGAACCCGCCGAACACGAGCACGTGCATCACTACCAGCGACCAGAGGCCGTAGTCGTACGGCTGTTGAGTCGTCATCGCGCCTTCCTGTAGAAGCCGTGCTAGTGCTTCCAACGCGTTAGTGAGCAAGAGGAATGCCGCAGCAGTTTGTTGTGAGATAATGCCAAGCCGCGCAACGCGTTCCGTGTTGCTCGGCAGCAAGCTGGGGGTAGGCAGGGCGGGTTGAGAGCCCCGGTGCTCGGGTGGAATAGCCCGCATCCGGGGCGGGCGCGACGAGCGAGACTCAGCAGTCCGACGTGGTCGCCGGTGCACCCCGCTCGGCGGCAGGGCACGAGCCGTGCACGGAGGGGTCAGCGGGACGGACTAACCCTATGGCGCACTGCAGGTGCATCATCAGCGGGGAACCGGGCGCCGCCCCCACCGTCGTGCTACAACAATGTCCCCGCGCGGTACGTATGCCGTGTACCCCGGCCGGCGCGGGCGACCGCGCCGCAGAGCACCGCCGCAGTCACCTGGTCCGGATCGTACACCACGTGGGCGACCGGTGGATGGAGTCTCACCGCGGCGCTCGCGACGCCCCCCACGCGGACCAGGGCGTTGCACACCCGGCGCGCACACGTATCGCAATGCATACCGCTGATGACGAGGCGTGCTTCCACCGTGCCGTGGCTCACCGCCCCCGTCTCGAGCTCCACCGGATGTATGTCGCAGTCACACTCCGTTCTGTCCGCTGCCATTCCGACCTCCCGTCCGGTCACCTCCGGGCGCCAACGGCGCCTTTCTGACCGCGAGCACACTGCTCCGGCTGGCGTGGCGGTGGGGACGGGCATTCCGGACGCACCCCCCGGCGCCCGGTCCCCTCACTGCACTGGCCCAGCGCGTCGGCCCGGTCGTGCCCCTCTACAGCGTTGCATAGAGCGCGCCGCGGGGATGCGTGGCCTAACGAGCTGCGACCACCGGGGATAGCAGATGCATGCCCAAGCTTGGGTCGCCATACCTGTGGGCCGATTGAGCCACCAATTGCGTGATTTCACCCCCGCCGTCCGACGCCCGGCTGCGTCAACCGACCCATGTTGCCGGGGAACTGCCCCAGGCGCCGGTCTCTCGGCACCAGCGCCTGCGTGCGTAACTTCGGGCGGGATGGTGAGATAAACTGCGCCGAACGGAGGCACGCGCCGTGCGCAAGGCGTGGAGAATGGGAGGCTGAAGCAATGGCGAACTGCATCTGCATCACCGGCGGAGAGCGCGCAGCTGAGGCGGCGCTCCCCGACATCGCTGGCGTGCTCGAACGGCACCGGTCGCTGTTCGTTCGGGCGCGGGCGTTCGCCTGAGGGATGCAGCCGTGGTGACCCCGGGGCTCGTCTCGGTCGTGCGCGGGGGCCCGTCCGGGCTCGCGGCCGCCATCGCGCTGGCGCGGCAGGACATTCCGGTCACCGTGTACGAGCAGCACCGGGACGTGGGGGTGCGGTTCCACGGCGACTTCCAGGGTCTCGAGAACTGGACAAGCGAGGAGGATGTCCTGTCGTGGCTCGCCGGATTGGGGATCGCGTTGGACTGCCGCTACCGGCCGACCCACGAGGTGACCCTCGTAGATCCCGCGCTGGTGCCGGCACAGGTCCGGGCAGACCGTCCCCTCCTGTACCTGGTCAAGCGCGGTTCGGACGCCGACTCCCTCGACTCGTGCCTCCGGGTTCAGGCCGAAACGGCAGGCGTGCGCTTTGAGTTCGGGAGGCGCGTCGACCCGGGCGACCTGCCAGAGCCGGTGATTGTGGCGACCGGCCCGCGAGGGACCCAGGCGGTGGTGGCCGGCATCGTGGCCGAGACTTCGCACCCCGACCAGCTGGTCGTCATCGCGCGGGACTCCCTCGCACCAAAGTGCTACGCCTACTGCATCGTCTGGCGCGGCCGCGCCACCCTCGCCGCGGCGCTCGCCCGGGAGTTTCACTCAGCATGGCAGTGCTTCGAGCGGGCGCGTGCGGCGTTCGCGATCCTCGGCCTTTCGGAGTTTCACCATGAGCACCGATTCGGCGGTCGAGCCAACATCTGCCTCCGGCGCCAGCTGGTGCAGGCACGCCGTCTCTACGTAGGCGAGGCCGCTGGGCTTCAGGATTACCTCCTCGGGTTCGGCTTGCGCTACGCACTCCTCTCGGGCCACCTAGCTGCCCGGTCCCTGCTGACGGGTGAACCGTACGCCGGCCCCGTGAGTCGGTGCCTGCGCGAGCACTTCCGCGCCGGGTTCGTAAACCGCCTGCTCTACAATCAACTCGGCGACCGCGGGTACCGCTGGTTCATCCGGTGGATGCACCGGGGAGGCGACGTCCGCCAGCGGGCGCGCCGGGTGTATTCGCTCACTCCGCTCCACCGAGTTCTCTGGCCGCTCGCCCGCGCTATGGCCCGTCGAGATGGGTGCCTGGACGTCAGAGAGACGACTCGGTAACGAAGTCCAGGGGACAATGACCCGATACCTGATCCGAATCGCACGGAGGAGGAAACAGTCATGATCACCAAGTTGCTCGTGGGTGGCGGCGCCTTGCTGAGTTTGGCAGCTCCCCTCGAGACCGCGAGCTCCGCGATCCCGCCCGCTATGACGGGCGCCGTTGCCCACAGCTCACAGGATACTGCCTACGCGACGCAGATCAGCGAAGGCGAGGTCACGCTGGAGCTTGAGCCCCGGTGGGAAGACAGCGTCCTCGTGGTCGAGGTACGAGCCAACACGCATTCGGTGGACCTGAGTGGGATCAACCTGCGCGAGGTGGCGCGCCTCGTCGTCGACGACACGTCGGTAACGCCAGTGGAGGCCGGGTCCCTCAGCGGGCACCACGCCACAGCGAAGCTGGTATTCCACCTCGCCGAGCGCCCCACCAGTTTCGCGATCGAGATTCGGGACGTGCCGGACGTGCCGCTACGGCTGTTGAAGTGGCCGGCTGGTGACGCGAAAGCCCTAGTATCCGCCTGGTTGCCACGCACCGGCGAAAGGCGAACATCCCTGAGACGCCGGGCCTCGGCGGGACGCTAAGGGCAGGTCTTGCGCTCGGTCCTCTTGCCGCGTGGGAGGCGAACGGGTGAGAGGCGCTACGGGATCAGGTGCCTTCCCCAGCTCCTTCGAGCGCGTACCCCGCCTCGGTCCACGCCCGCATCCCACCGGTCAGGTTGTACACGTTCGTATAGCCCAGGAAGGCAAGGGCAGACGACGCAGCAGCGCTCATGCTCCCCCTTCGGCAGTATACCACGATCTTCGCACCCTTGTCGTCGGGCAACTGGTCGAGGTTGGCCGGGACCTGGTCAAACGGGATGCTCAAATCGGTGCCGGGGATGTCGCCGGCATGTGGCACGTGGACATTCACGAGCACGAAGCCCCGCTCGCGCATCATCTCGTTCAGCTGGTCGGGCGTAATTTCCGTGTAGGCAGCTGGAGCCACACTCTGCGGGGCCTCGGTCCCCGGCGCTACCCGCTCGACCGCCTCCCCAACTCGTTCCCCGTCCCTTCGGTCATCACCTTGCCCGCACGCCGCCAGGGCTCCGCTGCCGAGCACAATCATCCATAGAAGCCTGTTTGCCGTTCCCATGGTTCTCTCCTTTGAACACAGTCGTTCACGAGTTCCGTGGTGCCGCATGGTACCGCTGTAGTCAGAACGCCGGTACCGGGATGGTGCCCCAGGTGTGCCGCGGAGGCATATCCATCGTCATGACCACCCTAGCGTTCTCGAGGTCGGAGAAGAACAGTGGAAAGCGCAGCACCCCCACTGCGAGGGCGCGATTCGCGGGTACCGGCCGCCCCGCCGAAGTCTGGGCCTCGGTGAAGATCACCCGTTGTCTAGGGGAGTCCGCGCCGGCACGCAGCTGGCGCAGCGGCTTCAGCGCGTACATCTCTGCCAGGTGCCTGACGGTCGCGAACAGGCCGGAGCTCCCTTCGCCTCCGTGATGCGACTCGTGCTCCGCTAGGTCGGCGATCAGGTGCTGCATCATGTAATCTTGTGGCAGAACGTAGGCGACGAGCGTGTGATCTCTCTCGTGCGCCGACACGCGCTCCAGCACTTGAGGATCCGCCAGGGCCGTCCCTAGTCGCTCGCGGAGCGTCTCCTTATCCCCGGCCGTCATCGACACTGCCACGATGTTGCCCTCACGCACGGTGGTGAGCTGCGCCTTCGAGTAGCTTCGCAAGGCCGCCGCCGCCCCCAGGGAAGCGACGAGACTGATTCCGAAGAGCAGCGCCAACGTCGATGCTCCTACGGGCCGGCCGCCGGTCACGCGCGCCAGCATCCGGCCACCTGGCTCTCCCGGGACGAACATCGGCATTGACCGCGCGTACGAGCGGTACCACGCTCCATACCGTCGCGTCATGCGGCGCTCTTCATCCCGCGCCAGCACGTAGTACAGGAACAGCATCGCCACGTACAGCACGAGGATGATGAAGCGGGGCCAGTACAGCAGCAGTCCCAAGCCGGCCACAGCAAGACCCAGATACTGGGGGTGGCGAATTCGGGCGTAGAGACCGCGGGACACCACTCCGCGTTTGAAGAGCTTCGCCGAATACACCTGGAAGGCGCAGATCAGGAAGATCACGAGCCCGACGCCAAAGAGGATCGGCCCCAGGTACGTGAGTCCGGTCAAGACCGGGTCACTGCTGTCGCTGATGTGGGGCAGGAAGAAGGCGGTCAGCCAGGCAGTCGCCGGACGGGCTTCGAGGAACTGCAGGATCGGAGCATAGATGGAATAGAAGTAGGCCGTGAACGGCGTGATCATGACGATCACCTCGAGGGCAACGGCCAGGTAGAAGACGAACGCTGCCCAGGGGCCGGCGACCGCCCACTTGCGTCTAGACATCTTGAATCCCTCCGCTGAAATCGCGTTCAATGATGGTGTAACCCGTCAAGTGACGCCTCCGACATCGCCGAGCCCAACGGCCGGGTCCGGCATGGCACTCCAAGGCATCTGGTTCTGCGCCATCAGCCGGCCCCGGCCACCACCGGGCGCATGCCGCGCCGAGCACGGAGGGCCAGCAGCAACAACAGCGTGCTCCCGCCCACGATGGCGACGGCAGCGATGGCCTGGGCGGTGGTAAATCCCCACAGCAATCGGTCGTCCTTCGCGCGGACGAACTCGACGAAGAACCGCTCGATGCCGGTCAGGACCAGGTATAGCGCGAAGAGCCATCCGGCCGGCACCGAGCGCCGGCGTAGCGCCCACAACACCGTGAAGATCAAGGACAGTGCAAGCGCGGAATAGAGCATCGTGGGGTGAACGGCGACGAGCGTGCTATCAGGGATATCGCTCGGCAACATCACGCCGAACTCAGACCGCAGCACGCCCGCCGTAGATGGCGGGGCGCCCCGCGGGAACGCTACGGCCCACGGGAGGTCCGAGGGAAGTCCATAGCTGTCGCCCGAAAAGAAGCAGCCGATACGGCCGATCCCTTGCCCCAGGGCGAGGGCGGGTGCGAAGGCGTCCGCCGCGACGCCCAGCGGCAGCCGTTTGCGGCGTATCGCAAACCAGACGGCAGCGGCACCGCCGATCAGCCCGCCGTACCACACGAAGCCTCCTCGGGCCAGGAGCGCACCCGGATCTCCGTATAGCAGGACGTAGTAGAGCCTCCCACCGGCGAACCCGCCGATGAGAGCGTAGACGAACAGGCGCCACGCAGCGTCGCTGCCGAGGCCATGCTCGCGGAAGCCGCGGGCCGCAACCCAGCCGGCCACGAGGGCCGCCGCCGCTACCAGGACACCGTACGTGGACACCGAGAAGTGGCCGATTCGGAACAGGGTCGGAAGCATTATGACGCTCCTGATTCACGTTCGCCCGACTTGCCACGCTCCTCTGCAGCAGCAGTTCTACGGTTGCGCGATCCGGGATACTGGAGCCTCATCATCGTTCGAGCCGCAGGTGCGTGCCGTCTCCGTGCCTTACCTCGGAGAGGGGACACTCATCACAGGCAGCGGGGTCCGCCGCGTCAGGGCAGCCGTAACACGGTGACGAAGAGTTGTCTCCACGCCAGGTGAGACCGAACAGCGCGAAGAGCCCCACCAGCACGAGAACACTGATCACCGCACTCATGTCGCACTCAGCAATCCGGCGAAGCCCATGAAGGCCAGGGACAGTGCCCCAGCGATGATGAACACGAGAGCTGCGCCCCTCGCGACGGCAGGGATGCTGGAGAACTCGGTCTCCTGCCGAATCGACGCCATGAGGACCAGGGCGAGGGTCAGGCCAGCGCCGGCGCCGACGGCGAAGGCGAGGCCCTCGAAGAACCCGTATCCGCGGTTCGTCTGGAAGATCGCGAGATAGAGGATGGCACAGTTGGTGGTGATGAGGGGGAGGAACATGCCCAGCTCGCGAAACAGCCGAGGGCTGACCTTCTTGATCACCATCTCGACGATCTGCACCACCGAGGCGATCACCACGATGAAGGAGATGAGGCGGAGGTACGGGGCATACGCAAGCACGAAGGTATTGAGGATCCAGGTGCAGACAGACGTCACCACGAGGACGAAGATGTCCGCCGCACCCATCCGCAGCGCGGTGGACACCCTGGCTGAGACGCCCATGAAGGGGCAGAGACCGAGGAAGTAGAACAACGTGAAGTTGTTCACCACCATCGCCGAGACGAAAATCCAGACGACGTTCTCCATCACGCGGCCCTCTTGACTACCGCCAGTCGGCTCCACTCACGGGCCTTTCGGCGGGCCTCTCGTCGGAGACCGATCCAGCCGAACGCAAGGAGGAGGAAGCCGATAGCCAGGAAACCGCCCGGCGGCAGGATCATGACGGTCCACGGCTGGTAGGACGCCCCGAAGAGGCCGTGACCCAGGAAACTCCCATAGCCGATCACCTCGCGCACCGCACCCATGAGGAACAAAGCGAGGATGAAGCCCGAACCGGTCCCGATGGCATCCAACAGTGACCGTCCCACGGGCCGTCTGGAGGCGAACGCCTCCTGGCGACTCAGGATCATGCAGTTGACCACTATGAGATACACGAACGCACCGAGTGCCTTGTGCACCTGGGGGACTGTCGCCTCCATCACCATGTCGGCGATGGTCACCCAGGTCGCGATGATCAGGATGTAGGTCGAGAGTCGGATCGCTTCCGGGATCACGCGCTTGAAGCTGGAGACCAGCAGGCTCGACCCCACGAGCACGGAGAACGTGGCGGTACCCATGGCGAGGCTGTTGGCCACGGTATTGGTGACGGCCAGGGCCGGGCAGAGGCCGAGGAGCTGGCGAAAGACCGGGTTTTCACGCCAGAGGCCTCGCAGGAGATCATGTCCCGGTGTCGTGCGTCTGATCCGGATCGCAGAAGCACCGGCGTGCCCGCAGTGGGACCCGCGTACGACCTCTTCCGCCGACTCCTGTCTCTTCATCGGCAGCGTGCCTCACAGGGTGTGCGGAGAGCAGGTAGCGCGCGAAGGCAACCTCGCGGGCCGCTGATTCGCGCGCACTGTCACAGCAGGATCCTGGCCCAGTACTCGTGGCTGGTGCCGGCTGCGGCACCGGCGACGGCGGCGATCAGGTCCGATTCCGTCACCGAAGCAGGATCGTACCGCACGCTGGCGATCGGCGGCGCGAGGCTCACGTAGGTCGCCGCGACTCCCTGCAGGCCGACCAGCGCGTTTCGCACCCGCGTCGCGCAGTTGGGACAGCCCATCCCCCAGACGGCGAGGCACGCGGTCACGGTCGCCCGATCGGGCGGAACCGCCTTCGGCTCCAGCGGGCGCACATGGCACCCACACTCCTTCGGCTCGGCCAAGTCAGCCTCCCGACGGCTCACCCGCCCTCCGTGTGCGGGGCGGCTTTGCAGGCGCCCGCACGTACCGCTCTGGATCACGCTCGAACATCGATTGGCACTGGGGGCAGCACAGATAGTACGCCTCACCACGATACGCGATGGTGATGTGCGCCTTGTTGCGGTTGATCCGCTTCCCACATACGGGATCCCGTATCGACACGGACACCTCCCTTCACACACAGTCCTTGTCGGCCGGCCCGTTACCAGCCGTTAACGAGGCGAACCAGTGTGGGCGAGCCAACCGACGCTCCACGGTTGATGCACGGAGTGCGCCGCAGTGCGGCATTCTGTAACGAGCTATGGTACGGTGACATACGCGGCTCTCGCCGGCAGGAGGTTCGTGACCCGCTCTGCCAAATCAGCCGGCGGTTGCGCGATATCACCCGCAGTGTCGAGCAGCGACGAGGGTCCAGGACAGCGGGCGACGTCCGGTGCGCGGTCCGAGTTGGGTATTTGGCGCGACGTGGTACCGCGGCCCCAGCTCGATGCGGGTCAGAAGCTGTACTTGAGCCGTAGATGGAGCCGGCGATTGTCGCGGAAGAGACCGAAGAAGGAGTCTTCGGGGCCGCCGAGCAAGTCCGCCTCGGCCTTGACCTGAACACCGTCAGTCACGGACCACTGAAATCCGGGCCGAACCCACCAGTCCTCAGAATCGAGGTTGACGACGCCTTCGAGCGTCAGCTTGGTGAACTCTCCGAAGCTCAAGTCCACCTTGCCGAATAGCGACTTTCGGAAGACATGGTTCAGATCGGTGATCCCGCCGGTGACGGTGTTCCGGTTGGGAACCTGCACTTCCTGTACCCACTCAACCAGAACAAAGAGATCTTTGTCCGGCCACACATCACTGAACGTGTAGTCGAGACCGAGGGTGTATTGCAGGTAGGGATCATCAATCGCGGGATCCACGCCCCGCCAGTCTTCGGTCAGATAGTACGCCGCCTCACCACGAACACCAAGCCGCCCCATGGTGGTGGCGAAGTCCATGCCGATGGCCCGCCGTCGATGATACCTCTGCTGCAACACTATCTCGGCGGTGGCGGTTGTCGAATCGATGACGGTGCTCGTATGGATCGCGGGAAGATCGTCGAAACCATCAAACCAACTGATGGAGAAGTCCCAACCCGTCGCTAGACCGCTGAGCCTCACTGCGTATTGCGTGCTCTCGACCCCCTCGTCGGGGAGCACGGATTCTGCACTGGTATACGAGGCCGCCAGCGTCGGCCCACCCAGCCGAGGGTAGGCAGGATTGGGTATGGTCGCAGGAAGCTCCGGCCACCAGCGCGAGTCCACCCCGGGTAGCACGCTCGCCGTGAACGAGGGCACGAGCACGCCTTCCACCATCCAATCGCCGAAGTAGTACTCCACTCGGGCGGACAGCGCGCCGATCTTCTCGTCGTCCGTGTCGAGGATATCGGAAAAATCCCACACCGTGAGATTGTCGGTCGGGTTGAGTGCGTCCGCCCGCCCCCAGGCGTAGATCTGCTTGCCGACTCGGATGTCAGCGTCGCCGATGTAAAGGCTGATGTAGGCTTCGTCGAGAAACACTCGGTTCCGTGCGGGATCGGCCTGGTCAGCTCGGATTTCCACCGATCCGAACGCCTCGGCAACGCCGCTCGCCCGATGACGTAGCTCCAACTGCAGAATGCCTTGGTTGCGGCTGTTGATCTTGGCCGCATTGCCCTTCTTGAGGTAGGTGATGTTGTCGTACTCGACAAACCCGCTGAGCTGGGCCTGTGCAATGAGCGGACCGGCCCCTGACAGAAGATGGAGCAGCAATATCGGCGTCGTCCGCACGGTGCCTCTACCCGCCGCGTTTCAGGTACCGTTCAGAGAAGTATCGGTCGGGGATTCCCTGATCGATCTCATACTCCAAGACCTGAAGCGTGGTCTTGTTGCCTTTCCGGACGTCTTCCATCGTCATGTGGTAGGCCCGCCATTTCTCCGAGTTGGGTATCTGGCGGATGTCAGTAGCCCTAAACAGCTTCACGTAACCACCGGACCCGTCGTAGTACTTCGCCTGAATCACGAGGTAATGGACCTTGCTAATCCACAGCTCGCGCTTGCTGTAGCCGGTCTCCTCGAGTCTCTCGGGGTCGGTTGCCACGGCTTCGATGACCCAGGCATCTACTCCGTCCACAGTCTCCGAGCCAATCAGCGTGTACTCGTGAAGATCCAGTTTCTCGGAATCGAGATCCTCGTATGTGAATTCGGAGCCGACGAACTTGTCGGTCTTGTCGCTACCCGCGATGCGCCGCGTCTTGCGGAGCGCCGGGAGATAGAGCCACCTGTCGTCGTCACGGTCGCTGCGCTCAATGGAGAGGAATCCGGTCCTCGCAACGTCGGCCGGTGCCAGAAATCGGACCAGCATCCTGCGGTTGCCGTCAGCATCGGTTCGTGTCACGTACGTGAGCCGGCGCTCCCGCTCACCGCCGCGGCTGTTGGTCAGCGTCATCGTCTGCTCTGCCGACAGGTCCTGTGTGCGGTCCTGCGCCTTGTAGCGCTCCATGATCTCACGGCCTGTCGGCTGCTGGGCCCAGAGCGAACCGGTGAGGAGGCCCAGCAACGCCAGATTAGAGATTCGGTTCGGGATGTTCATTTACAACCTCCCCCTGCATTGCAGTATGCTGGCCAGCCGCCCGTTCGGCTGGGCCTGTCAGGCCGTGACTGGGACATCGATGCGAGGTTCAAGCTGCGCAGCAACCGGTTCCGCTTCGCCTTTCCACGACCCCATCACCGCTGGCAACAGCACCATGGCCAGAATCGCGCTGAAGATCATGTTCACCGCCACCAGCCAACCCATGTGTATGACTGGCCAGAAGCTGGACAGCAGTAGCACGAGGAAGCCGATCGCCACCGCCAAAGAGTTGAACACGATGGCGCGGCCCGTAGTGGCCATTGCCTCCCGAACGGCGTCGCGGAAGTCTAGTCCGGCGCGGCGCAGCGACCGATAGCGTGATAGGAAATGCACACTGTAGTCCACTCCGATCCCGAGCACAATGCTGGCAACGAGCGCGCTCCCGGCATCTAGCCGCAGGCCCGAGGTGCTCAACAACATGAAAACCAGCAGGACAGTGAGGACCATTGGCAGTAACCCGACGAGCCCGTACCTGACTGAGCGAAAGATCAGTGTCAGCAGGATGAGCACCGCAACGAACGCAGCACCGAGGCTCTTGAGTTGGCCGGAAATGAGCAGATCGTCCGCAACGACACAGAGTGTCGAGCAGCCAGCGTACGTCACGTCAATGTCAGTGCCAAAGTGGACAGTAGTGAACGCCTGGGCCGTCTGCATGACATTCTTCAGTATCGGCGTGTAATCCTCACGGATCATCACGACGATGTTGGCTTTGCTGTAGTCGAAATCGGCTAGTTTCTCAAGGTCGTCCCCACCGGCGTTCTCGTACAGCAGCACATACTGCCCAATGAGATCTCGCCCGCTCACCTCAATCGGACGTTCGACCTCCACTTCCCTACCGCCCTGCTCGACCCACTCCGTTTCCATCACCACCTCGGTGCCGCGTGGCAGACGGTTGAACGAGGGATCATTGCCGTTCATTACGAGGTTGGTACGCTTCACGTAGTCGGCCAGCGACACTGTGTAGCCGACGATGCCGAGGGACTCCAACGTATCCTGCAGCGCGGCTATGCTCTCCAACACCTCAGGATCCTTGAGTCCGTCTTTGATCTTGGTGTCGACGACAATGTTCATCACTTCGATGCCCCCGAACTTGTCCTTGATCATGTCGCTGGCGTGGGTGATCTCGCTGTCCTGCTTGAAAAGCCCCACCATGGTGCTCCCGACCTCGATCCGGGTCATGGCCAGGCCGCTCAATAACGCCAGCGCCAGCGTGCCGACATATACCCAACGCCGGCGATTAATCGCGAAGTTGCCGAGTAACTCGAGGCCGAGGGTGAGCCGGGTGCGCTGATCTGCCACAGTGCCGGCACGAGCTTTCGGAGGTTTCATTAGCCCCAGGGCGGCTGGTACCAAGGTCAGCGAGACGACCATGGCGGCGAACACTCCCACCGAAGTGAAGATCCCGAAATCCTTGATCGATTGCAGGCTCGAGGTGGCGAGCGCAGCGAAGCCGGCCATAGTAGTCAGGGAGGTCAGGATCACCGGCCGGGCGAGCGCGTGCATCGTGCCGATGACGGCGCGGTGTCGGTCGTGGTACTTGGCCCACAGGAGCTTGTATTCGGTGATCAGGTGAATGCCGTCGGCAATGCCGATGGCGATGAGCATGACGGGCATGAAGGCAACGATCAGCGTGATCGGTCGGCCGAGTAGTCCCATGACCCCGAGGGTCCAAACCAAGGCCACCAGCACCACTGACAACGGTATGAACACCCCCTTGAGCATCCGGAACGACAAGTACATCACGACCATGACCAGCACGATCACGAGTGGCGTGAGCTTGGCCATGTCGCCGCTCATATAGCTCGTGGTGTAGACGTTGACCATCGGCACGCCAGCCAACTGAATCTTCTCCGGGCCCCGATAAGGTCCGGCCAGCGCTTCCAGCTGGGCGAACACCTGTTCCGCTATGTCCAGGTGGTCGTCGTAGTAGAAGGACAGCTCGGCCAGGATCAGCGCGCCCGTGCTGTCCGGTGACACCAGCAGGTTGACGAACATTTCGTTGCTGAACATCGTCGCCGCGAGCTGGGTCAAGCCCTCGTCGGTCTGCGGCACCGCTTCCATGGGTGGCTCGACGTTCAGGCCAAATTCGGAACTGGTAATGTTGTCCACTTCCGCAAGGCTGATCACATCGCTCAAGGGCGAGAGCTTGAGCTGCAGAACCTCGAGAAACGAAACGAAGCGCGGCTCAAGGCCAGCGTCGCTCTTTGCCTCAATGAGCAGATTGTTCACCGGCCCACGATCCGTGACCGTGAGACCATCGGACACGACGTTCCGAATGTTCTGCTGGTAGCGGCCACCGAGCTCTTCCCCCCACCTCTCGAGCTCGCGCACGTCGCTGGGCTCGGTCACTGTGACTTGCCAGGCCAGTTCGGTCAGCTCTTTCACCTTTCGCAAGGTGGTGGGATTGAAGATCCCGTCGTCGGAGACCACCCCGATGAGGATCATCTCTCGGCTGTTGAACACGTGCTTGAGTTCCTTGTCCTGCAGGACCGACGGATGGTCTTCCGGCAGCAGCTCCTCAATGGAGTTGTTCAACTCCACCTTCCGCATGTGCCAGCCGAAGAACAATGTGACCAGCAGGACCACGCCGATGACGGTCTTGGGATATTTCAAGACGATCTCAAAGAATCGCATGGTTCATCTCCACTGCCGGTCTTTCCACCGTTTCGGCAGCCTCGGGCTCAACCGCTTCGTAGTTGCCGTGTGTAGCCCCGCAGCATGATCGCCATCCCCTCTTGGACTGGTCGGCCCACCCGCCCTGTCCTGCGACGTGGCAACGGGCGTACCAGCAGCCGGACGATTCCATCTCACCGCGACGATTGCGGTTACGCCTGGAGCAGAGCTGGCCAGGGCCGGACCCAGCGGGAAATCGCCCGGGTGGTGGGGCAAGCACCCCACGGCTGGCCCGGGCCGAACGAGTAGAGTCGGGGAGCGTTCCACGCCGCTAGAAACGGCGCGGACCGCAGCCACGCGAGGACTCGAATGCCGTCCAGGATCCGTATCCGGTTTGCAGACATGCTTCATGGCGCGGGCCTCGCTTCGCAGGAGTGTCGCAACGTCACATTAGCCTTTTGGCCGCCTCACCCGGGCAGACGGGCGGCGTCCGATCCCATTACACCCTGCGATCGATGCCTGCGTGAATCAGTCGTGTTGGCGTGGAGAGCGGGCGCAGGAGCAGTCGAGGCACCCGTGCTCGGTGCACGTGCCGCAGCTGAGCTCGAGCTTCTTGCGCAGGGCCGCGCGTGCGCGGTGGAGCTTCACTCGAACGTTGTTCGGCGTCATGCCGGCTTCGGCGGCCACGTCCGCGATGCTCACGCCGTCGAGGTCCACACGCCGGAGCAGCGCGGCGTAGTCCTGGTTAATCGTTGGAAGCAGGTCGTGTACGCACAGGCAGATCGCTCGCTCGACCGCATGCTCGGGTTCGGCGGTATCGATGCGCAGGCCCGCGATCCGACCTAGCGCCCTGCGCTCTGCGTCCCGCTGCCGGTAGTAGTCGATGAGCGCGTTCCGCAGCAGACGGTAGAACCATGCCACGACGGTTTCACCATCACGGACTGTGTCGCCCCTCTCGACACTCTTGAGGAAAGCCGCCTGCAGAATGTCCTCGGCGTCCGAGGCGTCTCCCACACGCCGCTGGAGGAATGCGCGAAACCGCCGGTGATTGCCCACCAGCACACTGATGAGCTCAGACGTCGGGAGCGGCGTACTCATCCTACCCTCGCAACACGTCGGCTGCGAGTCGATTGCAGCGACGATCCGGGCGCGAAGGCAATCACTTCCGACATACGCTCTGCCAGAACGGTACCTGGCAGGTGGCTAGCGCACCCGGGCCTTCACACCTCAGTTGGAGACGGGCGAGGCCCTGTCCTTCACTCATGACGCAATGCGCACATGGATGCGGTCATCGTTTCTCACGACAGCCCTGGTCTTGCACGGGCCATACCAGGACGTGCGAGCCTCCACTCTGCTGATTCGTGCGGACTTGCGCCCCCGAGCGCTCGCTGGAGCCGCATTCCCTATGCGGCATCTGCCCCACCAGGTGCGGGAGTTCCCGCGCCCGTTGCAGTTCCGACATTGTCGGTCTACATTGCCAGGCCGCGCTACATGAGAATGATTCTCAATCTCCGTTTCCGCTGGGTGAGCCTTCTGACCCTCGGCTCCGTGCTTGCCACGCTCGCAGGGGCACCGGCCACAGCACAGCAGGACGAGGTCGCAGCCGCCCGACGACTCGCGGCTGTGGCTTCCATCGCACTGGCTGAGTACGCCGAGGGCGTGGTCGGCGGGCAGATCGTGCTGCCGCACGAGTTGGACGAGGCGCGGCTGTTCCTCGAGCATGCACGCAGAACGGCCGGCGAGCTCAGCCCAGCCGTGCAGAATGCGGCTCTCCCGTACGTTCAGCGACTCATTACCGGTGTTGCCGAACTCAAGCCCGAGGCTGAGCTTCGCGGAGAGTTGGCAAAGCTGAGGCGGGTGCTGGGGCTCGCCGTTGGTGCACCGCTCGATCCCATGCCGAACGGAGCGCCGTCGCTGGCCCGGGGAGCATCGCTGTATGAGCGGTACTGCAGCCAGTGTCACGGCGGTACAGGAATAGGGGACGGGGTCCTGGCGCGGCAGTTGACTCCCCCGCCCGGTGACCTGACCGATCCTGCCGCTCTCCGCTCAGTCCCGCTGGTCGAGTTCTTCCGCAAGATCAGTGTCGGCGTGGCGGGGACAGCGATGCCACCCTTCGCCGAGCAACTCGACGTGGACGATCGCTGGGCCGTGGCGCTGTACGCGGCGACCCTCCGGTTTCCCTCAGGTCTCAGGAACCTGGGCTCACGAGAGTTGAGCCGACGCTGTGCGGACTGCGCCGTCATGGTAAGCGACTTCAGCGCGACGGCCGTGCTCAGCGACGATTCGCTCGTGACCGTGTTGCGCGCACATGCTGGAGCCGGCGTGGACGACTCGACCATTGGAGCGATGGTGGCGTATGCGCGAGCGGCCGGGGCGGTCGAGGAACTGGGCGGCGACAGGAAGCTCGAGGCAGTTCGGACCGCACGTCGGGTCAAGGGCGTGCTGTGGGAAGCGGTGGCGGCCGCTGACAGTGGTGATCGAAAGCTCGCGGGGCAGCGGGCGCTTGATGCGTATCTGGTATTCGAACGGATCGAGAGCGCGATTAAGGCGCGGGATGCCGGCGCGGCGCGACGGGTCGAGGAGGCCTTTGCGCGTTTTCGGGTGGCGGTCCAGCAGGCACCTACCCACGCCGCGCTGAGCGCGTCGCAGCGCGCGGTAGAGCTTGCCCTGGATGCCGCCGTGGCACGTGTGACCACCAAGGCATCCGCCACGATCCTGTTGGGCCAGTCCCTGGTCATCATGGTGCGGGAGGGGCTCGAGGCGATCCTGATCATCGGCGCGCTCGTCGCGGTATTGAGCAAGGCCGGAGCGGGGGGACGCAAACGGGAGATTGGGATCGGTGTGCTGGCAGCGCTCGGTGCGAGCCTGCTTACCGCTGTCGGCTTCGCCACTTTGTTTCACACGGCGACCGCGTACCAGGAAATCCTCGAGGGTCTGACGATGTTGGTCGCCACCGCCGTCCTGTTCTGGGTGTCATACTGGCTGGTTTCGAAGATCGAAGTTCGCAAATGGCAGCGGTTTGTCGGGGCGCAAACGCAGAAGGCGCTGAGCAGCAAACGCACGTGGGCACTCGCCGCCGTCGCGTTCTTGGCTGTGTACCGTGAGGGCTTCGAAACGGTACTGTTCTATGCGGCCCTCTTTACCACATCGGACGGCAGCGCCTCCGCATTGAGTGGCATTGTTGCTGGGATCGTCGTCGGCCTCGCAGCCCTCGCCGTCGTGTACTTCGCGATGCAACACTACGGTGTGCGGCTGCCGCTCAAGCCATTCTTTGCCGTCACAAGTGCGTTACTCTACGTGATGGCGTTCTCGTTCGCGGGACAGGGTGTAGCCGAATTGCAGGAGGCAGGATTGATCTCTATCACTCCGCTCGACTGGCTTCCCTCAGTACCCCTGCTCGGCATCTTTCCCACAACGCAGACCATATTGAGCCAGCTCTTCCTCGCCGTGGCACTCGCTGGGGCGCTGGTGTGGGTATTCTGGTTGGAGCCGCGGGCGGCGTGGGCCGCAGGATCGCAGTAGCCGGCTCGGTGCGATAAGGCGTGTTGCAGGGCGATCGCCCTGCCCCTTCCACCTACTAGTCGCGATCCTCGTCGCCATCTCCAGGGGACGACTCCTCTGGCATTCTTCGGCACAGCACTTGCACCACGAGAGAATGCGTTCAGCAACGAGATGCATGCGCCGTGACAGGCCCCGTACTGCCACGTGGCTGCAGACTGGCTGTGAACTCCGTCGACCGCCGGACACACCTTGCACACATGCCGGGTGATACCACGCACTTACCGCGTCAAATGGCCCACACGCGACGCCAGCACGGCATCGGTCGAGGCATGAGAACGACCGCGGGCGGTGACACTGGCAACGGGAACACTGCCTAAGGGTTTCTTAAGGCTCGGAGAAAGCAAGCTTTAACAGGAACGTTCTATATCATCACCAACGAAGATCCCGGCATTCTCAACCCAGCGGATTGGAGTGACGAAGAATGAAACGAGCATCGTATCCCCTGAGCCTGCTCGCTTTAATCGCCGCTGCCGCAGCTTCCGCTGGCTGTGGCGATGGACAACAGCAGGAACTCGTGCTCGCCCCGCCGGCAGCACTGCCAAACGTCGTACGCAGCGCACCGCCGGTGGTGGTGGAAGCGTACCGCTTCGCCATCGCCAACCCCGAGGCGTTGAACACCATTCCATGCTACTGCGGCTGCGGGGGCATGGGACACACCAGTAACCTGGATTGCTACGTCAAAGAATTCCGGGCGGACGGCTCAATCGTGTTCGACAACCACGCGTTGGGCTGAGGGATCTGCGTCGACATCACGCGTGACGTGATGCAGATGCTTCGCAAGGGCAAGGATGTGAACGAGATCCGGGCCAAGATCCACCGCGAGTACAGCCGGTACGGACCTGGGACAACACGAATCCCAGTTCCCAGGAGACGCTTCTGATGACCCGATACGGCTGGGGGGTCCCGCCGCTGTATGAGACACGAGTCTCAGCAGTGGACCGGGAGCCGGGCCGCTGAACTCCGATGCAGACGAGTGTCATCGGCCGCATCGCATTGTTCGGCCTGCCGGCACTGGTGGTCCTCCTGGCACCAACGCCGTCCGGTTCGGCTGAGCCATCGGAACGGATCATCCGCATTGAGGCTAGCAGTTTTGCCTACAAGCCCGCCCTGATTGCCGTCGCCCAGGGCGATCACATCACCATCGAATTGGTTGCCACCGATGTCGTGCACGGCCTGCACGTCGACGGCTACGATCTCTCCGTCACTGCCGATCCCGGGCAGACGCAGCGCCTCACTTTCGTCGCCGACCGACAAGGGACGTTCCGGATCCGCTGTTCCGTTCCGTGCGGTCCGCTGCATCCCTTCATGATTGGCAAGTTGAAGGTCGGCACCAACTGGCTGCTGTGGCGAGCGGTGGCGCTCGCGCTCCTGGCAGCCATGGCGGGAGTAGTAGGGTTTCGGCAGTGACACGCCGGGATCTCACGCATTTCCGGCTCATCAAGACCGTGCTGCACCGCCGGGGGCCGCAGTTCGCCCTGACCGCGCTCGCGCTTGGTGGGTTCGTACTGGCGATCGTGTCCGGCCTGGCCGGAACGCCGGTGGGCAGCCGCAACTTCGGGATCGTCGCGGTGTGGATCGCATGGTGGGCGGTGTTGATGCTCGTAGCGGTCCCGCTCTTCGGCCGCGGTTGGTGCAGTATCTGTCCGATCCCCGCCCCCGGAGATTGGCTGCAACGCGGTGCGCTCCTCCAACCGGCGACCCGTGGGCTTGGGCTGGGACGCCGCTGGCCCCGGGCGACGCGAAACATGTGGCTGCAGAACGCCGCGTTTGCCGTTCTCGCGCTCTTCAGCGTGGTCATCCTCACGCAGCCCATCGTCACGGCAGTCGTGTTGCTGGCACTCCTCTTCCTGGCTGTTGGCGCTAGCCTGATTTTCGAGCGGCGCGCCTTCTGTCGCTACCTGTGTCCGGTCGGTGGGTTCGTCGGTCTGTATTCCCAACTGGCGCCCGTAGAGCTCCGAGTGAAGGACAGGGCCGTTTGCGCGGCGGACCGTCAAAAGAGCTGCTACACCGGGAACGCGGCAGGCTGCGGATGCCCCTGGCTGGTGTACCCCGGCGCACTGGAGAAGAACACCTACTGCGGTCTGTGTCTCGAGTGCCTGCGAACCTGCCCGCACGACAACATTGCGGTGAACTGGCGCAGCGTGGGCGCAGACCTGTTGCAGCCGAGAGGCCGGAGACTGGACGAAGCGTTCAAAGCGCTCATCATGCTCGGCAGCGCCATCGTGTATGCCGCGGTGATGCTGGGACCGTGGGGTACCCTGAAATCCGCCGCTTACAACATCGGGTCCGGAACCTGGCTGATCTACGCGCTGGGCTTCCTTGCTTTCGTCTTCGTAGTGCTGCCAGGCGCGTTTCTTTTCACGGTGCACGCCGGGCGGAAGCTCGCCAGGTCAGCGGTCCCCCTCCGGAGGGCCTTCGTCCACTTCGCCTATGCCCTGATCCCTCTCGGCCTGGCTGCCTGGGTCGCGTTCACCCTCTCGTTCGTCTTCGCGAACCTTTCATATGTGTGGCCCGTGCTTTCCGACCCCATGGGCTGGGGCTGGGATCTGGTGGGAACTGCTGGAGACTCCTGGACCCCGTACCTCACCCAAGTGGTCCCCGCGCTACAGACCGGTGTGCTCCTGGGCGGATTGCTTTGGAGCGGCGTGACGGTCCGGCGCATCGCTCTGGAGGGGCGGTCACAGCACCCCGTCTTCCCGCTGACCTTGCCGGTGATGGCATTCTGCCTGGTGATCACGCTGGGGTTGCTGGGACTCCTGGTGGGATGAATCCGGAACGCACTGCCCGCGTGCTGGTGTTCGCGCTGGCCCTGGCGCTGCCACTCGGCGTGCTACTGACGCGATGGGCGGGGATCCCTCGGCAAGGCGGTGAATGGATTGAAATCCACGGCAGGATGTCAGATGACGGCGGCTGGACGCCCGACGAGATCACCGTCGATGTGGGCGAGGTGCTGCATCTGCGGTTGACGTCCGATGACGTGGTGCACGGCTTTGCAATCGGTCAGAGCAACTTCGAGGCCGTGGACGTAATGCCGGGGGAGGTCACCCAGGCCACCGTCACTCTTGAGCAACCAGGCAGGTACGTCTTCTACTGCACACGCTGGTGTGGCGTGAACCATTGGCGCATGCGGGGGACCATCGACGTCCGCGGGGAGACCAGCGAACCGGATACGGCTATGTCTCCTCTCTACCAGTCACTCGGCATTGACCTGGAGGCGCCCCATCCCGCCGACGTCGCCCCCCCCGACGACCCTCCGTCCTCACATCGAGGAGCGAATCTCGGCGTGCCCATTCCCGATCGCTTCTTGACGGCAGCGTACTATCGGGCCCACAGCCCGGGCGAGACGTGGCACTCCCTGCGCGCGGAGGCGGCGGCACACCAGCTGACAGACGAAGAAGTGTGGGACCTGGTCGCACTGGTGTGGGCGTCTAACGCGACCCCCTCCGCCATCGAAGAAGGCGGCCGGCTCTACGCCAGTAATTGCGCCGCTTGCCACGGGGAACGCGGTGCCGGCGATGGCGTGATGGCGCGGGCGTTGGCGAACGGCGCCGCGGCCAGACTCGAAGATCGCGACCCGTCCCCGGCCAATTTTACCGACGCGGTGCAGATGCTCGGTGCCACTCCGGCGTTGTTGCAGGGAAAGATCATTCGGGGAGGCATGGGCACCGGTATGCCAAACTGGGGACCGATCTTAACCGACGCCGAGACCTGGGCGCTGGTTGCTTATCTGTGGAGGTTTCAGTTCGGACCAGCAAACACCGGGCCCGATACAGCAAGATAGCCTGTGTGGGCGCCGCAGACCGCCCGATCACCCGTTGCGCACCCCCACAGGTGACTATCCTCAGCTCGCCTTACTCACGACGATCTGGTCCCCTCGAGGGTTGACAACGTAGGGTTCCAGCGGCCTGGGGGGAGGGCCGCCCACATTTATCCCGTTCAGGTCGAAGTGCCCGTTGTGACATGCGCACCAGATGTGACCGAGATCGGCACGGTACTGGACGATGCAACCGAGGTGGGTGCAGACCGCCGAGAAGGCTCGCAGTTCTCCCGACGGTGTCCGGATCAGGATCCCGGGCCGGCTACCGAACTTGAAGAGCTGTCCAGTGTTCGGCGCCACCTCCTGGGGTTTGAGCGAGAGCGTTACTGCCGCCGCTGTGGATTCCCCGGCTCCGGGCGGAATCACGTACCGGATCGCCGGGTACAGCGCCGCAAGGACGAGCCCGCCAACGCTGGTCCCAAGCAAGCGATTGAGGAATCCCCTGCGTGAACGATTGCTACCTCGCGGCTGCTCGGCCACCACGAACCTCCCTCCTGTACCCGCGGCCGCGGTCAGCCAGTGGCGTTTGCTGGGACTGGTGTTTCGCCTCCGCAGCTCGACTGAGCTCGAGGGGCGACCTCGATCCGGCGCGCCCCTCGGGCTGCGAGGTGGCTGGATGCCGCGGCGCGGCTCCAAGAGCCCAGTGACGCAGCATTCGTGCCGGCGGAAGGGCAGCTTTTCGCTGGGCAGTGGCGTGGGGCTAGTGGATGAGCGGGCGGCGAGAGGTGGGTGCTCTCACCCTGTGACTGGGGCCGGTGCCGCACGACTGCCCAAGCTGTGGCTCGCTCCGGGCGAGGTCCGCCGGGGGGACGACGACAGCACCGGGCGGCTTCAGGACCGCTCGCCTGTGAGCTCGTACTTCTCTAGCCGGTAGCGCAAGGTATCCCGTGTCAGTCCGAGCAGGGCCGCAGCGCGCGTCTTGTTACCCTGCGTCTGTTGCAGCGCCTGCCCGATCAGGTCCTTCTCGAGCCGCTCGAGATCCACACCGCCGGGCGGCAACTTGTAGCCGGGAAAGAGATCGGCCGCTCGGCTCCCTAGTCGCAGCTCATCAGGCAAGTGCTCCGGCAAGATGACGGAACTCTCCTCCAGAATTACAGCACGTTCGACCACATTACGCAGCTCCCGCACGTTGCCCGGCCAGGCGTACCGCTCGAGCATTCGCAGCGCCTCTTTGGAAATCGTCCGCGCGGGCCGCCGCATGGTCGTCGTCATCTTCTCCAGGAAAAACTTCGCGAGAGGGTCAACATCCTCGGACCGCTCCCGTAGCGGCGGGATGACGATCGGTACCACGTTCAAGCGATAGAACAGGTCACGCCGGAACGAGCCATCGCGAACCGCCGCGTCCAGGTCACGATTAGTAGAGGCCACAATCCGAACATCCACACTGATATCGCGCACACCACCTACGCGCTTGAATGTCCGCGTCTCAATGAAGCGGAGCAGCTTGGCTTGGGCGCCGGCCGGCAGATCCCCGATCTCGTCCAACAGCACTGTTCCCCGATCGGCCAGTTCCAGGAGCCCTTGCTTGCGCTCCCGCGCATCCGTGAACGCCCCTTTCTCGTGACCGAAGAGCTCCGACTCGAGGAGTGTCTCGGGCAGCGCTGTACAGTTGATCTCCAGAAAAGGAGAGTCCGCCCTAGCGCTCCGGGCGTGGATGGCACGCGCGACGACCTCTTTCCCCGCACCACTCTCACCACGCAAGAGCACCGTCGTACCCTCGCTGGCGGCAACCTTGCCAACCAGCTCCACGACTCGCTGCATTGCCCCGGAGCGCCCCACGATCGCCACGCCGGCGAACTGCCAACCGGCCTGCCGCCGCAGCGCCGATACCGTGCGTTTGAGAGCGCGCGCCTCGAGACCCTTCTCGAGAGTGATGAGCAAGTCCTCCAGCTTCGGTGGCTTTTCGAGGAAATGGTACGCCCCGAGTTTCACGGCCTCGACAGCCTTGGTGATGTCACCGTGGGCGGTGAGCATCATTGCCACCAAACGCTCATCGGTCTCGAGGAATTCTCGGAGGAGATCCATGCCATTCCCATCCGGTAGCTTGAGATCCAAGAGTGCTGCGTCCGGGGGTGAGTCCTGGAAGGTCTCGCGCGCCGACTGGGCGTCTTCCGCCAGCAGCACCTCATAGCCGGCATCGCCGAGGTGCGCCTCCAGCCACACGCGAATCAATTTCTCGTCGTCGACAACCAGGACAATCGGTTTAGCCACTTGTCACATCCTCCTCGCTCACGAGCGGCAGCGCAACGATGAACGTCGCGCCACCGCCCGGCGTGTCTTCCAACCAGAGCCGGCCAGCGTGCCGCTCGACAATCTGGCTGGAGATGGGCAGCCCGAGACCTGTCCCCTGATGCTTCGTCGTGTAGAACGGTCGAAAGATGTCGGCCCGAATACCGGAGGGTACGCCCGATCCGGTATCCCGCACGCCGATCCACACGTCCGGCGGGTGGCGCGCGACCCAGACCGTCAGCTGCCCACCTTCCCCCATCGCGTCACTGCCGTTCAACATGAGGTTGACCAGCACCTGTACCATCAGCTCAGGATCGACCCGCACCACCGACTCCACCTCCGACAGTTCGAGCGCGAGCTTGACCCCTGCGGATCTCGCTTGCGGCTCCACGATGCGCGCGGCCCGCTCGACCAGGCTGTTGGGGTCAACCGGCACTTCGCGCAGCTCGGGGGGGCGGGCATAGCGCAACAGTTGGGTAGTGGTAGCCTCGATGCGCCGCAGCTGCTCCTGCGCCTCTTCGAGGAGCGGGCGTGCCGCGTCAGGCGACGCCAGGTCCTTGAGCGCGAGCTCGAGCGCGCCCAGGACACCCGTCAGCGGGTTACGGATTTCGTGCGCGATGCCGCTGGCCAACTCACCCACCGTCGCCAGCTGCTGCGCCCGCTCCATTTCTTGATCGTGGAGTCGCACGATCTCGGCACGGGAATCCCGCAAATCGTCCGCCATCTCGTTGAAGGCATCGACCAGCAGGCCCACCTCTTCGGCACCGGAACCCCGGATAGGACGGTAGGCTTCACCTCGGCCGAACCGGCGCGCCGCCGCCGCGAGCTCGCCGAGGGGCGTGCTGATGGAACGCGCAACCAGAATGCCGGTCACGGCGATCAGCAGGGCCAACATCGTGGCAGCGAGAAGGGCGGCATTCCTGAACCCCGCTAGTGGCGCCAGGGCGGATTCCAGCGGCAGCCCGGCTGCGAAAACCCAGTCAGTGTCAGCCACCCGACTAGTCACCACCAGCGACGGCGTACCGGCAATCTCCCGTTGTCCGACAGTCACTGCATCGGCCTCGGCACGACCAAAGGCCGTCGCGAAATCCCGCGCGGTGTGTTCATGAGCGACGAGAATCGGGCGACCCGCTTCGCTCAGGAGCGCCGACTCGACGTCGCCCATCAAGTGCGTGGGCACCGAAAACAGGCGACTGAAATCCTCAGAGCGCACGTGTCCCTCGAGCCACGGCGCGCCAGGTCGTTCGTCGAGTGGCACGGCGATCATGTACGCCACGGCCTCCTCGCCGCGCCAGTGCACCATCACGTTCCGCTCTGTCCACGCAGCGGCGGGTGCTTGCTGCGGCCAATCTGGCGCGGTATTGCGCAGCTGGACGCTTGCCAGGACGCGACCGCCATCGGTGACCAGACGTAGCCCATCGAACACACCGTCCTCCGGCAGACTCTGCTCCAGGAGCCGCGCCAGGCCGGCAGGTGGCAGCGACCCGAACAGGTCGATACTCGCCAGTTGACCGGTAATGGTGCGCAGAAGCAGACGCTGGCGCCTGAGCTCGGTGGACAAATGAACAGCCTGCTGCCGCCCGAGCTCCCGCAACGCGCCTTCCGCCTGCCTGGTGATGATGCTGCGACTCACCATGTAACCGATCGTGATGGCGGCCGCGAGGGGAATCGCCCCAAAGGCCAACAGGAGCACTAGAAGCTGGGTGCCGAGGCGCAGCCGTGGATGCCGAGGGCTCATGGTCAGTCTGGGCAGCCCATGCCGGGGCATCTCCCCCAGCGGTTGGGCGAATTCGCGTGCAGCACCCGTCGGTCCCCGCTCAGGCCACGTTCGGTAACTGCTTGTAACACTTGCACCTGGATCATTGTGGCTCGTGGCTTCGAAGTTGCAATCGGTTGGTCAAAAAGTGCAAGCCCCGGGCCCGGAGTGACGCGTCGAGAGCCAAACTCAGGACCCGGGCAATCCGAAGGGGAGAACACAATGAAATGTCACAAGATCAGACGCCGTGTGGGGCAGCTCGGCACGCTCGCCGCACTGGTCCTCTTCCCGCTCGCAGCCAGGGCGCAGGAGCAGGCGGACAGTGCCGCCCCCGCCGCGTCACCACCATGCGCAATGGGGCGGATGATGCAGTCGGGCATGATGTCCGGCGGCATGATGGGTCCCGGGATGACGATGGGGATGCCCGCGGGGAGCGTGATCATGCGGGCGATGCGGTTCCACCCTGCTCATCTCGTGGCCCTACAGGAGCAACTCGCCCTCACGCCGGAGCAGGTTGCGCAGCTGGAGGCACTGCCCAGTGCACACCGACAGGGACACCAGGAGAAGCCGGTCACCTCAGGCGCCGAGCTGAGGAACCTGGAGGATGCATTCCGTACCGAGCGGCCCGATACGGCAGCGGTCCGAGTGGCTGCCGAACGGCTGTTTCAGCAGCACGCAGCGTGGCATGCGCAAATGCTGGCCGATGCCGCAGCAGCACGAGGAGTCCTCTCAGAGGAACAGCGGGACAAGGTCCCGGCGATGTCCTGCGGCATGGAGCGGATGTAGGGTCCTCGGGGACGGCACCCCATGTCGAGCAGAGCCGACGACCCCGACTCTCAGCAGCATCATCGGGGTGAACGCCGGGTCCCGACCCGGCCCTAACGGCGGGACACGACCCGGCTGTCCACCCATACCACCTGACACGGCTGCAGCCGGGCCTGCGATGGCGACGGGGCATCTGCCCCGTTCGGCCGGTGAGATCCAGCAACGAGGGGCAGGAAGCCTGATGCGACGAGCCGGGCAAACACCCATTCCACCTGCCTATCCAGCCTGGTTCACCCCGGTGGCCCGGGCTTTGCACACGTGGGCTAGAGACACCGAACGAGACGGGCAATGGCGAGCACAACCCACCGCACTGGTGAGCTAGGGAACCCCGTGTTGCCGACCCCGGCAGAGCGAGTCGCACCGGGGACGCAGCGCCTGCAACTCCAGCGCGTCGAGCTGCCGATCAGCGGTCTGCCCTGCGCCGGATCGGCCGCGCCGCTCGCCGCTCGCATTGAGCGCGTCCCGGGCGTGCGTGACGCGGTCGTGAACCCGGTGACGGAGCGCGCGGTGGTGGTGTTCGATCCCGGCGTGACCGGAGTCGAGGAATTGGTGCGGGCCGTCGAGGCAGAGGGCGTAGAGGTCGGCCGGAGCATGGCTCGGTGGCGCCTGCACCTCGGTGGGCTGAGGTGTGCAAGCCGGGTGCGTCGCCTGGAGCAGGCGGTGGAAGCGGTGCCGGGCGTGCACGCCGCCATCGTCAACCCCGCTGCTGACAGCCTCACGGTCGAGTACAGTCCGCGGCGAACCGACGTCGCCGCGGTGCGGGACGCGGTGGTGTCCACCGGCTTCGACATCGGGCCGGCCCCGTCGGCGCAGCAGTTCACCGACAACGACGCACGCGACACCGAGAACCAGGGCGCGTTCCGGCTGCTCATGCGGAGATTCTGGTTCACGGCGGCTATTGCAGTTCCGACCGTGCTTCTGTCCCGTCCCGACGTGTTCGGGCTGGGCGAGCTCATGCCCCCCGGTAGTGCCACGCGCCGGGCGGTGTGGCTCGCCCTCGGCCTGCTCACGCTCCCGGTAATGCTCTACTCGGGCGCCCAGTTCTACCACGGTCTCTGGACGGCGCTGAAGCACCGTAGTGCGGACATGAACACACTGATTGCCCTCGGCATCACTGTGGCATGGCTTTCTTCCACCGCCGCGGTGCTCGCGCCGTCCCTCTTCGTGCCGGGGGACCTCACGCCGGTGTTCTACGACGTCGTGGTGGTGGTCGTGGCATTGGTGGCGCTAGGACAGGCATTGGAGACCCGGGCGAAGCGACCGTCGGCGGACGTGTTCAAGAGGCTCACTGACCTGCAGCCAACGACGGCGCGGGTCATGCAAGATGGGCATGAGCGGGTGATTCCGGTACAGGAAGTCGTGGTGGGTGATGTCGTGGTCGCGAACCCAGGAGAGCGCTTTCCAGTGGACGGGGAGGTCCTTGAGGGTGTATCGGTGGTGGACGAATCGATGGTCATTGGGGAGTCCCCTACGGTAGCCAAGGGCCCGAGCGACGCCCTCGTGGGCGGCAGCGTGAACCGGACGGCGCGACTGGCGTACCGAGCAACGAAGGTCGGAAAAGACACCTTGCCGAGCCAGATCATCCGCGCGGTACGCGACGCACAGGGATCGAAGGCGCCGATCCAGCGCCCGGTGGATGCGGTGGCGAGTTACTTCACCCCGACCGTGATCATCCTGGCCATCCTGGCGTTCATGCTGTGGTACACCTTCGGGCCCGATCCGGCAGTGCTGTACGCAGTCTCGGCCTTCGTCACGGTGGTGATCATCGCATGTCCTGGCGCCCTCGCGCTGGCAACGCCGGCATCGCTGGTGGTGGGCATTGGAACGGGTGCCAAGCACGGCATCTTGATGCGGACGGGGCACGCCGTGGAGGCAGCGGACGAAGTGGAGGTGATCATCGTGCGGGCGGCCAGCATCGTGACCCAGGACGGGCCGTCGGTGACGGATGTGGTGCAGCCCAATGCCGCAGCCGCGATTGCGGCACTCAGGCGCCTGGGACTGGAGGTGGCCCTGTGGAGCGATGACGAGGATGCCACGAGAGCGATCGCGCGGCGGGTGGGCGTCGACCAGGTGCTGGCGGCGGCCCATCCCGAGGTCACGCCCGAGGAAGTCCGCCGCCTCCAGGCGGAGGGCAAGCGGGTGGCGATCGTCGGGGACGGAATCCGTAATGCAGCGGCCCTCGCTCAGGCGGACGTGGGGATCGCCATCGGAGCGGCGTACGATGTCACCACTGAGGGCGCCGACATCACACTCCTGGGGCGGCGACTCCAGCATGCAGTGGCGGCGCTGCAGCTGAGTCGCGCCACCATGCGCAACATCAAGCAGAACTTGACGGGCGTATTCCTCTATAACGCCGTCGGTCTCCCGATCGCCGCTGGCATTCTGTATCCCGCATTCGGCATCCTGCTGTCACCCTTGATCGCGGCCGTGGCGATGGCCTTCAGCTCGGTCCTGGTTGTCGCGAATGCGAACCGGCTACGCCGCTTTGCACCAAGGGAAGCGTGACCCGTGGTTACTGACACCGTTCTGGTTGACGCGCTCGGGCTCGCCAGTATCAGCGCCGTCGTATGGTACTTCTGGCTGTCCAGAAGACAGGGTGTTCGGGCCAACGTGGCCCACGGGGTGCAGAGCGCACTCATCGTGGTCAAGGGGGGCTACACCCCCGACACCATCGTCCTCGAGCGTAGTCGTCCGACGCGGCTGGTGTTCCGGCGCGAGGAGTCTGCGCCATGCAGCGAGCGGGTAGTCTTGCCCGCCTTCGACTGCGGCGCGCTGCTACCGGAAGGGGAAGAGGTGCCCATCGAGTTCGTCCCCATGGAGCGTGGTGAGTTCGTGTTCACCTGTCACCTGGGGGTTCTCCGGGGACGCATCGTCGTGGAGTGATGGATATGGGGGACGCGGGCCAAGTGCCCCCGGTCGGCCACTCGCGGCGCCGTCCACGGTGCCGCGACTGAGGGTCAGGCCGGCTCGTTCCGCGTCTCCCATAGGGCGCCCGACGTCGTGCTCCCCAACACGCGGCGGGAGGCAGGAGGTGGTATGGTGTGTCTCGCCTCCGGGGCATCTGACCCAGTGTGTGCGTAGTTTCGCGCAGTCTGCCAAAACCCGAGCAGAATTATCGGTTCGCTAATCATCCACTGTTCAACGGGTTAGATGGAGTCACCAGGTATGGCCTGACTCCTGCGGCAGTGCGAGCCAGGCAAGCCAGCCGGTTCGCACACGCCATCGGCTGGGATCATCACACAGAGGAGACAGTGATAGTGATGGCATTGCGGTCACTCGGGCGGGTCACCGCACTGTGGGTCGCGCTCGCCGCCTCGGCACCGGCGGCGCTTCACTCGCAACTGGTGAGTGACAACACCCCACTCGACAGTCTCATCCAGCTCGCCGTTCAAGCCAACCCCGACCTCAAGGCGATGGAGGCACGGGCGGCGGTGTTCGAGGCCCGGATCGGCCCGGCGGGCGCGTGGGATGACCCGCAACTCATGGTCGGATTCATGAACCTGCCACTGCCGAGTTTCGATTTCGACGGCACGCCCATGACACAGGCAGCGACGGTCCAGCTGCGACAGACCATCTTCTTTCCGGGCAAGCAAGGGCTCCGCGAGGACATTGCAGTCGCCGAGTACGAGACAGTCTTGGCAGAGGCGACGGACAAGCGGTTCGCGATCGTAAGCGCGGTTCGGGCAGCGTATTATGACCTCTACACCCTGGAACGCAGCCTGGAGATTACGCAGCGCCATGAGGCGCTGCTCCAGGACTTCGTTCGCGTCGCCAATGCCCGCTATACCGTCGGGTCCGGCCTGCAGCAAGACGTGCTCAAGGCCAACGTGGAGCAGGGCCGAGTCAGGGAGCGGCTATTGCAACAACTTGCCCAACGGGAGGCGGCCGCAGCGCGACTCAACGCGCTCGTGAACCGACGACCAGAAGCGCCAGTCGCCGCGCCCGCGCTTCCTTCGAGTCTGGTGCGACTGGCCTTCGCCCCGAGGGACACGGCCGGCGTGCGATTTGCTCGCTCTGTGGAACAAGAGCCGCCAATCCCATCACTGTCCGCGCTAGTCGACTCGGCGATCGCGCAGCGGCCGCTGCTGGCTGCCCATCGCAGCGCGATTGAGCGGCAACAACATGCAATCGATCTGGCGCGGAAGAATCTATGGCCCAACCTCACGGTCTCACTGGGATACGGGCTCCGCGGCGCCGGCCTCGCGGATCTCTTGAGCGCGAACATCGGGTTCAGCCTGCCGATCTTCGCCGGCCGCAAGCAGAACCAGCTGATCGACGCAGCCAAGGCAGGAGAAGTCCGTGCGGAGGCAGCCTACCAAGCAGCGGTGAACCGAATCGCCGCCCGTCTCGCCGACTTGCGGGCCCACCTGGTTAGGCTCGGCGAGCAGTTGATTCTCTACCGCGACGGCATCGTGCCTCAGGCGACAGCGGCGCTCCAGTCAGCTACTTCGGCCTATCAGGTGGGGAGGGTCGACTTCCTCACCCTGGTGAACAGTGAGGCAACCCTCTATCGCTACGAGCTCGAGTATCACAGGCTACTTGCGTCGTTCCTGCGCACGGCCGCGGACATCGAGTGGACTGTTGGAAGGGAGATCTTTTCGCAATGAATGCACCAGGCAAGTTCAGGTGGAGGTGGCCGTTAGCGTTAGCGGCGGCGGTCGCAGTGGCTGCGGGCTGCGGGTCGTCATCGGGTGCCACCCCCCAAGCCGCCGCCAGCGAACAGGACCACAGTGCTCATGCCGCCGGCGCCGCCGCACCATCGGGAGGACCGCAGATGGTCCATCTCTCGGACGACGATGCGAGGCGACTTGGCGTCGCCTTCGGTCATGCCGAGGTGCGCTCGCTGGACAAGACGATCCGTACAGTCGGATTCGTCACGGCCGCGGAGCCACGGATGCACTGGATCGCACCCAAGATCGGCGGTTGGATCGAGAAGCTCTACGTGGATTTCACCGGCGATTGGGTCCGTGAGGGTCAACCACTGATCGAGATCTACTCGCCGGAACTCGTTACGGCTCAGGAGGAGCTGATTCTGGCGCGCAATCTCCAGCGGTCCCTCGCGTCCAGCTCCATTCCAGAGGTGCGGGGCGCCGCGGACACGCTGCTCAACTCCGCCCGCCAGCGGTTGGATTACTGGGACATCTCGGAAGAACAGATCAGAGAGGTCGAGGAAACGGGACGCGTGCGGAGAACGCTGACACTGAAATCGCCCTGGTCGGGCATCGTCATGGAGAAGAACGTCCTGAGCGGAAGTGCGATAAAGCCAGGCCAGCCACTCTACATGATCGCGGACCTCTCTGAGGTCTGGATCGAGACCGAGTTCTACGAGGCAGACCTGGCTCTCATCTCCGAAGGGCAGCTGGTCGAAGTCAGCGTGACGGCGTACCCCGGGGAGAGCTTCGCGGGGCGCCTCGAGTATGTCTACCCCACGCTGGAGCAGAAGACGCGAACACTGAAGGCACGCATCGCAGTGAGGAACACCCGCAACCGGCTGAAGCCGGGACTCTACGCGACCGTCAAGTTGACGGCGAATGTGGCCGACAGCGCGCTCGCGATCCCCGGCTCGGCGATCGTCCAGACGGGCGAGCGAGAGATGGTGTTCGTGGTACGTCCCGACGGCATGCTGGAGCCACGCCAGGTGCGATTGGGTCTGCGCACCTCGGAGTGGGCGGAGGTCCTCGCCGGTCTGGAGGCGGGGGAGCGGGTGGTCAGCAGCGCGACGTTCCTCATCGATTCCGAATCGAACCTCGGCGCGGCCCTCACGGCCATGGCTGGCCACGCGGGGCATGGCAGTAGTGCACCAGCCGAAGCTTCGGAGCGCGGCAGCAAGTGAGAAAGGGCTTCAAGTGCTGAGACGCATTATCGAATGGTCAGTCAACAACCGGTTCCTCGTCGCCTTCTTCACCGTCGCCGTTGTCGGTTGGGGCCTGTGGGCGACGCTGCGGACGCCTGTGGACGCCGTCCCGGACCTGTCGGACATCCAGGTCATCGTCTTCACCGAGTACAAGGGCCAAGCTCCCCAGATCGTTGAGGATCAGGTCACCTACCCACTGACTACCGCCATGCTCGCGGTTCCGGGCGCGCGAGTCGTGCGTGGCTATTCGATGTTCGGCCTTTCGTTCGTCTACATCATCTTTGAGGACGACGTTGACCTGTACTGGGCGCGCTCCCGTGTGCTCGAGTACCTGAACTACGTCGCCGGCCAGTTACCGGAAGGCGTGCGGCCGCAGCTTGGGCCGGATGCGACCGGTGTCGGCTGGGCGTTCGAGTACGTCGTCACCGGCGAGGGCCACAGCCTCCAGCAGTTACGCACCATCCAGGATTGGTACGTCCGGTATCAGCTGACCAGCGTACCGGGCGTTGCCGAGGTCGCCTCCGTGGGTGGCTTCGAGAAACAGTATCAGGTGCTGCTCGATCCCGAGCGGCTCCGTGGCTATGGAATCCCGCTGAAGAAGGTCCTCGCCGCCATCAGGATGTCGAATCAGGATGTCGGGGGCCGCCTGCTGGAGCTGGGCGGTCGCGAGTTCATGATCCGTGGGCTGGGCTACGTCGAGGACATGGCGGACATAGAGGCCATCCCGTTGGGCACCACGCCGGCGGGCACGCCCATCAGGATCGCCGATGTCGCAACGGTACAATTGGGTCCCGAGATCCGTCGCGGCGCCGCCGAATGGAACGGGAAGGGCGAGGCGGTGGGTGGCATCGTCGTGATGCGGTTTGGCGAGAACGCTCTTGAGGTGATCGACCGCGTCAAGGCGAAGCTCGACGAGATCGCACCGGGATTGCCGGAGGGTGTGTCGATCGTGCCTGTCTACGATCGAACCAACCTCATCAAACGGGCGATCGACACTTTGAAGGAGAAGTTGCTGGAGGAGTCGATCGTCGTAGCCCTGGTCGCCCTCCTCTTCCTGCTCCACTTCCGATCGGCGCTCGTCGCGATCCTCACGCTCCCGGTGGGGATCCTCATGTCGTTCATCGTCATGTTCTACCTGGGGATCAATGCCAACATCATGAGCCTCGGCGGGATCGCCATCGCCATCGGTGCCATGATCGCGGCGGCGGTTCCGATGATCGAGAACCTTCACAAACACATCGAGCGCAACGGACAGGACGGCCGACCACGGCGCCCCCATTGGGAGCTGGTGCTCGACAGCACCCGCGAGGTCGGGCCGGCACTGTTCTACTCGCTCTTGATCATTACGATCTCGTTCCTCCCTGTCTTTGCGCTGGAGGCACAGGAGGGCCGCCTATTCAAGCCGCTCGCGTACACTAAGACCTTCGTCATGGCGGCCTCCGCCCTGCTCGCGGTGACGCTCGTGCCGGTCGCAATGGGGATGCTGGTTCGAGGCAAGATCCGCCGAGAGCACGAGAACCCGGTCAACCGTGCGCTCACCCGCGGCTACCGCCCGGTACTCGCCTTCGCGCTGCGTCGCCGCTGGTGGATCCTGGCGGGTGCCGGCGCGATCTTGGCGGTCACCGCGATCCCGTGGAAACGCCTGGGCAGCGAGTTCATGCCGCCCCTGCGGGAGGGGACGGTCATGTTCATGCCAACCACGCTTCCCGGCGTCTCGATCACGGAAGCCCGCAAGATCATGCAGCTGCAGGATTCCATCCTCGGCACCTTCCCGGAAGTCGCCTCCGTCTTCGGCAAGGTGGGGCGCGCGCGCACCGCGACCGACCCCGCGCCACTCTCGATGATCGAGACGGTGCTCACCCTGAAACCGGAGTCTGAATGGCGGCCCGGGTTGACCTACGAGGCCCTCGAGGCCGAGATGGATCGGGCAGTGCGCCTTCCCGGGGTCACGAACTCGTGGACCATGCCGATCAAGGGTCGCATCGACATGCTCGCCACCGGGATTCGCACACCCGTTGGGATCAAGATCTTCGGCCCCGACCTGGCCACGTTGGAAAAGGTCGGCACGGAGATCGAACGCGTGGTGCTGCAGGTGCCGGGCACGCGGAGCGCCATCGCCGACCGGTCCCTGGGCGGGAACTACCTGGACATCGAGATCGACCGTGCCGAGTCCGCACGCTACGGGCTCACCGTGGGCGACGTGCAACAGGTGGTCATGACGGCGATTGGCGGCATGGCACTCACGCAGACGGTGGAAGGCCTCGAGCGCTATACCATCAACGTGCGCTACGCTCCCGAGCTGCGGGATACACCAGAGGATCTAGCCGCCGTGCTCGTCCCGACACCTTTGGGGCCGCAGATCCCACTCGGTCAGCTCGCCAATCTCCGGCTGGCCTCTGGACCGCCGGTCATTAAGACGGAAAACGCGTTGCCGACGGCATGGGTGTTCGTGGATGTCGAAGGTCGGGACATCGGGTCCTACGTCCAGGAAGCGCAGCAGGTCGTGTCGCGAGAGGTCCAGGTCCCGCCGGGCTACTTCCTCCAATGGTCGGGTCAATACGAGTACATGCAGCGCGCTAACGAGCGGCTGCGGGTCGTCGTGCCGGTGACCCTGGGCCTCATCTTCCTGCTGCTGTTCCTGCACTTCAGAAACGTCACGCAGAGCCTCATGGTGATGGTCTCGCTCCCGTTCGCACTGGTGGGAGGAGTTTGGCTGATGTGGCTCCTGGGGTACAACATGAGCATTGCAGTGGGAGTCGGCTTCATTGCACTGGCCGGTGTCGCCGTGGAGATCGGGGTTGTGATGTTGGTCTATCTGGACGAGGCGTACCACCGGCGCGCCATCCACGGGAAGCCGGTGACCCGCGCCTCGCTATTCGAGGCGATCCGTGAAGGTGCCGGCGGGCGCGTCCGCTCGGTGATCATGACGGTCACCGCCATCGTCGGCGGCCTGTTGCCGATTCTCTGGAGCCACGGCACCGGTGCCTCAGTGATGAAGCGCATCGCCGCACCCATGGTGGGGGGAATGTTGTCAGCCACCCTGCTCACACTCTTAGTCATCCCAGTGCTCTACAGCCTGTGGCGCGAGTGGCAACTCCGGAGGCGCCCGGCGGAGGCGATCACCCACGAGGCCCTCGGGGATGAGGCGGCCGCCATTGCCACACCGGCATACTCGCCGGTGGGCACCGAATGAGGCCGGGAAGGTGAACACCATGCTCACAGAGATCAAAGCCGTCGTCAGAATCGAGTTGACCGAGCAAGTTGTTACGGCGCTCAAAGAGGCGGGCGTGCCGAGGCTGACGGTCACCCATGTCCGCTCGGTCGGGAGCGGCGTCGACCCCAAGAACACCAAGTTCTCCCTGGAGCTGGGCACGGGCTACACGGAAAAGGCGTTGGTCCAGTTCGTTTGCGACGCCAGGCGCGTCGAGTATCTGGTCGGGACCATCACGAAGCACGGTCAGACGGGAACTGCTGGTGATGGAGTAGTTTTCGTGACACCTGTGGATCGGGTTGTCAAGATTCGCACAGGAGTGGAGGGCGCCGAGGCGCTGATCTAGTGGCTCCCGCGGGTGGAACATGCTCGCCGGTACCTCCCTCCGCACGCCACCCGGGTGATTTGCCCCGTATGCTGAGGCTAGCGCCCCGTGCGGCGGAACGCGACGTCGTCCGCAGCATGCTCCAACTCCTTGTGTCAGACGCCGTTGCACCCACGACACCAGGGGGCACCTAACTTGCTCTGGAAAGGAAGTGCGACTCGAACGACGGGCGAAGCGCTTTGACGCCAAGAAAGCAGTGGATCACGGTGGGCGGCTTACTCGCCGGGCTAGTGGCCGTGCTGGGCGCGGCCATCGCGGCTACGTCGGACATTCCCCTCGTCGGGCCGGGCAGTGCAGCTCCCGATTTTGAGGCCGTCAACATAGCCACGGGGGACCCGGCTACGCTGGCCGACTATCGGGGCGATGTCGTCCTTCTGAACATCTGGGCCACCTGGTGTCGCGCCTGCGAAGAGGAAATGCCCTCAATGCAGCGACTGCACGAGCAACTCGCTCCCAGCGGACTCAGGATCGTAGCGGTGAGCATCGACAAAGCCAGCTCGCAGGAGGTGCTCAGGTGGGTGCAGGAGCGCGACCTTACCTTTGACGTCCTGCATGATCGCCAAGGCCGAATCGAAAACCTGTACCAGACCACGGGAGTACCGGAGAGTTTCGTCATCGACCGCCATGGAGCGCTCGTAAAGAAGGAAATCGGCGCCCGGGAGTGGGATGTCCCCGCCCAAGTTGCCTACTTCCGGCGGCTTCTGGGCTTGGAGGGAGGCGTCCCAGCAGCCGATGCGCCACAATGCGGGCTTTGCGAGGAGTCGGCCGTGACTGCTGGGGGTGTCGATACAGTCCCAGCAGGCAGCCCGTGAAGACCGCTGCGCGGGAAGGTTCGGCTCAGGCTGCGGATCTCCTGCATGTCGCCGTCAAGGGAAATCAGGACTACGAGTTCCAGGCCCCAGGGAGCCGGTGAGCGGTCGCGCCTCCCCGCGGGGACCTCGCCGCAATTGCCTGCTCTTGCGTGCTTCAAGCCTGCCATCGCCCTCCTTGCCATCCTCCTCGCAGAGTGCGCAGCTCCCAAGGGCGAGCGCCCGTGGGCGGCGGAGCCCCAACTGCGAGTTGCCATTACGATAGGTGCTAGACAGCTGCGCATTCGGGGGCAAGGGCGTGTGGCTGCAGAAGGCTCTACAAGAACCCTCGTGGCTCCGGGCCAGGAGGTCCGGGTGATCCCGGACCAGAACCGTGTCCGTTTGCAGAGCTATTCGGGCTCTCGATCAGAGCGGATCTCGTTCAGCACCCTCGATCGCGCTCGGTTCGTCATGGTGAACGACAAGCCGTACCGGGGATCGGTGGAGGCTTACGCTCGTGGGGGAACGGTGACCGCGGTAAACGTCGTCGGCCTGGAAGCATACCTGCGCGGCGTGGTCACAAGCGAGATGGGCTCCGGCTCCAGGAACGAACTCGCAGCCCTAGAGGCACAGGCTATTGCCTCACGCACCTACGCCCTCAAGAACCGTGGACGGTTCCGGGAGGAGGGATACGACATCCGAGCCAGTGTTTCGGACCAGGCCTACCTCGGTGTGGAACGGGAGACGCCGCTGGGAGTGGAGGCGGTCCGGCGTACTGCTGGACTGGTACTCACCTACGAGGGCGAGTTGATAGCCCCGTTCTTTCACTCCACGTGCGGTTACTCGACCGCGGCTCCGAACGAAGCATTCCGGGCAGTAGGGCCCGCACCCTACCTCAGGCCCGTCTCCGACCGCCGCCCGGCCGGCGGCTACTACTCCGACATCTCGCCGCGTTTTCGCTGGACCGTCGAGTGGGAGGGCTCGGAACTGCGGGATATTCTCCGACGCACCATCCCATCGGTCCTGGGGATCGAGCAGGAGATGGTCGACGAGATCCGTAACATCCACGTGCGGAGGAGGGGCCCCTCGGGACGCGTCGTCGAACTCTGGGTGGAGGTCAGTCGTGGTGCCATCCCAGTGTTCGGCCCGGACTTGCGACAGGTGCTGGCCACACCGGAGGGCCAACCACTGGGTAGCACGGCAATCGAAGTCTCGACCACCAAAGACGCCGGTCGCGTCGAACGCTTCAGAGTAGAGGGGACAGGCTGGGGCCACGGCGTCGGGATGTGTCAGTGGGGAGCCGTCGGGCGCGCACGCGCCGGCCAGAGTGCTCACACCATCCTAGCCACCTACTTTCCGGGGACCCGCGTTGACCGTAGGTAATGGCATCATAGTGGCACCGCGCGCCTCCCCGCGCCTGTCTTCCGCAAAGGCAGTCCTCGAACGGCGAACGGTCCGACTGCCGCCCCTGCGAGTGCCGTGGTTCTCCTCTCTTGCCAAGATGGCTCACCATCGAACGAGCGCATGAGCTGGTACCATCCGCATAGCGTGCGACGCCGAGCCGCAGCCGTCCGCGTCATCACTGTTACCGTCTTCGGTATCCTCGCGCTGGCGTTCTTCCGCGCCCAGGTCCTTAGCACTCGTAGGTATCGGCTGCAGTCGGAACAGAACCGACTGCGCCCGGTGTGGCTGCCGGCAGCGCGGGGAGTGATCACGGACCGAAACGGCGTGGTGCTGGCGGACAACGTCCCCGGATACTCCGTCGCGGTCTTGGCGTCGGCACTTGATTCGCTGCGGTCCACGCTGCACACAATTGCGCCCATAGCGAACCTGGACTCGGCTCGCATCGAGGGATTACTGCAACGGTTTCAGCGCACGCCCCACGAACCATTGGTGTTGCGCCAAGACGCGAGCTTCGAACTTGTAGCGGCGCTTGAGGAGCAGCGAGTGGTCATCCCAGAGTTGCTGATCCAAACCGAGCCTAAGCGGTCGTATCCGCATGGCGAGATCGCCGCCCACGTCGTCGGGTATGTCGGAGAGATCTCAGAAGAGGAATTGACCTCTGGACTCCTGCCAGGTGCGCATCGCGGGATGCTGATGGGCCGCGACGGCCTCGAGCGGCAGTACGACGTGCGTCTGCGGGGAAGAGACGGAGTGCGGTTTGTCGAAGTCGATGCGCTTGGCCGGACCGTCCGAGAGGCCGTGGAAGCAACGACGCTCAAACCGCAGCGAGGCGACACACTCCGTACGTCGCTGGATATCGAGCTTCAGCACTTCATAGCCGAGGTCTTCCCACGGGGACAGCGGGGCGCCGTGATGGCAATGGATCCACGCACTGGAGAAGTGTTGGCACTCTATTCGTCGCCAGGTTTCGATCCAAACGCCTTCGTTGGCGGGATGGATCCAGACGAGTGGCACGCCCTCTCGCACTCCGAGGACCAACCTCTGTTCAATCGCGCGATCGGCGGGCTGTATCCACCGGCTTCACCCTGGAAGCTGGCGGTTGCTGTTAGCGCCTTGAAGAGGGGAGCGGCGGGACTCGACAGCCACATGGAGATCCCCTGTAGGGGAGGGCTGCTGTATGGCAACCGATATTTCCGGTGCTGGAAGGAGCACGGAGACCTCTCGCTCCGAGAGGCCATACAGTTCTCCTGCGATGTCTATTTCTACCAGTTGGGGCTAAAGCTCACGCTTGACAATCTGCTGCGCGACGCGGTCGACATGGGGTTCGGCGAACGGTCCGGCATCGATTTGCCTGGCGAGCAGCTGCCTTTGTTTCCCAGATCGAACAAGTACTACGACGAACAGTATGGGCGCGGTGGATGGACCAATGCAGTCACGCTGAACCTGGCGATCGGACAGGGAGAGAACTCACAGAGTCTCAGCAACATGGTAAGGTTCTACGCGATGCTCGCGAGCCCGACGGGGGCCGCACCGGCACCCCGCCTGGTCGCCGAGGAGAGCGTCCCGCTACGCTCATTACACATGTCACCAGCGGCACTCGCGGAACTGCAGGACGCCCTCGTGCAGGTAGTCCGGACGGGAACCGCCGCCGGTGCTCGGATCGCCGAACTCGAGATCGCCGGCAAGACGGGGACCGCCCAAAACGCCCGAGGGCCGGCTCACGGCTGGTTCCTGGGCTTCGCCCCAGCCGATCGTCCAGCCGTGGTAGTCGGAGCGATCGTGGAGTTTGCCGGGCACGGGTCCGACGTGGCACCACTGGTAACCCGGATCATCGCCCGCCACCTGCTGGGACCCGACGCCCCACCTCCGGGGTCGGGTGAACTCGAATTCATGTTGCCCTCAGACTCAGCACCGGCACCCCGCCGGCTCCTCCCGGACACTTCACCTCTGAGCCGCCCTCCAGCCTGATCCCTTGACGTGACCGATGAGCGCGACGTGCTTTTCCAGTCCGATGCCTTGTCCCTGGCCTAGCCAGCGTGCACAGCGGTGGGCTGAATGCGGGTCCGAGTGCCGATGCCTTTGACGCGGCACGAGCTGCGCGCCCTCTATCGGAAGCGCGCCAAGCGTTACGACTTCACTTCGAACCTGTACTACCTCGTCGGGTTCAGGATGGGGGCGTTCCGCAAGAAGGCCGTTGCCGCGCTGCGAGTACGGCCTGGCGACACCGTTGTCGAGATCGGGTGCGGTACCGGGCTGAACTTCTCTCTGCTGCACGAAGCCGTCGGACCGAGCGGTAAGATCATCGGCGTCGACATGACCGACGCGATGCTCTACCAGGCGAAGCAACGGATCGTGGAGCGTGGCTGGTCGAACGTCGAGCTGGTACAGTCTGACGCGGCGAGCTACGAGTTCCCGCCTGCCGTTGGCGGGGTCATCTCCACGTTTGCGCTGGCGCATGTGCCGCAGTTCGACGACGTCATTCGGCGAGGTGCCGCGGCGTTGTCACCGGGCAAGCAGTGGGTGGTTGCCGAGCTAAAGCTTCCCACTGGCTGGATACGGCACCTCGCTCCTGTCGCCCTGCCGTTCATCCGCCCCTTCGGCGTCACTCTCGACATGGCCGACCGGCGCCCCTGGGAGTCGATGCAGAGGTACCTCGAGGATGTGACGGTCGCGGAGTTCTACTTGGGATCAGCCTATATCGCCAACGGCGGGGCGCGGGTCACGCACTGAGTGGCATCAGGTTGGGGCGCAGCATAGTGCGCCCGCAGTGTGGCGAGTGAGAGGTGTGTGACCAAGACCACGCGCCAAGTAGTCCCGCAGCGCACCTCGAACCTCGTACGTTCGCCTACGGCTCCCGCTTGCGCTCGTGGCTCAGCGACCACACGTAGGCGGCGACGGCTCGGACCTCCGCGTCAGTAGCACCGCCCCAACCCCGCATCGGCATGGGTAGTCCCGACTTCGACTCCCTCTTGGTCACGCCGTGCAGGATGCGCTGCAGGATCTCGTCGTAGGTACCGGAGCCGCGAATCCACTCGTCGTCGGTGAGATTGGGACCGTACTCAGTCCCCTGCCCGCCGGAGCCGTGACAAGTATCACACTTCGGCGCGCCGCGGAACACTTTCTTCCCCCGGGCAATCGACGAGTCGGTAACGCCAGGGGGAGACGGCGCCTGCTGCGACCGTGCGAAGTTCGCACTAGCGCCGAGGAGGATGGCACAGACGATCGCCGGCGACAGAAGCTGTGTGGTGGTGCGCACGGGTCATTCCCCGCAACTCCTGAACCAAGCTACAGCGCGGGTTCCCGACCCCGCAATGTGCCGCGAATGACTCTGTGAACGCGGACCGATCTGTTGATGAGGGAGGTGACTCTTTCGCCGAGACTAATCCGCGTTCAGATGGTCATCCGCGGCCGCCACCGCGCGGAAGGACTGCTCGGTGGGTGTGCTCTCCGACGAATCCCTGACTCACCACGTTAAGTACGATCCACTAGCCGACACCGCACGCCTCGCTCATCCTTACAGGGCCAGCTACGCCTGGGTGATCACTATGTTCACGACTCCCCGACTTGGTCGCCGACGAATAGTCGCCCCGCAGCTGTCCGAGAGCGTGCGACGGCACAGCCGCTCCCGGTGGTCGCTGCCCGCAGGGCGCACCATAGCGACCGTCCTCCTTGCGACTACCGCTCTACCGGTACCGGTATCGCCGCAGCAGCAGCCCAAAACCACACTGATCACGAACGTTCGCCTGCTGGACGGCACGGGGACCCCAAGCCGGCCAGCAGCGGTCCGCGTTCGCGGGGACCGGATAGTGGAGGTTGGCCAGCTCGAGCCTCAGGCCGAAGATGCTGTGGTGGACGGCGGCGGGCTGGCACTGGCACCTGGTTTCATCGACACCCACAGCCACCACGACCGTGGCCTGTTGCAGCACCCGGAGGCCCTGGCCCTGGTGAGCCAGGGGGTCACCACGATCGTGGTGGGACAGGACGGAGGCTCGCGCTCTCCGCTGGCGCAGTACTTCGCCCGGTTGGAGGCCGAGCCGGCGGCGGTGAACCTCGCATCCTACGCGGGACACAACACGCTGCGCCGCCAAGTGCTGGGGGACGATTTTCGGCGGACTGCTACGCCGGCCGAGATCGACGAAATGCGGCGGCTGCTGCGAGGAGAGCTTGCCGCCGGAGCCCTCGGGCTCTCAACCGGTCTGGAATACGACCCGGGCATCTACTCTGCCACGGAAGAGGTGCTTGCCCTGGCACAGGAGGCCGCAGCCGCAGGCGGACGGTACGTCAGCCACATTCGTAGCGAGGACCGTGACCTGTGGCCGGCGGTGGAGGAAGTGATCCGGATCGGGCGTGAAGCCCGATTGCCGGCTCAGATATCGCACATGAAGCTCGCCATGCGGAGTCTGTGGGGACAGGCCGGCCGGCTCCTCGCCCGCCTGGAGGAGGCCCGGGCTGCCGGGATCGACATCACGGCTGACGTCTACCCCTACGTGTACTGGCAGTCGACCATGACCGTCCTGTTCCCCCAGCGCGACTTCGACAATCGGGAGAGTGCCGCGTTTGCCCTCGACGAGCTGGCACCTCCGGAAGGACTCCTGATCGCGAGGTTCGACCCGGATTCCAGTTACGTCGGCAAGACGGTGGCGGAGATCGCCCAGCTCCGGGAAACGGATCCGGTCACCACATACATGGCGCTGATTGCCGAGGCACAGGCCGTCGAGCAGGAAACCGGACGGCCAGCCGAGAGCGTAATCGGTACGAGCATGGATCCGGATGATGTGGTTGAGCTCATCGCTTGGCCTCATTCGAACGTGTGCTCGGACGGCGAGCTGGACGGCCGACATCCCCGTGGATTCGGCTCCTTTACCCGTATCCTCGGTCGCTACGTTCGCGAGCGGCAGGCTCTGACCTTAGAGAACGCCGTGCGAAAGATGACGAGCCTCGCAGCCGATCACGTGGGCATCCGCGACCGAGGTGTGATACGGCCTGGTGCCCATGCAGATTTGGTGCTGTTCGATCCCGACCGCGTCATCGACCGAGCCACCCCAGAGGAGCCACGGTTGCCCTCGACCGGTGTCGTGGGCGTCTGGGTCAACGGTGTCAAAGTCTTCGCGGAGGGTGAACCCACCGGCGCTCTCCCCGGCCAGGTCCTCCGACGCCGGGAACCTGATGAGACGGAGTAGACCATGAGGCTGAACCAGATACGCTCACTTCCACGGCTGCGCGCACTGATGGCAGCAGTGGTCACCGTGGTTCCGTTCGCGCCGGCAGCCGCGCAACAAGGCGACCTGGAAGCCCGTGTCGACAGCATCTTCGCCCGGTACGACCATACACGCTCGCCCGGCTGCGCTCTCGGTGTGATCCGGGATGGGGCGTTCGTCCTCAAGCGCGGTTACGGCATGGCGAACCTGGAGTATGGGATCGCGCTGACTCCCACGAGCGTGTTTCGGATCGGCTCCACGTCGAAGCAGTTCACCGCCGCCGCGATCCTCCTCCTTGCCGAGGAGGGAAAGCTGTCCCTGGACGACAACGTTCGGCGATACGTCCCCGAGCTACGTGAGCGCTATCCGCCCGTCACCATTCGTCACTTGCTGCACCACACGAGCGGTGTTCGGGACTACCTCACCCTGATGACGCTCGCCGGCAGGCAGAGCGATGACTTCTACACCGACGACGACGTAGTGGGGATGCTGGCCAGGCAGAACGAGTTGAACTTCGCGCCCGGCGAGGAGTACCTCTACAGCAACTCCGGCTACTTCCTCCTCTCCCGAGTCGTCAGGGGCGCCAGCGGGAAGTCGCTGCGGCAGTATGCCGACGAGAAGATCTTCCGACCCCTCGCCATGACACACACACATTTCCACGACGACCACCGCGAGGTCGTGTCAAACCGGGCAAGCGGGTATGCACCTGTCCAGGGCGGCGGGTTTCGCATCAGCATGACGAACCTGGACATGGTGGGGGACGGCGGCGTCTTCACGACGGTGGAAGACCTGCTCCGCTGGGATCGGCACTTCTACAGGCGTCAGATCGGCGGCGAACGGTTCTGGCACGAGATGCTCGAGCGTGGGGTGCTCAATTCCGGCGACACGCTCGATTACGCGCGCGGCCTGGTCCACGGAGAGTATCGCGGCCTCAAGACCGTCAGCCACGGAGGTGCCTTCGTCGGCTTCCGGGCACAGCTGCTGCGCTTTCCCGAGCAGCGCTTTTCGGTCATCTGCCTGTGCAACCTCAGCTCGGCCAATCCGTCTCGCCTCGCATTGCGGGTCGCCGATGTCTACCTGGAGGACCTGCTCGGGCCCGCTGAAGAGGAGGAAACCCCTGAGCGAAGGCAGGACGAACCCCAGGAGGCCGAGCCGTTCCACCTGTCGGGGAGTCAACGCGCACAGTACGTCGGCGACTACTACAGCGAGGAGCTCGACGTCGTCTACCAGATCCGCGTGGAAGACGACACGCTGAGGCTCACCGTGGGCAACTTCCTCGATGGCGCGCTCCAGCCGGTGGCGCCAGACACGCTGGAACGGAGGTTTCTCACTCTGCGATTCCAGCGCGACCGCAACAACGGCGTCACGGGATTCCTGCTCGACGCGGGACGTGTGAAGAACCTGCGATTCACGCGGCGGCCGTCGGATTAGGAGCTGCCGGGTCCTGGATCCAAGGGCTTTGCGCGCCGGCCTCGCGCATCCCTCGGCAGCCGGCGATACGCCATCCAGCCTTGCCACAATGGTCAACGCGCGGTATCTCCACGGCACGATGGATCTCGCACTGGTGATACTTGCCGCTGGCCTGTCCACCCGTTACGGCAGAGTCAAGCAGCTCGAGGCCGTGGGCCCGAGCGGTGAGGCGCTCCTGGACTATGCGATCTACGATGCGGTACGCGCCGGGTTCTCGAGAGCGGTGCTCATCATCCGCCAGGAGCTCGAGCACGCCTTTCGTGACCACATCGGTCGGTGGTTTCAGGGCACGGTCGAGGTCTCTTACGTCTTTCAGGAACTGGAGGCTCTTCCAGCGGGCTTCCAGGTCCCACGCGGACGACGGAAGCCCTGGGGAACAGCGCACGCAATACTCACTGCACAGCCCAGGATCAGCGGACCCTTCGCCGTCTGCAACGCCGACGACTTCTACGGGGCGTCATCGTACAGGCTGCTGTACGATCAGCTGTGCCACATCGGAACGACCGACGAGGTCGTCTTTGCGCTGGTGAGCTACACCCTCAGGGACACGCTCTCACCGTCAGGCGGCGTGTCCCGCGGCATCTGTACATATGACGAGGAGGGCTTACTCACCTCCGCCGCCGAAGTCAGGCAGATCAAGGCGGTGGGCGATCGGATCAGTGGAGTCACGGCGGCGGGGGAGCCATGTCTGCTCACCGGCAACGAGACGATCTCCACCAACCTCTGGGGGTTCACCCCGGCGGTCTTTCCCATCATCGAGCGAGAGTTCACGGCGTTCCTGCGCCGGAGCGGCGGAGACCCTGATGCAGAGTTTCTCATCGGCGCCGCGTTGACCGAGCAGGTCGCGAAAAAACAGGTGCGGATCAAGGTGCTGCCGTCGCCGGACGAGTGGCTCGGCATGACGCACCCCGAGGACACGCAGCATGTGACGGAGCGAATCAGGGAGTTCGTTCGGCAAGGGATCTACCCTGAGAACCTCGCCGCCGGACTCCGAGCGCTGCCGGGGAGTCCATAGCCAATGCAGCTAACAAGCGGCGACTGGCTCGTCGTTCTGCTATACGGGGTCGCCGTCGTGCTGGTCGGCCTCACCTTCGCCCGGCGGGCCGGCAAGGGCACGCACGAGTTCTTCCTCTCCGGCCGCATGGCCCCATGGTGGCTGCTCGGCACATCCATGGTGGCGACCACCTTCTCCACCGATACCCCGAATCTCGTCACCGACCTGGTGCGCACCGGGGGGGTGAGCCAGAACTGGCTGTGGTGGGCGTTCCTGATCACCGGGATGTGCACCGTGTTCTTCTACGCCAAGCTGTGGCGCCGGTCCGGGGCGTTCACCGACATCGGATTCTACGAGCTGCGCTACTCCGGCAAGCCCGCCGCGTTCCTGCGAGGTTTCCGCGCCGTCTATCTCGGAGTGTTCTTCAACGTCATGATCATGGCCTCCGTCACTCTGGCGGCCATCAAGATCGCCGGAGTGCTGCTGGGCCTCGACAAGTACACCACGGTCCTCATTGCGGGTACCGCCACCGTGCTCTACTCCGCCACCGCGGGACTGTGGGGCGTGGTAGTCACCGACCTGTTGCTCTTCGTCATCGCCATGGTGGGATCACTGGCGGCGGCGTACTACGCCCTTCAGCAACCCGAGGTCGGCGGGTTGGCGGGTCTCGTCGCTCACCCGGCGCTCGAGGGCAAGCTGTCGCTGCTTCCGGACTTCAGTCACTGGGGAACCGCCGCGACGGTGCTGCTCATCCCCATCGCCGTCCAGTGGTGGAGCACCTGGTATCCCGGTGCCGAGCCAGGCGGCGGCGGTTACGTGGCCCAACGCATGCTGGCGGCCCGGAACGAGAATGAGTCGATGTTGGCGACGCTATGGTTCAACATCGCTCACTATGCCTTGCGGCCCTGGCCATGGATCATCGTGGCGCTCTGCTCGCTGGTGGTCTATCCCAGCCTCGATGCGATAACGGCACGCTTCCCGCACCTGGACCCCTCTATCGTGCGACACGACCTGGCGTACCCCGCCATGCTGGTCTTCCTGCCGCACGGGCTGCTGGGCCTCGTGGTGGCGTCCCTCGCCGCCGCCTACATGTCCACCATCAGCACACACCTCAACTGGGGTGCCTCCTACATCGTCGACGACGTCTACCGCAGGTTCGTGGTTCGCGATCGCGACGAGCACCACTACGTGCGGGTCGGCAGGCTCTCGACGGTGGTGCTCATCGTGCTGGCGTGCGCCGTCTCGCTGTGGCTGGAGAACGCGCTGCAGGCGTTCCAGATCCTGCTGCAGATCGGCGCCGGTACGGGGCTGATCTTCCTGCTGCGCTGGTTCTGGTGGCGCATCAACGCGTGGAGCGAGCTGGCCGCGATGATCATCTCATTCTTGGTCGCGGTGTACTTCCAGTTCGTCCACGAAGCGGTGGGCTTCACACCGCTCCACCCCTCGGTCAGGCTCGTGCTCGGCGTCGCCATCACCACGGTGGGATGGTTGACCATCACCATGCTGACGCCGCCAGCCAGCGGGAAGACGCTGCAAGCGTTCTACGACAAGATCCGCCCGTTCGGCCGGGGCTGGCGGGCTGCCGTCGACACAGGAGCCGGGGAAGTCGGCGGCCTCGGCCCGGCGTTCCTCTGCTGGTTTCTCGGTTGTGTGGTGGTGTACGGAGCGTTGTTTGGAACGGGGGCGTTCCTGTACGGCAACCCGGCCTATGGCGTTGTCTGTCTCATCGTCGTCTCGGCCGCGGCGGCGGGTCTGTTTCGCGTGCTGCCCCGAGTGGGGTTCGAGTAGCGTGTGAACCATGACGCCAGGGACGCCGGTGCTGGCGTTTCTCAAAGTTCTGACGGGGCGCACCGGGCACGGCCGAGCGCGGCGCGCCATCCTGCTGGCGGCAGGGCTGTGCGCCACTGCGGTCACAGGATCCGGTGTGGAGGGCCAACAACCACCGGCAGGAGCGGCGGTCGATGCGACGGCAGGCCTCTACTTTGGCGATCGATCCTCCTTCAGCGGGCCGGTAATCCGTCTGCGGTATAGGAGACCCGTCACCGGATGGGCCCAAGGAGGCGTGTACGTGCAGTACAGGACGGGGCGGGGAGGCGGTTGCGTGAGCTCTCGTTCGGCGCGGTCTCGTACCTGGCCCAGCGCGGTCCGAATAGCGGGATGTTCACGATTCTCACCAGCACCTTCGCACGCACCAACGACGCCTACCGTCAGGAGGGCGAGTTCCGCGGCTACGGCATCGGTTATGCTCACCCGATAGGCGCACGCACGCCGTTTCGAGTGCCGCACGGTCATCGCCTTCGAACTTCACAGTGTCAGCTAAGAGCCCAAACGGGTCACTGAAGTTAATCGGATCCCCGTCGGCAAACCCGTAGAGATTCATTCCTCCCGCCAACCCGATCGGGTCTTCCTGCGTAAACTGCCCGGTCTGCGGATCATAGTACCGGTTCCGCATGTACATCAACCCCGTCCCATCCTTCTTATCCTGCACCAGGCTGCCGTACCACTCCGGCGGCCGGCGATACACCGTCTCATCGTGATACGTCCGCCGATACGGCGCCGGCCAGTCCACGTCGGCCGTGGTCTGGTAGCCCACCGTGTCGGTGCCGAAGTCGAAGTGGCCCCGCCAGTTGACGTGGGGCAGCAGCGTGAGGTCGGCCCCATAGTAGTCCTGCCGGATCAGGTCCAGCGGGCGATCGATGCCGGGCCCATGGCTGTAGCCCACCGTGCCGTGCTGCACATAGGGGCTCGCACTGCGGGGCGGCTTCCAGTCCAGCGCCGCAGGCGAGAGATCGTCCCCACCCGGATAGCGCAGCTCGTACAGCACCTGGTCCCCGTCCCACACGAACCGCTCCATCGTGCTGTAGCACAGGC
>WVYX01000092.1:0-80899 GCA_011772755.1 Gemmatimonadales bacterium
GGAGCTCCGTCTCTTCCATGTTCCGCACGACGAGGTACCTCCCGCCCTCGTACTTAGTGACCTGGCTGGCAGTTGCCTTGGTCTCCTCGTGATAGTGCTTGCCGTGCACGACTGCCGTGAAGCCATCCATGGCGTAGCGCTCCACCCGTTTCCAGACGCTGAGCACCGATCCACAGGTCGTATCCACTAGCACGCATCCCCGTGCCCGGAGGGCCTCGAAGTCGGCCGCACGAACGCCGAAGGCCGGAATGAGCACCACATCCTCGGACCGGATGCCCTGGAACTCGAAGCGGCCGTCGGCGCCGGGGCGCAAGATCGTAATCCCCATGTCTTCGAGCTTCTCGTTCACATGGGGATTGTGGATGATCTCCCCGACTAGGAAGATCCGCTTGTCCGGGAACTTCTTGCGGCTCTCGTAGGCATACTCCACCGCCCGATCCACGCCGTAACAGAAGCCGAACTCCTTGGCGAGGCGAAAAGTGAGATCGCCAACCTGCAGGGTGTAGTTCGCCGAGCGAATTCGGTCTACCAGCTGACTGTGGTAGTCCTCGGAGAGGGTCCCTGCGATCTCTCGCTTGAGTCCGAAGCCCTTGCGGAAGTAGGTCTGCTCCATGAGCCGGCTAATCTAGCGACTGCGTGGGCCCGAACCAGTGTGCCGTCCCAGGAGTCCGCTGCTGGCTCCGCACGCATCGGTAGGTCCCGAAAGGCGCGTGCGCACCGGCGGTCACGGCGCCGAAGCGGTCGTAACCGGGCCAATGGCATGCCGCCACGGGCGTCGAGTCCGCCGGTACGGCAGCGCCTGGAGGGGCCCACCGATGCGTGCGATATGCCGCGAGCTTCCAACTCTCGACACTCAAGGCAAGCAACATCACAGCGTGTCCGATGGCTCCAAGGCTTCCTGCACCTGCCGGCATTGCTCCTCAGGAAGCACCTCGATCGGGATCCCGTGAAACACGCCGGCGTACCTCAATGACTCGTCCGATGAGATCTCGCGCAAGGTGACAGCGAACCGGCCGCTTATGCGCTCATCGAACCCGTACACCTCCACTTCACCCTCCAGCGCCTGATAGGCGTACGCAGCGCGCTCCTGGAAGAGCTGGACGGCGACCTGCGCAGCAGGTGGTGCCGGCGCGCCTACGTCCACCACGGTAACCGGGTACCGCGTCAGTCGCGAGTCGGCCTGCGGTAGCTGGAGCAGAACGAGAGTGCCAACGCCAGGCTGCTCTGCCACCACTTCAAGCATGGGCGGAGTCTCACACATCCCAGCCCGGGCTTCCCAGGCACCGCTGATCTCCCGTTCCCCGCCGCTTCGTGCCACGAGATACCCGCGCCGCGGCTCCGGATAGTCGGGCATCCGTGTGCTGTCTGCTGGACTTGATTCCGTCGATACCGCGGTTTCGGAACCTTCCCCTCGCGCCTCTTCCCGCGCGGCGTCGGACCCGCAGGCGATCGGCAGCAGCGCGGTGACAACCAGTACAGAACCCAAGAGCGTCTTCACGTGCCGGCTCCAATGCTGAGCCCCAGGGAGCGGCGCGCATCCGCCGCAGCGAGCGCAAAAGGTTCGAGCACGTCCCGCAGATCCGCCGGCAGCTCCCTGGGCCGCATGGTGGACCGATCGGTGCACACCAGCACCTCGTGGCCTGTCGCAGCGAGCTGACCGGCGCCTAGATGCAGCACATCGAAATTGATGCCGATTGAGCTAGTGCCGAACCGGGTGAAGTACGCCCCAACCCGTAGCCGGTCGTCCAAGCGCGCAGGGTACTTGAAGTCGCAGTCCAGATGGACCCTGGGGAGCCAGACGTCGAATCGGTCGAACACCTCGCTGTATGGCACCCCTGCCTCCCGAAACAACTCGGTTTCGGCGATCTCGAAGAACCGCACGTAGGCCCCATAGAAGATGATGCCCGCATAGTCCACATCGGACCACCGGACGTACTCGTCGATTATGAACGGCTTGGGCTGCATACGGCTGCAACCTAGATGCCGACCCCGGGACGCGAAAGTGGAGGCTGCGGTAGGCAGATCAGCGCGGCGCGCGAAACATGAGATCGAATCGCACGTCAGTTGATGGGCGCAGACCTTTCGAGAGGTTCAGGCGAACCAGCCCATTGAGGAACGACACACCGCCACCGACTCCGACCAGCGGGTCCGAAGAGAAGGTGTCGCCCACATCGATGAAAGCCACCGGACTCCAGAACGCCGCAGGTCCAAGCGCCAGATCCAGCTGCGCCGACCAGAACTCCCTACCCCGGCGCACGCCGTAGGTGTAGCCCCGCACGGTTGCGGGACCTCCCAAACGGAACAACAACTGCTCCAGGTCATCCCCCACCATTGCCCCGGCGCGCAAGGTGAGCCGGCCGGATCGCCGCAGCACCTGGAACGGTACGTCCACAGAGCCCCAGAAGCGCGCCGCTGAAAGTCCCTCGACACCCACGATCCCGTCCGCGCCCTGTCGCAGGGTAACGAAGGCAACCGGGTCACGCCGCGCCAACGTGCCACGCAGGAACCAAGCCTGCTGAACAGGAGGGTTGGGCTGGAACGTGCCTTCACCCCACAGGTCGGCGATGGCAGAGCCGCTCTCCACCTCCATGCTCTGATGCCGCTCCAACGAGACGCCAAGGTCGACGTCCCGCAGCAGACCATGGTTGAACGTGTAGGACAGGCCGCCACCGGACGCGAGATAATAGTCGGCATCGTCGTGCCCGGTGAAGAGCGCGTTGAGGGAGTTCCCGATCCCCTGACCGCGAGTCCACGGCTCTGTCTCCGTGACCTCACGAAATGCCCTCACGTCCAGCCGGCCATGCGGACCGTCCCGCCGCCACGTCACCGCACCCGTGGGCCGCAGATCGGACAAGCCGAAGCGGCCAGACAACTGGACCGTCGTGAAGCTGATCCGCGGCCGGAACTCGTACCCGACGCCGAACGACAGCCCCTGCACCCGATTGAAGCGAACGATCTCCGCGACTTCCTCCCACGCCAGCCCGAAGCGCCGCTTCCCAGTCCACTCGGGCGGCAGCTCCTCTTCGAGCTGGGCTAGCGTCGCCAACGTCTCCCGCAGACGTCGTTCCTCGGCCCCAGAAAACGACGTCACGAACTCCGTATCCCACTCGTACGCCACCAGGCTCTCAGCCGCTGGAACCTCGACTTCCCAGCGGCCCTCCCGCCACCTGCCTGCCCGGTAGTAGCCCCGTTCGCGGCGTTCCCTGCGGCTCACGTCGTAGCCGTCCTCGGCGGGGCCCTGCCCTTTCACTCGAAGCCGCCGACGAGTACGACCTTCCCCGACAAGGTCCTCATCCGGAATCGCAAACGTCAGCACAGGGCTGGTGTTCACCTGGTAATCGCTGAAGGTCGTTACCGCACGGGCCGGCATCGCCAGATTGATGAACCAAGGAATCTCCGCGGTGACTGCCAGGAGCTGGCGGTACGGCATCCAGTACAGGCGATCGATCAGGGCGTACTCTACCTCCGCCTCCACCGAGACGAACCGGTTCGCAGTGGCGTTCTCCTTCCGAGCACGCGCGCTGTCCTCCGGACTGTCACCGCGCGGTGCCGCCCACACGTAGTCGCCCAGAAAGATCATCCTGAAGCGCACGACATCCGCCAACTCGGCGTCGATCCACATGTCACCCGCAATCAATGAGGGCCCGTACACCTTGGGCTCCACCCTCATCAGAATGGCCCGGACACTCCGGCCGGGTACCAGCAGTGTGACCGAGTCCGTGATGGCGAACCGGTAGTAGTCGGTTGCATTGTCGCCCAAGGGATGGAGCGCGGCGTGCTCCGGCAGTCCCATCAACCTGACGCTGTCTCCCAGGGCGCGGGGAATGAACCAGGGCCGCTCCGGGACCAGCTCCTGACGCAGCTCACCTTCCGCCTCCGACGTGATCCGATCGGGTAACTCTCCTCGCTCCCATCGGCCCACGTCTTCGCTCAAGCCCCTGAGTATTCGCACGATGGGCGCTCTGGCCCGGGAGCCCAGAACCTTCACCTTGAGGTCGTTCGGGACACGCCAGGTTATCTCCGCAACAGACTCGTGGGCAATCAGCGTAGTGAGGCGGGCGAAACGGCTCCGCCCGGCGGCGGCCTCGAGCCGTGTCCGCACCGTGGCCCGGTAGTCCCGGACGAGGGAATCCTGCCGGATGTGGCGCACCCGTGCCCGAGCATAGACCTCGGCCGTTGCGGCATCACGAAACGTCGCTGTGTCCGTCTGGGGAAGTGCGCAGGCGAGGAAGGTCGCTACGAGGGCCTGGACCATCTGCCGCGACTATCCCGCTCCAGCCCGTATGCTCTGAGCCGTCGCCAGAGCGTGGTGCGGGAGATGCCTAGCCTCCGCGCCGTTTCAGTCAGCTTCCACCCCGTGGCATCCAAGGTCTGGATAATCGCGTGGCGCTCCCGCTCGGCGAGGGTACGGCGACCGGCAGCATCGGCAGGCAAATACACCGCCTCACCCAACTTCGACCCTCCGATCCAGATGGGGGAGATCCGCGCACCGATCCGTGCCAGCTTCGGGAGAAGACTCTCGGCATTCTCACCGTCGCCGTCGATTCTCTTCACCGTCACGCGGGCTGCCGGGTTTGCATACGCCATGCGTCCCCAGGTGTCGAACACCAGGACACCCTCCGACAGGGAGTCCAGCACCGCCTGCGCGAGCGGTGAGAACACGGCAGGTTGGCGTTCAGGCATACGTAGGTCCCACTGGCTAATACGACTCGCCTGCCGGAGAGGTTTCACTTCGTTTCCGAGAGACGGGCAGGTGGGGGAGAAGGGACAGGAGATGATCGGACCGCGCTACCCCCACTGCCCCCCCTCCCGCTTCCCCTGACAACAGAGATGTGACCAACCAGTCAATATCTGGCGGTCCTAGAGGGGGCTCGCCAGGCAGGGAAGTTTCTCATAGATTTGGCTGTCCGGACAGTCGGGGGCTCAGCGATGCCGAAGAAGCGCGCCAAGGTGGAGGCGAAGGATTCGATCATCTCGGCCGCCCTGGAGTTGATCAAGCGCCGAGGTGCCGACGGAGTGACGGTGGAGGGGGTGGCTAAGGCGGCCGGATGCGCGAAGGGGCTGGTTCACTACCACTTTAAGACCAAGCGTGGCCTGCTGGAGGCAGTGGCCCAAAGCCTGGCCGGGGTCCGGGAGGTCAATTGGGCGAAGGCGTTCCGCGCCCCGACTCCCAAGGATGCAATTGACCGCTCCTGGATGTTACTGACCACTGAGTCAGGGGACGGGAGCATCCGAGCCTGGACCTCTCTATTCGGATCCAGTAGCATCCTACCTGACCAGACAGTCAGGGCATCGCTCACGGGGTTCAGTCTCGCACTAGGCAAGGCCGTAGACCGAATGTTCCGGGACCTGGGACTTCAACCAAGGGTACCGCCCTCCGAGATTGGATGGCTTCTTGGTGCCGTGGTGAACGGGATGGGACTGCAGATCTTGGGGGGGGCGGACCGACACGAGCTCGAGGGAGCGTACGCCGCGGCCTGGCTTGGGATCCTCTCCCTCGCCACGCCGCCCGCCTACCGATAACCGCGTCGGCCCCGACGGCCTTTGCGAGCGCCCCGGGGAAGGCTGCGAAGCGAGTCACGCAGGTCTTCAAGCGAGGTAGCGCGCACTACCTCCCTCTTTCCACGGTACACGCTGAATCTCAGGGGCTGGGCCGTGCGGGGCAGATCCCGCTCCCGCAGGCGCCGGGCCTGTTTCTCCCGCAGCCGCAGACGGACCACGCCTTGGCCGTGCTCAATGTCGTACACCAGCGGTACTCGATCGCCCAGAACCGCTGCCGATGATGGCAGCGCGTCGAGCTCTGCCCGCTGCTGATCCGAGACCAGCTCAGCAGGATCAAGCTGCAGCGGCGTTTCTAGAAAGTCCTCCCAGCTCTGTACACCCTCGAGCTGCTCCCGCAGGCGACGCTCTACCGCTGCCGGCTCGGCTGCCTTGAGCATCCCTCCAGACCGACGCCAGTACTCGTCCAGGCGCGCCGCAGCCCTGCCCACGCCTCGCTGATTGGGATGGGGCGTGCCGTTGCCGAGGAGTGCCCGCACGAGGGCGTCCCGGGCCTGTACTGCGAGGTCAGTTGGGAACTTCCCCTTGAGCGGCCTGCGTGTCCGATCAAGCACAAATCCGAAGTACTCCGTGTCGTAGACGACGGCCAGGCCGGGGCGTCGACGCCAGTCTCTGAACTCCACCGTCGGTTGGCACCGAGTGGCGTAACGCTGTATCAGCTCAAACGGTATGCTGGTCCCTTCGATGGCACCCCGAGGCACACCGAATCGATCGGCGAAGTAGCGAATCGTACCGGCCACGGCACCGCCAGGATCACACACTGAAGCATCGGAAAGGCGCACCCGTTCGCCGTCAGCAGTGTCACCGTCGATAACCAGATCGAACGGCATGACCCTGGCAATCAGGTTGCGGAAGCGCTGCAGCACGGCCCCCCTGGCGTACGGCAAGTTCGCGGGAAGTGGCAATTCCAGTGTCCGATACACCGACGCCATGCCCAGTGCCACGTCCTCGATGGCCTTCACCAGCACACCGCGAGCCTCCTCCCACTGGTTGATCTCGTCGGTGAGCAGATGGCGCGGCAGCCCGTAGACCTCGCCCAGATACCCGTGCTGGTTCACGGCCTCGGCATACACGTTGTACGCGGTGAGATGATCACTGCCGTACACGATGAGCCCACTGAGGTCCGGATCTTCCCGCGTCATGCGGTGAAGCGAATCGATGTTCGCCGCCACGGCCACAAACGGCACCAGGTCATCGTCCGCGTGCACCAGGAGCTCGCCCCAGGGACGGTCCACCGGCATCGCCTCCACGTCCCGCCCATATGTCGATAGGCGACCCTCCACCACGATGCCCCGCTCTGTAAGACGCCGCGTCGCCGCGGCGTACGCCCCGTGGTCCAACGGCACTGGCAAATCGAGGTCGCTGAGATCCACTCCGAGGGCGGCAGCGGTGAGGGCCACCCGCTCATTGTCGCCCGCGAGCTGGAACTCGGGTGGTACTGGTTGGAGCGAGAAGAAATCGATTTCGCGATCCGACAGGATGTAGACCTCGCCTTCGGCCACCCGACCGTGCACCCGGCCCGCCATCTGGAGAATCTCGTTAGGGCCCAGAAATTGCCGGGTGAGAACGTTCCGGCCTCTCTCCACGACGTTGTTGAAGCAGGCGTCGTATATCACCACCGTGTCGAGGCCCCGGATATTGAGGGCCGACTGCCCGGCCTGCGTCATCGTAAGGACAAACGGTTTCTCCGCGGTGCCATCGAGGAACGGCCGGATGACGCGGATCGGCTCGCCACCGTGATAGAACGCCGCGCTGACGTGTGGCCACCTGTGACTCAGCTCGTTGGCTGCGGCTTCCACCTGGGCCCGAGTGGGTAGAAAAACGGCAACGCCCCGATGCTGCTTGACCACACGCCGAATGAACTCGTGGTCCAAGAACTCGACGGGCTCCCGCTGCTGCGTCGTCACACGCGCCTCCAGCGCGGGATCGAACACTGCCGTCTCCAGCACTTCAGCGGAGTTCAGATACCGGGCGTAAAAGCGGGGATCGACCGTCGCCGAGAGCCAGATGAAGCGGCAGCCCACCCGCTTGCCCAGCGCCAGGCAGAGCTCTAGTTCCGCCGAGGTCTGGTGAATCTCATCCACAATGAGGGTGTCATGGTGATCGATCAGCTCATCTTGGAACCAGCGGCGGGCAATTCCCGTGGTCACGATCACGACGTTCCAAGTCGGCGTCTCGGGCGTGGCCTCCCGCTCCCGGTTCACCACGCCCACCTTGAGAGGGGCCTTCAGGGTCTGTTCCGCAATCGGACGGATTGCCAGGGTCTTGCCGGTTCCGGTGCCCGCAACGATTCCGAACCCCAGGCCCTTGGCCGCAAGCTCCCGAATCTCCCGTCCGTGCTCCCGCTCGAGCACGGTCTCGATCTCAAGCCAGCACGCCCGCTCAATCGTCTCGCAGGCCGCCCGCGTCGGAGCAATCACGATGACGCGCCCCGTCGGCGGCTCCGCGCGACGGAATGCCTCCCGGTCTGGCGGCAAGAAGTGGTCGCGAATGTGGGTGTGGGGACTCATTGGTGGGATAATACTACTGGGGCACTACGGGATGAGGCCTGGAGCGGGGGGCGGCGGGAGCGGCGGAGGTGGCGGGAGCGGGAGCAGCGGCCGAGGCGGCAGGGGTGGCAGCGACTGCCGCCAGGAAGGGCAGGGGGCGGGAGGACCACACACGGGCAGCTTCAGTCGCCCATGCAGATCCCGATCTCCCGTGCTGTCAGGAGCGCATCGGCGTCGAGAGGAACCGGGTTGGCCTTTCCGGTCACGGCTTCCAGCGGAACCAGGACCACATCGGGCGGATCGAGGGAAACCATGTGCCCGAACCGCCCCTCTGCGACGGCCCGGACGGCAGCAGCGCCAAACCGCTGACCGAGCATGCGGTCCCAGGTCGTGGGAGATCCCCCTCTCAACAGGTGGCCGAGCGTGAGGGTGCGGGTTTCCTTGCCGGTCTCTTCGGAGATCCGCACGGCGACACGCTCGGCAACGCCGCCGAGCCGTTCCACCCCACCCACCTCGGCGGGCGCTTTCACCGTGACTTCGCCATCCTTGGGCCGGGCGCCCTCCGCCACTACGACGATGCTGAAGTGCCGCCCTCGCGCCTCTCGCTCGCGAATCTTCCGGTAGACCTTTTCCAGGTCATACGGAATCTCCGGAATCAAGATGACGTCCGCCCCCCCGGCGAGGCCTGCATTGAGCGCAATCCACCCCGCGTGGCGCCCCATCACCTCCACGACCATCACCCGTTCGTGCGACTCCGCTGTGGAGTGGAGTTTGTCGATTGCATCGGTTGCCGTCTGGATTGCGGTATCGAAGCCGAACGTCATGACCGTACCGCTCACATCGCGATCGATGGTCTTGGGCACCCCGACGATCGGCAGGCCCCTGCTCCAGAACTCGTAGGCGATATGCAGCGTCCCGTCGCCGCCCACCGCAATGAGGGCGTCCAACGCCAGTTGCCTGAACGACTCGAGCACCTCGGCAGAGCGATCCACCTCGGCCCACGTGCCATCCGTCTGCAGCATCGGCCAGCGGAATGGGTTGCCCCGGTTCGTGGTGCCGAGGATCGTGCCGCCCAGATGCACGATACCTCGCACGCTCTCACGATCCATCGGGACCACACGAGCGCTTCCCAGCAAGCCGCCGAAGCCTCGCTCCACGCCGAACACTTCCCAGCCCTGACGAACGGCGGACAGCACGATGGCCCGGATGACCGCGTTCAACCCCGGTGCATCACCGCCCCCCGTGGAAATCGCGACCCGCACGCGCCACCTCCCTAGGACGGCGTGCGTTCCTGGATGAGGCGCACCACCTCGCCAGGCTCCGCATGCCGGCCAAGTTGTTGCTTAGAGAACACCAGCTCCCCGTCGACCGTTACCTCGAAGACCCCGCCTGAAGACTCGACGAGCTCCACGTCCGCCTCGCTGTACACATTCCCGATCTCGGTCGCCAAACTGGCGGCCCGTGGCTCGTAGCCTCAGACACCGCAATATTCAATGTTGACCTTCACGAAACCCTCCAAGACGTGGTGATTGAGTTGGCTGGCACCCAACAACTTAACGGACCTGCTCCCGGCTCTGCCAACCGGCTGTGCACGCCGATTGCGCCCTGCCTTAATCCCTCTGATCGCAGGGTCAGCTCGGATTCGGCGCTTGCAGATTCTCCAGCGGGATACAACATTCTCGCCGCGTGTCCTACGTTCAACGACTCGTCTGGTAGGTGTTGTGCGCTTGCCTGAGAACCGGGATCTCTCCCGCTGGGTTCGTCTCTTCGTCACCCTGGGCGGACTGACGTTCTTCGTCTTCGCCGCACTGGCGCTGGTGAATCGTCCAGAGCTACGCGGCGGTGGATTCACTCTTCACCTGCTGATTCTGGGACCTGCTGCCGCACTGAGTCGCCGCGTGGGCATCGCGCTCCCCGGCCGGGGTTTCGCGTCGTTCATTCTGGGCGTCGTCTTGATCGCGCTCCTGCTCCGCGGGTGGCACTTCGCGGTATTGGTCGGGACCCTGGGCATCCCGCTAGGTGATATCCTGCTGCGCCGGGTCCGCATGCGAGAGTCGCTGACGACGGCGGCCCACGTGAGCCTGGCAACGGGTATTGTGGGCCTGCTGTACGGCACGCTGGGCGGCGCTACGGGTGCCGCCTCCGTAACGGTGGCCAACCTCTTGCCGCTCGCCCTCGTTGTGGTGGTGTTGCCCGTTTTGGCGAACGTGAGCTTCTACAGCGATCTCGCGCTCACGGGCCTGCTGCCGCGGGTGGACATGAAGCTCACGCTTCGTTGGGAGAGCGTCGTGTCCGCTGCCGGTGCTGCATTCGCAATCGGCTGGGTGGAGCTCGCAACGGCCGAGGTACCACCAGCGGCGGTTGTGGTGCTTGCTACGACACTGCTAGCGGTCGGCTGGCTGGTCTACTGGGTCATTCGGACGGGTGTGCGTGCTGACGAACTCGCGCTCGTCCAAGGACTGGCCGGCGCTGTGGCAGCCGAAGTGAACATCGAGCGGAGCTTCGAGCGCATCAAAGAGCTCACCCACCTGCTGGTCCCATGGGACAACATGGGGTTTGCCCGACACGACGCGGCGCGGGGTGAAATGGAGCTAGTGGCGGACACCAGCACCGCTGAGAAACTCCGCTTCGACACGGAGAGCGGACTCACCGGCGAGGCCGTGCGGGCCGGGGCTCCCGTGGTCGCGAGTGCGCTCACGCGCGGCATCACGGTCCTGCCAGAAGGGGAGTCCCCAGGAGCCGAGATCCTGATCCCACTATACCACGGCACGGAGTTGGTCGGCTCGTGGAGCGTGCGCCACTCTGATCCCGCCATGTATCGGCCAGCTGACGGGGAGCTGCTGAACTTGCTCGCGCCTCAGCTCGCTCTGTCACTCGCTCTCAGCTCCCTCGTGGACCCCATGGCCGATTCCTCGGAGCGCACCGCAGCCTATGTGCGCCAGCTCACGGCGGCCTCCGAGAAGATCGAGCAGGCGGCCGACGTTGTAGCGGATAGCGCGGCACGTGCCGAGTCCGAAGCACGGAGCGCCACGGATCGCGTGGAGCAGGCTGTGGCTGCGCTGGCGGAGCTCATAGAGAGCATTGAAGATACCTTGCACGCTGCCTCGGAAACCCAGAAGGCGAACCGAACCACCGCGGAAACGGCCACCGGCGTGCAAGAAGCGAGCGCGCGCGCTGTGGAACAACTGGGGCACCTCAGTTCGACGATAGCGGAAGGAGCTGCCGAAGTGAGCCGCCTCCGAGACGCTGCCGAAGATGTCGAACAGTTCTCCGACACCATCGCTCAGATCGCCAACCAGACCAACCTACTCGCCCTCAACGCCACCATCGAGGCCGCGCGCACGGGGGTGCACGGTAAGGGGTTTGCCGTCGTCGCCGACGAGGTCCGCAAGCTTGCGGAGCAGAGCGCGCAGGCAGCACAGAGCATGGGTCGCGGCGCGCAAGAGACCAGGCGCGTCATCGACCGTGCGGCACGGGTACTCGAGGAACTCAACAGCCAGCTCACCGAATTGACACGTGCCTCGGAACACTGGAGCGGAGAGCTGAGCCAGGTCGTGGCAACCGCTGACGTGGCACGCACTACTGGCGAGCGAATGGTGATGGGACCACGCCACAACCTGGAACTCGCCCAAGAAGCGAAGCGCATTCTGGCCGACGCCCGGGCTGCAGCCGCTGACTCCGCAAAGGAAGCCTCTGATGTGGCAGCTGCCAGCAAGGAGCAAGTCCGCGCTATAACCGAGCTTGCCGGAGGGGCGTCAGAGCTCGTGGGACTGGCGGATCAGCTGGCTCGGGCTGCCCAATTCGTGAGCGGGGATCGCTCCGGAGAGCCGTCTGATCGAAGTTGATCTACATCACAGTGGCACGGGTGGGGGTAGGATGTAGATTGCTGCCTATGATGATGAATAGCATGAGGATCGGCCGCGCCGCGGCCATCGCGGTCTTGGCAACCGCCGTGCTGACCGACCTATCCATGGCCCAGGCGGGCAAGGCCGGGCAGGTGGAGGTCAGCGCATTCGGAACGTTCACTAAGTACGACAACTCAGATGTCGGGCTCGATTCGAAGCTCGGCTCGGGGGGGCGGCTGGGACTTTACCTGAGCCGGGTCTTCTCAATCGAGGCCAGCGGCGACTACACCGAGACGAACCAGTCAGCAACGGCCTTCGGCGTGAACGTGGCTCGGATTGGCGGCACACTGTTCGCCCACACACGCTCGAGCATCTTCGGCAGTCCCTACGTCGGCATTGGCTACACCCGATCGTTCTACCGTGGCGCCGCTGAAGGTAACGACAACAGCGGCCACCTCATCCTGGGAGATCGCATCTCCGTGGGCGGTAGGACGGCCCTGCGCATTGAGGCCCGGCTCGACTATGTCCCGAACTCCGCACTGAGTGCCACCAGCGAAGGGGCGTTCAACTTCGGTGGCGCCTTGGGTATCTCGATCTTCACCTTCGGCGGGCCGCCGCGGGATGCCGACGGCGACCTGGTAGTGGATCGACGCGATCAGTGCCCAGACACGCCCCGCGGTATCCACGTAGACACCGTGGGTTGCCCCACTGATGGTGATGGGGACGGCGTGTTTGACGGCCCCGACCAGTGTCCCGATACGCCGGCGGGTGCAATGGTCGACGCCGTCGGCTGCCCAACTGATGCCGATAGCGACGGGGTGTTCGACGGAATCGACGTGTGCCCGAACACGCCCGTGGGTGCGGCGGTCGATGCTGACGGCTGTCCGATCGACTCCGACGAGGACGGCGTGTTTGACGGCATCGACCAATGCCCCGACACACCTCAGGATGCTGAGGTGAATCCCGAGGGTTGCCCTCTCGATTCGGACGAGGACGGCGTGTTCGATGGCATCGACCAGTGCCCCGGCACGCCGACAGGGGTCACCGTGGACGAGGTAGGCTGCCCCGTCGATTCCGATGGCGACGGTGTGGTGAATGCCCTAGACCAGTGCCCCAACACCGTGCCGGGGACCGAAGTCGATGCCAATGGTTGCCCGGTCGTGGTTGACCGCGACAGCGATGGCGACGGCGTGATGGACAGCGCGGACCGGTGCCCCAACACGGCTCCGGGACAGAATGTGGACGCAGTAGGCTGCCCGATCCTCTTCCTGGTCGAGGAGGGCGTCGCCCGTCCCTTGGTGCTCAAGGGCGTGCACTTCCAAACGGGACGGTCAGCTCTCACGCAGGACTCGTACACCATCCTCAACGAGGTGTCTGCGTCCCTGTTGGCACACCCCGAGGTCCGCATCCAAGTTGCAGGTCACACCGACATCACGGGGCCGCGGTCCCTGAACATGCGGCTTTCGCTGCAGCGCGCCCAGTCGGTCATGGCCTACCTGGCGCGACAGGGAGTCGATCCGGCACGGATGGAGGCAAAGGGCTACGGTCCGGACGAGCCGATTGCGACGAATGCCACCGCCGATGGCCGCGCGCAGAATCGGCGGGTCGAGTTGAGACTGATAGAGGGGGGATCGGGGCGGTAGCGGCGGGGTAGGAAGCAGAGTCTAACGGTCAGAGACGGATCGGGAGGGAAACAGGGACTCCTGGCTTCCCTCCCGCAACCGTCTCTGACCGTCTCTGCCCCGCCACCGATGGAGAGAATAGCGGAATGCGATCCACCACTGTTACCATCGCACTTGGAACCCTCGCGGCCGTACTCGCAGGTCCCGCTGCCGCCCAAGACGGTGGCTCGCGCCTGTCTCTCCATCACGATGAGCGCATCCCCGACTACCTGACCACGATCCAACTCTCGGCGATCGCGACAATCCGGGTTCCACCCCCACCCGACGAGGGGCCCCGGTTCGGCCCGCTATACCACAGCGACCAGGCGCCGAACTACCTGGCGGCCGTCCTACCTGCTTTGCCACCAGCCATTGACATCCCGGCACCCCCGCCCGGTGGGCCACCGGCTGTGGTGCGGGGCCTGTACCTCAACGCGTGGGTGTTCGGCTCGAGCCGCTTTTACGACCTGGTCGCGCTCGCCGACACGACCGAGATCAACACGTTCGTGATCGACGTAAAGGACGCGACGGGGCATCTCACCTATCGTTCCAGCGTGCCGACGGCCATGCAGATCGGAGCAAACCGCATGGTGCGTGCGCCCGATGCGCGTCGCCGAATTGCGCTGCTCGAGGCGCACGGCATTCACCCGATCGCCCGGATCGTCGTGGCTCGGGACCCACTCCTAGCAAAGCGGAAGCCCGGATGGGCGATTCGCCACGCCAAAGGCGGCCTTTGGCACGACGGGCTCGGCGAGCCCTGGGTCGACGCCTATCACGACTCGGTCTGGACCTACGCGGCAGACGTTGCCGCCGAGGCAGTAGTGTTGGGCTTCAAAGAGATCCAATTCGACTACGTGCGGTTTCCGGACGAACCGCCTCACCGACTGGCCGGCGCCGTCTACGAGGCGAGACGTCCCGGTGAGAGCCAGCGGACAGCAATCCGCCGACAAGTGGCACTGCTCAAGAAGCGCATCGCGAGCCTTGGAGTGCCATTCACGCTTGATGTCTTCGGACTGACCACCAGCGCCGACGACGGCATGGGCATCGGGCAGTACTGGGACGATCTCGTCGGTCTGGCTGACGTCCTACTTCCGATGGTGTATCCCAGCCACTACCCGCGCGGTGCCTTCGGCATTGCCTATCCCAATGCCGAACCGTACGCCGTCGTGCGACGCGCGCTGGAGGACGGCCTGCGGCGGTCACGGTGGGTTAGCAACGCGGCACGTATCCGCCCATACCTCCAGGCATTCACGCTCCGTCGGCCGCGCTACACTGCGGCGGAAGTGCGAGCTCAGATCCAGGCGGTGGAAGACGTGGGGCTTACAGACTGGGTGTTGTGGAATGCACGGGGCGTGTATCCGGCGGCGGCACTCCGACCGAGCACCGGGGCCCTCGGCCCGGGCCTCCCGGTCGCGAGCCCAAACGAGAACTCGCGCTAAGACACCACCCTACCGCTAAGTGTCGGCGCTCACCGCCTCCGATGCCGGTTCCCATGCGGCGATATATCCGGCAACGGCGCTGGCGGCGGTCGTATAAGGGCTGGCAAGGTAGAGCTGCCCTGGTCCGGAGCGCCCCGGAAAGTTCCGATTGATCGCGCTCACGGTGACGGTCTCCCGATCGTAGGAGACGCCGGGCCCGGCGTTGATGCATGCGCCGCAGGACGGCTCGATAAACTGGGCGCCCACGTCGCGGAAGACATCCAGGTAGCCACTTTCCTCGCAGTACCGCTTCACCTCCTGGGAACCGCACTGGATGTAGCACTTCACGTCAGGGTGGACCCGCTCGCCACGATCCAACGCCTCCTTGAACACGCGGGCATACATGTCCATGTCCGATTTCTTACCCGCAGTGCACGAGCCAGCATAGGCGATGTCCACCCTCACCGGTCCACCCAGCTGTTCCAGAAACAGCCCGTTCCCTGGATCGCCGGGGAGCGCCACCATCGGCCGGAGGGCGCCAGCGTCGATCTCGATGACCGTCTCGTAATCGGCCCCGTCATCCGAGTACAGCCCCGACAGCAAACGCTCGATCTGGTCGGGGTCCATCCCGCGTTCCCGCATCAGGAACTCTCTCGCCTTGCCGTCCGGCCGCACGATTCCGGTGAACGCACCCACCTCGGCGGCCATGTTGGTCATAGTTGCCCGCTCGTCGATGGAAAGCGCTTCCACCGCTTCGCCGGCATACTCCACGATCTTACCGATGGCATGGCCGTTCTTGACGTACGGATGATGCAGGATCTGGAGCATGAAGTCCTTGGCGGTGACGTTCTCCGGCCGGCGGCCGTCGACCCGAACGAGCACCGACGGCGGCACCTTGATGCGCACGTCCTTGGTGAGCCAGGAGTTGAAGATGGCCGTAGTCCCAACACCGAAGGCGATGCATCCAATGGCTCCCGCGTGGGGTGTGTGTGAGTCACTGCCGACGAGCAGGTGACCAGGCAGCGCGTGCTGTTCCAGAATCTTCGAATGACAGATGGCCTCGGAGCCCTGCACCATCGTGTGCGGGCCCACTCGCGGCAGCTCTCCGTAAAGCTTCACTCCCTGTCGCTCAGCAAATTCCTCCTGCTTCTTCTTCAGCTCCAGCGCTACGTCGAGCAATCCGGCAGCCTTCCGCTCATCCGTCATCGCCAATTCAAGAAAGGTGAGGTGGTCTCGGAAGAAGAAGACCGAGCCCGGATCGACGATCTGCTCCGCCTCGCCCACCAAGTCGCGCCAGAAGATCGCGGCCATGGGCGTCACGTACTCGTGGCTGAACCGTATATCAGTGCGCACGAATCCCTCATCACCAGGTCCGACGTACGCCACGCCGACGGCGTCACGGGCGATATCCGTGACCCAGTGCCGGGCAATGATCTTCTCCGCCAGCGTCATGGGACGCTCACTGGCGGATGGCAAGGGTACCCGCACCCTCCCCTGGAGCCGGGCCACATTGTACCAGAACAGACCACCGTGCTCGATGATGCCGCGGGTTATTTCCCCCTCACCCTCGGTGAACACACTGAGCGGTATCTCTCCGCCTTGGCGCACGCGCTCCACCAGGGAGAAATTGGTGCTCGTGAGGATGCCGAGGTTCTGGCAATTCTCTCGGTAGATGCGCTCGATGCTATCGGCAAGCACAAGCCGGATCCCGGCGCACATCTCGGCGTAGGGCGATTGTTCCCGGGAAGAACCCTTCCCCCGGCGCTTTCCGCTCACCGAGCACACGAACCCACCCGCACGCACGGTTCCACGGGTGATGGGGAACTCATCACCGGTCTTTAGACCGAGATAGGGGAAGTCCCCGAGGGTCTCGTCGTAGTAGTAGCAGATGTATGCTGGCGTGATCTCGTCGGTAGAGATGTTGTCACGCAGCGGCGCTTCCACCGGCCACTCAAGGTTCTCGCCCGCGAGCTGGCGCCGGATGAGTTCCGGATCGTCCACCAGAAACAGCACTCGACCGTCGAACCGGACCCGGTCCGACCGCCTCTCGACTGGTCGTTCTCTCAGGCTCTCAGTCATGAAGCGTGTAAGTTCGTTGCTCCTTTTTCGTGTGGCAACTGCCGGTGTAAAATTCCTGTATGGGGTACCCACGAATCTCCTGGGCGGCGCAAGGGAGGCGCTTCGGCCTCACGCTCGCTGGACTCGTCGGTGGATGGACGGCCCTGCTGGAGGCGCAATGGGTCCGGCCAACCGCCGCCGAATTGACGGGAGTGTTCGCCGCCGGAAACCTCACTGAAAGCTCCGGAGTGGCCGTCAGCCGTGCCCTCCCAGGAATTCTCTGGACACACAATGACTCCGGCGACAGGCCCATTCTCTACGCCACCAATCTGGCCGGCGAGGACCTCGGTGCATTCCGCATCGCGGGGGCTCAGGCGGTCGACTGGGAGGACATCGCGCTAGGCCTTTGCCCAGAGGCCGACACGACCTGCCTCTACATCGCCGACACAGGTGATAACACAGAGAGCCGCAAGCACGCGGCCATCTACATCGTTCGTGAACCCCAACGACCTCCTGTCCGCGGCAGGAGACCCCTCGATTCCCTGCTTGCCCGGCGCCTGCGCGTTCGCTACGCCGACGGCCCGCAGGATGTGGAGGCCCTTGCAGTCACCCATGACGGGGAACTCCTCCTCATAACCAAGGGGCGTGCCAGGCTGATCAAGACTTATCGCATCTCCCGCAATGCGGCACGACTCGATACAGTGACGGTGGAACTATCCGGTGTGCTCGACACCCTGCCACCACGGGCCTTGGGTCGGCAGGTAACCGGCGCCGCGATCTCTCCGAGCGGAAGGCGGCTGGTGATCCGGGCGTATCTCGAGCTCCGATTCTTCCGGTTGCCGGAAGAGGGCCCGCCAGTACCAGAGGGCGCGCCCTGCTTTCTGGGTGTGCTGCGGGAGCCCCAGGGTGAGGCAGTCGATTTCCTGGACGAGCGCACCCTAGTGTTGACGAGTGAGGCGGGCTTCGGACGACCAGGAGGTATCGCGGCCGTACGATGTCCGATCTCCGAAACTCAGGATGCCAGACGATGACCGTGCGGCCACCTGTTGCGCGATTGCTGGTTCTGCTCACCTCCGGAACGTTCCTATTGGTGACACGGGTTGCAGCTCAGGAAACCCCAGCCGGCGAGCCCGCTCTGGCGCCAGCGAGCGCCCTCACCACACCCGGGGCAGGCTTGGTGCGGGCTCATCTTCGCTTCCTCTCAGCCGACCTACTCATGGGGCGTGCTCCCGGCACTCCGGGCGCCCAAGTCGCAGCGCACTACATCGCCGCCCAATTCGAGGCTCTCGGACTCGAGCCGGGCGGGCCAACCGGGTCATACTTCCAGCCGGTCAGATTGTTGGGCGTAACCCCTGAAGTATCCTTGGTCCTGGGCATCCGTCGACAAACCACAGCTCTGGAACATGGGCGCGACTTCGTGGCCTGGCCCGAGCGACCCGATTCAGCTCTGTCGGTGGACGGCGAAATCGTCTTCGTTGGTTATGGCATTCAGGCGGCCGAATGGGACTGGGATGACTACAAGGGGACGCCGCTTGCGGGAAAGATCCTGCTCATGTTGGTGAACGATCCCGGCCTCACTGACGCCTCCCGCTTCAACGGCAGGACTCTCACCTACTACGGCCGGTGGACCTACAAACTGGAGCAGGCGGCCCGCATGGGCGCGGTGGGTGCCATCCTGATCCACACCGACAAGACCGCGACGTATCCCTGGTCCGTGGTCCGGAACAGTTGGACCGGCGAGCAGATCATGCTGGACCGCCGCGTTGTCGAAAGCCTGCAATTCGGCGCCTGGATGACCGCCGACGCAGCGCGGCGTATTCTGGCGGAGACGGGACGAGACTTCGAGGCCTTGGTGCGGCGCGCACAGCAACGGCAGTTTCGGCCAATTGGCCTGGGCGCACACGCCGTGGTACGGCTTCGGAGTCGCATTCGACAGATCGAAGGAGCGAACGTCGTGGGCCGCCTGGATGGTGCCGACCCGGATCGCCGGCACGAGGCCGTGGTGCTGACGGCACACTACGACCACTTGGGCGTGGGGTTGCCAGTTGACGGCGATTCCATCTACAACGGGGCAGAGGATAATGCCTCTGGCGTGGCAGCCCTGCTGGCCGCCGCTGCGGGCTTCAGTCGGGCGGGCACCCAGCCCGGCAGGACACTACTCTTCATCGCGACCACCGCTGAAGAAGCCGGCCTGCTCGGTGCCGAGGCCTATGTCACCGAGCCCATTATGCCGCTGGAGCAGACCGTCGCCGTGCTCAACATCGACCGGGCCAACCTACGCGGCGCCACCCACGACGCCGTCGCCCTAGGCTCCGAGCGATCGACGTTGGGCCAGCACTTCCGGCGCGCTGCCGCCCAAGAGGGACTCGAGGCCTCCCGCGACCCCAACCCCGGCGCTGGGCAGTTCTACCGTTCCGACCACTTCCCATTCGCCAGGGCCGGTGTCCCGGTGCTGGCCTTCCAGGCGGGGGCCCAGTTCGCGGACCGCCCACCCGATTGGGGTGCCGAGCAAGAGGCACGCTACACCCAAGAGCGGTACCACCAGCCGAGCGACGAGTTTCGGGAGGACTTCGCCTACGAAGGTGCACTTCAACAGGTCCGACTGCTGATTCGCCTTGGCTGGAGCCTCGCTGCGGGCAGTGAGTTCCCCGAGTGGCACCCGGATTCCGAGTATCGGTCGGCGGGGGAGCGTTTGCGGCTCCGGCGGGCACGAAGCCCGGATCGCTAGTCCTCATGGGACCTGCCGCACACCTACTGGCCGAATCGGCGGAAAGTAGGTAAGTTCCCGCCCGATTTTTTCCGGTCCGGCACCAGCTCGGAGCAGACGCCCTGGAACTGCCAGCCACACACCGCGTACCGGTTACCTGGATTCGCGAAAACGCCTGCGCTCCTATCCGGTGGCGCACGGTCACCGAGATCCTCCCCACGGGCTCCGCAACGCAGGCTGACCTCGGGGCCCTTGGGGCCGAACTCCTTGACTACAAACGAGTTGCCACCACCATCCGCAAGCAGAAGGCGACCGGAGTGTGGGGCAACAACATCCTGGGTATCGCGCCCGCAAAGGCTCAGAATGTCAAAGATGTAGGGACAGTGGCGCAATACCGTCACTTAGTGGAGTTGGGCGTCCCCACCGATCAGCAGGTATTCCGCCGAGCGCGCCGACTCCTCTATCGGCTGCTGTCGCGGGACGACGATCCTACCCTGCTGTATGAATACCGCAAGCCTGCCAAGGCCAACCCCGCCCTAGCGGCCTGGGCCCGGGAGTACATGCGGGAGGCCGCAACTGCGGCTCTGGCCCATTCGGGCCAGATTGATGATCCCAGGGTCCGCGGCGCGGCGCACCGAATAGCGACTGGCGTATCTCAGTTCCTCCGGAGCGACCTCGCGGAGAAGCCCATCATGAGGAAGGGCTCCCGAAACATCCTGCACCCCGACGCCTCCCCACCGACGTTGCACTCCGTGGCCATCGTCGCCTACATGCCCAACCTGCAACGGGAGCGGGCCGGCTTCGTGGAACGGCTGGGAGCGTTTCTCGGCCAGTCATCTCCCCGCCGTAGCTTCGTGATCCAGGTGGGGCGCAGGGTCGTCAAGCCGACGTTCCAGCTCCTGGGGGACCCACTCAAGGCGGACAGCGCCGGTAACCCCAAGGATCTTCCGTTCGCTCTACACTGGATGGAACTGCTGGCCCGCCTGGGCATGCTGGAAACGTCCCCAACAGCGCTACGGATCCTCGCCCGGCTGCGAGGGGATTGCGATGATCAGGGGTTTTGGAACCCCAGGAATCTGCGGGCCATCCCGCGGAGTGCGTCAAAGCTGGCCGACTTCGCATTCCCGCTGGAGCTGGACGGCCAGACGCCAGAACGCCGCAAGGCCGACGTCACGTTCCGGCTGGCCCTCATCGCGAAGCTCGCAGGCTGGCAGCTAGAATACACCTAATCCTCCCCATCTCAGCCTTGCCAAGGTATGGGTAGCACAGTAGCGTAGTAGTGTAAGCTACTACTACGCCCTTGCAGATCGACTTCACGCCCTTTGGCTTCACGCCAACCGAGAGTCTAGCCTACTCGGCACTGCTCGACCGAGGACCATCCTCAGGCTACGCCTTGGCCAAGAGCCTCAACCTGGCACGTGCCAATGTGTACCAGGCCCTCAGGGGCCTCCGGGCCAAGGGAGCCGCCGTCGCGCTGGAGGGGGGCCAGGGTCCGCAGATCTTCCGTGCGGTGGCGCCGGCGGCAGTGCTCGCCATGATCGCTGGGCAACAGGCTGAGAAGCTGGATTTGCTGGAGCGCCAGATTCGAGCGGCCGGTAGCACGGGATCCCCCACCACAGTCGAGATTGCCAGTGAGCGGCAGCTGGGAGAGCTCACCCTCAGGACGGCCGCCCGCGCCGAAGGGCCTGTGACCTTCCTGGCTCCGGGCCGGCTCATGACTGCGCTACTCCCCGTGTGGCGCAAGCGGGCGGCCGACTCAGCCCCCACCAGCCTCTGGGTAGTGGGGGAAGCCCCAGCCAGATTCCCCCTCCCCCTGTCGGGCACCGTGGAGCCGCGCGTGGTGCTCGCCCACTTCGACGCTGATGCTGCCGTGCTCGCAGCACCAGACGCCGCCATCCTCGCGCGTATCGCGGGAGAGACCGTAAGGGGACTTTGGTCCTCAAACCCCGTGATCAGGGGCGCGGCGCGGGCCACACTTACGGCTCTCACGTCGACCTCAGCTTGACGTCTGCCGACTTAGGAGCGAGCTTTGCCGCCAGTCTCAACCAGTTGGTTGAATGCCTGGTGGTGATCGCGACTCCCGACGACTCATAATCGAGGCAGCCCGGGCCGAATTCGCCGAGTTCGGCTACGCCGGGGCGCGCACCAGTCGAATCGCGGAACGGGCCGGAGTCAACAAGCAGCTGATTCACTACTACTTCGCCTCAAAGGCAGGCCTGTACGACGAGGTAATGCGGGCCGCCAGCACACAGCTCGAGACGGTCGCGGCGCCGGATCATGACAGACTGGCGCCGCACACCCCAGACCGGCTGCGCCAACAGCTTCGCTCGGTGTTCGACACCCTGGCCCGGAACCCTGGTCTGGCCAGCCTCATTGTGCGAGCAGCATCGGAGCGGCAGCGGGAGACGCCGGCCGCTGAAAGGGCCCTATACGAGCTGGTCACGCATCTCGCCCACGCCATCTCGAAGGGGCAGGGTCTCGGCTACTTCAGGGACGATGTCGATCCGAAGGGCGCGGCACGTCAGGCGGTGGTTCTGTTACTGGGCTATCTCACGCTGGAGAGCGCGTTAGCGGAAGGCCCGGCGGAGTCCCGCCGGGCCGCTTGGATCGATGGGGTGTGCGACCTCCTCGTGAGGTCCCTGACCTGGTAGCGCGGCCAGTACCTAATTGCCGCTGGGTACCAATTCGGACTCCAACGTCGGTTCCCCCGCCCCGGCCTCTGCCGGCCTTCTCAATGCCACCTCCAGCACGTCGCTCAGGCGCTCGACAGCGTGCACGGTAAGTCGCTGCCGCTCGTCCTCACTCAGATCCTGGAGGTCTGCGACGTTCTCCTTTGGCATGATGACGTTGCTGATCCCCGCGCGACACGCGCCGAGCACCTTTTCCTTGACCCCTCCGATGGGGAGCACTCGACCCGACAGCGTTACCTCGCCGGTCATGGCCACGTCGTGCCGTACCGGAACGCCGGACAGAGCACTGACCAGCGCCGTCGCCATGGTCACTCCAGCCGAGGGACCATCCTTCGGAATCGCGCCCGCAGGAACATGCACGTGCACGTCCTTCTCGCTGAGCATCTCTGGCGGGATGCCCAGTTGGTCGGCGTGAGACTTCGCGTAGGTGAGCGCCGCCTGCGCCGACTCCTTCATCACATCGCCCAACTGACCAGTCAGGACCAGGTTGTCCCGACCGTTCATCACCGAGACTTCAACGAACATGATGTCGCCACCGACCGGCGTGTAGAACATGCCGGTGGCTATGCCGATCTTGTCCGCCTCCGCCGCCAGCTCCGGAAACACCGTCGGTCGCCCCAACAGTCCCTCCACATCCGCTCCTGACACGTTCACCTGCTCTACGTCCCCGGCGGCGATTTTCCTCGCTACCTTCCGAGCGACCTTCCCGATTTCCCGTTCGAGCTGCCGTACGCCTGCCTCCCTCGTGTAGCTGGAGATCACCGACCTCACCGCGGTATCATCGAGGATGAGCTCGTGTCGAGTGAGTCCCGCCTCGCTGAGCTGCCGTGGGATCAGGAACTGGCGGGCGATCGCCAGCTTTTCCCGCTCGGTGTACCCGGTGAACTCCACCTCCTCCATGCGGTCCAGCAACGGCACAGGGATGCTCTCCCTGAAGTTGCCCGTGGCGATGAACAGAACCTCGGAAAGATCAAACGGCACGCCCATGTAGTGATCGGTGAACGTGTCGTTCTGTGCCGGGTCCAGCACCTCGAGCAAGGCCGCGGCCGGGTCACCCTGGAAGGAGATCCCCAGCTTGTCGACCTCGTCCAGGAGGAAAACGGGGTTCTTGGTGCCGGCTCGCTTCATTCCCTCGATGATCCGGCCCGGCATGGCGCCTACGTAGGTGCGGCGGTGTCCCCTTATGTCCGCCTCGTCCCGAGCTCCTCCCAGGGAGATGCGCACGTATTGGCGTCCGATCGCCCTCGCTATCGATTTGGCGATCGACGTCTTGCCCACGCCCGGTGGGCCGATGAACAGTAGGATGGAACCCTTTCCCCGCCTGTCATCCACGTTCCCGATGAACTCGCCCGTGTCCCGCTGGTCCCGGTGATCGAGCAGTTGCCGCACGGCGAGGAACTCAAGTACGCGGTCTTTGACGTCCTGCAAGCCGTAGTGATCCTCGTCCAGAATCCGTGCGGCCTCCTTGAGGTCGAGATGATCTTCGCTCCGCTTGTTCCACGGCAATTCGGCGACGGTCTCGAGGTAGGTGCGAATGACCTGAGCCTCCATGGAGTCCTTGGCCGTCCGCTGAAGTCGCCGCAGCTCACGATCGACTTCTTTGCGTGCCTCCACCGGAAGCTCCAACTTCTCAATGCGCTCCCGCAGCTCGTCTGCCTCCTGGGTATCGTCGTCCCCCAGCTCTTTTTGGATGGCCTTGAGCTGCTCCCGCAGGAACATCTCCCGCTGCCGCTCGCCGATCTCCTCTTGGACCTTCGATTTGATCTCCTCTTGTGCCTCAGCAAGCTCCAGCTGTCGTTGCACGTGAATCAGCACCCGCCGGAGCCGCTCTTCCACACCACGCGTCTCGAGCAGCGCCTGTCGTTCGGCGGGGGAAATGTCTATGTATCCAGCTACCAGGTCGGCGAAGCGACCAGGCTCTTCCACGCCATCGAGCACCTGCTGGACGACTTCCTGCGCTAGCCCCGTCTTGATTCCCAGCTCAGCGGCGCGCTCCCGCACCTCCTTGTGCAGCGCAACAAAGGCGGCGTCCTCCGCATTGAGGGGAGGCAGGTCGGGTGCCTCTTGGACCACGGCCTCGATATGGCCGTCGACGTCCGAATACTGTAGCACCATCGCGCGGTACTCGCCGTGGAGCAGGAGTTGTATCCCGCCGAGGCCGCGCTGCACCTGCCCGATGCGAGCAACCGTACCCGTGGTGTACAGGACCTCCGGCTGGGCATCTTCCACGTTCTCACGCTGGGCTACGGCGAATATCAGGTGATCGTCCTTCCGCAGCGATGCTTCGATAGCCCGGAGCGTCCCAGGCCGTCCTGCTCCGATGGGCGCGGTCACGCCAGGGAACATCACCGTCTCCCGCAGCGGCAGCACCGGGAGGCGCATCCGAGTCGACGTCGTCTCTTGCATACTCCTTCCCCCTACCGATTAGGGGTCGGCGTTCGTGTGCTGGTTCGTCCGTGGACCCGATAAGCACATATCATGCCACGCGAGACCACGCCAACAGCCACCCTCCTACGGTGGAATACCCCATTCTGTTGGCATGTTTCTGCCGATGTTGGCAAGCAGCACCACAGTGTTCCTGCCAATATGGCCGGAAGCAGGGCTGGCGGTAACCCGGAGGATCAGGGAGCGCGGGGAGCGACGTTGAGAAGGGCTCTCAGCTCCGTCTCGGTGAGCTGCTCCAGCAGTCCAGCCCGCGCGGTGACCTCGCGTGCCTGTTCCGACCGGTCCGACGCACATTCGAACCGAATGATGTCGGCCGGCTCCGGAAAGGCATTCTTGGTTTTCTTGGCTGGGACCATGCCCGATGTCCGCCCGACCCGTTCTGCGGACCAGCGGCGCCCAGCGTCATCCGTCAGCCACCGCATTCGCAGGCCTCGAGCTGCGCACTTTCCCGGTTGCAAGGGGGTTTGGGCTACGTTAATCTACCCCCGGTCGGGAGCATATGCTACATGGCCGAAGACGACTTGGGATCCCTGGCTGCACGGCTCGCAGATACCCTCGCAGACTCTTACGAGCTCGAAGGTGAAATCGGGCGCGGGGGCATGGGGATCGTCTACAGCGCCCGCGATGTCAAGCTGAAGCGTCGGGTTGCGATAAAAGTCCTTCCGCCCGACCTCGCCTTCCGCCCAGAGATCCGCAAGCGCTTCATGCGGGAAGCCCAGACGGCAGCACGCCTGTCCCACCCACATATCGTCCCCATCCACAGCGTCGGTGACGCCAATGGGCTGGTGTACTTCGTGATGGGCTATGTGGATGGTGAATCCCTAGCTGCACGCCTGCGACGCCGAGAGCGACTGCCGGCGGAAGAAGCCCGTCGTATCATGAAGGAGACGGCCGACGCCCTCGGCATGGCCCACGCCATGAGCGTGATTCACCGGGACATCAAGCCGGACAACATCCTACTGGAGGGAACCCGCCGTCGCGTCATGGTCACGGACTTCGGGATTGCGAAGGCGCTGTCAGAGGTGGGCGGCGGCACGCTCACCGGGACGGGCGTGGCCATCGGCACACCGGCGTATATGAGCCCGGAGCAGGCGGCCGGGGAGCGGGAGATCGACTCCCGCAGCGACATCTATTCCCTGGGCGTGGTGGCATACGAAATGCTCACCGGCGAGCTGCCGTTCAAGGCCCCGACGGTGGCGGGCATCCTCCTGAAGCAGGTGACCCAGCCCGTTCCTGACATCACTCAGGTGCGCCCGGACTGCCCTGAGGATCTCGCGTCCACCGTGACGCGTTGCCTCGACAAGGATCCGGAGAATCGCTGGCCGACGGCAGACGCGCTGCGGCGTGCGCTGGAGAGCAGGGCCTCGACGCCTTACCGCCCCCGTTCTCCGTTGGCCCGCCGACCCAGCCGGGCACCGCGAGCCCCGGAGCGAGCCCGAGACCGGGAACGGGCACGCGACCGCACCAAGGACCGGGAGTGGTGGGAGTGGTTCGAGGAAGGTCGTCGGCCCCCCCAGGCGCGGCGGGCGCGAGCCGCCCGAGAGCGCAGGCAGGAAGCCCCGCGCCCCGAGGAGCAGCCACAGCAGCCTGGAGGTGAGCCGGGAATCGTCCGCAAGTTCCGAGCGAATTTCGCGTCGTATGTGTCAGTGAACGGCGGGTTGCTCCTGCTGAACGTCGTCACGGGCATCGAATCGCCTTGGTTCCTGTTTCCCGCCATTGGCTGGGGCATCGGCCTTGCCTCACAATACGGCAAGCTCTGGTCGACAGGCTACAGCATGCGCGACGTCCTCAACCGCCCTCCGGCTCCTGACGCTCTACCTGGGTCGTCACACGCTCCCAAGGCCATTCCCGCTGCCAAGATGCCGGAGCCCACCAGCGGGGAGTTCGGCAAGCTGGCTGGCCAAATGCAGCAGATGCGAAAGGACCACACGGCCATTGTCCGGCTGGTGGAGAAGCTGCCGGCGTCGGAGCGCGAGATGCTTCCGGATGTGGTGCCCACCGTGGACGCACTGATGGAACGGGCGGTCGAGCTGGCGCGGACGCTTCAGCAAATGGAGCGCGACGTAGATGACGCGGCGGTGGCGCGGCTCGATGAGCGCATCGAGGCCCTCGGGCAAGAAAGGGCGGGCCCCGAAACCGATCGTCGGCTCGATCTCCTCCGGCGGCAGCGGGAGGCCTTGGCCGAGCTGGTAGCCCGGCGCGGAGGCGTGGAAGCCCAGTTCGAGTCCTGCGTCCTCGCAGTACAGAATGTGCGATTCGACTTGTTGAGACTCCGCTCGGCGGGCGTCGCGCAAGTACTCGACGACCTCACCTCCGCTACGCAGCAGGCACGCGCGCTCAAGATTGACGTCGAGGCAGCTATCGACGCTGCTGGAGAGATCAGAGAAGCTCTAGGGAGGAAGTTGACCGCGCGGTAGCGCAGCGCTCAGAAGTCAGAGATCCCTCTTATCGCCGCCTTCAGATCCACCACCTGCGGCAGGATCGCATCCTCCAACTCGGGCGAATACGCCACATACGTGTCAGTGGAGGCCACGCGCCGCACCGGTGCGTCGAGCCATCCAAAGAGCTCGTCCGCGATTCTCGCCGCAATCTCGGCCCCATAGCCCCACGAGATGGGATCCTCGTAGGCCACGATCACTTTGTTGGTCTTGGCAATCGAGGCGCTGATCGTCTCCCAGTCCAGGGGATTGAGCGATCGCAAATCGATAACCTCGGTGCTGACGGCCTCGGCCTCCTCGAGCTCCTTGGCAGCCACCAGCGTTCGCTGCACCACGGCACCGTAAGTCAGCACGGTGAGGTCCGTTCCCTGCCGCACGACCTTGGCCTTCCCGAACGGGACCATGTAGTTCGGACCGGGATACCGTCCCTTGTTGTACGTCTGGCGATACAGGTGCTTGTGCTCGAGAAAGATCACGGGGTCGTCACACCGGATCGCCGTTCGCAGCAGCCCGTTGGCATCCAGGGCCGTGGAAGGACACACCACGCGGAGCCCCGGAATGCCGGTGTACAGGGCCGCACCCGTCTGTGAGTGATAGATGGCACCGCCCTTGAGGTACCCACCATATGCAGCCCGCACTACCGCGGGGGCGCTGAACGCATTGTTGCTGCGCCACCGCAGCACCGCCAATTCACTGCGGATCTGGTGATATGCCGGCCAGATGTAGTCGAAGAACTGGATCTCCACCACCGGCTTGATGCCCCTAGTGGCGAGACCAACGGCGCGTCCTACGATGTTGGCCTCGGCAAGAGGGGAGTTGTAGACTCGATGGCTGCCAAACCGCTTCTGCAGCCCCCATGTCACCTTAAACACACCACCTTTGCCCCTGACGTCCTCGATGTGCTCGTCCCGGGAGATGTCTGCGATGTCCTCTCCGAACATGACGATCCGAGGATCGCGCGTCATCTCGTCACTGAGACACCGATTCAGGAGATCCACCATGGTCAACGGCTCGCCTTCCAGCTGCGGATGATCTTCGGTGTCGAACTGCTCGCCCGTGGGATCCACATCAGCCGAGTACACATAGAGCTGGACGGTCTCCGGAGCGGGCTGCGGAGCCGCGAGGGCAACCTCGCTTGCCAGCTCGATGTCCTCTGCCACTCGCCGATTGATCTCGTCGATCTCGGCTTCTGTCGCGGTGCCGTCGCCCAAGAGCCTGGCGGCGAAGGTCCGCACTGGGTCCCGCTGCGCCTCTGCCTCGCGCTCGTGGGACGGCTTGTAGTGCACCTCGTCATCTGAGAGCGAGTGGGAGTACGGCCGGATGACATCGGCATGAATGAGTGCCGGCCCCTTGCGGGCGCGACAATACGCCACCGCACCCGAGAGGACGTCATAGGAAAGCAGCGGATCACACCCGTCCACATCGTCCACGTACAGATTGGGAAAGCAGGAGACGAGGCTCGAAATCGATCCACCCGCTGTCTGGACCTCCACCGGGACGGAGATGGCGTACCCGTTGTCCTCGATGAGAAACAGGACGGGCAACTGAAGGTTGCTCGCCGTGTTGAGTGCCTCCCAGAACTCACCCTCGCTGGTCGTCCCGTCCCCCGCCGTGCAGAGCACTACCTCGTCGTCGTGAATGCGCTCCTCACGGTCCGGGATTTCCTCGATCTGGTGGTAACGCAGCCACGCTTCGGCGCATCCGACGGCGTTCAGGAACTGCGTTCCGGTGGGACTCGACGAGCTAACGATGTTGAAGTCCTTGTGCCCCCAATGCGACGGCATCTGACGGCCCCCCGAATTGGGATCGTCCGCCGCAGCGACGGCCGACAGCAGCATCTCCGTCGGCGTCATACCGAGCGTCAGACACAGGGCTCGGTCCCGATAGTACGGGTAGAACCAGTCGTACCCTGGGCGAAGGACCTTGCCCGCCGCCACCAGAACCGCTTCGTGCCCAGCCCCTGAAATCTGAAAGAAGATCCTGTTCTGCCGCTTGAGCTGGATCTCCTTGTCATCCAACTGGCGCGAGGTCAGCATGAGCCGGTACATGTCGAGCAGCTCCTGCTTCTCGAGCCGTGCCGCCGGCTTGCGGCGGGGGCCGGGCCTGGATCGGGCCTTGGTACCGTGAGGCATGTCCGACAAAGATATTCTAGTCCAACTGCGTGGCTAGCGAGCCCGGAAGTGGTCCTACCTGGAAGACGTGTGTCATGCGGATCACTTGAGTTTGGTGAGCTTCCTGAGGGCTTCCAGTTTCTCGAGCGCTGACTTGGATGCTGGAGCTTCAGCCACCGCCAGGAGCGCGTCGCGTATGTCGAGCAGGACTTCGAGAATCAGTTGCTCGCGCTGGAATGAGGAGTCCAGGTCAGCCATCCGATCGTCGTCGCGGGCCTCGCTAGCCCGGTCGTACGCTGCGCGATAGATGGATTCCAAGTTGGCGAGAATGCGATCCCTCTTCCGCGGGCTCATACCGATCCTCTCTCGTGAGCTGAGCGTGGCGACAGGCCGATCGAGGCGCGCCGCCCAATGGCAGGCCGAACGCAAAGCAACCTGCCCGGAAATCTTGTGACGACCCGTCCCTGGTGCAACATCCGAAATCGAGGCCGTGCGAGCGCTCACCGGCCGTTCGCCGCGATCCCGCGGTCGCGTCTTGCAGCCGCCCGCCGTCCGAGACACTATCTATCGCCGCGGTGGCCTCCGGAAGCCCGCCGCACTCGATTATCGCAGACCGACGACCAGATCATGGCTCTCACTGTACGCCCGCACTGCATCACGACACTCTTGGTTGCGCTGTTAGGTGCCACCGCACAGGCACAATCGGGGTCGGCTCCCGACAGTGCGCCGAGCGCCGCTGCTGCCCGTGCCAGGGTGTCACCTCTGGTTGACGGTCGGCTGGACGAATCTGCGTGGGGAGCGGCTCCACCAATAGCCGGATTCGTTCAACACGAGCCCCGTGACGGCCAGCCGGTGACCGAACCCACCGAGGCGCGGATACTGTACGACCGTGAGGCACTCTACGTGGGCGTATGGCTGTTTGACAGCGATCCCGCCGGCATCATCCCCGGCGAGAGTCGCCGCGATCTCAGCCTCGACGACTGTGACGCGTTCCTCATAGTCCTGGACACCTACCGGGACGGTCAGAACGCATTCGTTTTCGGTACCACGCCAGCCGGGATTGAGTACGACGGACAGGTGACCAACGAAGGCGAAGGCAGCGGCCAGCGACGGCTTCGCCAGCAGACCGGGTCCGGTGGCGGATTCAACATCAACTGGGACGGAACCTGGGATGTCGCCACCTCGACCGATCAGAGAGGCTGGTATGCCGAGTTCCGGATACCTTTCTCCACCTTGCGCTACCGCGGCGCAGGCCCCCAGGTATGGGGCCTCAATCTCGCACGTCACATCCGGCGCCGGAATGAGCAGTCCTACTGGTCTCCGGTGCCCCGCCAGCACTCCCTCTACCGGCTCTCGCAGGCCGGCACACTGGCGCAGGTCGAGGCACCGGGACGTCAGAGCATCATCGTCACGCCGTATGTTCTCGCATCCGCCCACCGTGACTACACCGCCGCGCCCGGCGTCGATTACACAGGCGACCTCGGCGGCGATGCTAAGCTGGGCATCCTGCCAAGTCTCACCCTCGATCTCACCTACAACACGGATTTCGCGCAGGTCGAGGTGGATGAGCAGCAGGTCAACCTCACCAGGTTCAACCTCTTCTTCCCTGAGAAGCGGCCGTTCTTCCTAGAGAATGCCGGGCTATTCGCTGTCGGGACCCCACAAGCCGCGGAGCTGTTCTTCAGCAGGCGGATCGGCATCGACACCACAGGAGTTCCAGTGCCGATACTGGCGGGTGGGCGGCTCACCGGTAAGCCAGGCGGCATCAATCTCGGCCTGCTCGACATCCAGACAGAGCGTGTGGAGGGCGTGGTCGAACCCAACAACTACGCCGTCGCGCGGGTCTCCGCGGAGCTCCCCAGCCGATCCCGCCTGGGCGGGATCTTCATCAACCGAGTCACCACGAGCAACACAGCAGACTACAACCGCACCTACGCCGTGGACGGACGCCTGGGCATCGGCCAGGCAATCACGTTCGACGGCTACGCAGCCCTGACCGAAACACCGGCCCTCTCCGGTCGCGAGCACGCCTACAGTCTGGCGAGCCGCCTGGCAACCAGAAACTGGCAGGCGAGCGCCACCTACACCGAGGTGGGGGAAGACTTCAACCCCGAGGCCGGCTTCCTCGAACGGTCCGGGTACCGCTTCGTGCAAGCCTCCGTGCTCCGCCACTTGCGCACTCCCGGCGTGCCTTGGCTCCGGGAGTTTCGGCCCCACGTGTCGTACCGGGGCTACTTCGACTTCGACGGCTTCAACGAGACCGGCAACATCCACATCGACACGCACGTCGAATTCGCCAACGGAGCGTTCTTTAGTCCGGCGTTCAACTTCACGCGGGAGGGACTGAGGGGACCATTCGAGATCGCTCCGGGCGTAGTCGTCCCGCCGGGTACATACGACAACTTCGAGGCGGCCTGGCGCTTCAACTCGAACGAGAGCGCATCCCTTTCGGTGAACGGTGGACTCGACATCGGCGGGTTCCTTACGGGCACGCGAAAGGGCTTTTACGGCACGATGACCGCCCGCTATCAGGCGACCATCGCTGCGTCACTGAGGGTGTCGTACAACAACGTTGACCTCGTCGAGGGAAGCTTCGAGACCACCCTGGTCGGCATGCGTTTCGCCTACAGCTTCAGCCCACGGGTCTACCTGCAGTCCTTGATCCAGTACAACTCGCAGGCTGGCATTTGGTCAGGAAACGTGCGATTCGGGTGGCTCAGCACGGCCGGCACAGGCTTGTTCATCGTGTACAACGAGCAGCGACAGACCGGCACAAACGCCGGGCCACTCGATCGCGCACTCATTGCAAAATTCTCAAGACAGTTTTCGCTGATTAACTGAAGCAATTCGCAATTAGCAATTCGCAGTTCGTGAACCTGGTGCGGCGAACACGAATTGCGAACTGCGAGTTGCGAGTCGCTTCATGATGGCTCAGTGCTGAGGGCTGAAGGCTCAAGGCTGACGGTCTTCGTACCCCATAATCACCAGCCCACTCGGCACCTTTGGCATGAAATAGGTGGATTTCTGCGGCATGGTCGCACCTGCGTCCGCGACGGCCAGGACCTGCTCCACCGCCGTTGGATTGAGCAGCACCCCGGCAGCTGCATCCCCCCGTTGCACTTCGTCGATCACATGGTGCGGGTCCGCGCTGTAGTCGATCCGCCCAACGTCGCCGGCCGAGGCGAGCAGACGTTTGACAATGAGCTCATCAATGCGAGCCACGTCGAGGGAGGCCACCGCAGGTTGGTTCGCAAACGGGAGATCCCCCAGGCTGGCACCACCTTTGAGCAGGAACGCCTGTGCCTTGCCGCCAGGCAGCACCACGACGCAGGCAGTTCCCCGATTCCTCAGCGTCGCCAGCTCGTCAGCGTAGTTGGCTTGGCTCAGCAGCTCACGGATCTGGAAACGCTCACGAAGCTCATTGACCACGGCCATGCCGTCCACTGGTCCTCCATAAACCAGTCGGTGCGTAGGTAGCACGAGCAGGCCAGGGTCGCTCAGTGAGACGATCAGGGCAGGTACGCGGTCCGCTGCCGGGTTCTCCTCGCGGTAGGCTACGGCGGTTTCGTATCGATGATGGCCGTCGGCGATGTAGAGCGCACCTTGGCTGGCTGCCGCCGCGAGGGCCCGGGCTTGCTGCCCAGCGACGCGCCACAATGCGATCTTCACGCCGGTGAGCTCTGCCCGAGCAAGCGGCCGGTTCTGAGTCGCTTTCTCGAGCATTCCCCTCAGAGTTCCATCCTCATCCCGCGCGCACACAAGCAGAGCCTCAAACGTCGCCTGCGCGGCGCGCAGGAGGGCAAGCCTATCATCCTTGGGCGCCGGGTGCGTCTTCTCGTGAGGCTTGACTCGCCCGTTCACGAACGGCTCCGCAGCGACACCGCCGATCACCCCGGTGCGGACATGTCGATGGCCTTCCGGCGTGGTGAACTCCTGTCGCAGCACGTAGAGGCTCGGTACCCTGTCACGAACGAACACGCCAGCGCTCCGCCAATCCGCCAGGAGCCCAGCCGCCCTCGTGTAGGGGTCACCATCCGTCGCGGGCAGAGTGAGGTGCACAATGTTGTGGCGATCCCGGTCGGCATACATCGGCCGCTCACTCGGCGCGATCACGTCGTAGGGCGGCGCAATGAGACCACTGAGCCGGGAGCGATTACGGTAGCGCTCGCCCCGGAAGGGAGCCACCAGCCCGGCGCGTTCTCCGCCTAGCCGCGGCACCCTATCGCTCACACAGCTGTCGCACGACACGACCGCCGATGATTGCCGTTGCACCGGTGGCGAACAACGTCACCGCCTGCGCTCCGAGGCCCACGGCCGTGCGGCGCGAGTCGCTTCTCGCAACAGCAACCGGTAGGACTCGAGCCGACTCCCGGCGATGGATCCCTGTTCCGCTGCCCCGGCCACGGCACATCCCGGTTCCTCCAAGTGGCGGCAGTTGTCAAATCGGCACTGTCCGACGAAACGACCGAACTCTGGAAAGGCCGCGGCCACTTCAAGCGGCTCGAGACCCCAGAGACCAACGTCTCGCAGCCCCGGGGTGTCGACGACGAATCCATCCTTTCCGAACGGATGCATCTCGGCAGCAACCGTAGTGTGGCGGCCCGCCTGCGATCTCTCACTTACCTCGCCCGTCCGAAGTCGCAGCCCAGGCTGCAGCACGTTCAGTAGGCTGGACTTTCCCGCCCCGGTTGGCCCGCTAAAGAGCGAGACGCATCCATCAAGCTGGCGGCGCAGGTCTTCTAGGCCGCTCCGCTCCGGCACACTCGTCCTCATGACCGGATAGCCAGCGGCCTGATACGGCATCCCGAATTCACTGCAATCCGCGACGAGATCGCACTTGTTGACCACCACCGCCACCGACAGGTCATTCGCCTCTGCGACCGCAGTGAAGCGATCGATGAGGTAAGGGTCCCAGTCGGGCTGGCGTGCCGCCCCCACCACGACAACCTGATCCAAGTTGGCGGCAACAGGGCGCACGCCCCGCGACTTCCCGGGAGTGCGGCGTTTGAGCAGCGAGCGGCGTGGGTGCACAGCTTCGATGGTGGTCGCGTTGTCAGGATGGGTCTGCACTGTCACCACATCGCCTACGAGGACACGATTGCGGGAGCCCTTCTTGAGCCGGCCTCGCAGGGTGGCCTCGAGGCAGTGGCCGTCGCCAAATACGCGGTAGCGGCCGCCCGTTCTCGACAGCACGACCCCGGTGCGCTGGCTCACCAGACTGACCGCTCCTTCTCAGCGGCAATCGCCCGATCGAGATGCGCCTTCACCTCGTGCAGACTGAGCTGCCGTATCCCTGCGTCCGCTTCCTCGAGGCTCTCACCGAACACGAGATAGGGAGTTTCCAGGTGGCCCACTGGTCGATCCCCCGCGTCCGACCAGCGAACGAACAAGACTGCTGCCCCATAGCGACCGTGTTCGTCCGGGTCGTCGTCGACGTAGATCGCGGCGGAGTAGGCCTTGCCGTCCGCACCTCGAAACGCAGGCGGCCGATCATGGAGATCCAGGTAGCCGCCAAGGGTGGCGTCCTCGGTCACCGGCGGCGCACCGTCTCTTTGAGTACACTCCCCACCATGAACGCCAAGTTAGCCGGCCGCTCGGCGAGTCGACGCATCAGATAGGGATACCATGCGGTGCCAAAGGGAATATAGACCCGCATGTTGTAACCGCGGGCGCGCAATCCGCGCTGCAGGTCACGGCGAACACCGTAGAGCATCTGGAACTCGAACCGCTCAGGGGGAATACCGCGTTCCTTCACAAACGCCACAGCTTGATCTATCAGCGCCTCATCATGCGTCGCGATTCCAGGATAAGCGCCGTGCTCCAGCAGCTTCTGCATGAGCCTGACAAACGAGGCGTCGACTTCTCGCTTGTCCTGCAACGCAACTGATGCCGGCTCCGCGTACGCTCCCTTGCAGAGCCGAACACGCGCACGCTTGACGATGAGGTCTTCTATGTCCCGATCCGATCGGCGAAGATAGCTCTGAATCACGACCCCGGTGAGATCACCAAATGTCGGATGGAGCTCTTCGTGGAACAGCTTCAGCGTTCGCTCGGTGTACGCCGAACCCTCCATGTCCATGCGCACAAAGACGTTGCGCTCCTTGGCGCAGGTGAGCACCGCCCGCATGTTCTCGGCGCACAGGTCGTATCCGATGGCGAGCCCCAGCTGCGTCAGCTTCACCGAGACGTTGCCGTTCACACTCTCCGCGGCGATGGCGTCGATGGTTCGCACAACCTGATCGCGGGCCGCCTTAGTCTCCACGGCGCTGGACACGCTCTCACCGAGGAGGTCGAGGCTCACCGCGATGCCCTTCGCGTTCATGGCATGAGCCGCGGCGATGGCGCTGTCCAGTGTCTCGCCGGCCACGAAACGGGACGCGATACGCCGGGCGAGCCGATTACGCTTGACAAAGTTGAAAACGCCTGAGTGTTCGCTGAGCCAGAGGAAGGTGCGCCGGAGCACGAATCAGGCCGAAGGATAAAAGCGCTCAGCACCGGCAGCCATGCGCTGGAGACGCGGGCACGGCGCGAAGCGTTCGCCATACTCCTCAGCTAGCTGTTCCAGGGTCTCGACGGCCTGAGCGGCACCGACGTCATCGAGATATCGCAGGGGACCGCCTCGGAACGCCGGGAAACCGATGCCGAAGACCGCTCCGATGTCACCATCGCGCGGCGAGCGCACCACACCCTCGTCCACGGCCCTTGCCGCCTCGTTCAGCATCGAGTACGTCAGCCGCCGCCCGATATCACCACGCGGCACGTGCGATGCAATCTCTGCCTCGATAATCTCATAAACGGCCTCGTCCACCCCACGCCTCTCGCCCTGCTCATAGCGGTAGAACCCGCGCCTGCTCTTGCGACCCAGGCGGCGATCTTCGGTCATGCGCGCCAGCCCGGCCATCGGACGCATCCGTTCACCAAACGCCTCATACAGGACCTCCGATGCCTTCTGCGCAACGTCGAGCCCGATCTCGTCAAGCAAGGTGATCGGTCCCACAGGGAACCCATACTTCGTCATCGTCTTGTCGATCGCATCGACGGTGACCCCTTCCTCCAGCAAGCGACCGGCCTCGTTGAGGTATGGTGCGAGAATCCGGTTCACCCAGAAGCCGGGACAATCGCGCACAACAATGACCGTCTTCCCCATTTCCCGACCGAAGGCAGCCGCCGTCACCGTAGCCCAAGACGCGGTCTGGTCGGTCACGATGACCTCCAGGAGGGGCATCCTCTCCACTGGCGAGAAGAAGTGCATACCCAGGACCCGATTAGGTTGCCCGACCACCTCGGCGATGCGCTCGATGGGGATGGTGCTGGTGTTGGAGGCAATGACACAGTCATCTGGCACGTGCCGGTCGAGCGCTCGCATGACTTCGTGCTTGACGTCGAGATCTTCGAACACGGCTTCGATGGCCAGGTCCACGCGGCCGAAGCCTTCCCACCCGGTCCCCCCAGAGAGCAGCCGCTCGAGCCTGAGATATTGGTGCTTCGTGATGCGGCGACGCTTGACCCGGCTGGCGAGAATCTTCCGCGCTGCCTTCAATCCCCGGGCAACACTCGGGAGATCCGTGTCGCGAAGGCGAACGTCAACCCCGGCCTGCAACACGGCCACAGCACCAATGGAGGACCCCATGAAGCCGGCGCCTACCACTCCGAGGTTCCGGACCGGCTTCGGAGGCGGCGCTTCGCCCTCGACACCGGGGTCCTTCTTGAGTGCAGTGCTGGCGAAGAAGATCTGCACGAGTCGGCGCGACACGTCCCCCACCGCGAGCTCGGCGAAGAGGGCCGCCTCCATGTCCATGCCAGCTTCGACTCCATACCGAATCCCGTGGCGCACTGCCTTGAGTGCCGCCAGCGGAGCAGGGTAGTGCCCGCCGGTCCGCTTGAGAACCTGTTTTCGCGCGCCGGCGTACACCACCCTTCGACCGAGGGGATTCCTGTCCAGCGCGAGTCCCGCGACGCCACGCCTCCGACGCTTGGGACGCCACCCGTCCGCCAGGCGCGCTGCCACCTCCCACGCGACCTGATCCAGGATTGCTGGGTGCACCAACTCGTCTACGACTCCCATCCTGAATGCGCGGCGGGCGGCAAGCTGCCTGCCAGCGAGAATCACGTGTAGCGCGTTCCGCACGCCGATCAGGCGTGGCAGTCGCTGGCACCCGCCAGCTGCGGGAATGATGCCGAGCTGCACCTCTGGTAGGCCGATCCTGGTCTTGGGGTGGTCCGTGGCGACGCGGTAGGTGCACGCGAGTGCAACCTCGAGACCGCCTCCGAGACAAGCACCATGAATGGCCGCGACGACGGGCTTGCCGAGCTGCGCCAGCCGGTTGACCAGTGCCTGACCCTTTCGGACTAGTTCATGAGCCTCCTCCCGAGAGCGCAAGGCCACGAACTCGTCGATGTCGGCACCCGCAATGAACGAATCAGGTTTGGTGGAGATGAGCACGATCGCCCGGACGGCTGCGTCCGATGCCAGCTCACTCAGCAGGCCGTCGATCTCATCCCGCACGCCACGAGTGATCTTGTTTACCGGCTCACCCGGTAGGTTCAGTTCGACACGGGCCACGTAGTCCTTGACCTGCGTGGTGAAGGCGTTCACACTCAGCCCCGCTCCAGCACCATGGCGAAACCCATGCCTCCCTGCGCACAGACCGAGATCAGGCCAAACTGCACGTCCCGGCGCTTCATCTCGTTGGCGAGTGTCAGGGTGATCCGGGCACCGGTGGCGCCGAACGGGTGTCCGATGGCGATGGATCCCCCCATTACATTGAGCCGATTCCAGTCAACTTCACCAATTGGCTGGGATCGTCCCAGGTTCTCCTGTGCCCAGGTCTTCGACTCAAAGGCCTGAATGTTCGAGAGCACTTGTGCGGCAAACGCCTCGTGCATCTCGTAGAGGCCCAGCTCTTTCCAGGTTATCTGTGCGCGGTCGAGCGCCTTGGGCACGGCGTAAGCTGGACCCTGAAGTAGCTGCACACTCGGATCCAGCGCGGCGACTGCATACGACCGAATGAACACCAGCGGCTCGTGGCCCAGAGCACGGGCCGCCTCCTCGCTCATGAGGATCACCGCCCCAGCACCATCGGTCAGTGGAGAAGCATTCGCCGCCGTCACTGTCCCGTAGCGCCTGTCGAACACGGGCTTGAGCTGGGCCATCTGCTCCAGGTTCGCGTCTGGTCGGATTCCATTGTCTCGAGTGACGAATTCTCCCAAGCCAGGCACGAAGACTGGCGCGATNNCCTCCGAGCCGGCGTGGGCCAGCCGGTGACTCCTCAGGGCAAACTCGTCTTGCTCCCTTCTGCCGATGCCGTTGAGCTTGGCCATCTTCTCCGCCGACTGCCCCATCGTCTCGCCCGTCGACGGCTCCGCAATGGCCGGGGCAACCGGGACGAGATCCTTCGGTCGAAACGACGACAGCAGTCTGACCCGCGCAGCCGCTGTCTTGGCCTTGCTCAACCCCGCGAGGATCTCTGAGAAGTGGCGCGAGTGGAGGATGGGGACGTGGGAAAGACTCTCGGCACCGCCGGCAATCACCACATCGGCGTGCCCCAGGGTGATCTGATCGTGACCCTGAACGATCGCCGCGTTGGCCGACGCGCAGGCCCGGTTCACAGACGCCGCCGGGATGTCGGCCGGGAACTGAGGCAGGAGGCTCACCTCCCGGGCGATGTTGGGCGCCAGCGGGCTCGGAACAACTTGTCCGAAGTACACCTCGTCCACCTGCTCGCCATCGAGATTCGACCAGTGCACTAGCTCCACCACGGCGTGGCGGGCGAGGTCCACTGCGGATAGGTCCTTCAGCGCCGTCCCGGCCCTGCAGAAGGGGGTGCGGCATCCCCCTATCACCGCGACGCGGCGTCCGTCTCGTACGTGCTGCATGGAGTCCGAAAGCTAGCCAGCGACGAAGCGGCCTGCTAGCGCGCCACTTGTGAGGGGGCGCCCGATGGAACCATCATTCCCCCGGACGTTGAGCCAGGATGCTGGATACAGCCATGGAACGGCCGTCGAGGATCTCCACCACTTCGCGGGCGAGCAGGATTTCGAACGGTTGCACGAGCTCCCAGAGCTCGCCGGCTTTGAGGAGGTGCTCATCCGACGTGGGACCCCACCCGAGCTCGCGCTGCTGCTCGAGGAAGGTCTCCAACATGAAGTAGCCGCCGGGCTTGACCGCGTCGAGGAACTGGGACATGCGGGCGCGGTCGAGGTAGTTGAACACCATCACGATGTCGAACTTTCCCTCTGGGAGGGGATCACGTTGCAGGTCCGCTTGCACCCACTCAACCGTGACGTTTGCCTTGCGCGCAGCCTTCTCCGCTGAGCGGAGTATCTCGGCATCGTTGTCCACGGCGACCACGTGGGCGCCACGCTCAGCAGCGGCGATCGCATGACACCCTCGCCCACATGCCAGGTCCAGCACGCGCATGCCAGGCCGGATAATGGCTGCATGCCACTGGAACCAGGCGCTGGGTATGTCCCGACTGCTCGCGGCTAGCACGCTAATGGACGCTCCTTTTTCCTACCGAGTTCGAGCAAGCAGCCTCGAGGCCATGACCGCCGAACCCGCAGATCTGCTGGTGATCGGGGGAGGCGTGACAGGTGCGGGCATCGCCCGCGACGCCACTATGCGGGGCTTCCGCACTGTGCTCGTTGACAAGGGCGATTTCGGCTCTGGCACCAGCTCCCGCTCCTCGCGGCTGGTTCACGGCGGACTGCGCTACCTGGAGCACCATCACTGGCGCCTCGTCTTTGAGGCCAGCCGCGAGCGATCCATCCTCCTCAACATAGCACCCCATCTCGTTTGGCCTCGCTCCTTCATCTTCCCCGTCCACGAGGTGAGCCGCCTCCCCCGCTGGAAGCTAGCAGCTGGGCTCTGGCTCTACGATCTCCTGTCCTTGTTCCAGAATGTGCGCCGGCATCGGATGCTGAGCAAGCGTGCCATCTTGCGCGCCGAGCCAGGCCTTCGCTCCCGCGGCCTGAGAGGTGGCGCCCGCTACTTTGACGCCCAGTGCGACGACGCTCGCCTTGCTCTGGCGAACGCACGCGACGCCCACCGGCACGGTGCCCTGGTGGCGAACTACACCTGCGTTGACCGCCTGGAGAGTGCCGATGGTCGTGTCAGGGGCGCTCACGTCACCGATCTCGTTACGGGCGCCACGCTCACCGTTCGAGCGCTGGTCGTCGTGAACGCCACCGGTCCCTGGTCCGACGAGCTGCGCGCCGCCGAGGGGGAGTCCCCGACCCTGCGGACCACCAAGGGTGTGCACATCGTGGTGCCGCGGCAACGCATCGGCAACCGGGAAGCGCTCACCATCCTCTCCCCGATCGATGGCCGCGTCATGTTCATCGTGCCATGGGGAAACCTCAGCTACATCGGGACCACTGAAACCGAAACGGTCGAGAGTCCGGACGACGTGGTGGCCCACGCGAGCGACGTGATCTATCTGCTGCGTTCGGCGAACGCTCTGTTCCCTGAGGCCCGATTGGCACCTGAGGACGTCCTCGCGACGTGGGCTGGCCTCCGCCCGCTCCTGCGCAAGCACGATGCCCAGGACCCCGGTGCCGTGTCTCGGGAGCACACGATTCTGCAGAGCAGCACGGGCCTGATCTCGATACTTGGGGGGAAGCTCACGACTTACCGCCACATGGCAGCGCAAGTCGTGGACGTCGTCGCCAAACGGCTGCACGCTCTCGACGGGCGGCCCGTGCCGCGCCGAGCACCTACTGACCGGGAGCCGCTGCCGGGCGGCGAGACCCGCGACTTGAGGGTACTGATCGAAGCTACCGAGGGAGAGGGGTTTCCCCCGCCTGTGGCAAGACACTTGGTTCACACCTACGGAAGCGAGGCGCCGGCGGTCACTCGACTGGCCCAATCGGACCCAACGCTGGCCGAGCCGGTCGTGCCGGATCATCCTACGCTCCGCGCCGAGCTGATCCACGCCATGCACCGGGAAATGGCGATCACGCTGGGTGATTTGTTCATTCGGCGTACCCACCTCTTCTACGCCGCACCGGAACGCGTGCTGGCCTTGGCCCCGGCAATCGCCGACATGGCGGCACGTGAGATGGAATGGGATGAAACTCGCCGATCCGCCGAACTCGCGGCGTACCGAGATGAGGTCGAACGCAGCATCGCATTCCGCAGCGAGTTGCCGATGGAGCCGGCGTAGTAGGCACTCACTCCCCGACGCCGGGGAGTGCAGAGCCTTTGAGCCTCGCATCTCGGAAGGCACTAGCCTCACGGTAGGCGGCGACCAAGTGTCCCATCATCTCCTCGCGCCTCTCATACAGGCGCTTCGGCTCCCGCGGCTTGTGCTTCGCTAGCGCATAGGCTGCGAGCAGCGGGAGACCCACCGTACAATCGAGGTAGCACACCACGGCGTTGGCGACCTGATCTGGGTCGACCTTCCCCCAGCTCACGGCTTCTCCCGGCGTGGCCCCCGACAGTCCACCGGTATCGACCCGCGCGTCCGTGATCTGCACGTAGTAGTCATGCCCCCGTTCGTCGATGCCGAGGACTTCTTGGATCTGCGGCTCGGTCTGAAGCACGAAGTTCTTGGGGCTGCCTCCGCCAATCATGAGGACGCCGCTGGCGCCGCCGTCACGCTTGGCGTCCAACACGATGGCGGCCGTCTCGTTGACATCCGCCGAGACGTCATAACGGAGGTCGAACCCTTCCAGGGCCAGCTCCGCAACGTTCATGCCGATGGATGAGTCCCCTGGCGACGAGGTGTAGACCGGAACCGCGTACTCGCGCGCCACTGACAGCAGCGACTTGTGTCCGATTCCTAACTTCTCCTCACGCTCGCGGAGATAGCCCCCGAGCAAGTAGTGATATTCAGCGGAACTCATCGAACGCTGAAACTCTTCGTTCTGCGAGACTCGTCGGATGAACTCATCTGTCCTGAGCAGCACACCGTAGTCAACGAAGATGTCGTAGATGCGAACCACTCCGTGCTCCCGGAGGTCGACATCGTTGGCGAACGGCGTACCCCGATGCGTGGAATAGCCGAGAGCGAAGTGGGCATCGTGGTACAGGTTCGCTCCGGTCGAAACCACCCAATCCACGAAGCCTGCTTGCATGAGCGGGACAACCGTCGACATCCCGAGCCCCGCCGGCGTCATGGCGCCCGTGAGGCTCATACCCACCGTGGCGTCGTCTGCCAGCATTCTCTCAACGAAGAGCCGGCAGGCCTCCCTCAGACGGCCCGCGTTGTAGGCGTGGAAGGCATTGTCGATCAAGTCCACGACCGATTCCTGCCCTTCGAGTGGACGCGGGTCGATCGCCGCTCCACGAAGCAGTTGGCGCTTTCGGTCCTTCATCTGTCAGCCCCTTTCCACGCGAGCGCCGCTCAGCGCCGCGCTCCCTCCGGCCGAGGCAGCACGGCGTCCGACACGATGCGAACGACTTCGCCCGGATCGTCCGAAACCCGAAAGAGATCCAAGTCCCCTACCGCGACCCGACCTTCGTGCGCAACCACGTCTCGTAGCCACCCGATCAGCGGCTTCCAGTATGCACTGCCAACCAGCACCACCGGCATGTCCCGAACGCGATGGGTCTGAATCAGGGTCAGCGCCTCAAACAGCTCGTCGAGCGTGCCGTAACCGCCCGGGAAGAAGATAAATGCGCAGGAGTACTTCACGAGCATCGTCTTCCGCACGAAGAAGTAGCGGAAGTTGATGACCCGATCCAAGTACGCGTTCGCTCCTTGCTCTTGTGGCAGCTCGATGTTGAGACCGATGGAGAGGGCACCAGCCGCACGCGCTCCCTTGTTGGCCGACTCCATGATGCCTGGCCCCGCGCCAGTAATGATCGTGAAGCCCTGCTGGCCGAACCTTCGCGCCGTTTCGGCGGCAAGCTCGTACATCGGGTCGTCGGGTCGCGCCCGGGACGATCCGAAGATCGTGACTGCGTTGCCGACGTCAGCCAGCTCGTCGAATCCCTCCACGAACTCGCCGAGTATACGGAGCGCGCGCCACGGATCGGTCTGGGTGAACTCCGGCTCTACGGCTGGAGGAAGCTCAAACAGGCGTTCGTCCGCGGTGGGGCGCTGCCCCGGCAAACGCACCGGAGCGCTAGGCTCTGAGGACTTCGATCGCTGCGGCATGGTCGTCTGAGAGGTTGTAGAAGAATGGTGACAGTCGCACATGGCCGGGCCGGGCATCCGCGACGATGCTGGCGTCCGCCAGCCGGCGCACGCTGCCTGCAGGGTTGTCGTCGGGGATCATCACTATAGCGGAGCGCTGAGAAGGATCGGCTGCCACCTTCGGGTGGAGACCGGCCCCCAGGGCACGAGTGATCAGATCTTCAGTCAGCTCCCGGACGATTTCCCGGATCCGCGGCACCCCAATCTCCCGAATCACCTCGAGACCGCCCAGTTGGGCATAGACCGCCGCGAGCGCCGGCGTCCCCTGCTCAAACCGCCGTGCGTCGTCATGCCACACGATCCCCCGAGGGTCGAAATCGAACTGCCGCTGGTGCGCAAACCAACCAGTCACCGTAGGCGTGAGCTGGCGGATCAGATCCTCACGCACGTACAGGAAGACCGTCCCCGGACCGCCAAGGAGCCATTTCAGCCCGCCGGCGCATAGGAAGTCCACGCCAGTGGCGTGGACATTGACTGGAACCTGACCGACACTCTGGTATGCGTCGATGAAGCAGAGGGCCCCTTTGGCGTGGGCGAGGTCAGCGACCGCACGGACGTCCTGAATGGCCCCACTGGTGAAATACACGTGGGAGGTCGCCACCAGCGCCGTGCGCCGGTCAATGGCCCGCTCCAGGGTGTCCAGGGGGACAGTGATCCCGTCAGGGCTCTCCACTACTTCGACCTCCACTCCGCTGGGCTGCTTGGCAAGCCACTGGTACGCCACCGTGGGGAAATCGAGGGCAGTCGTTACCACCTTGGGCCTCGCCGCGTAGTCCAATGCGCCCGAAAGCACCGCGGTAGCTGTGGAAATCGAGGCGTGAAGCGCAATCTCACCCGGATTCGCGCCAACGACCTGGGCATACCCCTGCCGCAGCTCGGCAAGGGCCTCCCACCACACGTCATACCAAGCAGCAGCTCCGCGCGACTCCCAAAGCTCCAGGAACCGCCCAACTTGCCGACGCGAGCGGGTGGAAAGCGCACCAAGCGAGCATGAGTTCAGATAGATCTGCCGCTCGAAAATGGGAAACTCGGCACGGTAATGGGCGAGCGGATGCGCGCTGGTGGTGCTTGCGAATGCCATAGGCGCCAATATACAAGTATGTAGCAGGAGCGGTCAGGGATTGTGGACCTCTACCGCCGAAGCGGTTTGGCGCACAAGCGACAGGAGACTCACCCGGCCCACACCGCTTCCAAGATGATGAACCCCGCCCGGCCGTCGGCGATCGCAATCGCCGTGAGCCCGAGGGCGCCGAGGAGATTGAACCACAGGTAGCCGGAAGCTCTACTCGTCCACCAGTGCCGCTGCAACGCGACGTAGGCCGCGAGTATCAGGCCAGCACCGGCGAGGGGGACCGCTTGCAAGATCAAGTCCATGGGGAACCGTCCGATAGGCGATGGACCTGGCTGAAACTGGCACTGGCGCTGTGCACACGTGCCGCCATCAACCCGCGCCTCGCGTTGGATCTGCTTCGTATGCTGTGGGCATTTCGAGCTCGAGAATGGTACCGCCGCCCCCCGTTTCTGCCCGTCCCACCCAACGAGTATGTTAAGTGGCGAATGTACACTGCGTACGGCGATGAGGATGCGGTGCCACCTCTTGAAGACGTCATCCGATTCGCCCGGTGGCGCCGAGAGGTGATGCACCTGTGACGCCGGAGCGCCGCAGGGATCTCGTAAAGCAGCACGCCCGCACGTTGGGCTTCGACACAGCAGGCATCGCGGATCTCACACCGACCCCCCACGGAGCAGAGCTCAAGGCGTGGCTCGCCGATGGAATGGCCGGGACTATGCGGTATATGCACCGGCAGGCCGCGCATCGCCTGCGCCCCTCGACCATCGCGCCGGGCGCCACGCGCGCTGTCGTCGTCACCAAGAACTACTACAACGCGGATCCACCGGGTCGCTCCGACGCCGGGCAGGTGGCCAAGTACGCCCGCGGCCGAGACTACCACGACGCGCTGCGCGACCCGCTGCGTCAGCTTGCTTCATACATCGTTTCTCTCGGAGAGGACGCAACCTTCGCCCGGGGCTTCGTGGACGCCGGCCCGGTGCCGGAGCGGGAGCTCGCCCAGCGGGCCGGCCTCGGCTGGATCGGAAAGAACACCATGCTGATCGATCCACACCGGGGGTCGTTCTCCTTCTTGGCAAGCGTGCTGACAAACCTCGACCTGGCATTGGACCCACCCTTCGAGGCCGATCGCTGCGGGAGCTGCCGCCGCTGCCTCGACGCCTGTCCCACCGCCGCTTTCCCCCGAGAGCGGGTGCTGGACAGCCGACTGTGCATCTCGTATCTCACCATCGAACTCAGCGGTGACGTCGACCGTGGGCTGGAAGCCTTGATGGGCAGCTGGATCTTCGGGTGCGATATCTGCCAGGACGTATGCCCCTGGAACACAAAGTTTGCCACCGCAACCGCCGACCCGGCATTGCAGCTCGACTCCTCGCTCGCACTGTTGGACCTGGAGGAGTTGTCCCACATTGACGATCACGAGTTCGACCGCCGATATGGCTGGACCCCACTCGAACGTGCCAGACCGCAAGGCATGCGCCGCAACGCGCGGATCGCGTTGGCGAACACCCGAAGAGAGGCCCAGTGTCCGACGTCCCCGACACGGTAACCGATCCTGACATGCGGGCTCGTCTGAGCCGCATTCAACAGGCGCTCGCTGACCATCTCGAGAGCGTCGATCCCCACCACCGGCTTGCCGGCCGTCCCGTCAGCTACCATGTCATCGCCGGGCAGACGTTCGAGATCGTCTACAGGGACGTCCCGAGCATCGACGAGTCAGAAGTACTTGGGGTGAAGCGGCTGATCGGGGAGGAGTGCTTCTGCCGCGTGAGCCCACAGACAGCAGAGACCCTGACAGTACGATTCGTGGTGCCCCTGGGAGGGCGGTGACTCACCCTCTCACCATCCTACCGACGTTCAGTAGAGTCCGGCCTTGTAATCACCGCCTCACTTCGTAGCCGCGCCGCGGTCCCCGGAAAGTCGAGCTGGCTCAAGGAGTCCACGAGCCAGGCCGAGCGAGCAGCGGGGTCACCAGCAACGATTCCCGGGGGACGCTGCCACGTGGAGCGAAGCGCGGCCCACTTCACCGTCCCGTCCGGATCCAGCGTCACGCAGGCAACAGCGCCTCGATTGAGCGGCTCTCCCAGCGAAAAAGGCCCGTATGTCAGAAGATTCCCCAGCGAATACAGGATGAGCGTCGCTCCTTGCCACTCCGCACCACGCAGCACGTGGGGACCGTGTCCGATCACCACTGATGCCCCCGCCCGGGCAGCGGTTCTGGCAAACGCCACGGAATTGCCGCGATCCTCTCCGAGGAACATCTCGGTCGCGTCTGGGGTGCGCTGAGCGCCAACACCCTCGGCACCCATGTGCGCAGTCACTACCACCCGCCTGTACCGTTGGACAGCCCGCGCAACGTGACGGAACACGGCCTCCAAGTCCCCCGGATCCGGTCCTGCCTGGGCGGTACTGAAGCCCAAGAACGCCACAGTGTCCCCCCTGCCGGTCGCCACCACCGTGGGCAACGTGTCAACACCCGTGGCATGAACGTCAGCAGACCGCAAGTGGCGGAGAGTGGCCTCCAACCCCCGGCGCCCGGCGTCCATCGCATGGTTGTTGGCGAGATTGCCGATGACCTCCGCACCGTCACTGAGCCGCCGGAGGGCCGTCGCCGCCAAGGTCGGCTGACGGAACGCATAGCAGTTCCGGGAGCCGGGCCGGCACTTGGGCGGCGCCGGTCCTTCACCGATCGCCCCTTCGATGTTCAGCAGCACGACATCCGCATCCTCCACCAACGGGCGGAGTGGAGCCAGCAGCTCATGGGGATCGGGGAGGGCGGGGACCGGACGGCCCAGCCGCCTCTCAGCACGGAGCGCCCACAGTGTATCCAAGTTGCTGCCGAGCATCACGTCGCCGCCAGCACAGACACGGACATCGTTTGCCGGGGGGGGAGCTGCCGGCCCGGGTGGGAGATCGAGGACAGGCTCCCCGAGGGTAGTGTCCGCAGCAACGGAGTCACCGGGTACTGCCGAGTCCGGGACGGCGCCAGCGGGCGGCGGCTCAGCCGCCGCCGGGACGCTGTCCTGGGGCGCCACCCTCGGTACCTGTCGCTCGCCCTGCGGTCGGCCTCCACTGCACGTCGCGACCAACAGTGTGACTGAGACCAGCAAGGCCAGCGTGAGAACGTGACCGGCAGGTGCGCGTTGCATCCGCCGCGTCACAACCCCGTGGGATGATCGACGAACTCCCACGGCAACCCAAACTCTCCCTCAATGTGTGCCGCCAGGGCCTTTACACCGACTGTCTCCGTGGCGTAGTGCCCCGCGTAGATCACGTTGAGCCTCCATTCCTCGGCGTCGAAATGGGTATGGTGCGGACCCTCTCCGCTCACGTAGGTGTCCAGGCCGGCTTCCCATGCCGCGCGGATCATGTCCCCGGCTCCACCGGTGATCACACCAATGCGGCGCACCAGCTCCGGACCCGTGGGAATCAGGTGGGGCTCGACTCCAAGCGCGCCACGGATCCGGTCCACCAGCTCCTCCCGGCTGACCTCGAGGGTTCCGGCCACCCCGATCTCATGCCCTCGGTAAACGCCGAACCGCTCCGTCGCATCCACCCCGAGCATCCTGGCCAGCACGGCGTTGTTGCCGACCTCCGGATGCAGGTCCAGGGGGGTGTGCGCTGCGTACAGCGCGATTCCGCTCTGGACGAGCTTCCGAACCCGCCTACCGTGTCGGCCCGTCAGAGGCTGAACGCCACCCCAGAACAGTCCGTGGTGCACCAGGAGGAAGTCGGCTCCCCGCTCGGCAGCTGCGTCAATGGTTGCCTGACAGGCGTCCACTGCCGCCACCACATGCTCCACCGTGCCGTCGTGCTCGACCTGGAGCCCGTTGACGGCGTTGGGCTCGTCAGCGACCTCCGCGATGCGCAAATAGTCGTCTAGATAGGCAGTGAGGTCCCTGAGTCGCGCTGGCATGCTCGAAATCAGCTCCTGGGAGGAGCGTACAACACGGCTCGCCGCTGCGTCACTGTCCGCACAGTATCCCGTTGCTGACCGGACATCTATTAATATCGCGCATGCCTAACTGCTTGAGCGGGCATGGCCAATGCAGCCGCTAGTAGACACTTGCCGCTTGGCAGCTGGAAGTCACATCATATGTGGGAGAATCACGCTTTCCACAGACTATCAACCGGCGGGCGAGTGGGTGTACGGCTGGGTTTCCGCCACCGGTTCTGCGGCGGAGTTGGTAGACGGCGATCCAGTCGCAACGGCGGCACCTTGCTCGAGCGCTTTCGGGTCCCCCATTCGCACGTGCCCGTTCACCTCACCACCTTCCTGGACGATCAGCTTCTTCGTCACGATGTCGCCGTGGACCGTAGAGCCCTGCTGGACTTCCACTCGCTCATCAGCGTAGATCGAGCCCACCACCTTTCCCCCGACGATCGCGTCGCGGGTGAACACATCTCCCTCTATCAGGCCACCCTTGGCCACCAACACCTCGCGATCGGCACGGATGCTCCCTTCTACCGCACCCTCGACCTTGATCACGCCATCGGAAGCGAGCTCGCCGACGACCCGCATGCCGACGGCCACAATCGATAGGTTACCCTCCCGACCGGCCTGCTTCCCGGACGACTCCGCAGAATGCTCGCTACCGCCGGAGGAGAACTTACCCATGCTCAGGACTCCTGGTTGATCAGTGAACGGGGGTCGATGAACTGTCCCTGGTGGAGAATCTCGAAGTGTAGGTGGGGAGCTGTGGACCGGCCGGTTGATCCCGACAGGGCGATCACCTGTCCTGCACCCACCGAGTCGTTGACGTCGGCCAGCAAGCGCGATGCGTGCCCGTACATCGTCTCATAGCCCTCTGGATGCTGCACTCGGACGAAGAGCCCGTATTCGGGATCCTCGCCAGCCCGGACCACTACTCCGCCACCCGCAGCCCGGATGGGCGTACCGACGGGTACGGCAATGTCGATCCCAGAGTGAGCACCGCCGCTCGCATCGCTCCCAACGGTCCCCCGGGTGACGATCCCGGGCTCCCGTAGCGGCCAGTGGCGCGGCACTGAGGGGCCGAGCTCGTATTGCGGAGTCTCGCCCGGCATCCGAGCCAGGACAGCGTGTGCCACTGGCAAGTCACTGTCAGCACGCGTGCGTGTTCGGACGATGTCTCCACCGAGCATTGTGCGCATCTGGTCGTAGTGAGCTTCGACCTCTTCCAGGGTTGCGGCAAGCTCATGCACCTTCTCGTTCTCGGCGCGGAGCCGGTCGATCTCCCTATTCAGGGACGGTACCCGGGCAGCCGTCCTGGCAATTGGGGTGTAGAGGATCGCCGCAAGGACAATTAGGACTGCGAGCGTCGTCCCGGTCACCCCGGCGACGCGAACAAGCCAGAGTGGGAGTCTGACGGACCGAGAGGTCAGATCGCCGTCCCGGTGCATCATGAACATGACGGTTCGGCGCGCGCGACTCATCCGTCGAACGGTTCTCCGAGTACGATCTCCAGGATACGAGCCAAGTCGTCGTGGGAATAGAAGTTGATCGTGAGGCGACCGCTGGCCTTGCCGCGGGTCGACACCCGCACATCCGTCTGCAGTCGGCGCCTCAAGGCCTCCTCTACCCGCCGTACCTCGGGGTCCGCCCGCCGTCCCCCCCGGGGGCGTCGTGCGGGGGCACGCCCGCGACGCGCCAAGGCCTCCACCTCCCGTACCGACAACTCCCGGTCCACCGCCACGCGAGCCAGCCGCTCGACATCATCGGGGTTCTCAAAGGCGAGCAGGGCGCGGGCGTGTCCTGTGCCGAGCTTTCCGGCGTGCACGAGATCCTGCACCGCCTGCGGCAGCTTGAGCAGACGCAGCGCGTTCGTCACGGTCGACCGCTCCCGGCTCACAAGCTCACCCACCCCCGCCTGCGACACCCCGAAATCGTCAATCAAGCGACGGTACCCACGCGCCTCATCGATCGGTGACAGCGCGTCGCGTTGCAGGTTCTCGACCAACGCGAGGGTCAGCAGCGTTTGATCATCCGCATCCCGCACCACCGCACCGATGTCCGTCCATCCGAGCCGCTGCGCAGCGCGCCAGCGACGCTCACCTGCGATCAACTCGAACGCCCCGTTATCGGCCGGTCGGGCGACGACGGGCTGCAACAGGCCCGCGCTCCGCATCGACTCAGCGAGCTCGGCAACCGCTGCCTCGTCCACTACCTGTCGAGGTTGGTAAGGGTTGGGCCGCAGCGCGCTGACAGGAATCTGGGTAAGCGTTCCCTCCGCCCGCGCTTCAGCAACCGTGGAGGGACCGAGCAGTGCTTCGAGCCCGCGGCCGAGGCGCCGTCGTCCGGTTGACCCTGTCACGCTGTCCCCACGTCTCATGCCAGCGTCACTTGCGTTGCCGCTTCCGTGGTGAGCGCACCCGCCTCTCCCTCCGCCACGCGACGCATCAACTCCTGTCCGAGGGCGAGGTAGCTCTTGGCTCCAACCGACTGCACGTCATACATCAAGATCGGCTTCCCGAAGCTCGGCGCCTCAGCGAGACGCACATTCCGCGGAATCACCGTGCGGTACACCTTGCGGCCGAAGTACTCCTTCGCCTCAGCCGCGACCTGTCTCGAGAGATTCAACCGGGCGTCGTACATCGTGAGCAAGACGCCTTCGATCGCCAAATCGGCGTTGCAGTTCTGCTGCACCAGCCGCACGGTGTTCAACAGCTTCGACAGACCTTCCAAGGCGTAGTACTCACACTGAATGGGGATCAGCACTGAATCGGCAGCGGTGAGCATGTTGAGGGTGAGGAGACCGAGCGAAGGCGGGCAATCAATCAGCACGAATTCGTACGCGTCCCGCACGGGGGCAAGTGTCCGGCGCATCACAGCCTCGCGCCCGGACCAGTTTACCAGCTCCACCTCTGCCCCTACCAGATCCTGCGTTGCCGGGACCACGTCGAGAGTGGGGAAATTGACATTCGACTCGATCACGTCGGACAGCGGCACACCGTCCATGAGCGCATCATACAGCGAGTTGCCGACATCCCGAGGCTCGATTCCGATCCCGCTGGTCGCGTTGGCCTGGGGGTCTCCGTCCACCAGGAGCGTGCGACGCTCAGCCGCAGCGAGGGACGCCGCGAGGTTGACGGCGGTGGTCGTCTTGCCCACGCCCCCTTTTTGATTCGCGATCGCGATTACCCTACTCTTCACCTCGTAAGCCACTGTATCACAATAGGTTATGCAATGCCATGGGGGCGGGATGGAGGCTCGGCGAACCGGGCCGGAACCCGACACGTCGGGCCAATATACAGGGGGTCTCGCCCACCCGCCACCGTGGCGCCACTGAGGCCAGACCCCTCAGTCCCCGGCCAGATGGCCCCATCCCGCTGTGAGTCACTGACTTCCGCACCTTGTGCCATGCCACGCCGTGCAATGGGCCGTCCGGTTCCACGTGAAACCTGGCCCATTGCCGATCGGCCAGCCACGTTGCTCCTGTCCGTTCAGGCGGTACCCTCTGGGCACAACCATGCTCCTCCAGGCCCAAAAGAGTCCCGTTGGGCGCAGGTCTTGACTCCTGCAATAACCGCAGGTGTTAAGTCCCGGGTGCCTGGCACTAGGGAATGCGCGAGGTCGGCACCCGAGACGCTAGCACCCACACGCAGAACCCAGCACGCCGGTGGTACCACTCACCGACACGCGATCCCTGCAGCGAGGCCGGAGCCCTGGCAGTTCTCCCTGCCCGTAGGCTGCCCTCAGTACGCTACGCCCTCCGCGGACGCGGCGATCGCGGGTACAGGCTGGTGCCACCAGGGGACCTGAGTCACGGAGTTTCACGTGAAACGACTGGCCAGGAGGTCAGCCCTGCGGTCTCAGACCATAAGATATTGTTCTACAAATAGTTATGCAGCACTACGTCGGCGCCGGACTACCTCCAGCACGAGGTTCTGCAGGTCGCTTGGGGACACACCGGGTATCCGCCCCGCTTGGGCCAACGACTCTGGACGAACTAGATCCAGTTTCTGGCGGGCTTCCGTGCTGAGGCTCTGCAGTTCCATGTAGGAAAGGTCTGGTGGGAGCCGGAAGTCCGCCATCTCCGCGAGCTTCTGCGCCGCCTGCCGCTCACGCTCGAGGTAGCCGGCGTACTTGAGTTCTATCTCTGCGGACATCCAGACGTCGTCGGTCGCCTCAGGAACCTGCATCCCACACCTGTCCAAGAGTTGCCGCAGCGCAACGCCCGGCCGACGGGCAAGCTCACCCACTCGCTGGGGTTCCCTAACAAGAGCCTGACCCAGCTCCTGCAGCAGACTGTTTGCGGCCTTCGTTTCAATCGTTGTCTCCCGGGCGACGGCAATGAGCTCCTCCTCTTCCCTCAGCCGCCTCTCAAGCTCGCGACGCTCATCGGTTCCGAGCATTCCCAATTTGGTGGCCAACGGGCCCAACCGCTTGAGAGCGTTGTCCTGACGCAGAAGGAGGCGGAACTCGGCCCGCGACGTAAACAGCCTGTAGGGTTCATCCACGCCACGCGTTATGAGATCATCCACCAGGACTCCGATATAGCCATCGTCACGACCGAGTACCACCGGCTCCCGATCTCGGAGCTGCCGAACCGCATTGATGCCCGCGACTAGGCCCTGGCCCCCCGCCTCCTCGTAGCCCGTCGTGCCGTTGATCTGTCCAGCGAAGAACAGACCCTCAACCGCCTTCACCTCCAGCCACGGCGTGAGCTGCTGCGGTGCATAGTAGTCGTACTCGATGGCGTATCCGGGCCGTGTCATTCTGGCGTGCTCGAGTCCCGGAACTGCTTGTAGAAAAAGGATTTGCGTTGAAATGGGCAGCGAGGTCGAGAGCCCGTTCACATACAGCTCGGCGGTCTGAAGCCCTTCCGGCTCCAGGAAGATCTGGTGCCGCTCAGCATCCGGAAACTTGACGATCTTGTCCTCGATCGACGGGCAGTACCGAGGCCCCCGCCCGGCAATGACGCCGCCATAGAGCGCCGACTGGTGAATGTCCCGCCGAATGATCTCCTTGAGTTCGGCCCCCGCCCACGTGACCCAGCAGGGCCGCTGTTCGGGACGCGAACCACGCTCAAAGTGGGAGAAACGATACTCAAGCTCCTCACCGTCTTGACGCTCCAGCTTGCTGTAGTCGACCGAACGTCCGTCCACCCTCGGCGGTGTTCCGGTCTTGAACCGACCCACCGCTAGCCCGATCGACTCGAGCTGCTCAGCAAGGTCCACCACGGCGGGATCGCCAGCGCGTCCGGCAGGGACCCGAGTCGTTGTTCCAATGTGAATCGTACCGCGGAGGAAGGTGCCGGCAGTCAGGACAACAACCGGGGCGCGAACCGCTCGACCGTCCGTCGTGTGGACGCCGCTCACCCGGTTCCCGTCTAGTCGGAGCGCCATCACCGTTCCCTGCACGAGATCGAGGTTCGGCTGCTCCTCCAGCAGCGCGCGCATTGCCCGCCGGTACAGTCCACGGTCACACTGGGCCCGAGGCGCCCACACCGCGGGCCCTTTCGATCGGTTCAGCATGCGGAACTGGATGGTGGCCCGGTCCGCCGCCCGCGCCATGACCCCGCCGAACGCATCCACCTCGCGCACCACGGTGCCCTTGGCAATGCCCCCAATCGCCGGGTTGCAGGACATCTGCCCGATGGTTTCCAGATTGGCAGTGACCAGAAGCACCCGTGCGCCGAGCCGGGCTGCGGCGTTGGCGGCCTCGGAACCCGCATGTCCGCCACCGACGACAATCACGTCGTAGTCCCACTGCATAAGGCTCAAAAGTATAGCGAGGAGAATGATTGAGGGGGTAGGCGGGAGCGTTAGGCGCCCCGGCGCGAAGACATGACGGACGGGGTGCTGGGTCCTTGGTGTTGGGTGCTAGGGTCTTGGATGCCGACCTCCCGCATCCCCTAGAACCAAGCACCCAGGACCTACCACCGGCAGTGAATGCGCACCAACGCGCCCGAAGGGACCCACCGGTGCGTGTGACATGCAACAGTCTTCTGGGACAGCACGCTATGAGCGCCTTACTTGGCAGAAGAGGCGGAAGCCTTGCGCCGCAGGCCGTACAGGGTCTTGCTGGTCTCGATGGTGCGGGCCTCGAGGCGAGCAAAGCTGGTGAGTTCGATGTACTCGAGATCGCGAGCCATTTCGAGGATGGTCTCAAGTTCCGAGAGTGAGACGCACGCCGTGTCCAAGCATTGCCGGTACAGTCGTGTGCCGCGCCTGGTACTTGCCTCAGCGATATTGATGGGCACGCTATAGCAGGCTCGACGGAGCTGCTCTGCCAGTGCTCTCTGCTCACATTCAGGGAAGTCCCTGGCGGCCTTTGAACACTCGACCGCTAGCTCCTTCGCATGTTTCCATGCCTTGAGGTTTCGGAACAGTGACATGTGCAGCAAGGTAAGGGCAGGCACCCCATGAGCTGTCATCGATCGAACGCACCGTGTAGCGCTTAACCTCGGTCCTCTGCCCCGGCCGACGGCTGAGCGCTACGACTCCAAGTGTCGACTCCCGAACGCAGGGCTCCGTTCGCTTGTAGCCCAGGCGTCCCTTTCGAGCGGAACTCCCCAAGCGATCCCGCCGTTAACCAGGTATGCAGGACCACTCTCGCGAATCTTCATGGCATCCCGTACTCAGCGGCCGCCTGAGCCAGCTTTCGGTCGGCGTGCGGGCACCGTCGGAGCTGAGGGCTCGGATCGAGGCAGCACTGGCGCTGGAGTCAGCGGCCGCGAGGCGCCGGCGGCGGGTCCGGTGGCTCGCTGGCAGCGGTGTGGCGCTGGCAGCCGCTGCAGTGCTAGTGGTCACTGTGGTCGGGACGCCGGAGGTTCCCTCAGCGACTGCCCAGCCACTGGTGGAGCAGGCGCGGATTGGGCTCTCCGACGTCGGCGCGGTGGCCAGCGCAGACGCCACGGAACTCGAGCGCTGGCTAGAAGACCAGGTCGGCTATCAGGTGGACATCCCCGACATAAGTGAGGCCAAGCTGGAGGGTGCCCGCGTAGCAGAGCTGGGAGAGGTGCGTGGTGCCGCCGTGGTCTACCAGTACCACGGCACACCGCTCACCTATTTCGCATGGCCCAGCGGAGATGTGATGGGACAACTCGCGGGGGGCGAAGGGGTGACGGCCGTCTCCAGCAATGGCTATCAGGTGGCGCTCTGGACTGAGCACGGCGCCGCGCGAGCTGTGGCTGCGCCGATGCCCCGCCGGGCGGTTGTCGAAGTGGCAGAGGAATGCCGCAACAAGGCGACGGTTGCGGCGCCGTTCGTGCGCTAGCCCTCCACCCGTAACCACACGTCGCCGCCTTGGAGCTTCACCTCGTACGTCACCAGCTCCTCAGTGGCTGGTAGCTCCACGGCTTCGCCGGTTCGCACATCGAATTGGGCGCCGTGGAGCCCACACTCGATGATGTAGTCGTCGACCAGTTCTCCGTCGCTCATGGGGAACTCGGCGTGAGTGCAGCGATCCTCGAATGCAAAGATCTCACCGTTCACTTTCACGAGGCAGATGTCCTCGCCACTTGTCAGCTGCACACTGAACGGCATGCTGTCGGGGACATCATCAATCGCCGCGACCTTCTCGAATCCAGCCTCACTCACTCCCACTGCTCCCCGCCGATTGGCCGGAATGCAAGCACTTGAACTCACTCGGTGGACACAGGCTCGTGTACGCCCGTCAGGGCCGCATGCAGCGTGTGCCACGGGAGGTTCGCGCACTTCACGCGGGCTGGAAATTGCCGCACCCCAGCTAGCGCAGCCAGCTTGCCGAGAGCCTTGCTATCTGCGGGTGCGTCAGGCCCGGCGGTAACCATGTCGTGAAACGCTCGGAAAAGCTGCTCGGCTTCGTCGGTGCCCCTCCCCTTGACGGCCGAGGTCATGAGGGAAGCCGAAGCCTGTGAGATGGCGCATCCCGATCCCTGGAACCCGACGTCCTTGATTACGTCGTCTTCCAGCAGGACATAGACAGTGATCTCGTCACCGCAAAGGGGATTAGTCCCTTCGGCGGTGTGGCTCGCGTCGGGCAACCTCTTGTAGTTCCGCGGACTTCGATTGTGGTCGAGGATGACCTGTTGGTAGAGCTCTCGGAGATCAGCCATCAACCGAACACCTCGCGTACCTTCAACACGCCCGCAACCAGAGCATCCACCTCCTCCCTCGTGTTGTAGAACGCGAAGGATGCTCGCGCCGTCGCTGGGATGCCCAGACGCTCCATAACCGGCTGCGTGCAATGGTGGCCGGTGCGTACGGCGATTCCCTCCTGATCCAGTATGGTGCCGATGTCATGTGCGTGCACGCCGTCAAGCACGAAGGAGGCCACGCTCGCTTTCTCTCGCGCCGTGCCGACGAGGCGCACACCAGGAATCGCCGCGAGCGACTCCGTCGCGTAGGTCAGTAGATCGTATTCGTGGGCCTGAATCAGATCCCACGGGAGGTTGTGGAGGTAATCCACTGCTGCACCGAGACCAATCGCACCCGCGATGTGGGGTGTGCCGGCTTCGAACTTCGCCGGCGCCTGGGCGTACGTGGTCTTCTCGAACCGAACCGAACGGATCATCTCGCCGCCACCCTGATACGGGGGCATCGCGTCCAACAGTGCGGCCTTTCCGTACAACGCGCCGATACCCGTCGGTCCGAACATCTTGTGGCCGGACAGGGCGTAGAAGTCGCAGTCGAGATCGCGAACGTCAATCGGCAGGTGCGGCGCGCCCTGCGCGCCATCCACCATCACCGGCACGCCGTTGGTGTGCGCCGTCTCGACCATCTGCTTTACCGGATTGATGGTTCCCAAGGAGTTAGACACGTGCACCAGCGCGACGAGCTTCGTCTTCTCGTTGAAGAGCCGCTCATACTCCTCAAGCACCAGCTCTCCCGCGTCTGTCATAGGGATCACGCGCAAGCGCGCCCCAGTCGCCTCGCACACCAGCTGCCATGGAACGAGGTTAGAGTGATGTTCCATGACCGATACGATGACTTCGTCACCTGCGTGGAGGTGCGAGCGCCCATAACTGTGCGCCACGAGGTTGATCGCCTCGGTGGCACTACGGACGAAGACGACCTCGTGTGGTTCTGCAGCGTTGATGAACCGCTGGATCTTCGCCCGGGCGCGCTCGTACGCCAACGTGGCGTGCTGGCTCAGCTCGTACACGCCGCGATGAATGTTGGCGTTTTCTGCCTGGTAGTAGCGGGTGAGTGTGTCGATCACCGACTGCGGCTTCTGACTGGTCGCCGCATTGTCCAGATACACCAGGGGCTTCCCGTTGGAGAGGTGTCCGAGAATCGGGAAGTCGGCTCGGATCCGTCGGAGGTCCAGGACGGGAGGCGCAGACGCCTTCGCCCGGGACACCTGGTGCAGCGTCGTCACCTGGTGCCTCGCTTCTGGACACTTGCCGCGAGGCGGCCCCGCACCAGCTCATCGAGCTGCCGCCGCAGGTCGTCGAGCGTGACCGCGTTCAACACCTCGCCACAGAACCCGTACGTCAACAAGTTCCGGGCCGCGTCCTGCCCCATGCCGCGAGTCTGCAGGTAGTAGAGCTGTCGCTCGTCAATCGGCCCAAGCGTCGCTCCATGCGTGCACTTGACGTCGTCCGCGTAGATCTCGAGTTGCGGCTGACTATCAGCACGCGCCCGCTCGGACAAGAGCAGGTTGTTGTTCGTCTGCTTCGAGTCAGTGCGCTGGGCACCGGGACGGACGACGATCCGTCCATTGAAGACGCCACGAGCCCGCTCATCAAAGATGCCGTTGAAGTATTCCCAGCTGGTGCAGTGGGGCTTGGCGTGCTCGAGAGTGGTGTGGTGATCGACGTGCTGCCGGCCGGTGAGCAGTGACAGGCCGTCCAGCGTACACTCCGCCCCCTCACCGTCGAGAACCGCGTTGATGTCGTGCCGCGTCAAACTGGCACCCAGGGCAAAGGTGACGCACGAGTAGACACTGTCCCGCTCCTGGTACGACTGAGTCGTGGCGGTATGATAGGCCTGGCCATCCTCCCGCTGTATGCGGTAGGTGTTCAACCGTGCGCCTTCACCCACGACCACCTCGGTGACGGCGTTGGTCCAATAACTGCCGCCACCCGCAGCTACATAGCTCTCAACCAAGGACGCTTCCACTTCCCGCTCAACGATCACCAAGCTGCGGGGGTGCCACACGCTGGGCTCATCGCTTTCCGGCGACGCCACGAACACGAGCTGGAGGGGCCTGTCCAGCACTGTACCACGTGGGATGAACACGAAGGCGCCGTCATCGATGAACGCCGTGTTCAGCGTTGTAAAGGGATTGTCGTGAGTGGTGTACCGGGCCAGATGCTGCTCAATGAGCTCGCCATGGGTCTCCAACGCCGATGCCAGACTCCCGAGCTTTACCCCTATCGGCAGGCCGGCAACCGACGAGAGCTCCTCATCGTAGTAGCCACCCACGAAGACGGCCGAGTAGCGATCCCGGTCGCCCAACAGGAATGCGTCAACCGCATCTGGCGATACCACGCGGCCAATTGGGGCGGACGCCCGCACGAAGTCCTTCTGGGCAATCGCCCTCACGTCGGTGAACCTCCAGGCCTCCTGCCTCGTGGTCGGAAACCCAACCTCGGCAAATCGGGCCATGGCCGCCGCCTGCCGCTCACTCAGCCAGCCCGGCGCACTCCCGCCACCGTCCTCCGAGAATGCCTCGAACTCCGCAACGTATCGCCGTGCTGACTCCTGTACGTCCACTACCGGCGTCATGTCCTCAGCTCTCCGCGTCACACGACCGCCGACTCTTCTCGCAGCCAGTCGTACCCCTTCGCCTCCAGCTCGAGCGCCAAGTCCCTGGAGCCTGACCTGACAATGCAGCCGTCGGAGAGCACATGAACGTGGTCCGGAACGATGTAGTTCAGGATGCGCTGGTAGTGAGTGACCACGACGAAAGCCCGGTCGGGCGAGCGCAGCTTGTTCACCGCCTCTGCTACCGCCTTCACGGCGTCGATGTCCAACCCCGAGTCAGTCTCGTCCAGGACAGCAAGTCTAGGCTCAAGGACGGCGAGCTGGAGGATCTCGTTCCGCTTCTTCTCGCCACCGGAGAACCCATCGTTCACCGCTCGATGGATCAGACTGTCGTCCCACCCGATGACCTTCAGTTTTTCCTCCAGCAGTTCGGCGAAATCGAGCGTATCCAGTTCCTCCTCGCCCCGCGCCTTCCGCACCGCGTTGATCGCCGACTGCAGGAAGTAGGCATTGGTGATCCCCCGGATCTCCACCGGGTACTGGAACGCGAGGAACACACCGGCGATCGCGCGTTCATCCGGGTCCATGCCCAACAGGTCCCGACCGTCGTAAGTCACCGAACCGGCCGTGACTTCGTACGCCGAGTGTCCCGCCAACACCTGGGCCAGCGTGCTCTTGCCGGAGCCGTTGGGCCCCATCACGGCGTGGACTTCCCCGGCGTTCACCGTCAGGTCGATACCCTTGAGAATCTCGGCGCCCTCGACGCCGGCGTGCAGGTTCCTTATTTCGAGCATTCCCCTCGCTTCTCCCCGTTCTTGATGGCTCCTAGCCCACACTGCCTTCCAAACTGACGGCCAACAGCCTCGTGGCCTCCACCGCGAACTCCATCGGAAGCTCGCGGAAGACCTCCTTGCAGAACCCGTTGACGATCAACGAGACTGCGTCCTCTTCGGAGATGCCACGCTGCTTGCAGTAGAAGATTTGGTCTTCGCCGATCTTCGAGGTGGTAGCCTCGTGCTCCATGGTCGCGGTGCTGTTCCGGACGTCGATGTAGGGGAACGTGTGGGCACCGCACTTGTCGCCGATGAGCATCGAATCGCACTGTGAGTAATTCCGCGCTCCCTCGGCGTTCTTCATGATCCGAACCAGCCCGCGGTAGGTGTTCTGGGCCTGGCCGGCGGAGATGCCCTTGGAGACGATGGTGCTGCGGGTGTTCTTGCCAATGTGGATCATCTTGGTGCCGGTGTCCGCCTGCTGATGATTGTTGGTCACCGCCACCGAGTAGAACTCACCGATCGAATTGTCCCCCTCGAGAATGCAGCTGGGATACTTCCAGGTGATGGCGGAACCGGTTTCCACCTGGGTCCAGGAGATCTTTGAGTTCCTGCCCATGCAGCGGCCGCGCTTGGTCACGAAATTGTAGATGCCACCCCTCCCGTCCTCGTCCCCCGGGTACCAGTTCTGAATCGTGGAGTACTTGATCTGGGCATCCCCGTGGGCGACCAACTCCACGACGGCCGCGTGCAGCTGATTCTCGTCCCGCATCGGCGCCGAGCACCCCTCGAGGTAGCTCACATAGCTACCCTCGTCAGCGATGATCAGCGTCCGCTCGAACTGCCCCGTAGCCATGGCGTTGATGCGGAAATAGGTCGAGAGCTCGAGGGGGCAGCGCACGCCCTTTGGGACGTAGACAAAGGAACCGTCGGTGAACACCGCCGAATTCAACGCGGCAAAGAAGTTGTCGTTCGTGGGCACCACCGTCCCAAGGTACTTCTGCACCAGATCCGGATGCTCCCTGATGGCCTCCGAGATCGGCAGGAAGATGACGCCGTACTTCTTCAGCTCTTCCTTGAACGTGGTCGCCACAGAGACGCTGTCGAACACCGCGTCGACGGCGACCCCCGTCAGGCGCTTCTGCTCCTGAAGGGGAATCCCCAGCTTCTCGAAGGTCTCGAGCAGCTTGGGATCCACATCGCCCAGGCTCTCGGGACGCTCCCGCTGCTTCGGTGCCGCGTAGTAGTGGATCGCCTGGTAGTCGATCGGCGGGTACGTCACGTTGGGCCACTTGGGCTCCACCATCTCGAGCCAGTGGCGATACGCCTTCAGCCGCCACTCGAGCATCCAGCCGGGCTCGCCCTTCTTTTCCGAGATCAGGCGAATGATGTCCTCACTCAACCCCACCGGAGCGAGTTCGGACTCGATATCCGTGCTCCAACCGTACTTGTATGGCTGCTTGACGTGCTCATCGATTGCCGACGTCGACATCAAGACTCCTCTCGAGACTGTCCGTTATCAGCCGCTGGAGATCCGCTGATATCAGCCAGCGTGATGGAATACTCGCACGCGTTGCACCCGTCGGGGATGTACGCATCACGCTGCACGTGTGTGTCCAACACTGCCCTCAGGAAATCCACCTCGGCGGCGCAGATCTCCGGGAACTGCTCGGCTGCCGCGCGCACGGCGCAGTTGTGTTGGGCCAACTTCAGGGTGTCCTGCTCAACCGACCAGGCCGCCATGAAGCCCTGGCGCGAAAGCAGGTCCACGACGGCGGCTACCTTGTCCTCCAGGCTGGCCTCGGCAAGCTCCACCCGGAGGCGCTCCGCCTCGGCCCGAAACTGATGGGCGAACATCTCCCGCACGGCCTCCCGCCCGTTGTGCTGCGCGATGAATGCCAGGACGTCGGTCAGCGCTTCACCGTACCGCGTCGGAAACAGGGCCTCACCGCTGGGGCTCAGCCGGAAGCTGTGAGTCGGAGCTCCCGTTCCCCGCTGTTGCCGCTCGTACAGCACCAGGCCTTCGGCCTCGAGCTCTTTCAGATGGCGCCGGATGGCATTGGCCGATACGCGAAATACATCGGCAAGCTCGTTGGCGGTGAGAGGTTGCGCCCTCTTGAGCTCGAGGAGGATCTCCCCGCGGAGACCCTTGTGGCCAGCTAGTCCTGGGGTGATGGCTGCCATGGGGCACGAATCCTAACCAGAGTCGCCAAGTTTTGCAAATAATTTAACGATTTTGTTGACGAACTGAACTGCGCCAGTAGTAGCGCGCCGCGGGGCCCTATTGACATCTCGGACGGACGTGTTAGACTAGTGGCAGAGTAGTTTGCCACGCAAACTAGTGTGCTACGCACACTCTCAAAAGACAGCCCACTCGCATGGGGCTTGCTGAGGAGAACACAACGCATGACTGAAGCCCTAGATCTGAAACAGCTCGAACTGCGGGCCTGGAAGTCGATGCACCAGGACGGCCTCTGGGAACTCACGTTCGCGCTGTTCCTGTTCGCGTGGTTCGCTCGCGACGTCACTGGAATCCCCCTGGTCGGCATCGGGCTGATCTTCGCCGGGGTGCTCATCTTTGTACTCGGCAAGTGGTTCATCACGGTTCCACGCATGGGGATGGTACGGTTCGGGCCGGCTAGGCGACGCAAACGGTGGCAGCTGATCTGGCTGCTCGCCGCCGGGATCCTGGCCACCTACGCGCTCCTGGTTCTGACCGTCGGAAGGGACACGCCCTGGCTCCGCGAGAACCAAGTCGGGGTCGGCATCGGCGTCGCACTGTTCCTTGTCGTGGTGTTCAGCGCGATAGCGCACCAGCTGGACTGCCCGCGGTTCTATTTCTTCGGCGCCGTCTTCGCAGTCGCCGAGCTCGCCTCGCTGGGGCTCGATACGCCGCTTGTTCCCCTCACCGGCAGCGTCGTGCTCCTCATCCCCGGGGTTGTGGCGCTGGTAGGGTTTCAGCGGCGCTACCCGCCGACGGGTGGAAAGCCATGACACAGGGTGTCGGCGACCGCGAGGGATCCAAGCCCCTCGCTCACATCGACCGAGTGATCCACGAACCGGCCCGGCTGATGATCATGGCCCTTCTGTCCGTCGTCGAGAGCGCTGATTTCCTCTTCATCGTGAGGCAGACAGGACTAACGCTAGGTAATCTGTCCTCACACTTGAGCAAGCTCGAGGCAGCTGGATACGTGGAAGTCGAGAAGAGATTCAAGGGCAAGAAGCCCCACACGATGCTCCGACTCACGGAACCAGGCCGGGCCGCCTTCCAAGCATACCGGCAGAACATGGAACAGGTTCTGGGTGACCGGCCGGCCGAGGAGACCGGGGATGGCTAGTGTGGCGTGTGGGAAGTCCGTCGCACAAACGACGTGCACCAGTGGGTCCCGAAAGGGCGCGGCAGTCTGCCGCGGATTGTTCGACAAGCGAACGCGGATTCGTCTCGGTGAAACAGTCGGGGCGTAGTCATGCAACGCCCATACAACTCGTCCACCGACCGATCCGCGTTCAGAGAATCATCCGCGGCCGTGAGCCCCCGGAGGGATCCACCGGTGCGCGTGATATGCAACGAACTTCTGGGCACACTATCGTGACAGCGTCCCTCCGTTCCTCCTTTCATAGTCGCCCCCGTTGCCCGGCCAGGTATCTCGGGGCGATGGTTCAGATCAGGGCGCAGCAATCAGAAAGCGAGGTCTGAGATAGATGAGACCACAGAACGCTAGCACGTCAGCGCTGCTCCTATTGGTCGCCGTAGCGGCCTGTTCCGGCGATGCCCAGTGGACCGGCACCGTAACAGATAGCGCCGGGATCACTATCGTGTCCAACACGGCGGACGGCATGTGGAGTGCCTCCGAGCGGTGGACGGTGGAAGAGGAGCTCAGAATCGGCTCCATAGAGGGAGATCCCGACTACCAGTTCGGGCAGATCGGCTTCATCGCCGTGGGTTCGGACGATCGCATCTTCGTGCTGGATGCCCAAGGCCGGCACGCCAAAGTCTATTCCGCAGACGGTCAGTACGAGCGCACTATCGGCGGGCCGGGCAGTGGACCAGGCGAGCTCGGTTCCCAGGCGGTCTTTCTCAGTGTGGGACCCGGAGACACCCTCTTGGTGCCCGACTTGATGAACCAGCGCGTCAACCGGTATGCGCCCGATGGCTCGAGTCTGGGGAGCTTCCCACTGCGACTTGAGCAAGGGCTGCCAATGCAGTGGCGGGCAACTTCATCGGGTGTGATCGCCCAGCAGGTGCGTCCGTTCGCGCTGCCCGGTCAGCCGGCCGCGGACTCGATGGACGCCATCGTTCGCCTCGCGGTGGATGGAACGGTCATGGACACGCTCATGAAGTTTCCATCCGGCCGCCTGTTCAGCCTCGGCGGCGGCACTCCGGAGATCAACCTCTACTCGCCAGAGCCCGTCTGGGATTTGGCCGATGACCTGCGGCTACTCTTCGGCGTAAATGACGACTACCGCATCGGCCTCTACTCAGCCGAGGGAACTCTGGAGCGCATCATCGCCATGCCTTTCGAGCCAACGCCGGTGAGCGAGCGAGACAGGGAAGCGGTGATGAGTTTCGTAGAGAGGATGTGGCTGGACGCCGGTGTGCCGCCAGCAGTGCTGCCCCAGATGCGTAGCATGATCCACTTCGGTGAGTTCTTCCCGGCATTCTCCAGCATCCAGTCAGGCCCCCAGGGAACCATCTGGGTGCAGCACACCCAGTCGGCCGCCGACCTCACAGAAGAAGAACTCGAGCAGTTCAACCTGATCGAGGATGCCGGCGCTCCCGATTGGGACGTGTTTGACGCGGAGGGACGCTACCTGGGCACCGTCCCCATGCCACTGCGGTTCGCGCCGCGGCTGTTCCGCGGGAACAAGATCTACGGCGTCTGGCGGGATGAGCTGGACGTGCAGTACGCGATGCGTCTCCGCATCGTCGGCGCTGCCGAGGAGTAGTTAGGAAGGAAGCAGCGGTAAGGCGGGCGCGCTAGACGGCGTCCTCCCTTCGCAGTAGCTCCTGGTAGGCCTCCGGCGTGTCGATGTCGTCGACAACCGCCGGATCATCGACCGGCACCAAGGCGATGCGGGAAGGGTCCGCCCGCACTACCGCCCGGGCCCCTTCCCCGTCGGGAGCGTCCAGCAGCTCCTGGAAGACCTCCCGACCAAAGACCACCGGATGCCCCCTCTGCCCCTGGTAGCTTGGGATCACGATTGCAGCTCCCCCTTGGCGGAAGCGGTCCACCAGAGCCTGGACACTGGCGAGGGAGACGTGGGGCCTGTCCACGTGCCAGACCAGCGAAGCCTCAACTGGATGGTTGAAGAGCGCTCGAAGCGCGATGCGTATAGACTCGATCGGCCCGGAGCGGGGGTCCGGGTTCCTCAACACCTCGACGCCTGATAAGTCAATACCCGACAGTATCTTATCGGCATCTGCCCCAAGCACCACAACCCGCTTGGCGAGTCCGACGGCTAACAGCGCATCCAAGATTGCACCGAGAAACGTGGTTCCGCGGAAGGGCAGCAGTGCCTTGGTCGCACCCATGCGCTGCGATGCTCCGGCTGCCAGGACGATGGCCGTGATCATTGGAAGTCCATAGATTGGAGGAGCCGCACCTACCGAGGTCAGCGATGGCGGTACGTCCGGTTCCGTTGTTGGGTGATCCGATTCTGCGCGCGCAATGCGAGGCAGTCAAGAACGTCCGGTCTCCGGCGGTGCGGGTTGTGGCCGATGACCTGCAGGACACGCTGCGGGCTCTGAAGAAGCGTCACGGAAAGGGTAGGGGGCTCTCAGCTCCGCAGATCGGCGCCCCGCTACGAATTGTCTACATCGAGATCGACCGGCCGTGGTTCCTGGCTAACCCGGAGATCGTCGACATCGGCACACACGACTTCACGGTATGGGATGAGTGCTTCTCCATCCCGAACTTGATCGTCCGAGTGCAGCGGGCGTACTACATCACGGTGAAATACACCGACCTCTCCGGCAAGTCGCACACCGTTGAGGCCGAGGGAGAGTTGGCCGAGCTGCTGCAGCACGAGATCGACCACCTCGATGGCGTGCTCATCGTGGATCGCCCCGTGGGCCTGGATCCATTCTGTTTCCACGATCAGTGGGAACGGCACCGGGCGGGGGAGGGTCGCCATGGTAAGCCCGTGCCGCGAACGCTGGTTCCCGCCTAGACGGCGACAGCCTGGAAAGTCACAGCGGTCGGGCCAGGTCGGTCCGCCCTGCTACGGAAGGGACTCGAGAAACTCGCTGATGACGCGGCTCGTGGCGATGGGCTGCTCCATTGGTGTGAGGTGCCCAGCTTCTGGAATGACCGTGTACTGGGCACGTGGAATCGAGTCTGCCAACGACCTGGAGCGCTTCAACGGGATGAGCTGATCTTGCCTCCCCGCCACGACCAGCGTCGGCACTTCGATCTTCCCAAGGACCTCCACCGAGTCCCGCCGATCCTTCATCGCCCCGAGGGCGCCAATCACCCCCGCATCCGGATTTCCCGCAATCATCGTGCGGACGTGTTCGACGACCTGTGGCATGGCAGATAGTGAGCTGGGGGCAAGGAGCTTCGGCAAGAGAAGATCGGCCAGCGCACCCGAGCCTTGGCGCTCGACCAACTCAATCATCTCCGCTCGCTTCGCCCTCTCCTCATCCGTGTCCGCCTCCGCTCGGGTATTCGCAAGGATGAGCGCTCTGATCCGGTCCCGTTGGCGCCGAATCAGCTCCAGCGCGACGTAGCCACCCATCGACAGCCCGCAGACCACGGCTTCCTCGATATCCAGCGAGTCCAGCAATGCCACCAAGTCATCCGAGTAGGCCTCAATGCTGTAGCCGTTGTCGGGCACGTCGCTGAGGCCCATCCCCCTCAAGTCTGGGGCAATCCGCCGCCAACCCGTGAGCGGCGCGATCAGGTGGCGCCACATGGTACGATCCAGCGGGAACCCGTGGACGAACAGGATGGCGGGGCCATCCCCCTGCACGTCCACCGCCGTGGCAATGCCCCGGATGACCAGATGCTGAAATGCTCCAGGCCTCACCGACGGGCGGGTACCGAAGAAGCCCTGAATCTCCTCAGGCACAGGTGTTGGCTTGCCCCCCGCGCCGACGCAAACGAACACGATATCGGCCTCCGCCACAAGCGTGCCGTCTGCGTTGCGCCGTGCCGTCTGGTTGAGGGTGAAGCTAGTCCTACCGTGATGGGTGAGCGTCGTGTCAAACCGGAGCAAGTCGCCGGAGAAGGCCTCGGCGTAGTACTCGACCGTTGCTTTCCGAACCGCCGGCCACACTCCGTTTCGCGAAAAGACGTCGACCCCGGGACCACGGGCGACGGCTTCCCAGCGGGCACGCTCGAACATGCTGAGAAAGGCCGCCTGATTCACATGCCCGTATGCATCGCAGTCATTCGGATAGACGCGTATCTCAATGAAGGCAACTGAACTCACGAACAGGCACCTGACTGGAGAGGAGGGTAAACTTACCTGTTTCAAGAGCGGCGACAACCAGACGCGGAGTCGCGCAATGGGGAGGGAATACGCTCGCGGCCGCGGCCGTAAGGTCGCCTATGGCCCTGGCAGCCCGACGGGCCCAAGATCTTCAGAAGCAGACTAGAGTGTACGATTAGTGCCGCGATACTGTAGTTATGGTGTCGTTGGACCTGTTATGCTAACCTATTGCGATCTAAGACGTTACCAGTTTTCCACACCGTCTAGACAGTGTGTCGATAATCTGGCGGCTCAACCGTTGAGGCTTCGTGCTCGTTTGCCTAGCCTTCCGCAAGCCCCAGTTTCCTGGTGATCTTTGGAGCATGATGGCGCGACAGTCCCGGCGGCGGCCGCAGCTGATTGCTGAACCTAGCGAGCTAGTCGCACTAGCCACCCGCTTCAGCAAGCTGCCGCGTATCGGCTTCGACACCGAGGCCGCCTCATACCACCGCTATGTCGACCGCGTCTATCTCGTTCAGCTGAGTTCCGACGACGAGACCGCGCTGGTCGATCCCCTGGCGATCACGGACCTCGGGCCCCTGGCGAAGCTCCTGGCAGATCGGGCTATCGAGATCGTCTTCCACGACGCCGACTACGATCTCCGCATCCTCGACCGCGATTACGGGTTCCGCGCCACCAACCTGTTCGACACGCGGATAGCCGCTCAGCTAGCTGGCGAACCGTCGGTGGGACTGAGGTCGATACTCGAGAAGTACTTCCGCGTGCGCCTCGACAAGAAGTACCAGCGCGCCGACTGGTCCCGCCGCCCACTCACCCCCGAGATGATCGCCTACGCCTCCGACGACACCCGGTACCTCCCTGCCCTGCGGGACAAGCTTGCCACGCGGCTCACTGAACTCGGGCGACTGGAGTGGGCGCTGGAAGAGTTCCAGCGCCTCGAGGGCATTCGCTGGACACAACCACGAGGCAACGACGAGGATGCCTACCTCCGCATCAAGGGAGCCAAGAGCCTGGGGAGTCGCCAGCGCGCCGTCCTCCGAGCGCTCTATGCATGGCGCGAGTCCACTGCTCGCACCCTCGACCGGGCACCATTTCGGGTGCTCGGGGGCATGTCGCTAGTGGAGATTGCCCGTGCTGCCCCCACCAGGTTGGACCAGCTCAGCGGTCTTTCTCGAGTTCCCTCGACCGTGGTCCGCAGATACGGCCAGCCAATGCTCGCCGCCGTCAAGAAAGGCCTGTCCCTACCCGCAAAGGACCTACCGAGGCTGCAGCGTGCCGGCCGGCCGGAACCAGACCACCGCTACGACCAGCGCATTGAGAGGCTCAAACGCCTGCGTGATCGTCGAGCGAGAGAAATCGGAATGGAGCCGGGGCTGCTCTGTCCCAATGGAACGCTGCAGGTGGTGGCCCGGGCGATGCCAGCCTCAGAGGCTCAGCTCGAGGCGACGCAAGATCTCCGCCGCTGGCAGCGGCAGCTCTTGGGTGACCAGGAGATTCTCGCGGCTTTGTCTGGTGCCTGACGGTAGGTAACGCCGCTCTCAGAAACCGAGAAACGCGCGGACTTTCGGATCGATCCGCTCCGGGGTCCAGTAGGGCTCCCACACCAGCTCGATCCGCACATCCTCGACGGAGTCGAGAGCTCGCACGGCCGCGTCGGCCTCACTCATGATCTGCCCGCCGGCGGGGCACCCAGGGGACGTCAGCGTCATCTTGATGTCGACTTTCCCTTGTTGGATCTCGACGTCGTAAACCAGCCCCAAGTCGATGATGCTGAGACCGACCTCGGGATCTTTCACCTGCCGCAGCGCGCTCCTGACAGTCGCTTCGTCAAGCATCGTTTTACTCCCGTTGACCCGGGGTACACTTCCGCCCGCCGTCAGTTCCTGCAAAGTACCGGTCCCCAAGCGACGCCGCCACAGCCATTACCGCACCGGACCTCGCGTGCGGGCGATCCACGCGTAGATGCGTTCCGCCAGCGGCATTACCCCTGGAGCACCCAAGATCAGGCGCACGACCCGCCCACCCCACAGATACCGGAAGAGCTCCCGCGCGGCCGCCGCGCCGGCGAACACGGCACCGTCGGGGCGCACGAAGTGGACGGCTTGCCGTAGCTGCTCCAGACTTTGGCCGGAGAGTTCCCGCACGCGAGGATCCTGCAACGACGTGAACTCCACCGCGTCGTGGTGGTCCAACCGCTTCACGCGTGCGACCCACGAAGTGCAGAACCCGCAGCTGCCGTCGTAGATGAGCGTAGGCCTGGCAGGCTCCGACGGGGCGTCCCCAACGTAGCCGGCAGCTAGCACGACTTTGTGGCGCCGGGGCGAGGGTCGGCAGGCCCACACACCTCGCGCCGCAGCGCGACCGCAGCGTCTGCTATGCGTCCCCTGATGTCTTTGAGCCGAGAGATCGACCTGCGGGTGCGGGGCGCAAAAACACGGTTCGTCAGCACGATGACGAAGAGATCGCGAACTGGATCGATCCAGAGAGATGTGCCGGTGTAGCCGCCGTGACCGAAGGCGGCCGGAGAGAGCAGGGTGCCCGTATCCTCTGCGGACGTGGTATCCCGCAGTTCCCATCCCAGGGCCCGATTCCCGGGGCCGCGGCGCGCGAAGTGCCTTACCGTGCCCACCAGCAGGAGTTGCATCCCATCACCAGCGTGGCCTTCGTTCAGCCACAATTGGGCATACCGAGCGAGGTCGAGTCCCGTACTGTAGAGCCCCGCATGTCCCGACACGCCGCCTAGCCGAGCCGCGTTCTGGTCATGCACCTGGCCGGCGATCACGTACCCGCGCCAGATCCCTACCGGCGCTATGCGGGGTCGCAGCGCCCGCGGCGGTTTGAAGAGCGTATGCCGCATCCCGAGCGGACCGAACACGTTCTCCTCAACGAAGCGATCGAGCGGCACACCAGCCACCCGCTCCACAATCCAGCCCAGCAACATGGCGTTCAGGTCGCTGTAGACGATGCGCCCGCCGGGGTCGAACCGCAGAGGTTCCGTGAGAACGATCTGCCGGGCCTCGGCAGCGGTGCTGGCTCGCTCGTTGAGCGGCAGGAACGCTCGCATCCCGGAACGGTGTTCCAGCAGGTGACGAACGGTGACCCGCTCCTTGTCATCACCGGTGAACTCCGGCAGGTAGTGCTGGACTGGGCGATCCAGATCGAGTCGCCCAGCCTGGACAAGCAGCATAACGGCCGGGGTCGTCGCCACGACTTTTGTCAGGGAGGCGAGATCGTACAGCGTACTGTCCGAACTCGGTGTCGCACCGCTGCTTGACCAGGTAAGCCGCCCGTAGCCTCTGGAGAGGAGCACACGGTCATGCGTCCCCACTACCACGACGGCGCCCGGAAAAACACCGCCGCGCACTCCGTCGAGCGCTGCGCGCTCGATGGCTGACGTGGCACTCAGCTGCAGAGCCAGCACAAGAAATGGGAGAAGCAGCATCACGAGATCCCTGGAGGCCGCAGGCTGCAGCACCGCACCGCGGCTGCGCGCCCTTGCACGACGAGCGCGCTGAGCCGTACGTGTCCGGTAGAGGACTCCGGCCACCTCTGGCAATCAGCGATATTCTACAGCGTTCACATCCGCTCGCTCAACTGGGCCGACACCGACGAGGCACCGTGTGCTACGACCGACAGCCTTGTTGTCCCTAGCTCTCGCGCTGACGCTCGGCAGCGACGCAGTTGCTCAGAGTGCCGTGATTGATACGCTCGCGATCCGGGCGCACACGCGCTTCCTGTCCCACGACATGCTCCGCGGCCGCGGGACAGCTAGCCCCGGCGAGCGGCTGGCAGCGCTTTACATCGCCTCCCAGTGCGTTGCCCTGGGGCTGCAAGCCGCGAATGGGGATTACATGCAGTCTGTCCCCCTAGAGCTGGCCCACTTACGCTCCACCGCGCGGCTCCTGGTAGCAGGCCCAGCGCTCCGGTCCGAGTTCCGCTACCCCGCGGACTTCACCCCCAATGTGGGGAGGAAGGGGACTCTGGTCGACTTCGCCGGTCGCGCTGCCTACGTGGGCGGCGCGGACGACATCAGGGCGGGACTGGGCGCACTCGAGCTCGACGGAAAGGTGGCCGTAACGCTGGGACCGCTCAGAGGAGCTCCGGCCGACACTCTGGCAGCCCGGGGTGCAGCCGGCATGATCCACCTGATCGGCGAGCCAGAGGCCTATGAGCTCTATGTCCAGAGCCGTGGCACCTCACGGATGTATCACCGGGACGCCGACCTGCCTTCCTCGTCTCTTCCCAAGGTGCCATCGGTGATCGCAGGGCCGCGCGTCGCACAGGCGCTGTTGGCGGGGACCCCCGTCGTCCGGGGCGCAAAGATGCTGCCGCAGCCACTCCCCTGGACCGCGGAGGTCCACATGGAGTTCGAGACCGAGGCGGTCGCGGCCACAAACGTGGCCTGCGTGTTGCCGGGAGCGGACCCACAGGCGCGAGACACTGCGATCGCCTTCGCGGCTCACTACGACCACCTGGGCGTCGGCGTGCCCGACGCAGCCGGCGACTCGGTGTTCAACGGGTTCTCGGACAACGCGGCAGGGGTAGCCATGCTCCTGGCAATCGGCCAGGCGTTGGCAAACACGTCTTCTGAGCCGATGCGACACTCTACGCTGTTGCTGTTCTTCTCCGCTGAAGAGAAAGGGCTGCTGGGATCAGACTATTACGTCGAGCGACCGATGTGGCCCCTGGAGCGCACACTGGCGGTGATCAACCTGGACGCGGGCGCACCGCCAGCGCCGCCGGTCAGTTGGCAGCTTGCGGGCGTCGACAGCACCGGTCTCGGGGCGGTGGCCATTGGCGTCGCACAACGCCGGGGCTGGCGGGTCACGACTTCGCGGCCGAGACCCATCTCCGATTTCTACCCGTTCACCCGCCGGGGCGTCCCCGCACTGCTCATCATCCCTGGCCCCGATCCGTACGAGGGCCTCACTGCCGACAGCTCCAAGGCGCTGCGAGGGCGTTGGGATCAGTACCATAAGCCCGGCGACGAGTGGGCCGACGATTTCCCGTTCGCGGGCCTCGCCCGGTATGCGGAGTTCGCCTACCTGATTGCCCAGCAGGCAGACCGGGGCGCGATTCCGGTTCGTGCGCGGCGCTGACCTAGGGAGCGGATGGGGGTCGCGGGTCCCCCAGGGAACCCGGCGGTAGGGCATACAGCAGGCCGGCCGTCCGCCGGTCTCGAGTCGTCAAGTCGTGGATTCTGGTAGTGGGATACATGACGTCGTCTGGATCGTCGGAGTGCCCCAACCCCAGCAGGTGACCAATTTCGTGCAGTGCTACCGTATACACTCCGTCCGGAGGCAGTGGTCGCCCGTCCGGGGTGTGGGTTGCCAGCATAAGGGTTCCCCGCAGCAGCCAGCCCATCGAGTTCCACACCACATGCGCCTGGCCGGTGCGCTGTGTAGCGAATCGGTCGATCCACCGCACTATTACCTCCGCCTGTGCGGAGTCCCGCACCCGCTGGAACTGCACTGGGATGAAACTCCCCCGTTGCCACCGGTTCAGTGCGTTCTCCACGGCCCTGCCATAGGCCACGCGATATCCGCGGGCACCACCCTCGGGGATGTAGATCGGGATGGGGTTTGCGACCCGCTCGGGCCAACGTTTGAGCATCGAGTCACCTTCCGCGAGCATGACCTGCAGGTAGGTGTTCGACTCGGCGATTCGCTGGCGCACCCGGGCTCGGAAGGCCCGTACACTGTCCCAGTCGACGCCGCCAGCTTGTACGCCCGACCGGTCTGGACCCGAGCCAATGGCCGGCGGAACCGAAGGAACCTGGGTTGATCGCCGCAACAGCAGGATCGCAGCCAGCGCCAACGCCACCGTAAGGACGAGGAACCGGGGCCGCATGACTTGCAATATGCCTGGAGCCGACTGTAAGACGCCACTCGAACCGCTGGCATCGGGGGCGCTGTGGCTCTATGATTCTCTCCTTTCCACCGGTGTCGCGAACAAGCCACATTCTGTGATCATTCCCGCAAGTAGCGCCGCAGCGGTTGGTCAGGGGAGAGTGTCGGCGGCCGGGAGTTCGGTGTGATCGCACCGCCCGCCCGCGTCATCATCCGACTTCGTTTTCTGGTCATCGGGTTCTGGCTCGTTGCAGCGGTCTTCGCGCTGCCCCGGGCGACCACCGTNNCGCTGCTCGACTCCGATTCGAAGCTGGCGGCAGACCTCATCAGTGAGGAGTTCTCGCTGCCGATCAGCACTTTCTTCGCCGTCGCACTCACTGGGCCGGAGCCGCTCGACAGCCCGCCGTATAACGCGTTCCTCGACTCCCTGACACGACGGGCATCCTCTGAACCTTACATCAGCCAGGTGGTGTCCTATCTCACCGCGAGAGACTCGAGCCTAATCAGCCCGGACCGGCACACCACCTTCTTCATCGCCGTTCTGCGGCCGGACACCGGGACGAGTGCCACCGACCTGGTGCCCAGCTTCCGCGAGGCAGTCCACAGCACTCAGGACCGGATTCCCTGGGCGGCGGACTACCGCGTCCACGTCACTGGCGGCCCGGCACTGGACTTCGACGTTCGCTCCGTGAGCAAGGAGGACACCGAGAAAGGAGAGCGAAACGCACTGCCATTGAGCGGCCTGGTGTTGGTTCTGGCGTTCGGAGCCCTGGTGGCAGCACTCCTGCCTCTCATCGTCGGCGTCCTCGCTATCTCATGCGCCCTGGCCCTGGTGCACGTGGTGTCCGGGTTCTTTCCCATGTCCATCTTCGTCTTGACCATCGTGTCGATGATGGGCCTGGGCGTCGGTATCGACTATTCGCTGCTGATCGTGACACGGTTCCGCGAAGAGCTCCGTCGAGGCCGCAGCCCATTGGGTGCAGCGGAACGCAGCATCACCACGGCCGGGCGTGCCGTGGTCACCAGCGGCATGACAGTGCTGCTTGGGTTTGCGTCGCTGCTCATTACCCCCACCAGCGAGACCCGGTCGGTTGGTATCGGAGGGCTGCTCGTCGTCGCCACGGCAGTGCTACTGGCGGTGACCTTCCTGCCGGCAATCCTATCCATCCTCGGTCGAGGCATTGACCGGCCCAAGTGGATCGCCAAGCGGCTGGCCTGGTTCCACGCGCCCACCGGCTGGGAGCGGTGGGCTCGATGGCTCGGGCACCACCCGTGGCGCGCCCTGTTCATTGGGGGAGTACTGGTGGTGGCGATCACCTGGCCCCTGGCCGAGATCCGGATCGGCCTGCCTCGGTCCGGCTGGTTCCCTTCGGATACCGAATCCAACGAGGGAGCGCAGGCGCTCGACCGAGTCGGTGCGCGTGGTGCCCTGCAGCCTGTGCGGGTGGTGGTTCAGGCGCCCGAGGGGGAGAAGGTCGTCGGAACCCGCTACCTGCGGGGCCTCAAGCAGCTATCAGATTCGATTCTGGCGGATCCGCGGGTGGCCCAAGTGCGCTCCCCCGTGAGTCTGCGGCCGGCAATGTCGATGCTGCGCTACACCATGCTATACAGCGACGTCGATGCCGCGCGGGCGCGGGCGCCAGACTTCTTCGCGTCGTACCTCTCAGAGGACGCCCGCACGGCACTAGTGGATGTTCTCCTGGCCGATACCACAACGCTTGCGACCTCCATGGACGTGGTGCGTTCCATCCGGCAGATGGTGACGAGCGGCATTCGGGGCTTTGACTCGGTGACTGTGGCCGTGGGTGGGTTTCAGGCCGCGAGCGTCGACCTGCAAAACAAGCTGCTACGGCAGTTTCCCGTGGTCATTGTGCTGGTGCTCGTGACCACGGCAGTCATGCTCTCAGTGGCGTTCCAATCGATCCTCGTTCCGCTGAAGGCCGTGGTCATGAACTGCCTCTCCGTAGCCGGGACCTTCGGTCTCGTGGTGCTTGTCTTCCAGCAGGGTGTGGGAGCTACGCTGTTCGGACTGGACGGGCCGACCGATGCCGTCTTCGTGCTGGTGCCGGTGATCGTGTTCGCCGTCGTGTTCGGCCTGAGTATGGACTATGAGGTCTTCCTGCTGTCGCGGATCAAGGAGGTGTTCGACCGCACCGGGCGAAACGACCAGGCCACCATGGAGGGCATCACGGCCACCGCCTCAGTCATCACCAGTGCCGCCGCGATCATGATCATCGTATTTGGCACCTTTGCCTTCTCCCGAGTTCTGGCTGCCAAGTTCCTGGGGTTCGGCCTGGCGGTCGCAGTGCTGCTGGACGCGACCTTGATCCGCATGGTGCTCGTGCCATCGATCATGCACATCGCGGGCAGATGGAATTGGTGGCCCGGTGTGTTGAAGGCCAGAGCACCCCGGGAAAAGCAGCGAGCTATCGAGGAGAGTCAGGAACACGGGGCGCCGCCAGCCGGCAGGCCAGCTCCAGACGTGGGCCCCTGAGATCCCAATGCCACGCGGCGACCCGTTCGCCGGTGCGCGGATGCTTCAGTGGACGGTATTGCAGCCACTCGGCGCGCAAACCCAACCGACGCCCGGCCTCGAGCAGCGCCTCTCGATTCGAAGACACCAGGTGCGCCCAGCGTTCCCCCTGGAGCTCAAACGGATGGAGCCATAGTCCACCATCGAGGGCGTGCGCGACTCCCTGCCGCCAGAGGGCGAACTCTCGCCACACCATTTCAGTTGCAGGACAGTGCCCCCTCCATCACTGCCGCGCCCACGGGCCCGGCAGCACCCACGAAGAGGTAGCACCGTAGCAGCGTCCCGGCGTGGCGCCCGGTGGCGGCCCAGCCGACCGCCGTCGCCTCGTTGACCTCGATCGTCACGTCCTCGCTGCGCTGCATTCCACGCGACTCAAGAATCCCTAAGTCGGGGGTGTAGACGCCGAAGTCGTAGAAGTAAGACTCCTCCGCAACGGCGAAGTTTCGGAGATCCGATTTCATGGTCGAGAGAAACACCCGCTCCTTGGCCTTGTGGTAGCGGGGCACTGCGACCCCGGCAAGGAGCCCGACGATCAGCATCACCATCAGCATCTCGATCATGGTCATGCCTCGTGGGTTCCGCATCGGTTGACGTCCCCCACTATGCTTTCGCATCGAGCCAATTAGCCCCTACGCCGATCTCCACTACCAACGGAATCCGCAGCTCAGCGGCGCTCTCCATTTCACGCTGTACGACGGCCCGGGCCTCGTCCACTTCATCTTCATCTCGTGGCGCTTCCACCACCAACTCATCGTGGACCTGAAGAAGGATGATGGCACTCTCGAGCCCCGCTTCCGGCAGCGCCGTGGCCAACCTGATCATCGCACGCTTGATGAGATCTGCCGCCGAGCCCTGCAACGGGGAGTTCATGGCAACGCGCTCGCCGAACGCCCGGACGTTGTGGGTCCGGTCCCTGAGCTCCGGGATGTAACGCCGCCGCCCGAACAGCGTCTCGGCATAACCCAGCTCCCTTGCTCGGGCCACGCACCCGTCGAGGTACCGGCGAACCCCGGCCAAGCGTTCGAAGTACAGACGGATAAACGATTTTGCCTCGTCCACGGGGATCCCGAGCTGGCGGCTCAGCGCGAAGGGACCCTGCCCGTAGATCGTCGCAAAGTTGATAGTCTTGGCCCGCGCGCGCATTTGCGCTGTGACGTCCTCCACAGCAACGTCGAAGATGATCGCCGCCGTCTCGCGGTGAATATCCCCACCGCGCCGAAAGGCGGTGAGAAACGCGGGGTCTTCCGAGAAATGGGCCAGGAGTCGCAGCTCGATCTGCGAGTAGTCTGCGACGATGAACACCTGCCCCGGTCCCGCGACGAAGCAACGCCGGATTTCCTCACCTCGCGACGTCCGCACCGGAATGTTTTGCAGATTGGGGTCCGATGAGGAAAGCCGCCCCGTCGATGCTCCGGTCTGGCCGAAGCTGGTATGAATGCGGCCTGTGTCCGGATTCACCCACTGAGGGAGTACATCGACATAGGTGGACCGCAGTTTGCTGAGCTCCCGGTAGTCGAGCAGTAGACGAGGGAGTGCGAAGCCCGCCGCCGCATGTTCAGCCAACACATCCGCGTCAGTAGAGGGCCCAGTCTTGGTCTTCTTCAGCACCGGGAGGTTCAACTTCTCGAACAATACGTGCCGCAGCTGTGGCGTGCTGTTGATGTTGAATTCAGTGCCGGCTTCCCGATAGATCGCCTGCTCAAGCTCGCCGAGTTCCGCAGCGAAGCGCTCCGACAGCTGGGCCAGCCGCTCGCTGTCGACGGCGATCCCACGCCACTCCATGTCCACCAGCACCCCCACGAGGGGGAGCTCGATCTGTTCCAGCAGCGCCGTGACATTGTGTTGCTCGAGCTGCGGCTCGAGCTGGGTCCGCAGACGCAGGAGAGCGTCGCAGCGCCCACAGCAGTATTCCGCCGCTTCCGCTGGAGGCACCGCGGCGAACGGTCGCTCGCTCTTCCCTCTCCCCACGAGATCCCCGTACGCGGGGAGCCGGACCCCAAGGTGCTCCAGCACCAAGGCGGCGAGAGCGTGCGACCGACGTCCGGGATCGAGCACGAAACTCGCCAGCATCGAGTCGTAGGCAACGCCAGCCAGCGAGATACCGGCACGCCGGAGCACCAGCCAGTCGTACTTGATGTTGTGCCCCGCCTTCGGGACACGGGGATCTTGCAGCAGCTCTGCCAGGGGCTGCATGGCGGGATCCCCGAGAGCAGGCAGGTTCGCAGGAGGGCTACGGTCGACCAGCTCGCCAGCTGGGAGTTGATGAGCAAAGGGAAAGTACCACGCTCGGCCGTCGCTGGCGGCTAGGGTGAGGCCTATCAGCTCTGCACGTAACGCATTGGCGCTGGCTGCCTGCACGGCGACCGCGACGATGGCTGCTCCTCTGGCCTCGCGGACGGCTGCCGCCACCTCCTCCACCGCCGACACCAGCCGATACCGTTCGCCGCTATGTATGACGGGCTCCCGCGACTCCAGCCTGGGCAACAGGGAGTCGAACTCCAGAACCGAATACAGCTGCCGCAGCACCTCGTCATCCCGTGGCCCTGCCCTGAGCTCATCCAACTTCAACTCGACGGGCACGTCGCGTCGGATAGTCACCAGCTCACGACTCAGGCGGGCATTGTCAGCTTCCGCCAGGAGCGCCTCTCGCGTGCGCTTCGCCCCTACCTCCCCGGCACGCTCCAGGATGCAGTCGAGGTCGCCGTACGTGTCGATCAGCTTCCGCGCTGTCTTATCACCGACGCCGCGAACTCCAGGGACGTTGTCCGACGCATCACCCACTAACGCCAAGTAGTCCACGACGCGCTCCGGGGGCACGCCCAAACGCTCGCGGGCATTGGAGAGATCTACCCAGTGCTCCTCCACCGCCGCAGGACCCCGCCGACCCGGGTTCAGTAGCACCACCCTGGGTGCAATCAGTTGATAGAAGTCTTTGTCACCGGACACAATCACGACAGCGATTCCCATCTCAGCCGCGCTGGTCGCCAGCGTCCCAATCACGTCGTCCGCCTCATACCCGTCGACTGCCACAAGCGCAACACCAAACGCATCGAGCATTTCCTCGATCCGTTCCACTGAACGGTCGAAATCTTCCTGTAGCTCGTCGTCGAGTTTCTCACGGGTGGCTTTGTAATCGGGGTAGACATCCGTGCGCAACGACGTGCCGGCATCGTGGACCCACGCCACATAGTCAGGGCGATGTTCGGCAAACAGACGGTGGAGGAAGTTCGCAATCCCCCAGACCGCCGAGGTGTTCTCACCGCGACTCGTGCGGAGCGGGCGGTTGATCATCGCATAGAACGCCCGATAGATCAGGGCGTAACCGTCGATCAGAAACAGTCGCGGTTCGCATGGTGCCGGCATGGGGAGAAGATAGCCAGAAACAAAACGCCCCGCCGACATTCAGCGGGGCGTCGCCGTTGTCGACGGGGAAGAGAGCTAGACTCGGACGACGTTCGACGCGAACTGCCCCTTCTCACCGCTCTCTACTTCGAGCTCGACTTCCTGACCTTCAACGAGCGTCCTGAACCCGTCCATCTGAATCGCCGAGAAATGGACGAACACGTCTTCTCCACCGCCCTCTAGCTCGATGAACCCATACCCTTTTGCATCATTGAACCACTTAACCTTCCCCCGTGCCATATGCGTTTCCTCCTGCTGTAACACCACTACTGAGACGCTCCTCAAACCCACCACCCATACCCGATCGCGCAATACTGCCTCGCCGTGCTCCCTGCTGTCAAGCAAGGAGCGCGACGACCGCAGCAACACCAGGCGCGACCAAGAGATTGTCGTCGACGGCGCCCGACCACCGCTCGAGTGCTGCGCCCACCGCTGCGGCGCTGAGTACAACAGTCCACCCAAGCCCGAGGACCGCGAGGAGCCCGCAGGCGACCGTGAAATGCGCCGCGCTACCCGCGAACGTCTTGCGCCCCAGGGTACTCCGCCGTGCTCCTACGAAGGACGCTGCGGGATCGGCCAACGCCGCGACTAGAACACCCGCCACCGGCGCCGGTTGAGGGAACCAGACCGCAATCCCGTACCCCACCCCCAACCATGCCGCTCCACTCGGGCGGCGCGCCTCGGACGCACGAAACACCGGTACGACACGGGCAACACGGGGGCCGAATCCGGGAAGGCTAAGCCGTGCGGTCTCGAACGCGACGGCCACTACCGCGCCCACCAAGACCACCACCCGGAATGCTGTCCAAGAGGCAAGTGGGATGACAAGCAGAACGGCAGCCGTACACGCGTGCAGCAGGCGACGCAGGCCCGCGGCGCTCACTGGTCGTCGACCGCCTGACTCTCAGCGGGGGGGTACAGCGCCCGATAGAGCGCCCGGTTCCGCAGAACGGCGCGTACATACCGCCGCGTCTCAGCATACGGTATCCGCTCCACGAACCGGAACTGGTCCTTCGCCTCGGGATACCGCAGCCACCGGGCTACCGGTCGACTACCAGCGTTGTACGCCGCGAGGGCAGCAATCACGTTCCCTCGATAACTCCTCAACAGAGCCGCCAGGTGGGCAGTACCGAGGTGGAGGTTCGCGTCCGCAACTGCCAGCAGCTGATCATCCCATTCCACCCCTAGGCGCCGAGCCAGCCCTGCCGCAGTCCGCGGCATGAGCTGCATGAGCCCCCGAGCGCCAGCCCGGGACGTCACCTCCGCTCGAAACGTCGATTCCTGACGTATCATCGCTGCCACCAGGTAGGGGTCGACGCCATGCGCCTCGGCCTCGGCCTCGATCAGCCTGCGAAACGGCCACGGGAAGATCACCCGCAACACACGAGTGTCGTTCAGCACCCCGGTCTCCGCCGCCTGCCACCCGAGCCTGACACCTTCGGCAACCCAACCCCGTCCGATCAGCCCTTCCGCCACGTCGAGAATCTCTCCGGCCGGCGCCTGCCAGCTCTGCATATGATGTTGCACTACTTCGTCAGCCTCTTCCCACAAGTATGAGGCCCGCAGGAGATCAAGGCGCTGTAGTGTCAAGCGAACCGAGGGCGCGAGTACACGATTCGGGGACGGATGGAAAGCGGGCAGCGGCATGCCAGCTGCTAGCC